>JAYOYH010000040.1:0-43127 GCA_038153405.1 Gemmatimonadota bacterium | reverse complement strand
GCGTTGCCGACCATGGCCGTCGACAGCTTCTGCACGTAGTTGCCGAAGGGCACGATCTGGTATACGACGTCGATGTCGGGATTTTGCGCCTCAAAGCGCCGCTCGATTTCGGCAAAGTACTGGCCGTACTCCTCGTTGGCCGAGGGGCTCCACCAATCCCATACGCGCAGGGTGATGGGCCGCTGCTGCTCGTTGGCCAACAGGTCGTCGACCAGTGCACGCGTCAGGCCGGCGCGCAGGAATACGCCCGTCAGCAGCAGGAGTCCAAGGAATGATAGCGCTAGTCGAACCATGTGCGCTGCGCCGTTTGTCTGATGGGATGAGAAAGGCCACTCATGGCGCGAAAATTAAGGCTTTGCCTAGACGGTGGCAAAAGTAGGCTAGTCGGTTTGCGCCGAGCGATCCGAGTGGGCGGCGGCGCGCTGCCAGGCCGCGTAGAAATCGGCCATATGCGGCCATCGATCGCTCGGGTGCGGTTGGCAGGCGCGCTTGGCCACATCGCACAGGGCGCGTCTGCGGTCCGACGTGGGATCGACAAAGAGCTGAATGCAGCGCCCCATGGTAAAGACGGTCGTGCGCTCGTCAATGCGGGCGCCGCGCTCAAATTCCTCGGGGGCCATAAAGCGCGTCGAGCCAAAGAGGCGACCCATATCGTTGATAAACGGCGCGCTGCGGTAGAGGTCGAGATCGATTAGGTAGAGCTGCGCTCGGTCGAAGTCGTAGAGCATAGCGCCGTCGTAAAAATCGTTGGCGATCCAACCGCGTTCGGCCAGGGCGACGTGGACGCGGAATATATCTGTCAGCGCGTCGACGAGCTGGGCCAGCGGCAGGCGGCCAAAGCGCTGAAACGGCGAGCGCGGATCGGTGCGTTGCTCAATGGGCGTGCGCACGGATTCGCCGCTGACCCAAGGGTATACCAGCAGGGGACCGTGTGGGCTTTCGATGGCGTTGAGCAGCGGCGGCAGGACGGGATCCTGTAGCAGGCCGGCAAGGCGAATGGCGTTTCTCAGCCAGAATACGCGCTCGTCGTGGTCGAGAAAGGCCGGTTCGTCTGGAGCACCGGCCGTCTTGACGAAAAAGCGCCGGTTGCCAACCCGCACGCCGTACGAAATATTGCCAGAATCCTGCGTCGCGCGGTCAAAGCGAGCGAAAAAGTCGCCCTCGCCGCGCAAAAAGGCCTCGGGCGCTTTCGCCGTATGGGCGCGTTCCAGCAGGTCCACGCTACGCCGCATCGCCCTTGGCGCGCTGTTCAACCAGATCGGCCATGGCCTGTGCGCCGGGCAGATCGCGTGCGCGCAGGCCGGCCAGCACGCCGGCCGCATTGGCCGCCGGCTGGTTCTGGCTGACTTTCCACTTGCCCTGTAGCACATCGATGGCTATCTCCACGCCGACGATAGCGCCAATGAGCGTATCGATGTAATCGGCGGGCGCGTCGCCGACCGACCAGGGCTCGGCAAAGGGCGCCTCGTTCCGCTCCGTCAGCGCCGTTATTTGCGCGCGCAGCCAGTGTGGATCATGGACTAGTCGTGCGCGACCCTGGGCGTGTACGGCTATGTAGTTCCACGTGGGTACAACTCGTCCTGTTTCTGCTGTAGTGGCGTACCACGAAGGCGATATGTAGGCGTTGGGTCCCTGAAATACGACCAGCACATCAGGATTTTCAGTCAGGTCGTCAATCAGCGCGTTGCCGCGCGCCACGTGAGCGCTCAGCGTGCCGTAGGGCGCCGGCGTGGGCGCGAGGGACATGGGGATGTGGTTGGCATTGAGGCCGCGCGCCGAATGGGTGATGAGCGTGGCCAGCGGATAAGTGTCGATCAGCGCGTGCAGGACGTCGACGCGGGTCTCCTCAAAGTGCTTGGGAATATACATAGGCATTTCTCATCGTGCTAGTGACCGGTTGCGTTCAGGCGAAAATATAGGGCAAGCGCACATTGGGGACATGCCCGTTTGTGCGGCATATGGTGTGGGTGGCGAATTCTGCCTTATTTTGTGCGCGCGGATGCAATCTTTCCAGCGCTGTACTATACAGGAACTTTCAACGAGACCCACGGGAGGGATACATGAACAAAGCGTACCAGATTCTCAGCGAGACGGAACAGGGCCGTCAAAAGATCCGCGACATCAAGGTTATGCTGCTGCAGGGACCGCGTACTTATACGCTGGTGAAAGTCATCGCCGACGATGGACTCTACGGCATTGGCGAGGCCTACGGCAGTCCCGGTATTGGCGTGAAGGAACAGATCGAGGCGATCAAGCCGTCGTTGATTGGCCGCGATCCCCTGGAAATCGACGTGCTCTACACGACGATGGGCCAAAACCCGGAACCCGGCACGGGGTGGGCCGGCGCTAGCCGCACGGACGGGTCGGCCCACGCGCTAATGCGCGCGGCCAGCGGCATCGAAATGGCGCTGTGGGATCTGGCCGGCAAGATTCTCGGCGTGTCGTCGACCGTGCTGCTGGGCGGCAAGTTTCGCGAGCGGGTGCGCGTCTACAATCACGCCCGTCCGCGCAACATCCTCGACCGCGCCTCGTGCGAAGAGTGGGCGCAGCAGGTCAAAGAAGATCCCGCTGGATTTACCTGTCACAAATTTGGCTTTCCCCACACCACGCCCGATAAGGACGCCGGGCGCGATATGTCGAACCGCGTGCTGACGGTGCGCGAACTGCGCCAGATTGAAGAGGGGTTTGCCAACTGTCGCGAGGCGCTGGGCTGGGACCACGACATCATGGTGCACTGCCACTGGGAATACGACGTGCGCACGGCCATCCAGATCGCCGAAGCGGTGGCGCCGATCAAACCGCTGTGGCTTGAAGACGCGATGATCGTCAACTACTCCGAGAGCTGGAAGCGGCTAACGGCCAGCTCTCCGGTGCCGATTTGCACGGGGGAAAATCTGTGGCGGCGCCAGGAGTTTGCCGACTTTATCGTGCATCAGGGCTGCGATATCCTCCATCCGGACTTGCGCAATAGCGGCGGTTTTCTAGAAAACAAGCGCATCGCCGACATGGCCGAAATCTGGGGTGTGCCGATGGCTACGCACAATACGGGTTCGCAGCTCAACACCTGGGCAACCTGTCAATGGGCCGGTTCGATTCGCGACTTTATCGCCTGCGAAACGGTGACGGGCAACGGCGATTGGCTCGACGATCTGCTGGTGTTGGATGGCTCCTATATAGAGGAAGGATGCGTGCGCATTACCGAGAAACCGGGTCTGGGCGTGGATTTGAATCCGGACGTGGCGCGCGCGCACCTAGTCGAGGGCGAGACGTGGTGGGGCTGATGCGCCCCGCTCCCGATGGCTGGCCGGCCGATGTCGGAACGGTAGACTACTCGGCCAGCGCCGACGATTCGCTGCAGCCAATGCTGCTCTGGACCGCGCGGTCAGCCCAGGCGCGTCCGCTGCTGGTCGGTCTCCACACCTGGTCGGCTGGCTACGAGCAGGCCGGCGGCGAAACGGTCTACGCGCGCTGGTGTATGGCGCGCGATTGGCACTTTATCCATCCGCATTTTCGCGGTCCTAACTGGACGCCAGACGCGTGTGGGTCCGAGCGGGCGGTGCAGGATATTCTCGACGCGGTGGCGTATGTGCGGTCGCAGTATGCCGTCGATGCAGAGCGCATTTATTTGGTGGGCGCATCGGGGGGCGGTTATGCGTCGCTGCTGATGGCCGGCCGCGCGCCCGATATTTGGGCCGGGGTTTCGGCGTGGGTGCCGATTAATGATCTGCATCGCTGGTGGTGCGAATGTACTGGTATGAGGGCCTATGCCGAGCACATAGAAGGGGTTGTGGGCGGGCGGCCCGACGACGATGAGGAGGCGGCGCGCCAGTGCGTCAAACGCTCGGCGTGCACCTACTTGGCCGCTGCTCGGGCCGTTCCGCTGGACATCAACGCCGGCGTGCGCGACGGCCACCAGGGCAGCGTGCCGTTCTCCCATTCGCTCTACGCGTTTAACTGCGTTGCAGCACCAGAGGACCGACTCGATGCGCAACAGATCGAGGCTTTTTATGCGACGCAGACGCTGCCCGAAGGGTTCGAGGCTGCGCAGCCGGACGCACTCTACGGCGATAAGGAGCCGATCTTTCGCGCGACGTCGGGCAACGCGCGCGTGACAATTTTTAACGGCGCGCACGAAATTGTGCACGCACCGGCGCTCAACTGGTTGGCCCACCAGCGCAGGGGATGCCGCGCACAGTGGGCGTTGAACGACATACACGCATTGCACACAGGAGAAGGAGAATCGGCGTCGGGCCGCTAGGCCGGATGAATGTGCTGGTTTTACAGGCGGTATACGCCAACGGTAAAGGGCTACTTCACGCGTTGGCACCTCGGCAGCGCAGCACCGCTTCGGCCAGGCTGTTCTCTCCGCCGACGTTGCCGGGAAACACTACGTAGGCCATGCCGGGAAAGCGGCTTTCCGCACCCAGTCGCCATACGGGCACGCCCGGCAGGATTTGCCCGAGTATTTCAACGCTGCGCGCGCCGAGCCCTAGGCGCGCTATATCGCTGGATGTAATTCCGCCTTTGGCGATAAAAAAGCGCGGCAACACAGCGATCCGTCGGACCGTTTCGATCAGCGCCGCTGACACGCGACTGCCCACCTGCAAGTCGCCCGCTATGCCGCGTGTCGTCTGGCGCGTTCGGCTGGTGTAAATAATTGCATCAATACCGGCTGCCAGCGCTTCTGTTGCCGCTCCGGCTACGCGTGCTATTTCGTCGTCGCGCTGTGGGCCGAGTACCGTTTCTACGCCGAGCTCAATGCCCTCTACCCCGTCAAGTCGCAGCAGTTGTTCTAGCTGCAGCGTCGTTTTGTCGACGTAGGACCCGACGGCGACTAGCCCACCCTGCGTGCCGGGCTGCGTCAGCTCGCTGGCCGCTAGCAGGGGGCGGCCTTCGACGCCGCTGCGCACCTTTACGAAAGAGGCCGAGGTGCGAAAGAGAAAGCGCTTGCCGCGCTCTTGGGCGTCGAGCAGTCCCAGCGTAGCTACTTCGATATCGCGGTAGCTGACGGCGTTGATGAGGGCCACTCGTCCGGGTTCCATCTGCAATAACTGATCGCGCACGCCGTCGGGGCCTCGCTGGCGAATGCATTCGAGCGAGATCGACAGCACGTCGGCGGCGCGCACGGCCCCCGCGGTTTTTTCTTCCACCCAATGGGCCAGGTGCGAGCGGCGGTAGCCAAAGGTGGCGTCGCGGGCAAATTCGGTTTGTGCGACGGGGCGCATTGTATCGCCTTCGGCTACCCAGTGCATATCGCCAGCGGTCAGGCGGCCGCCCTCGTAAAAAAACGGACAAAGGACGACGCCGTCGTAGCGGAAGCCCATGCGCGCCTCTACGGCATCGCGCACGGCATCCAACTCGTGCGGATAGTGGCCGCGCAGCGTCGAGTCGCCGCGCACGAGTATATCGAGTGGGCGGTCCGTGCGCCGCGCAATATTAGCCAGCTGGACGGCGAGGCGATGCACGCAGTGACGGGCGTCGGCCGCCGCCATACTGCGCGTATTGGTCAGGGCAAAAAAAGTGGTTGAATCGTCGGTGAGCATCGCTTCCAACAGTGCCTCATCCCAGTGCAGCAACTCGCGCAGGCCATGCACAGCCTGGCCACCGGTCGGGTCGTCGTCGAGGACGACCAGCGTGCGTCCGCAGTCCCGCACGCGCTGGCGCACTGCGTCGGATAGGTCCTCGGGCCAGGGCGGCGGCAGCGCCCGGTCAAATGCATTGCGTGCGATGGCGGTGTGCTCGCAGAAGTTCACGCTGCGTTCTCCAGAAGGGGTTGTCCGTCGGGTGTGTACGGGTAGTCCAGTTAGAAAATGCGGTAGGCCTCTTCCCAGCAGGCCTGGCGGAGCGGCCCGTCTGGCACGTAGCGGATCAGGCCGTAAAAGCCGTAGGGATACTTGAATAGATGGCCGATGGAAATGCCGTGCTGGCTGCGCTGATGCCAGTAGGTGGCCCGATGCGGCTGCGCCGGGCGCTGGGCGTGCTCTGGACGTGGGATATCGGTATCCAGCGGTCCCATGCGGATGCGGTCGACGTAGAGGGCAAAGCCGTGTTCGGCGCGTGCGGCCAATGCGTCGTGGCCGAGTGCGCGCAGGTCGAGCAGGGCGCGTGCATAGGTTAGCAGGTGTCCCGACCAGCCCTGCCCGCGCCCGTCAAAGGCGCGCATACACGCGCGCAGTTCCTCCATCACATAGGTGCTGGCTTCGGCGGCATTGGCAAAGGAAGGCACGTCGGGGGCTGGTTGCAGCGGCACGTCGTCCATGCGCGTAAAGGCATCAATCATCTTGCAGAGTCCGCTGACGCGCGCCTCGGTAAGCAGGTCGGGCCGCTGGGCAAATGCCTTTAGCGCCAGCGAGGGTAGGATGACGTTATGCCCGGCCTGGCGTAAGTGGTCTAGGCTGCGCTCGACGTGCGCGGCGATACGCTCTATCCCATCGCCGATCGGATGCTCTTCGACAAAGGGCGCACACAGCGGCGTAGAGCTCCAGTGGGCGTCGATGAGCGCGGCGATCTGGGCACAGGCCTCCTCTTCGACGGCTTCTTCGCGGCAAAAGAAATAGGCCGAAACGATGGCGCCGCCGCGGTGGCCGTCGGCAAAGTAGTCGAATGCGTGGGCGCGGCACAGCGCATCGAGGCCGCGCTGCAGATAGATGGGATCCAGCATTACCGATGGCCTATCGCTTTAATCCGTTGCCACGGCGTTTGCTGCACGGACGTGTTGGTCGGAGGCAGGTCCAGTGCAATGGAGAATACGCGCGTGCTGGCCGTTATATAGAGCGTGCCGTTGGCCAGCGTGCAGTTGGTCGGCTGTTCGGGCGTGGGAATCAGGCCCAACAACTGGCCGTCGGGGGCAAAGATCCAGACGCCGCGCCCACTGCTATTGCGCCCCGATATAAAGCTGGTGGCGTAGAGCGTGCCGGCTGCATCTACGGCCATGCCATCCATAACGGCTGCGGCGGTGGCGAAGAGGCGTCCATTGGTCAGCGCGCCATCGATGCCTACGTCGAACGCGTGGATTTCTCCGCGGCCGGCTGGGTCGTCGTTGGTCACATAGAGCGTGGTCCCGTCCGGACTGAGGACGATGCCGTTGGGACGCTCTAGGTGGGCGATGACGAGGTCAACTCGGCCATCCGCTGCGATGCGGTAGACGCCGGTGACGGGCTGCGGCTGGGAAGAGCGAGGGCCCCAAAAGGGATCGGTAAAGTAGACGCTGCCATCGCTTGCCACGACCAAGTCGTTGGGCGCGTTAAAGCGGGTGCCTGCGAATTGGTCTGCTAGTACGGAAATGCGACCGTCGGGTTCGGTGCGGGTGACGCGTCCACTGCCGCCCTCGCAGGCATATAGGTGCCCCTGCGCGTCAAAGAACAGGCCGTTGGCCGCATCGGCGCGGCTGCTGCGAACGGTGCTGAGCGTACCGTTGCGCAACGCATGGATCGTGCCATTGCCCAGATCGGTGAAAAAGAGCGCGCCGCTGGCATCGACAGCGGGCCCTTCGACAAAACCGTGCCCGCTGGACAGCTCGACCAATTCGGTCTCGGCGGCGACCATCGGCGGCCGATCGGGCATTTGGGCATGGGTCGGCCAAAACAGCCCTGTGCCGATCAGAAACAGGGCCATTGCCAGAATGCGCTGCGCGCTGCCGAGGATGGTTCGAAACGGAGCACTGCGCATGGAGCATGCTGCGGCCGTGGGAAATGGGGAGCGGATCAGATCCATGCCGTCGAGTCCCATTGGGCTATGCCGATTCGCGCTCGACAAAATAGAACGGCGCCTCTTGCATTGCGGCGATAGCGGCATTTTTGAGCAGGGGCGTGTAGAGTACGTGTGTCTCGGCCTGCAGCACGCGCCCTGTGCGCATGAAGTCGACGGCTTGGGACAGGTCGGCGACGCGGTCGTAGCGCTGGCGCCAGCCGTCAAATCCGTGGCGGATATAGGTCTTTTCGAAGGTGTGTCCCCCCAGGTCGGTGATGTGGTAGGTGCACTCCCCACCAAATACATAGGGCGGCTCAACAAACTCCTCAATGGCGTGCATGGTCGTATTGGGGCGCAGGCCGCAGCCGAGCATTACGATTTTAGCGCCTAGGTCGATCATAGTGCGCAAGGGCGAATGGGGGCCGCAGGGCGTGTGATCTCTATTGTGATCGGCAAAGAGCGCTTCGACGTGCCGGCCGACGCCGCACAGCGAATGGGTTGGATGCAGGCTGCGCAGCGTGCCCTGGCGCAGGCGAAAAAACTCGGCTATAGCGCCGACACAGCTGGGCGTGTTGCGCGCGTCGTGTAGGTGGTGTGGTTCCTGCATATAGCTGAGCGCCGGAAGCAGCAGCGTGCCCTCGCTACCAACGCTTTCTAGCAGACCGCGAATAGCCGTTTCTATGCCGCCGGGCACGGTGCCTAGCGATTTAAACGACGAGTGGACGAGCAGCACGTCGCCCTGTTCAATGCCGAGTGCGCACAAGTCGGCGGCCATGCGCGCGCTGGTATCGGTTGCTCCGTCTTTCATGGCGAGTCATCTCCCATAGCTAGTTGTTTGCGCTGCGCGCTTGCAGTGTACCGGCCGGCCTTCTCCGCAGCTTAGCTACGTCCAACGCCATCTGGCCGAGCGCGGGATCTGCCGCCAGCATGGAGTCCACCAGATTGATGTCCTCGGTATAGACCGCACCGTTCCACTGCGCTTGCGCGTGGCTGCTCATCGCTTGAGAATGCCGCCGTTGACGTCGAGCGTAGCGCCCGTTATATAGCCGGCCATTTTTGAGCACAGAAAGAGCGTGGCGTAGGCGATGTCCTCGGGCAGGCCGATGCGTCCGAGCGGAATGAGCTCGAGCACGCGCTGGCGCGCTTCGGGTGTCAGTAAGTTGGGATCGGCGTCGATTTGCCCCGGCGAGATGGCGTTGACGGTAATGCCGTCGCCGGCCAGATCGCGCGCCAGCGTTTTGGTCAGGGCCAGCATGCCGCCCTTCGAAGCCGAGTAGTGCACGCCGCCCGACACGCCACCGGTCTGTGCGCTGACCGAGGCGATATTGACGATGTGCCCACTGCCGCCAGCGCGCATGTGCGGAGCAACGGCGCGGCTGCACAGGTAGGCACCTGTCAAGTTGGCGTTTATCACGCTGTTCCAGTCGTCTGGCGCGATCGATTCGAGCGGGCCAAAGCCGATCAGGCCGGCATTGTTGACGAGCACGTCGATGCGTCCCCAGGCGTCGATCAGGCGCTCGACGGCCCGATCTACCTGGGCTTGGTCGCCGACGTCAAAGGGCAGAGACAGCACGCGCTCGGTGCCGTATTGGGCCGCCAGAGTGCGCGCCGTTTCTTCCAGGCCGTCGGCATTGCGCGAAACCAGCGCGACGCTGGCGCCGGCCTGCAGCAAGACTTCGGCTATGCTGCGTCCAATGCCGCGGCGGGCGCCCGTTACCAGCGCTACGCGGCCGCTCTGATCGAGTATATGGGATAAATGCTCTTGCACTGCGGATGCCTTTCTACATGCAAGCGAGGAGACGATTGCTCGCCCCGAGTGTTCTAGTTCGATACGCTACGCAGTTGCCGAGGCCGCGTCAAATCCGTTGTTTCCCGCGCTGGGCCTATGGATTTTAGCGAATGCTCATAACGGGAGAAGGAGTATGCAACTCGATTGGACTGCCATCGATCGCTTTTTATTTGGTCAGGCGTGGACGGGATCGCGCATCGCCGAGCGCGCGGGTGTCCTCTGCGAAGAAATCGGTCCGCGCTGGGCCACCAGTGCCGGCGAGCGTCGCGCCGCCGAATATCTGTGCGCACAGTTTGCCGAAGACGGCCTAGAAGGCGCTGCGCTCGAGGAATTTGAACTGCCGACGTGGGAATACGCGCGTGCCGAAGCGGTGCTAGGAGCAGGTGATATTGCAATTGATTTACTCCCTTTTAACCGCTGTCCTTCCTGTCATCTCACCGCTCCAATCGTCGATGTGCACTTTGGCACCGCGCGCCATATAGAGGCCGCAGGCGCTGCGCTAGCGGGCGCCATTGCCGTGATGCATATCGCCTATGAACCTTTTACGGCGCCGGTGCCGCTCTACATACGTCTGCAATGGCTGGCTGCGAGCGGTGTGGCTGCCGTTGTCTGCGTCGATCCGAAAGACGGTCGCCGCGTCGAATACCACAATGCCGGCGACTGGCGCGCCCCGGAGTCGGCCGAAGCGCCCTTGCCCTGCGTGACGACTTCGCGCGAGCACGGTGCGCTGCTGCGCCGGCACGGCGGTCGACAGCTGCACTTACGCGTCGACAGTCGCTTCTACGACGCGCGGACGCAAAATGTCGTCGCCCACCTGCCCGGTGTGCACTGGCCGGAAGAGCAGATTGTGCTAGTGGGGCATCACGATACGGTGTTGGGCACGGCGGGCGGCAACGACAATGCCTCCGGCACCCTGGCGGTGCTGGAGACGGCGCGCGTGCTGGCGGCACTGGGCCAAGCACAGGGCGTAGCGCCGGGTCGCACGCTGCGCTTTGCCACCTTGAGTGCCGAAGAGCAGCGCTTGGCCGGCGCAGCGGAATACGCGCGCCGCCACTGTGGAGAGGGTGCGCAGACGCGCCTAGCGATCAATTTGGACGAACTATCGACCGGTCATATGAAAGGCGTGGTATTGGCCTTCGATCACCTGCAAGTGCTGGTGCAGCAGCAGCTCGATGCGCTGGGCGATGGTCTGCAGTGCCACGTCATGTCCCAGCTCGACTCGACGTCGGACCACTACCCATTTCTGCGGCTCGGCATTGATGCAGCGCACCTGTGGCGCTGGCGTTTTCGCGGCCGGCACGCCGATTCCAACTACCATCACGAAGGGGCCGATACGCGCGATAAGATCAACGTGCGCGAACTAAAAGAATACGCGGGCCAACTGGCTAGGTTGCTGCTGCGCCTATCGCACGTCCCTCCGCAGGAATGGCCAGACAATCCGCAAACGCCGGCGCAAGTGCAGACGCGCATAGAGGCTGAACGCGGGCAGGTGATTCGGGTGTTTTAGGAGAGTGGGCTAGCGCTTGTGCGCCGACAGCACGGAGAACAGACCGTTGCTCTCCACGCTGCTACAGGTGCCAAAGAGCCGTTTAATGCGCGCGTGATGCCCCAGGCCGCCATTGCCGACTACCAGCAGCTGGCCGCCGCGGCGCAGTGCCGTTCGCGCCTGGTGGAACATGCGCCACGGCACGCTCTCGTCTATGGCCTTTTGCCGGTGGAAGGGCGGATTGCACAAGACGAGGTCTAAGCTGCCCGGCGTGCACTCTTCGAGGCCATCGCCGGCGATAAAGTGGGCGGCGCGCGGGCCAAACGCGCGCTGAAAGTTGGTGCGGGCCGAGGCCACGGCCGTAAACGACTCGTCGACAAAGAGCACTTCGGCATTTGGATTGCGCGCGGCAGCGACTAGGCCGAGCACGCCATTGCCGCAGCCCAGGTCGGCGATGCGCCATTTTTGTACATCGTGGGGAATGTGTTTGAGCAGGAGGCGCGTGCCGTTGTCAAGGTGCGTGCGTGAGAATGCATTGGCGGCGTTTTCCAAGATAAAATCTGTGCCTTCGAGCGCATAGCGCGTCGGATAGGGCGAAGGGCCGGGATCGAGCGCTGCGTCCAACGCGCAAAAGATGAGCCGCGCCTTTTTCTTGGCCAGTGAAGTGTGGGTTGGTCCGATCAGCCGCTGGCACAGGTCCAGCGTAGAAGTGTGGATATCGCGCACCATACCCGCGCCGATGACAGTCGTCTCGCCGTGTAAAAGGGAGCGCAGGCGGTGCAACTCGTCCTCTAAGAGCGCTAGCGTTTTGGGCACTTTGAAGAGGAGCAGGTCGATCGAATGCGCTGGTGTATCCATCGGATTGAGCAGGGGGATGCAGTCGATATTTAATCGATTGCGCGCGAGATTGTCTCGCGTGGCTCTGTGCGCCAGCAGCGAGTCGGAGAGTGCCTGCGGGGCGCGGTCTGCCAAGGCCGTGCACAGGGTGCCCCATGCATCGTTGAGAATCAATATGCGTTGGTCTGGAGCGGGTCTATTTTGCTCGCTCAGATAGTGGAGTAGATACTCGTCGGCCGCGTCCCATGCCCGCAGCGCGTCGCGTCGCTGCTGCGGGTAGCGCGCTAGGGCAAACGATCCCTGCGGTACGTGCAGCGTTTGCACTAGGCGTAGCGGGCCACCACGGCCCGCTCGCGCTCTTGGGCCCGTTTCCACGCATGGGGAAAGCGCGGGTTGGCCATCGTATTGGGTCCAGGCACATAGGGGAATTTCTCGGCAAAGTCATCGACGAGTTCCATGCCAAAGCCGGGCTGGTCTCCTAGCACAATATGTGCTTCGTGCGGCCGGTAGGGTTCTTTGAAAAGGCCGTAGCGAAAGTCGGATGGATACATAAAAAATTCACACATATGCCCACCGGTGCCGGCGACCAAGTGCGCGTTGCACATGGTGCCTAGGCTGGTGCTCCAGTTATGCGGCACCATTTTTACGCCGGCAGCACGCGCCCGCTGTGCGATGCGCCAGTTTTGCGTCAGGCCCAAGTGCAGGCAGTCGGATTGCACGGCGTCGTAGACCCCCTCGCCCATCCACGGCTCGGCTTCTTCGTAGTTGCGAAAGCGCTCGCCGCCCCACAGCATAACGCGCGGCATGTGCTTTTTGAGCGTCTGGTAGTCAGCAAATTGGGCCGGTCCTTCATCGCCCATGGGCTGTTCGAAAAAGTAGAAATCCAACTCATTGATGATGGGTGCGATCGCTAAGCACTCTTCAAAGGTCCACGAGTCGTAGCCCTTTTTTTCTAGGCCGAGCTTGAATTGTGCGCCTACCGCTGCGCGCAGATCTCGACAAATCTCGCCCAGTTTTTGCGGGTCTATGCCGGCTTCTTCCCAATCGGTGCCCGGTCGCCACTTAAAGGTGTCAAACCCCAGGTCTCGGTAGCGCAGGGCTTCTTCAATAAGCGCCTCCGCGCCCCAGGTGCCGCCGTCGCCGCGGTCGTAATAGGTCCACATAACGCCGCCGCTAGCGTAGACGTGCACGCGCGGATCGGGCTCTACGTCGAGCGCTAAAAGGCGATAGACCGGTTGGCCGAGCGCGCGGCCAACCAGATCCCAGCAGGCCACGTCAATGCCCGGAATGACGTCCGTGCCCAACAGGTCAAAAGGATTTTGCCCGATCAGGTGCTCATAGCTGTGTTGAGCATCGCCGACGGCGCCCGCCCCGATGCCCTTTAGCCCCTCTTCGGTCCAGATTTCGACGATGGCTTCGTCGCGCTTGTTGAGGATCACCGGCCCGCATTCGTGAATGGGTGATCCGTCTGCTGGTCGATAGGTGATGGGCGTTACGCGGACGGTGCGGATGGTCAGTTGGGGTCGTTGGATGCGCTGAAGCAGCGCCTGTATGTCGTCGGTCATCGCTGGATCTCTTTCCTTGGTTAACCCGCGCGTTGAGGGCGATGGGTCTCGTTATTCGGCTGCGCTTCTCTGCTGTGCGTAGGCCTGTTCTAAGGCCGTGCGGTAGGGGTGGTGCGGCACGGCGCGCTGAGCCGCCAGTGCGCGCTGGTTGTCAAAGTTGTGTTCCAATAGGTAGGCGCGCATGCGGTGTTCGACTTCGACCCATTCGCTGCGCCCGGCCAAGTTATCCGTCTCGTCGCCGTCGATCATATCGTAGAGTTCGGCCTCGCCCGTGTGATAGTATACGTACTTGTGCGATGCATCGCGGACCATGGTACGCCCCTGTAATTCGCTGAATACGCGCTCGCGAATGGAGTTGTTGGGTTCGTCGAGGAGCGCGCGCAGGTTGTGTCCCTGCAGGCCCTGCGGCGGAGCGACGCCGCACGCGTCATAAAAGAGCGGCACTAGGTCTATGCTGCTGACCAAGCCGCTGCTGCGCGCACTCCTGTGCACGCCCGGTCCTCGCACAATGAGCGGCACTCGTGCCATGCAGTCGTAGAAAAAACTCTTGAAAACCAGGCCGTGATCGCCCAGGGCATCGCCGTGATCGCTGGTAAAGACAATCAGCGTATCGTCCAGCGTACCGCATGCTTCGAGGGCGGCCAGCATCTTGCCGATGCCCTCGTCAATCAGGCTGATATTGGCGTAGTAATGCGCGCGCCAGCGCCGCACCTGCGCGGGCGTTGGCGCGCGCATATCGATGCGAAACATCGAGTTGTTGCGCGAGTCGCCGGCGCTGCGCTGCGCCGTAGGTTTGTTGGCCAATTCATCGCGTGAGCCGATGGGTTCGGGAATAGGGGCGTCATAGTACATGTCCGCCATATCCGCTGGTGGGTCGTAGGGG
Source organism: Gemmatimonadota bacterium (assembly GCA_038153405.1). Lineage (GTDB taxonomy): Bacteria > Latescibacterota > UBA2968 > UBA8231 > UBA8231. The sequence continues at coordinate 28,878 of JAYOYH010000040.1, read as the reverse complement.
TCATGTGGACCGGCAAAGCTCACCCAAGCCGCAAAAGGGTGGCCGCCGTGGGCGCTGAGCCATTCGGCGGCGCGGTCGCCGATAAAGCCGTCGACGTGAAAGCGCTTGTCCAGCGGCGTGACGGGCGCGCCAAGGTGATCGAAATAGCCTGGATTCTCCGTTGGGTGGGCACGCTCTATGCCGTGCTGGCGCAGAAACTTTACGTGGTCGTCAGGCAGGTAGACGTGGCGTTTGTCTTCGGCGCTGATGCGCTCGTGAAAGCCGCCCGAGGCATCCCAAGGGTAGAAGTGCATTTTGCCGATGGCGGCCGTTCGGTAGCCGGCCGCACCCAGTAGGGCGGGCCAGGTCGGCGTGGCATCGTCGAGCCAGGCCAAGTTGTCCAACACGCCGTGCGCCGTCGGCCAGCGGCCGCTGAGCATGGAGGCGCGACAGGGCACGCATACGGGTGCGGCGACATAGGCGTGGTCGAATACGTGCCCCTCGGTAGCCAAGCGATCGATATGTGGGGTTTGCATAAAGTCGAGGCCGTAGCAGGGTAGGCTATCCCAGCGCTGCTGATCGGTCGTGATAAAGAGCAGATTGGTCATGTGTACTTACCTCGGGCGGTTCTGTGCGGAGATCGGGTCGATACTGCGTATGTACCTTTCGACTCTGAGCAAAAAAGCACATATTCACCGGACTGACAATCCCACGCATAGAGCAGAGGAGCTAGGTATGGCATATCACGTATATATTTCTAACGCTGCGAGCGCGTTCTTCACCTATTTCATCATGGATGAGAGCAGCGGCCGCTTGGATAAACAGCCCGATATTGAGCTGCCGGCCGCGCCCGGTGCCGTGGCCTTGAGCCCTGACCAATCGCATATGTTTGTCGCGCTGCGCGCGGCCAATTACCTGGCCAGCTATCGCATTGATGCGGGCTCTGGCCAGCTGACCCAGGTCGGTACCAGCGCCCAGGAAGAGGGGCCGCCCTACCTCTACGTCGACAAGACGGGTCGCTTTTTACTTTCGTCCTACTACGGCGGCGGCCGCGTTTGCGTGCACGGCATCAACGAGGATCAAACGCTGTCGCCCGAGCCGCTGCAGACGTTGGAGACGGACGGCCATGCGCACAGCATTCAGACCGATCGAGCCAACCGCTTTGCCTTTGTGCCGCACACCAATCCGGCCAATGCGATTTACCAATTCCGCTTTGATGCGGCTACTGGCAAATTGTCGCCCAATGATCCGCCCAAGATTGAGCCGGATACGCCCGAGGGACCGCGCCACTTTGCCTTCCATCCGCGCGGGGATCTGCTCTACTCCATTAACGAAAACGGCAGTACGGTATCGGCCCACCGCTTTGATGCGGAACGCGGGACGCTCGAATCGTTCCAGGTTATTTCGACGCTGCCCGGCGGCCGGCCGGTAGAGGGCAATACTACTGCGGAAATCGCGATCACGCCCGACGGCAAATTTCTCTACGGATCCAACCGCGGGCACGATTCGCTGGCGCTCTTTGCCATTGGCCAAGACGGCACCTTGCACGCTAAGGACTACTATCCCACCGAGGAAACGCCGCGCTTTTTTGCCATTGATCCAAGCGGCCGCTTCCTCTACTCGGTCGGACAGGGTTCGGGACGCCTGCAGTCTTATGCGGTCGATACAGAAAGCGGTGCATTGGAGCCGTTGGAGCAGCACGAAGTAGGAGAGAGCCCGCTGTGGATCACTTTCGTGAAGAAGCAGTAGATCGATAGAAGTCGACGTTAGCGCTGCGCCGGGTACTATTTCGGCGCAGCGCTTTTTTATGGTCGGTGTCTCAGCGCCCGTTGTCCAAACCAACCGCATCGCTAATGCGGTGCAGACCGTCGCGCTGTAAACAGTCGACCAGGCCGCGGTTTATCTGTCGCACTAGAGACGGACCGCGGTAGACCAGTGCCGTATAGAGCTGTACGAGCGAGGCGCCGAGGCGGATCTTGCGATAGGCATCTGCCGCTGTGCGCACTCCGCCTGAGCCAATGATGACATGGCGCTGGCGGTCTATGTGGCGATACCAGAAGCGCAGCGCCTCGTCCATGCGCTCCTGCGTGGGCGGTCCGCACAGCGTGCCCGGCATGCGCTCTACGATCGCTGTCGGTGAGCGCAGCGGGTAGTTGGTACCCGACGGCAGGTTGAATATAAAACCCCGAACAAAATCGCAGCCCTCTATGGCCTCGAGCATGGCGTCCATGCGCGCCCCATCGGCGTGTGCGGTAAACTTTAGGAACACCGGGGGCAGCGACTCAATGTGCGCGTACTCCAACATGAGCATGCGCAGCAAGGACGCATCGTCAAAGGGGCTGCGACCGCCTGTAGTGTTGGGACAATTTAGGTTGAGGGCGATGTAGTCGGCCACGCCGCAGAAGGGGCGGACCGCCTCGACGAACTCGTCGATGACGGCATCGTTTTCGAGCGCACAGCCCGTATTGGTTTCGACTAGGTTGATGCCGAGAAGGCCGTTTAGCTTGCCGTTGCGCACGCGGTGGGCGACGACTTGTGCTCCGTCGTTGGGCACGCCGTAGTTAACGACGATGGCCTCATCGCTCGGCAAGCGAAAGAGGCGCGGTTTGGCGTTGCCTCGAGAGGGGTGCGCCGAAACCGAACCTACCTCGACGAAGCCAAAGCCCAGCGCATCGAGCGCGCGTATGGCTCGTCCGTTTTTGTCAAAGCCGGCGGCCAAACCCAAGGGGTTGGCAAAGGATAGGCCGGCCACGCGCGTGTGCAGGCGCTGGTCATCGTGAGCAAACAAGCCGTGCAGCAGCGTTCGCCCCAGCCTATTGGCGCCGAGCGCGGCGCTGGCATCGAGTGCGCGGTTGTGTATCCATTCGGCGTCGCATGAGAAGAGCAGCGGCCGAGCGATCGCTCTGTAGAAGTCCATGCCTCTAAGCTATGTTGCCGTGGGTATGCGCGCTACGTTGCCCGTCCGCCGTGCGCTATTTAGTATTGCCGAGAAAGGGAACGGCTTATGTTGGGCATCATTGGATTGGGCCTAGTCGGCTCGGCGCTCTGCGAGCGCTTTGTGAATGCCGGATGGCCTCTATGCGGGTTTGATATCGACGGCGAGGCGCTAGCGCGCGCAGGGCGCCTGGGCGTGGAAGTATGTGCCTCGCCGGCAGAGGTTGCGGCGCGCGCGCGGCGCGTGGTGCTATCGCTGCCCGATTCGGCCGCGGTAAACGACGTAGTGGTTGGGCGCGGTGGTCTACTGGGCGCTTTGCGGGTTGGCGATGTGTTGGTAGATACGACGACGGCCGATCCGCTTGCCACGGTGTCCCTGGCACAGCGCCTGCGCGCGCGTCGGATTCGATTTGTCGATGCGACTATTCTCGGTTCTAGCCAACAGGTGCGCGAGGGCGAAGCGCTGGTTATGGCCGGCGGCGATGCGGCGGACGTGCGCGCATGCGACGAGGTATTCAATGCATTTGCGCGCGCGGCGTTTCACATGGGCGCCAACGGCAAAGGGGCCGAAGCCAAGCTCGTCGTAAATCTGGTACTGGGGCTCAACCGGTTAGTGCTGGCCGAAGGACTGGTGCTCGGTCAGCGCGCCGGCATTGACCTCAATGCGCTGCTCGATGTGCTCAAAGCGGGTGCGGCGTATTCGCGCGTCATGGACCACAAAGGCCAGAAGATGGTCGACGGCCAATTCGCTCCTCAGGCCCGCCTTGCCCAGCATGCCAAAGACGTCGAGTTAATACGGGCCCTGGCCGCCCGCAGTGCCGCCCCGCTACCGCTGAGTGAAGTGCATGCGCAGGTGCTCAGCCGCGGTCTGGCCGAGGGTCTAGGCGAATGGGACAACGCCGCCGTCATTGAAGTGCTGCGCCGCATGGCGCCAGAGCACTAGCGCATACAGCACAACGCTATATCGGGAGAAGACCTATGCACCCAATGCTCGCCTCCACTCTCATTCCTCTAGCTGCGGCGCTGATAAGCTGCGGCGATCCCTGCGCAGAGCAAGTTGACGCCGCGTTTCTCGATGCGGCAGCGGCGGCGCCCGGCGCGGTGCGCACACCCTCGGGCCTGATTTTTGAAGAGCTCAAGGCCGGGCTTGGGCCCAGCCCCGGTCCTACCGATAAGGTCTTTGTGCGCTATACGGGCATGCTCACCGACAGCACGGTCTTCGACTATACGGCGACCTATCGCAGTCCGCGCAAGATATCTCTGGAGCAGGCCATTCCGGGCTGGGTCGAGGGGCTACAGATGATGAAAAACGGCGGCAAGGCCAAGCTGACCATTCCCCCCGCCCTAGCCTACGGACGAAAGGGCAAGAAGTTTGATATTCCCGGATGTGCAGTACTGGTATTTGAAATCGAGCTGCTCGGCATCGAGTCAAATGCAGCCGAGTCGCCTTAAGTATCGCTCAATTGCCGTTGTTGAGGATCGACACTTCACGCGAGGCCACGCGATCGGCTAGCTCTTCCGCTTCCCGCGTTGGGAGTCCGGGATTGTCGACGACGAAGAAGTTGCCGCCGATGCGCGTGAGATCCGCTAAACCGGCAACGCTCTGCAGTCGATTGTTATCGTAAATATTCAGGTCGTTGCCCACCTCGGCCAGCGCATTTAGTCCCTGCAGGCTGGTTAGTTTTTCGTTGTTGTAGACGTTGAGGCTGCCGCCGACTGTTTGCAAATTTGACAGGCCGCTTACGCTGGTGAGGCGCTCGTTGCTGTAGATGCTCAGGTCGCCGCCCACGCTGGCCAGCCCGGTCATATTTTCCAAGCGGTCCAAGGTGGCATTGCGCCCAATGCGCAGGTTGCCGCCGACCGATTGCAGCCCCGAGATGTCTTCGATCACTTCCAGAGCAAAGTTGTTTTCGATTGCCAGATCGCCTCCGACCGTCGTCAACTTTGACAGGTCTTCTACCTGTTCGATGGCTGGGTTAAATTCAATCAGCAAGTTTCCTTCGACGCGTTCTAAGTTGAACAAATCCTCTATATTGGCCAATCGGTTGTTGTTGTGGATATGCACGCTGCCCCCCGCGCTAACCAGCTTGGAAAGCGCGGCGATATCCAAGAGCTTTTCGTTGTGGTGAATTTGCACGTCGCCGCTGACCGTTTGGATAAACAATCCTTCGATTGAGGTTAGCTCTTCGTTGTCGTAGATATATACGCTGCCGCCCACCGTGGTCAGATCGGCCAAGCCCTCAAAGCGCTGCAGCTCTTCGTTGTTGTAAATGCGGATATCGCCGTTGACCGCGCCCAGATCGGCCAGGCCGTCCAGCGACTTTACGAGCACCTCGGTAATTTCCAAATGGCCGGCAATGGTGTAACTGCATCCGCCTGCGCGCTCTAATGCGTCGATATCGCGGACGGAGCGTATGATATAGTTGCCGTTGAGGATGCGCGTTTCGCAGCCGCCGCTGTCTACGTCTTGCGAGACGCCGTTTTCGCCGCTGCAACTGGTCAAGGCAATGAGCGCATATACACACGCACAACAGGCGTGCAGCACGCGGGCTGATCTATTGGTCATTTTCTTCTTCAAGTCGCATCCGTTCTGCTTCCGCTGTTGCCAGTGCCAACCAATCATGTGTTTCACACCCGCGTATGACCTCGTCGGGGAGCGGGCGCCTCTCTATCGTTGCCTTGCCCATGTTATTGATAAAAAAGTTGGGCTGAAAGCAAGTTATATATTCTATGATGGGTACTCGCGAGTGGGCCATATGGCGCTCTTTTCGGATGATGGGGTTGCGCGCGATGACCCAATCGTTGAGGCCGTGTTTATCAATGATGGCCACTTGCGGTAAGATCCAACTTGCTACACCTACAGAGTACATTGCAGTTACTAAGCGTTCGGGTTCCCAGCGGAACCGGCTTCCCACCTCTCGTGGCGGCCAAGCATTTACCCCCTCCAGCCAGAATACCTTATGCTCCTGATGCCGCATGCACACGGAGTGGCTAATGAGCCAGCGCTGCCATTCGTCCCAGCGCGCTACGATCGGCTGCAGGGGAATGGGAAATCGGTGGGCGATGGGGCGAGTCATCATAAACGTTTCGCCGCGCGTAGTCAGATGGCGCGTTTCCTGCCAGTGCAACCAGGGGATGGGCAGCGAGAGCAGCCACAGCAGCGCCATGCCGACGTGCACGGCGCGCATGCTATGCACCGTGCGCGCCAGCAGCCAAATCGCCGATAGGTGCGCCAGCGGTATCAGGTAGCTGAATACGCGATATTCAAAGTGGTCGCCGCCGATTTTCAGCGTGTAGTATCCGACGTGGGCGCCGACGGCGCCGATAACCAGCAGTGAAGCATGGTGCTCGTAAACGCGCGCTGGCCAGTCGCCCGCCCAAGTGCGTGCGCTGCGCGCCAGCCACCACAGAGCGATGATTACCCAGAACCACAGCGCGTATTCCACGACAAACGATGCCAGGTAGCGCACGCCGCTTTCGGGCCAGGGTTCGACGTATTTGGCGTAGTACGTGTTGGGGAGCCATTCGCCGTAATAAGATCGGCGCCAGAGCAGGTGCAAGGGAAGGACTAGTAGGGGGAAAGCCAGTCGTAGCCTGTGCCAATGGATGTGCAGACGATTCTCCCACTCGACGGCGTGCAAGACGAGCATGACCAGCGTGGCGAGCAGGAAAAGCAGTCCGTCGGGCCGGGTTAGCGTCGTTAGCACCACGCTGCTACAGATGCTCGCGACCCAATGCGGACCGCGCTGGCTGCGCGCTGTCAGCCCACTGTATATCCACCAGGTGAGCAGGAAGTTGAACAGCGCGGTTTCCAATCCCGAACTGAGCCAGGTCATAAAGGTTCGATTGCTTAGGACGCCGACAAAGACCCATGCCAGCAGGGCGAGGCGGTGTCTCACCAGGGCAGACGGCAAGTGCATGCGCCCTACGAAGAGCGCGCATAGGGCCAGCGATCCGTAGCCGAAGAGCAGAAGGATGTGGTTGGCCACTTCGGGGGGCGTCCAGCCGGTCAGCCGCCAGACGCCTTCTAAGAGCAGGACCCACAGTAGACATGTGTAGCCCTCGACCGGTCGAAAGGGCGGTGGATTCCACACCAAGCCGTAGCCTAGCATGCTGTTGCTGACGTAGCGAAAGGCGATAAAGGCGTCGTCTGTTAGAAACCAGAACAGTTTCCACCCGCCCCATGCGGCAATTAGCGCGGCTGCGCACAGGGCGACAAAGCGCGGTTGGGCGAAGAGGGTCTTACAAGAAGCCGTGGAGAAATCTTCTGCGCCTTTCAATGCACGGATCCTAGACGATGGAAACCAACGGAGTGCGATATTTCTATTCGTGTGCTCGGCAACGCGATGTGAGTACCTGTGATGATCGCACTGAAAGCAGTGCGGTATAGACGTCTTTGCAGCATTTTAATAATGTAGGCACTATCCTATAATTGGACACTTCCGAGTCGTTTATTGAAGGGAAGGTTACCATGCCAGACATACAGATGCGGCGCGCCACGCCGGCTGACCGGCCGAGCGCCGTGCTGCGCCAGCAGTACGAAGAAGAGGGTTTTTTGCTGCTCTCGGGGCTAATTGATGACAGTGTGAGTGCGGGAGCCGCCAGCTATATGTGCCAATTGCCGGGCATGGACGGCGATGCCGAGACGCTGCAAAAACCTCATATGCACTACGCCGAACGCGGCCTTTTTGAGCACTATGCCCTGCGTGCTGATGCGCTGCTGGCCTGCTTTGGCGATGCCTTTATCGACATGGTATCGCTACTTATTGGTGCGTGTGATATGCATCGACCGCGCGGCGCGCAAACGCAAAACCTGCTGTGCGTGGAGCGAGCGTGGACGCCGCCGGGGCCACATATCGATGGAATTCCCAAAGAAAATCGCCACCGGACCTTTCCCGGGCCCTACCGCATCGCTTTTATTGCCTATATGAGCGACGTCGAGCCGCACGGCGGCGGCACGCTCGGATGGCCAGGTTCGCATCGGGCCGTGCGCGCACTAGCCGAATCCGATCCCGAGCGCTACGCCTATCTATTTGAACTCAATCAGTCACTGAACCAGCTCGATCTTGGCCCAGCCGTCGAACTGCTGCCCCAGCGCGGCGATATTCTGTTTTTTCAGCATCTATGGGTGCACGGTGCGCCGTTTAACACGCAGCGGCAGCCGCGTCTGGCGCTGCGCCCGCTCTGCGACTGTGCGGCCTGCAACGAGCGCTGGTACAAGCGCGACGGCTGGAGTTTCTGGCAGCCCTGAGCGCGGCCTAAACAGCGGATTAGTGCGCGTCTTCCCCAACGGCTATGGGCGTTGGAGTGGGCGATGTAGCGACGATTTTTTCAAGCGCTTCTTCGCGCTGGCGCAGTTCGAGGTGGAGTCCTTCGATTCGCGTTGCGAAGTCGGCTAGCGCTGCGTCGCTGTCGATCTGACCGCCGGCAATGCGGCCGTAGACTTCCTTGCCCAATTCGGCAAAGGTCGCGCGCAGGCGTCGTCGCGTTGCGGCTATATCGGCGCGCGCCTTGAGCGCCTGTGCCATGATTTTTCCGCGCACGCGCGCGTTGGCAAATTGCGCCTTGAGCATCGCCGTTAATTCTTCTTTGCTGCGCATGGGGTCCTCCTATAAGGGGTGTGAGCGTCTACCTATTGGATGCCGCTGTATTCGCAGGTGTTCCGCTGCCGAGAAAAGAGCGACCGGCGTGCACGAGAAACTGGCGCCGCACCGCCTGTCTGCCCAGCAGCATGCGGAAGCCCATGGCATCGCGGTTGGTGAGTGTCACCTCGATGGGCCAGCGCTTTCCCAGCAGCTCGACGTCCGTGCAAATAACGGGTCGCCATTCGCGGCGGCCGTTCGACGAGCGCACCGCGCGTTCGGCTACGACTTCGGCGATGACCTGTACGGCGCACCGCGTGCTGTGCTGTAGGGGGTGGATTTCGAATTGTGCCCAGCGTGCGCCATTTTGCTCAAAAAGCTGCAGATCAAAGGCGTGCAGCGCCGAGGAGCGCGCTCCTGTGTCTACCTTTGCCTTAATTGCGTCGACGCCTAGGTCGGGCAGGGCGATCCACTCGCGCCAGCCGATGGTCTGTAGCACGCGTTTCTTTTTTCGTTTTTCGCCGCTCAAATCGCCGCTCGATTTTTTCATGCGCATATAATGCATTGGTGCCGCAGTTGATACAAGAGGTGCGGATACCTTTCTTTTTTACAGGGGTGACTATTTCACATTCCAATACCAGAGGGAGAAAAGCCATGTCCTATCGCAATGCGGCTAGTTCACTCGTATGCGCTCTATTGCTCATCGGAGGATTCTGCGTCGCGCCGGCGCGTGGCGACCTCGTATGGGATCCGGGAGCTTCGACGTACAACGGCAAATCGTTTGTTAAACTGCAGACGGGCGTGGGGTCTACTAGCTTGGGGCTGCCCGGGGCCCGAAATCCCGTCGGTTCGGTCATTGGCGTAGCTGGCGTTCAGATCTTTGCCTTTGTCACAGCACTACCAGAGGGCGACCAAGTCGCGCTAAAACAGACGGATTTGTCCTCTTCCCCACTAGTCGCTGGCACCGAATTGTTGCTCTATTTCAACAAGGAGGAAAGCGATCATATCAGCTTTATCGCCCTCATCGCCGACGAAGTGGGCGTGCGCACCGTTTCTCCGACGCGCATAGAGGTGCGGGCGACGGTCGCCGACCCCGTGCTTTCGGAGAGCAACAACCCCGACGCGGTTAGCGCCACGTTCGGCATGGTGATCTTCACGACGAATGAGGCCGATTCACCGCTCAACTTTCGCGGCACGGTGTTTACCAGCGATATGCACTGGCTCGATCTGGCGCCGCCGGGCTTAGACGAACTGCCGCAGACGGCGTCGGCGGCAGAGGTTGCCGGCTTCGTTGCTGGACTAGTGGCCAAGGGGGTTTCTGAAGAAGGCGGTCGGGCGCGCTTTGACGCCTATATTCCCGAGCGCCTTTTTGCGTTTGCGCGTGCCACGGGCTTCGATGTCAGCGGCGATAACTGCATGGGATATCGCACCTACGTCGAACTGGCGGGCAGCGACGAGGGATTTTTCAAACTCAATGTACCGGCCGATGCCCCCGTTGCCGATGCCGCATTTGACGTGGACGGCGACGGCAGTGCCGACCCGCTTTGGCACTACCGCATCGTCAATTCGACCTGGTCGCGGCAGGTGCTGACCTTTGGCCGCATCGAAACACAGGGCAAGTCGACGGCGGTGTCGTCCGATGTGTGGGGACAGGTCAAGCAGAGCATAGGTGGGCGCAGCGACCGGTAGACGCGGTTCACGCGTCCGGCTATATTTCGTCCTCTATTGGGGTGAGTTATCTACGCGCATCAATTGGCAGGAGGGTGTAGGCAATGGCCTATCTCACGTTGGAAGACAAGGCCTTCTTTAAGCAGAATGGCTATCTCATCAAGCGCGGCGTGCTGAGCGAAGCGCAGGTTCAGGCAGCGCGCGACGCGCTGTGGGAGGGCATTGAGGCCGACCGCGATCGGCCCGAGACTTGGGTCCAGGCCGGACCGCGCGTGCCCTGTCCGGGCAGCCACCCGGCCATTCGCGCCACCGTGCAGGAATCGCCGGTTTTTGCGATGATGGAGGAAATGGTCGGTCAGGGCCAGCTCAACCCCGGCGGGCCGGGACCGCACCTAGTTTTTCCAGCCGGCGACGACGAGTGGAAAGAAGCCAAACACGGCCACCTCGACGGTTACTACACGCCGACCAACGGCGTGCCCGAAGGTACGGTGGGCTATATGACGATTAACGTCACCATTTACGTCGAGCACATCGAGCACCGCGGCGGCTGTTTTACGTTCTTTCCGGGCACGCACCGCATGGCGCATGAGTACTTCAAAACGCACTCGCTGCTGTCCGTGCAGGGCGGTTCGTCGAATCGCATTTGGAGCGACGAAGATATGCCCCGATCGGTGGAGTTTGAGGGCGCGCCGGGCGATGTGTGCTTTTGGCACGGGCAGATGGTGCACACGGGCAGCAAGAACGTAAATCGGAATATTCGCATGGCGCTGATCGGCCGTTTCTCGCGCAAGGATAGCAACGACATCCGCTTTGAGATGCCAGACGATATGTGGGAGCAGTGGGAGGGAATCGAGTAATGAATGTCGTATTTAGCCCAACGGCTTGTCCCCAGTTGGAACTGCCTCAGGCGCTGGAACTGGCCGCCGCCAGCGGTTTTCGCTGTATCGAGCTGTTTCGCGACGCGACCGAAAGCAGTCCGGTGCATCCGAATACGTCGGTGCCCATGGTGCGCGAGCGCATCAGTGCTGCGGGCTTTGTGCTGACGGGTCTGAATATTCGCAACCTAACGGGTCGCAAGGCCGACTCGGACGAGCGCAACCTGCCCTACAACCTGCGCCAGTTAGAATGGGATATTCACCTGGGGCGGGCGCTGGGCTTGAGCGCGTTTAATGTCAAGGGAGGTGCGCGCACGGACGAGGCGCTGGAAGACCTGGTCGAGGGCGTCAATGCGCTGCTGGAGCGGCTGCCGGAGACCGCCCTCAACTTGGGCAACGAGTGCGGCAACCGCCTACAGGGTTTGGACGATTTTCAAGCCGTAATGCCGGAGTTGGATGCGCGTGCCCGCGTGCTGGTTGACACCGGCCACTTGCTGTCGGCTGGCGAGGACGTGCTGGCCTTTGCCGAGGCCTTTGCCGGGCGCATTGGCCTAGTGCATCTGCGCGATCAGCAGGGCGATCGCCCGGTGCCCTTTGGCGCAGGGGATCTACCTTTCGCCGATCTATTTTCGCTGTTAAAGGGTGCCGACTACGCGGGCGACTTGGTCATTGAAATGGAAGGGGTAGACTGGGCCGAACCTCGGGAAGCGCTAGTGGCGGCGCGGGAATATGTGCAAAGCGCCTGGAACTGAGAGCCGCTACTCTCCCGTATCAAAATGTTCGGCGCGGTAGCGCCAAATGCCGCCGACCATGGTGCCGAGCACATGCAGGTCGCGTAGCTGCATGGGATCTATCGCGCACAGATCGCCGTCGAGGACGACCAGGTCGGCCAGCTTACCCGGCGCAAGGGAGCCCTTGAGCGCTTCTTCGCCCGATGCGTACGCCGCGCCCAGCGCGTAGCCATGCAGCGCTTCGAGCGGCGTCAGGCGTTCCTGCGGATAGAACCCCTCCTCGTGCGGGCTGCCGTCCGCGCGCCGCCGCGTCACCGCCGCGTGGATGCCCCACAGGGGATCGATCGGCTCGACGGGGTTATCTGAGCCGAAGGCGACGGCCGCGCCGCTGGACAGCAGGCTATTGAAGGCATAGGCCAGGCGCCCGCGCTGGCCCCAGAAGCGCTCGACGATGTGCATATCGGAAGTAGCGTGAATCGGCTGCACGGAGGCGATAACGCCCTGCTCCGCAAAGCGCGGTAGATCGTCGGCATGCAGTAGCTGTGCGTGTTCGATGCGGTGGCGCAAGCCGTCGCCGCGCACGGCATCCAGCGCGTCTAGCACCTCGCGGTTGGCGCGGTCGCCGATGGCGTGTATCCAGCAGCTCAGGCCGCCCGCACTAGCGCGCAGCACGTCGTCGCGCAGTTGGTCCATATCCATGAGTGCCATACCGACGTTGTCCGGCTCGCCCGCAAAGGGATTGAGCATCCAGGCGGTGCGCGGGCCGAGTGCCCCGTCGGAGAAGTACTTGATCCCTCCCAAGCGTAGCCAGGTGTCGCCTAGGCCGGAGCGCAGGCCGACGGCCAGAGCCTCGTCGAGCTTGCTCGAAGGAATGCTTTTGCAGACGCGCAGCTGCATGTGTTCGCGCGCCCGCAGCAGCTGCCAAGCGGCAAAGGCGCGCGTGCCGTCGACATCGTGCACGCCCGTTAGTCCGCGCGCCAGTGCCTGCTGCTGCGCTAGGTGTATGGCGCGAGCGGCCTCTTCGACCGATGGTTCGGGGGCGGGGATCAGCGCCTGCGCTCCTTCTAATAGGATGCCAGTGGCTTCGCCGCTGCCGTCGCGCGCGATCTGTCCGCCGGCTAAATCGGGCGTGCTGCGATCGACGCCGGCCAGCGCCAGCGCGCGGCTATTGGCCCAGCCGGCGTGTCCACTCTTGGCGCGTAGGAAAATGGGATGGTCGGGCGCGACGCGATCCAACTGGCTTTTATGGGGCCACTGCCCATCCCAGGCGTTGTGGTTCCAGCCCCAACCGAGAATCCATTGGTCGATCGGCGTTTGCTGCGCGCGCGTGCGCACTCTTTCCAATAGCTCGTCAAGGGAAGCGGTCTCTGCGTCGACTGCGCTCAGGCCGAGGGCAAAACCCTCGAAGTGCACGTGTGCGTCAATGAGGCCGGGGACCACGCAGCGGCCCTGCAGGTCGAGCGCGTGCCCTCCGCGTTTTAGCAGGGCGCGCATGGCGTCATCGCCGCCACAGGCTCGCACCTGCCCGCCGTCTATAGAAATGGCCGAGGCGCGCGGCTGCTGCGCGTTTAGGGTGTGGATTACCGCGTTGTAGAGGACGATGTCGGCCATGGCACTTTCCTTTGCCGGGTTTGCCCACCGCGGATGCGAGAGGTACATTTCCGCAGAAATTTCCTGCAGGAGGCAAGAAATATGAGAACGCTATCGTTCACCGATTTTCGCACCTGGACACGCGATCGCTTTATCGACGCGCAGACGCGGCGCAGCGCCCGTCTGGCGCCGACGTACCTCATTGCACACGAGAGCGGCATAGAGGGCGGCCTGCACGAGACGCTCAGCGCTGCCGAGTGGTCGCGCATCGATTTCCACCTCCACTCTGCAAACGTCAAAGGCGCCGAACTGCTCTTTTACGTCAATGCCTATGACGGCACGCGCGAGACGCCTATGCAACTGCTGGTCAACGGCCACGCGCTGACGCATCGCCAGGACAGGGACAAGATGTTGACCGGCGGCTGGGATCGCAAGCGCATTCACGCCCGCTACCTGCAGGAAGGCGATAACCAATTTGTCTTTTCGCATCACGGCGTTTTGCACATCGATCCGCATCCAGGCGGCCACGCCGACGTGCGCGTCAGCCACAGCGGTCGCAGCTTTGACGGCGGCAAGAGCTGGCACGGCGATGCGCTCGGTCCCAAGCGCGACGTGCGCGGCGAGTATCTCGTGCGACTGCGGGTGAAGGGCCATCCGCCAGCGGGCACGCTCACCTCGCCCGTTATCGACGTGGCCGATCCGGGCGCAGACGGCTGCATTGCACCGCAGATGGGGCTGCGCAAAATTGAGCTCAAAGCACAGGTCGATGCGCCGTCGGGGACGGCCATTGAGTTCGAAATGCGCTCGGGCTCGACGCCGGGCTTTGACCCGCGCGCGTGGACGGCGTGGTCGGCGACTGCGCGACTGGACTGGCCGGGCCGCTTTGTGCAGTTCCGCGCCGTGCTGCGCACCGACTCGGCCGATGCGACGCCAACGCTCAAGAGCGCGAAGCTGGAAGTCGATGTAAGGGAAGATGCCAAGAGCGTGGACGGGGTTGAACTGGTGGCGCTAGACCAGCCGCAGCTAGCCCATAGCTCCTACCCATTTGCGTATCTGGCACCGCACGCCCGGCTCGATCGCCTGCGCAAGCAACACCGCCTCGACGACGTGATTGCCGACGGCACAACCGAATTGGAGCAGCTGGCGCTGCTGCGCGATTGGGTACATAGCCAGTGGTTGGGATGGCAATCGCAAAAATATCCCTACTGTCCGCCGTGGGATCCGCTGGAAATTCTCGAGACGACCAAAGGCGATTGGGGCTTTGGCATGTGCACGCACTATGGGGCGACTTTTGCCGGCTGTGCCAGCGCCTTGGGCTGGGTGGCACGCGTGCTGATCGTCGATCATCATTGCTTGGCCGAAGTGTGGTGCGAGGAGCTGCAAAAGTGGATTTTAGAAGACGCTGGTCCCTGCCGCGAGTACGATGCGACGTATGAGATCGACAGCGTGCCGATCAATGCGCTGGAACTGCACGAGGCGCTGTTGGCTGGACGACGCGACGAGATTATGTCCAACAAGCTGCCACAGAACAAAGTCGAACCGATGGATCGCTATGTGGAGACATTTTGTCGCTTTGGCATTCCCCTGCGCAACAACCACCTGACCAATGCCGAGCCAGCCGAGCTGCGCCACGGCAATCGCCAGTATCACTACGACGGCTATTTGTGGTGGTCCGATCACATCGACCCGACGTATCCCGAATACTCGCTGCAAACGACGCGTCCGGCTGATTTCTACTGGTCGGTCAACCAAACGCGCATCTATATGCAGGCATCGGACAGGGCCGGTGTGCTGCGCGTGCTCTTCGAACACACGGCGCCCAACTTCTCGCATTTTGAGGTACAGGTTGGCCAAGGCGAGTGGCAGGAAGTGCGCGAGGTCGAAATGGACTGGGCGCTGGAGGATGGTCCGAATAGCTTAGCGGTGCGGGCGGTCAACGTATTTGGCAAAGCGGGGCGCTTAGCTAGTGCACAGGTCACATACCAGAGGTAATATGCAGCTGTCCATTTTTACCGACGAAGTGAGTGCCGATCCGCGCCGCGCCATTGAGCTGGCGGTCGAGTGGGGTATCGATGCCGTAGAGGTGCGCAACCTGCCCGGCGGGCGCTTCCCGCGCGTAGGCGACGGGGAACTGGCCGACGTGGGTCAGTGGGTCGCCGATGCCGGGCGCCACGTCTCGAGCGTTTCGCCGGGTCTGTTCAAATGCGCGCTCGACGATCCGCAGGTGTTAGACGGCATCGATGCGCTGCTGCCGCGCTCCTGCGAGTGGGCGCGGCGCTGGGGGACGGATCTGGTTTCGGTCTTTGGCTTTTTGCGCGGCGAAGGCGCCGTGCCGCAGCAGGTCGTCGACTATCTGGCACAGATGGCGGCTATCGCCGCACAACACGACTGTCGGCTCGTTTTAGAAAACGAAGCTGTGTGTTGGGGCAATACCGGGTTGGAAGCGGCCGATATCGTGCGCCGCGTCGGTGCCGAAAACGTTGCGCTGCTGTGGGATCCGGGCAACTCGGCGCGTGCCGGTTCGCGCGACGCCTTTCCCGGCGAGTACGCCCAACTGAGCCATTTAGTCGAACACGTGCACGTAAAGAATTTTTGCCCGGATAGAAATGCCTGGTCGCTGATGGCCGATGGCATAGTCGACTGGGCCGGACAGCTGGCGGCGCTAAAAACCGATGGTTACGCTGGCTATTTGGCCATTGAAACGCACGTAAAGCAGCGGCCAGAAGGCCTAGCGCTGCGCGCTGGACTGGACGGATTGGAGAGCAACAGCTTGGACAATCTCGACTGCCTGCGCGCCCATCTGCAGCGCCTCGCTGATTGAGCGCACAGTCCCTTGCCACGCGCGCGGTGCGCGGCTTTTTGTGGAACGGTAGCGCCTCGCTTATACAATTGGGGACGATTGTCGCGCTCTATGCGCTGTTAGACGTCGAGAAGTTGGGCAGCTTTGAGTGGGGATTGTCGCTGGTTATGCTGCTGGCCATCGTCGGCGATTTAGGGCTAGGCGCAGCCCTAGTGCAGCTGCGTCACACGGCTGAGCAACACTTCGACACCGCATTTTGGACCAACGTCGTTTGGGGCGCGTTGCTCACGGTTCTCGTCTCCGCCTGCGCGCCGGCTCTGTCGACCGTTTTGGGGGGCGATGATCCCGAACTCTTTGTACGCGTGTTGCGCATTTTGAGTTGGTTGGTCCCCTTTGCCTCGGTTTCTGCCGTGTTTCGCGCTCGCCTGCAGCGCGATCTCAACTTCTCAGCGATCGCCATTTCAGAAGTTGTTTCTTCGCTCAGCTTTGCCCTAGTGGTCGTGG
Source organism: Gemmatimonadota bacterium (assembly GCA_038153405.1). Lineage (GTDB taxonomy): Bacteria > Latescibacterota > UBA2968 > UBA8231 > UBA8231. Next base: position 12,215 of record JAYOYH010000040.1, on the reverse strand, counting down.
TGCTGCTGTGGGCGCGTCCCTCTTGGGGGGTCTACGTGCCGGTCGTCGCATCGGTTTTTCGCGAGGTGGGGCTGTTGGGTAGCCTTTGGTCTTCGACGCGCTGGTTGCCGGGGCGGCACTGGAGTGCAGGTGCGCTGCGCGAACTGCTGCGCTTTGCGCTCCATTTTACCGGCTCGCGTGCGGTCGCCTACTTCAATACCAAGATTGCTCACTTCTTTATTTTCCCCCTGCTCGGCAGCGCAGCGCTGGGCTACTATGCGATGGCCGAGCGGCTAACGCTGACGCCGCTGACGCGCCTAGCTACGACGATAAATCGCGTCTCCTTTCCGGCGTTTTCCACCATTCAGGACGACGATGCTCTGCTGCGCAAGGGCTATGTGCAGTCAGTGCAAAGTCTGATGCTCAGCATGGGGCCTCTGCTGGTTGGCGTTTTTGTCTTTGCACCCGAAGTCCTGCTGCTGCTCGGCAAAGAACCGGCGCTGTCGGCGCTGCGCCTGCTGGCTCTGGCTACGCTGTGCAAGGTCGTTGGCACTATGGTGGGATCGATGTTTATGGCCAAAGGGCGCACGGATTGGTCGCTATACTGGTCGCTATTTAGCGTGGTCGTGCTGGTGCCGGCCATGTACTATGTGGGAATACCGCGCGGATTGGAGGGCGTCACGGGCGTGATTGCCGCTTCCTCCCTGCTCTTTTTAGCCCTTTCACAGCAGCTGGCCAACAAGTTGATTGGCCTGTCTTTTTTTGAATACGCAGGTCATTTACTGCGTCCTGCAGGCGTGGTCGCGGGCGTGTCGATTGTGCTGTGGCTAGCGCGTCCCATGCTGCCGGGATCCCCGCTGAACGTGCTGGTGCAAGGCGCGATTTTGGGCGGGTTGGCGACGCTGCTTTTGCTGCGCCTATGGGCTTGGAATCTGTGCATCAGCTACTGGCGGCGCCTGCGCGGTTAGCGCGCATGGCGCGCCGAGAAAATCTCTATCCCACCTTTTGCAAAGTGGCAGCTCTTAGAGTATGTTCTGTATGAATTTAGAACGCTGTATTGCCGTTTAAAGGAGCCCAGAATGAGTGAGAACAACGGACACAACAACGGTCATACCGGCACGCTACGCCTGAAAACGGGCTTGGCGGAGATGCTCAAAGGCGGCGTCATTATGGACGTGGTCACGGCCGATCAGGCCAAGATCGCCGAAGACGCAGGGGCAACTTCCGTCATGGCGCTGGAGCGCGTGCCGGCCGATATCCGCGCCCAGGGCGGCGTGGCGCGTATGTCGAGCATTGAAAAGCTGCGCGAAATCATGGAGTCGGTGTCGATCCCAGTGATGGCCAAGTGCCGCATAGGACACTTTGCCGAGGCGCAGATGCTGCAGGCACTGGGCGTTGACTACGTCGACGAAAGCGAAGTGTTGACCCCGGCTGACGAGCATTACCACATCGATAAATTTGCCTTTGAAGTGCCCTTTGTGTGCGGCTGTCGCAACCTGGGTGAAGCGCTGCGTCGCATTGGCGAAGGCGCGGCGATGATTCGCACTAAGGGCGAGGCCGGCTCGGGTAATATCGTCGAGGCCGTGCGCCACATGCGCACCGTAACCGACGAACTTCGCCGCTTGACGACGCTGCGTTCGGAGCAGCTGATGACGGCTGCCAAAGATCTGGGGGCGCCCTACGAAATCGTCCGCATGGTCGCCGAAAGCGGCAAGCTGCCGGTGCCCAACTTCGCGGCTGGTGGCGTGGCGACGCCGGCCGACGCCTCGCTGATGATGCAACTGGGTGCCGAAGCCGTCTTTGTCGGCTCGGGTATTTTTAAATCGGGCGATCCTGTCATTCGCGCCAAGGCCATCGTCGAGGCGACGACGCATTACGAAGATCCGGATGTGCTGATTCGCGTTTCGGAAAATCTGGGCGAGGCGATGGTGGGCATCAACATCGATACGCTCGATGAAAAAGACAAGCTGCAAACGCGCGGTTGGTAAGCGCTGGCGCTCGTCGATTGATCGGCCCCGTCTCCCTATAACGGAGACGGGGCCTTTATAATGAGGATGTATAACGGTGGAATTAGGCGTACTGGGACTGCAGGGAGACTATGCGGCGCACGGGGCCATGCTGGAAAAGTTGGGGGTGGCCTGGCGCGTGGTCAAAAAGCCGAGCCAGCTGGATGCGGTCGACGGCTTGATTATGCCCGGCGGTGAGAGCACGACGCTGATCAAGCTGATGGACTCGTCGGGGCTCTGGCAGGCAATCGGCGATTTTGCCAAGGCTGCCAAGCCCGTCTTTGGCACCTGTGCGGGTATGATATTGCTTGCCAAAGACGTTAGCAATCCCGCCCAGCGTTCGCTGGGTCTGATCGATATTGGCGTCGAGCGCAACGGCTACGGACGCCAGATCGACAGCGCCGAGGTCGAAGGCGTGTTTCGCGGGGCCGATGGCCAATGCGCTATGGAAATGGTGTTTATCCGCGCTCCGCGCATCACCCGTTTGGGTGCCGGCGTCGAGGCGTTAGCCGAGTGCCGAGGTGATGTGGTGATGGCGCGCCAGGGGCACATTGTAGTGGCATCGTTTCACCCCGAACTAACGGCCGATGCGACGGCGCATCGCTACTTTGCGGATATGGCGGCCTAAGGGTTCTGCGCTACGCGTTCGTAAAAGCGCCCCGTGCAACGATCTCGAGTTGCACGGGGCGCTGCTGTTTGCCGCATTGGGTCTATGGTTGCAGGAGCCTGCGCAGCAAGAAGCTAAAAGTCGAATTGCAACGACGCCGCAAAACGATTGATGTCGATCGACTCGTCGGCAAAAATAATATCGCGCTGAAAGCGCAGACCGGCGCGGATGCGATCGGTTAGCACGATTTCGGCCCCGATGCTGGGTGCGATGCCAAAATGACGTGCGCCGGCCTCTGGTGAATAGATTTCGGCGTCTAGACCAGCGTAGTAGTTGAAGGGGTCTGCGCCCAAAGACGAGCGTATGCCGCCCGAAACAAAATCGGCGTTTTGCTCGGCGATGCGCGCATAGCCCAGCTGAAAGCCGAGCCAGTCTTCTACGCGGTACCCGGCGGTGAGGCCAGCCATCAGGTCCGTTTGGGAGGTGCCGATGCCATTTTCGTCGTCGCTATCGACGGTGGCCGAACCGAGAAACCCCTCGATGTAGAAGCGGCCTTCGCCGCGAAAGCGCCCGTAGCCGCCCTTGCCATACTCGCTGCCCTCTGGGCCGTCCGTGCGCCCTGGCTTCGCTGCGTGCAGTGCCCAAGCAGGTCCGTATTCACTGCGGGTGAGGTCGGCCGCTGAGGCCGCCGTGACCAGCGCCAGTGTGGCGATCATCGTCCAGCGTAGCATACCGTATCCCCCTTAGAAGCCGATGCTCTTCTTCTCGAAGTGCTTGGTTATTTCCTTGTGGTCGGTCCACACAATTTCGGTTGTGGCAATATCGGTTAGTTCAAAGGTCGCCTTGTAGTAGACCACTTTTTCGTTGCCGACCTGTTGAATAGTCGAGGTAATGATACCGCCCATCATATAGCGCGCGCCGCGCTGGTTGCCCGGACCCTGTGCCTCGTCCTCGCGCACGTAGCCCGATTCCTGGTACTCGTATTCCTCGGCTATTTCTCGGCGCGCCGCCTTGTCCAAAAAGGTGAACTTGCCGCTTTGGATAAGCGCTGTTTTCACGTGGTCGTAGAGCGCCTGCATGTCGATGTGCTCGGTCGTCTTGTTGCGCGGCATCTCCAAGATGACGACCGGCTTGTCGATGGTGCGTCCGTCGATCCAACCCTCCATGGAATCAATCATCTTTTTGGCGACGAGCTGCATGTCGTTCTGGTTCCACTTATCGTCGAGCATGGAAATCTCGTTGGGGTCGCCGTACTCGCCGCGGGTAAATGCTCTGGGGCCGCCGCAGGCGCTCAGGATCAGCGTCGACGCAAGCACCAGACCCAATGTCAGTGCCTTCATATCACATTCCTTTCTCATGGCGTATTTAGTCCCACTCGCACTGGAAATTCGTTCGCGCCAAATGCCACTTATGTGCCAGCATCTGGTCCTGGCGGTATAGTGTCTGTAGCGAACAGTAGCGCTGAAGCGAACTGGATGGATAGGTAAACGCGTATTCGCTCGCGCCTGCGCGCTCGCGCTCCGTCAAATCGGAGGACGCGTAGATATTTGGCCGCGCGGAGGTAAAGATCAGCGCTTTCTTTTCCCCGTATGTCTTTAGCGGTATATCGGCGGCAAAGGTCACGCGGCGCACCCGCTTGGGCAGCAGTAGATCGCTGCGGTCGACCTGCTCGTCGCGCTGCCAGCGACCGGCCAGAATCTGCTCTAAGTTGCCCATGAAGACCCGCTCGCGCTCGCCGTCGGGCACGATGAGGTAGAGATAGCTCTGGCGCGCCTGAGTCGAAATGGGCGCGTTGCCACCCAGGCCCTCGAAGTCGATGTGAATGGCCAATTGCACGGAGCGATTGGGCGGCAGCGCGTGCAGTGAGAGCGCCTGCAGCACGCCTTCTGATACGCCGGCCGCCTTTAGGTCGACGAGTGCATCGACCGATGCGTCGCAGGCGCAGCGCCGCTCTTCGAGCATCTTGATGATGGACTCCTCGCTGAATTGGCTCGCGCTGAGCTTTTTTACGTCGTCGAGGCTCATCGGCAGCTGTTGAGAGCGCTCGTAGCGCTTGGGCAGTGCACCGCCGTCCCAGTCCACTATATTGACGACCTGCCCACGCAGTAGTGGATCGATGCTGCCGGCCGGGGCGCTTTGCTGTGCTGTGGTCGCCAGCGCGCTGGCTAGACCGACGACGAGAGCTGCAGTGATGTGCTTTTTCATGACATGACTCCTCAGCGAAAAACGCGCGTGCTCAAAAAGACCTTGCCTCCCTCCGCAACCTGCACGGGGGGAAGCGTTTGTGCGTGTAGGACGTGGCCCTGCGGGTCGAGCATCTCAATTTGCAGATCTGCTGCTGTGCCCACCGTGGGAAGGCGGGCTATGTAGATGGCGCGCGGTAGCGATAGCCAGCCGCGCGTGTCGGCGGCCTCGGTGGCGTTGCCCAATAAGTTAAACAGTCCGCCAATCAGCTCGCCGAGTCCCTCGTTGAATGCTCTATCGTCTTCGTCGTCACCTGCTTCGGCAATGGCGTGCTCAATGCCCTTTGAAGCGGCGTACTTGGCTATACTGCGGGCAATCGTGCGCAGTAGGATGTGGTCGAATTTCTGATCTAAGGTGCGGCGGGCGATGGCGTCGAGGTCTTCGGCCAGCACGCCCATGGCGCTGGCCTGGCCGTCGCGCAGGCGCACGGCCCCCAGCGCAGGCGCTGGATTGGCATAGTGCGGCAGGGCCAAGCGCAGCCAGTAGTCAACGGCATAGTTCCGGTATGTGTAGTGGTTGTGATAGCGGCTGACCGCGCGCTCGGATACGGTCCAAATTGCCTGGCCGCTATCGTCTTTGAGAATGGGCACACTCAGCTCGCTCTCCAGCTTGCGCGGGGCAAATCCGCTCTCGACAAAGACGACCACCTCGCCGCCGGGATGCTGCTGCAGCTCGTCGGGGCGCAGGCGATAGTGCTCTACATAGGACTGCACTTCGTCATCGTAGCCCAACTTCTGCGCCAGGCGCGTCAGGTCGATGAGCAGCATGCGCGGCACGCCGATGCCAAACGCCTCGCGATAGGCGCGATAGCCCTTTTCGGCGTCCTTATAGGATATATAGGCATCGTTTAATTCGCCTTCGGCTTCGTAGAATAGCCCCGTTGCATACTGCATAAAGGCGTCGTTTTTATAGCTCAGCTGGTAGTCGGCCTGTTGGGCATATTCCTCGAGCTTGAGATTGGCCTTGCGGCACTCGACTAACACGGCCTGGCGGTCGCCGATGCGCTCGTAGTTAAGGGCGCGATAGTAGTGGATGAGCACGCGCTCGAATTCTTCGCCGCGATAGGCGATAATGGCGTCGTTGGTCAGCAGAGAGGCCGCCTCGCGCGATAGCGAGCGCGTGTAGAGGCGGTCGATGAGGTTTTCGGCTCGTTCAAACTCGGCGTTTGATTCGGCATACAGCCCTTGGTAGTGGAATATGAGACCGCGCTCTAGTCGATAGAGCAGCATATTGGTCGGACCGTTGGGCTTTTCTATAAGGGCCAGTGCAGCGGCGTAATCGCCTCGTTCGAGATGGCGCAGCGAGCGCGATAGGTAGCTGGAATAGGCTGCGGCACATCCGCTCAAAAAGAGCAGTAGCGCCCAGCAAAGTCCGACGCGCAGTGGCCGTAGGCGTGTCATGTGATCAGCTATCGCTCCTGCTTGGGTGGCGCTCGCTCATCTGTAGGATGCTCTTTGCCGCACGGTCGTTCCCCCCTTTTTTGTGTCGCGTATAAGACGGGATGCGCACGGTGGAATAGGTCGGCTTCATCGCGCCGATATGAACGAGTTCGGCAGAGCGTGCGAAGCGTTAGGGCAGCGGCTCAACGGCGATGTCCATACCGTCGTGCACGCTGGACAGCTGGCGTGGATCCCCTTCGAGCTGGCCGAGGATATTGACTTCGGTCACCAGGCGACACTCGTTGCCCTGTGACGCGGGTGTGGGACCGTAGGGCAGGGCCAGCGCATTGCCGCCCGTCCAGAAGCAGACCGTACCCGGGTCGACAACCTGGCGGGCATCGTCCTCTAATTCGGCGCGCACCGGCAGCTCAAAATAGACCTCTTCGCCCCACGTGCTGGCCGTAGAGGAGCAGGGAAGGGCATCCCACACTAGGCGGGCGGTCGGCGTATCGCGCAGCACGGCGACCAGTTGGCCGCCATCCCATGTAATTTGAATGCGCACGGCGCGTTTCCTATGAGGAGCGTGAATTGCCGAAAGGATTGAAGGGGCTTAATATAAACAGACGTCGAAAGACTTCAAAACACCCCACGCTATCCGCAGGTACCGCATGAGCAAGCCTAGAGTCGCCGTCGTCGGCTATGGATTCGCTGGACGCTGTTTTCACACCTATCTAGTCGATTTAGCCGAAGGACTTGAGCTCTACGCAGTGGTCAGCGGTCGCCCCGAAGCGCGCGCCGATGCCGAGCGCCGTTTTGGTATAAAAACGGTGTCGACCGTTGACGAAGTCCTGGCCGATGAAGCTGTGGACTTGGTGGTGCTGGCCACCCCCAACGACCTGCACGCTCCGCACGCTATTCGGGCCATGCAGGCGGGTAAGCACGTGGTGACCGACAAGCCAATGTGCCTGAGCCTACAGGAGGCCGACGCGATGTTGGAGGCCAGCAGAGAATGCGACCGCCTACTCAGCGTTTTCCAGAATCGGCGCTGGGACGGCGACTTTCTGACGGTTAAAAAAGTTATTGGAGAGGGCTTGCTCGGCGCGCCCTTTCTCATCGAGATGTTCTGGGGACAGTACGGCGTGCCGGGCGGCTGGCGCGGCGATGCGGCACACGGCGGGGGCAAGTTCTTTGATCTGGGTGCGCATTTGGTCGATCAGGCACTGCAGCTCGTCGATGCGCCAGTCGAACGCGTCTATGCGGAATTTCACTCGCCGCCGGGCTGGGCGCGCGCTATTGAGGCGCATGCCATGGCGAGCATTCGCTTTGCCAACGGCGTCGAAGTGCGCGTAGAAAATTCGTCGCTGGCCAAAAGGCCCAAGCCGCGCTGGTACGTGTTGGGCACGGAAGGGGCGCTGGTAAAAGAGGGAATCGATCCGCAGGAGCGTGCGATGATCGCCGGTGATATCGACGCGGCGCGCGAGGCGCCTGAGCACTATGCGCGCCTGTACCGCGACGTGGCGGGTCAGGCCGCTGAGACGGTAGTTGAGACCGTGCGCGGGCGCTGGCGCTCCTACTATGAGAACATTGCAGAAGCACTTATCGACCGCTCCAAGCTCGCGGTGACGGCCGAAAGCGCGCGCGCTGCCTTGGCGGTGATTGCAGCGGCGCGTCAGTCGGCGGCAACCGGTACGGCAGTCGATCTGACATGAAATTGGCACCGGGCAACTACGGCAAGGAAACCACGTTTGCAGTGCGCAACTTCGATGCGGCCATCTCCGCTGAGGAATACGCCCGTCTCGGCAAGCATCCACTCTACCTCGTGTTGGATAATTTGCGCAGTGCCTTTAATGTAGGCGCGATCTTTCGCAGCGTCGACGCTGCTCGCCTAGCCGGTGTGCTGACCTGCGGCTATACGGCTCATCCCCCACACAAGAAACTCGATAAAACGGCACTGGGCACGCTGGACTACGTGCCGACGCGCCACTTCGAGACCGCCCACGACGCGCTCGATTACCTGAGCGCGGAAGCAGTGGCCGTGTGGGCGCTGGAGACGACGTCGCACAGCGCGCCCTATACCGAAGTAGTATACCCACAGCCGCTGGCGCTGGTGCTGGGCAACGAGGCACTTGGCGTCGAGCGCGCCGTGTTGGAGCGCTGCGAGCGCATTGTGGAGATTCCCATGTACGGCTACAAGAACTCGCTCAACGTAGCCAGTGCTGCCGCTGTAGTAGCCTTTGAAGCGCTGCGTCAGTGGACGGCCAAGGGGCTGGTCCAGGAGCCGACGGCCCGTGTCTGAGGGCGGCGTGGAATCGGCGACAGGCGAGGGGGGCTTTTTCAAGAAGTGGTTGGGTCTGGAGTACACCTCTCGGATCTATATCTACAGCATTTTTGTGGGTATTATATCCGGGTTGGGCGCCATTGTTTTCACCTACCTGCTCGAATTGGTTCACTTTCTCTGCGTGGAAAAACTGGCGGGCTTTCGCCAGCTGCGCCCCGACGGCGAAGTGCATTTCTCCTTTGACTTTATCGATCCACCGGCCTACGGCGAGCACCTGTGGCTGTTGCTCCTGCTCCCGGCCATCGGCGGCCTGCTCGGTGGTCTGCTCGTCTATCGCTTTGCTCCTGAGGCCGAAGGGCACGGAACGGACGCCATGATCGATTCCTTCCACAACGGCAAGGGCATTATTCGTCCCGTAGTGCCGCTGGTAAAAGCCATAGCGACCATTATTACGCTGAGCAGCGGCGGTTCGGCCGGCAAAGAGGGACCAGTTGCACAGATCGGCGCTGGACTGGGTTCCTGGCTGGCATCGCTGCTGAAGCTGACGCACGCTCAGCGCCGCATCCTGCTGCTGGCCGGCACGGCGGGGGGGCTCGGCGCCATTTTTCGCGCGCCGCTGGGCGGGGCGCTTACCAGCGTTGAAATCCTCTACAGGGAAGACTTCGAAAGCGATGCGCTAATCCCCTGCGTAATTAGTTCGATCGTCGCCTACGCCATATACACCATGACGTTCGGTTCCGAGCCGATATTTGGTATTCCCGACAGCCAGTTGAGCAGCGGCTACGAGCTGTTTCTCTACCTGCTGCTCGGCGTGGTATGCGTGCTGGTCGGCATGTTTTACGTAAACGTGTTCTACGGCATGCGCGATCGCGTATTTAGAAAGCTGCCGCTGCCGCGCTATGCGGTGGTGGCGGTGGGTGGTTTGCTAGTGGGGCTGCTTGGCTTGATCGACGTGCGCGCTCTGGGCGCGGGATTTGGCGTGATCCAAGAGGCCATTTACGGTCGCATCGGCATAGAGTCCATGCTGCTGCTCGTGTTGCTGAAGGTTCTCGCCACCAGCTGTACGATTTCCAGCGGTGGCTCGGGCGGCGTATTTGGCCCCTCGCTCTTTATCGGCGGTATGCTAGGGGGGTGCGTAGGGCTCATGGGCCAGCATTTCTTTCCCGATGTCGTGCACCATCCATCGGCCTACGTCATCGTTGGCATGGCCGCGTTTTTTGCCGGAGTCGCCAATGCGCCGCTGGGTGCGTTGATCATGGTCACCGAGATGAGTAGCGGCTACCGCCTATTGCCGCCGCTCATGCTCGTGTGCGCTTTCTCCCTTATTTTCGCGCGCAATTTTTCGATATACAAAAATCAGGTGCAGAACAAATTTCACTCGCCGGCGCACGTCAAAGACCTAACGGTCAATGTGCTGAAAGGGCTGCGCGTGAGCGATGCCTTTGAGCGCTTGCAAAAGGCTTCCGAAGCGATCGTTAACAACAGCCTGCCCTACTTTTCTTTGGCGGCACTCAGCAAGCAGCATGGGCAAGTGCACTTTGTCGTTGTCGACGATGCAGAGCAGCTGCGCGGCATGATCAGCCTAGAAGAGTTGGACCTGCCCGAAGACGACTTTCTGCGCAACCTAGTGCTCATTGAAGACATGGTCGTCGACGACGTAACGCCGCTTAGAGCGTCAGATAACCTGCACGAAGCGCTGCAAAAGCTGCTCGAAAGCGGCTACGACAAGCTGCCCGTAGTCCGGCGTGGGGAGAGTGGAGAAGAGCAATTTATGGGCTATATGACGCACGGCGACTTGATGCGCGTATACGACGAAGAGGTGCAGCAATTAGAGGAGCAAGACTAGCGCTAAGGACGGCTGGCCCGATAGGGCGTTTGCGCGTAGCGCCTAGCTCGCTTGTGGCTGTCACCTTGGGCGGGTAGGGCGAGCACGCGGTCGTAGCGCCGTTGCGCTTCGGCCACATCGCTGCGCAGGTCGGCGAGCATGCCCAGATAGAGGTTGGCCAGTGCGGCATAGTCTTGGTCGCGCTCGCGGGACGCGATATTGACGCGTTCGTCTACGGCACTCAATTGAACTTGGGCCTCGTCGAAGTCGCGTTTAAAAAAGGCAAAACGACCTAGGTAGTACTGCGCCTCTATGCGCCCGTGCACGTGGTAGCCCACCTGGCCGACGGCGCTGCGCTCCACGTAGTCTTTGTAGAGGGCGATCCCCTCGGCCCAGCGTCCGACCTCGATCAGGTTGCGCGCGGTGTAACGGTGGAAAAGCGCGTTGCGCGGGTAGCGCGCGTAGAGCTCCTGCAGATAGGGCAAGGCGGCGTTCTTGTCCCCTTCGAAAATGCGGTAGATCTGCGCGAGAAAATAGGCGGCTTCGGCGCGTGCGTAGCGCCCCTGTTGAGCAACTTCCTGCAGCTGCTGCAGGCCCAGCTCGCGGTTGCCATCGGGCAGGAATGCCATCACCGGGCGAACGATGGCGTGGCGCTGTGGCATGACGTCGGCGAAGTAGTTGTAGAGGCCCTGGCCGAAGAGAATATCTCTGTTGCTCGGTTCGAGCTGGCGACTCTGTTTGAGCAGGGGCAGCGAGCGCAGGCCGTCGCGCGCCGCCTGTATGTACTGTTCGCGATCGCCGCGCAGCCGCCCGCGAAATCCAATGGCGCCGCCCTTAAAGAGAATGGCGTCAAAATCGAGCGGTTCGCTTTGCAGGCGCAGGTCGCACACTTCGATGCAGCGCGCCAGTCGGTCGTAGAAAGCTTGGTCGTGGCTGCGGTCCTCTAAGTCGATGAGCACGCGCCACCAGGCGACCATCGCGCTGAAGAAATAGCCGAGTGGGTTGTCCGGTGCCGCGGCGATAATATGGGCAAAGTGGGCGTCGGCCTCGTCGAAGTGCAGATTGTAGATCAGGTCAATACCGTGCTGAATGCGTTCGTCAAAAGCGCGCAGCGTGTAGGCTTCTTGTCCGGCGGCCGGCGACAGGGCTAAGAGCAGGCTGTAGAGGACTGCGCGCGCGGCGAGTTGGCAGCGGATAGTCGAACGATTAGCGATGGTCGGATCCTTGTGCATGGCGGTGAAGGTAGCGCGTGATGCGCTGCATTTCGTCGGCGCTGGGCAGCGGCCTATTGCCCTTGCGCATGACGTCCAACATGCGCTCGATCTGCTGGTCCCAGTATTTGCGCCCACCGGCCTGCGGCAATATGGGGTCGTGACAGCCCGAGCCGGAACAGTAACGCACATAGAGACGGGCATCCGCGCTATCGGGTTCCGGCAGCGAGGCGCAGCCCAGCCAGGTGATGAAAGTGCTGGCCAACAGCCAAGCAGTTAACGCTAGTAATTTTTTGTGTAGCGGCACGCGGTGCCCTTTGGTTTGGGTTATGTATACGCGTTAGGGCAGTTGTTGAAGCCTACACGCGCTGAATAAAATACACGTTGAGGATGGTATGAAAAAGCACGGTATTGTCGTTATTGGTGGCGGCTCGGGCGGCTATGCCGCTGCGCGCACGGCACACGAGGCTGGGGCCGATGTCGCGGTAGTGGACTGCGGTCCGCTCGGGGGGCTGTGCATACTGCGCGGCTGCATGCCGAGCAAGGCGATTTTGCGCAGCGCCGACATTATGGAATACATGCGCCGAGGCGCCGAATTTGGTCTGCGCGATGTCTCTCCGCAGGCCGACCTAGCGGCGATTATCGAGCGCAAGGATCGCCTGATTGGCGAATTTGCCGACTACCGC
>JAYOYH010000039.1:0-44667 GCA_038153405.1 Gemmatimonadota bacterium | reverse complement strand
GACGGAGCAGCCACGCGCACCATCGACCGGTTGAATATCGGTGCCGGCTGGTTTATGACCGACAACGTGCTGAGCAAGCTGGAGTACGTAACGCAGACCTATAGCGAAGAGGGCTTCACGGGGACGCTACTCGAAGGAGCCGACTTCGGCGGCGTCATGCTGGAAGCCGTTATCAGCTTCTAAGCGCACCGCACGCTGCTGGGCACGCAGTATATGGGCCATGGGCGACCGATCGTAACAGGCTGCTCATGGCCCATCTTTTTGGGGGCCGTTGAAAAACTCTACATCCAGCGGCGAATCCACGCGCCTTGGCTCGCAATTTTCTCCGCGTCGTCGCCCGGGCCAAACTCCTCCAACGACAGGCAGCCGCCATAGCCGACGCTCTTCAGGTCGCCTACGATCTGTGCAATGTCGGCCACGCCTTCGCGCACGTCGCTGAATGTCCACTTCCACTTGCGGCGCCCCGTCTCTTCGTCCGTGCCGTCTTCGACGGATATGCCGTTGCCAATGTGACAATGGGCCAGATAGGGCCCGAGAATCTCCATGCCCATGCGCGAATCCTCTAGGCCGACGCGCAGCATATTCGGCACATCGTAAATCGCGCCGATGTGCTGTGGATCCAAATCGCGCAGCAGTTCCAGCGTGCGCGAACAGCTCACGGCGACTGTGCCGACGTGAATTTCATAGAGCACTTTGACGCCGCACTCGCGCGCCATTTCGACCAGGTCGGCAAAACCGCAGCGCGCTGCCAAAAACTGCGGCATATAGGGCGCAGTGCGGTCGTGGCGCGGCGCGCCGATGCGCACCATGGGCGGGCTGTGCGGGTTGATAGCTACGGCACCGGCAAAGATCTTGCGAATCGTTTCGTCCTGGCCGATCTGCACGTTGGGCGCTAGCGCGGCAACCTGCACTCCGCTGCGCGCCGACGCCGCGCGAATGGCCGGCGCCTTGTCGACGATATTGTCGGGACTGACGTCGGACAGGTGCCGGCCCCAGAAAGCCGGCTCGGCATTTTCGTCATCTGGGTTATAGCGGCAGCGCAGCTCGACGGCATCATAGCCAGCGGCCGCGAGTTGGTCAAAGGTTTCGTCCAGCGTCCAGCGCGGCAACATCACAGAAGTGCAGCAGAGTTTCATGGCGGGCTCCTATCGCTTGTCGTTGACCTTCAAGTATATCCGACTTTGTACGCAGATCAAATCGCCGTGCGCAGGGCGCTTGACATGGCCCTGCGCGCGGAGCAGACTTAGCACTTGGTTGCCGCCATCCTCTACAAAGGAGCCTTCTCTCATGTCATCCGACCCGCGCACACCATGGTATGAAGCCATTGGCGAAGTCACCGTAGAAAAGAAGAAGCAGGGCAAACCGCACGCCGGCAAAGTGCTGGCCGCCGTGCAGGCGCACGCCGACGACATCCCCTTTTTCTGCGCCGGACTCGTCGCCAAGCTCGTCGACGAGGGCTATACCGCCTACTTAATCCAGACGACCAACGACGAGAAGTGCGGCCCCACGCCCAGCATTGGCGACACCATTCGCCGCAACGAGGAAGAGATCGACGTGCTGGCCAAAGAGCTCGGCTTTAAACAGGTCATCCACCTGAGCTACCGCAACCACTTTCTCGACGAAGCCTCTCCCATCGAACTGCGGGCCCGCCTGGTCTACCTGATCCGCGCGCTGAAGATCGACACCATTACGACCTTCAGTCCCTGGGGACATTGGGAGGAAAACCCCGACCACTACATAACGGGACAGGCCGTCGAGGCGGCGCGCTGGATGGCCGGCATGAGCAAGGACTACCCCGAACACATCGCCTGCGGTCTGCAGCCGCACGGGGTAAAAGACATCTATTATTGGACGATGCGCCCAGGGCAGCCGTATAATACGGCCGTCGATATCGAACCGTACTTGGAAGAGAAAATTGCCTCGATGAGCGCCAACAAGTCCCAAGGGCCGGCCGGCTCACACGGTCGCCGCCTCAAGGAGCGACTGGCCGGAGAGGGCAAACAGCTTCCGGAGTTGGGCGACGACGACGAGACGGCCGACCGCCAGTATATCCGCCTCTTCGGCCTCAACGAGTACGAGCGCATGGGCCAACCCTACGACTTGAACTACGCCGAGTACTTCTACTACATGCCACCGGGCGGCACCTTTACCGGGGCCATGAGCCGCGCCGATATCGAAGCCTATATCGCCCAACACGCCATCGACCTGTAGACCGCCCTTTGCGCCGCCAGCGCCGTCGTGCGTAGCCGCACGGCAGCGCTGGCGGCTACGCACCTGCACCTTTTTCTCTACGCCCTGCGCCGCGCGCGCATTTTCTGCCCACGGCAGCGCGTAATGCCGCGCGACTGCCGACGAATTACAGCACTCGTAATACACTCCCCAACAAAAACTTACGTCTTGCTTATAAATAATTTTTCAATTTGGCATTGCGCTTGCTTAGCCCTGGCGGGAACGAAATCGCCCGCCTCCCCATGGCGATTTCGACGCACGGCACTGCGCCATCTACTGGAAAGAGTGCAATGCCGCTGCGTAGGGCCGACGACTTTTTATGGCAAGGAGATGGCGTGGATATGGAGGCTATACAGCTCGAAATTGGATTGGAACTCGTTCCGTATGTGAAGAGCAAAAACGCAGAGGAGGAAAACCTGATCAGCAGCATTCGCCAGATGCGGCGCGATATGGAGCGCTCGGATCGCTATCGAATCCCGCCCATACGCATCTGCGACAACACGAGCCTGCCGCCGCGCGGCTACCGCATCTTTATTTACCAACAGGCGGTGGCCGGAGGCGAATTGGGCTGCGCGCACGGTGTGGCCGAACTTTCATCGCACCTGGCGCACAACATTCGCCAATATGCCATGTGACAGGGTCTGTGGCTGGCTAATGCAACGAGGGACGGCGTGACCAATGCGCCGTCCCTCGTTGCATTAGCGCCGCGCAGAGCGTTTACAGCTGGGCTGCGATTTGCTTAATTTGGGGCGGCCCAAAGCGCATATAGGAGAGCGACCGTGAAACTGACAGAAAAGCAGAAAGAAGAATTTCGCACCCGAGGCGTCATCATTGCCCGCGGCGCCTTGAGCGCTGCCGATTTACAACCCGTCGTCGACGAGCTATCCGCCTGGATCGATGCGCGCGCGCGCCAGCTGCATTCCGAAGGCAAGATCGCCGACCTGCACGAGAATGCCCCCTTTACAACCCGCTATGGCCTGCTCTTCGCGCAGTGCAAGGAAATGGGCAACGGCCTCGATATCATGCACTATCGCGGTCGCGCTACGTTCGAGTTCCTGCTCAATGAAAACCTGCTCGATCTGCTCGAATCGCTGCTCGGCCCCGAGCTGACTTGCAACCCCATACAGCACCTGCGCGCCAAGCCGCCGCTGGAGTACGAAGGCCATGCCGGTCCCTCTTTTCACAACGCCCCCTGGCATCAGGACGCCGGCGTTATGATGGAAGAAGCCGAAGGCTCGGACGTGGTTACCTGCTGGCTACCCATAGGGCGCGCTACGCAGCAAATGGGCTGTATGGAAGTGATTCCCGGCGTGGTCGAAACGGGCTATCTGCGCCACCTGCGCGAGGGTGGCACGACGATTGACCCCGAAGTCATTCCCGGGACCGAACCGATCGTCGCCGAGTGCGAAATGGGCGATATCGTGCTGATGAGCCGCTTCACTCCGCATCGCTCAACGCCTAACCACTCGGACGAGTGCCGCTGGTCGCTCGACCTGCGCTACCAGCCCACCGGGCAGCATACCGGGCGCACCGGTCACCCCGACTTTGTCGTGCGCTCGCGCAGCAATCCCTCTAGCGTGATGCGCGACTACGACGAGTGGTGCCGCCTGTGGGTCGACGCCTTTGAAAACCCCAAGGGCTTTGTCGGCCATCGCTCGCTCTAGGCTGATCGCTAACTCAACCAGCCAAAGGGCGACGTATCTTCGCCCAAAGCACGCGCGGTGGCGGCGATATCCGCCAATGTGGCGGCGTTGAGGGGAATACCCGCATGCTCGTACTGATTGCGCCGCATAAACTCCACTTCGCCCGCCACGTACAGTCGCTCCACGCCGGGCGCGCGGCGACTGGCGTGGACCTGGGCAATGGCCGCGTCGATGCGCTCTTTAAAACGGTCGACCTCCTCAAATGCTGCCACGTTAATGGCCATGAGAAAATGACCATCGGTGCCCGCGATAGGGCCGTCCTCCATATTGCCGAGTTCCGTCCCATAGGCCGCCCCGGAAAGCATGGAGGAAAACACGCCCATCAGCATGGCTAGCGACACGCCTTTAAAAGTGCCAATGGGCATGAGCAACCCGTCAATGGCCCTAGCCGGATCGGTCGTCGGCTGCCCATCTGCATCCAGTGCCCACCCTTCGGGCAGAGGCAAGTTCTTCTGGTGGTGAATGCGAATTTTACCGTGCGAAGAACCGCTGAAGGCCGCGTCGAATACGATCGGATACTCGGCGCCGGCCGGCACGGCAACGGCCAGCGGATTGATGCCGACGATCCGCTCTCTACCGCCCCACGGCGCCATCGTCGGCAGCGCGTTGGTCGTCGCCCAGCCAATCATATCGTGCGGCAGCGCCTGCATGGCGAAGTAGGCCATGGCGCCGCAGTGGTTGGATCCGCGCACGGCAGCGGCGCCCAATCCGTGCACGCGCGCTTTCTCAATCGCCTGCTGCATGGCAAAATGGCAGCCGATCTGCCCCATCGAATTCTTTGCGTCGATCACGAGACAGGCGCCCATTTCGCGCACCACCTGCGGGCGTCCGCGCGGATCGACTCCGTCGGCCGTCAGCTTCTTGGCGTACTCGGGCACGCGCAGCACGCCGTGCGAATGGATGCCGCCCAAATCGGCAAAGACCAGCGAGTCGGCCAGCAGGTGGGCGTCTGCCTCTTCCATGCCGCAGCGGCGAAAGATCGCCGAGACCAACCCCAACAATTGGCCAGCGTCGACGCGGCGACCCTCGTCCCATCCTTCTGACATTATATGCGCTCTCCTATGCGCTTGAGCTCGTCGACGCTACACTGATGGTGCCGCGCCCAGTCGATGGCTAGCGCTCCGCGCCGTCCGCACACCAGCGCATTTTTTCCTTCGGCGACACGGTGTTCGAAACGGTAGATACCCGGCGCGACCTCCGCAAACATAGCTCTCCTTTGGCAATAAAAAACCGGCCCTGTTGAGCCGGTCGCTTGACGCATTTTGCTGTGATCAGTCGCCGTCATCGGCTACTTCGGCAGCCAGTTCGGGCGCATGCCTGACGACCATCTGGCGCGCCTCTTCGGCCGCGTGCCCTTCTGCCATGTGAAAATCGACAGCACCCATGTACTTCTCGTGCAGACTGCGAGCGAAGACGGCCTGAAATAGGCCGGGGTACAGGCGCTTCAACTCCAAGCGCGCCTGCCAGGCCTGTAGGCTGCGGTGTTCGGCGCAAAACCCCTTGAACTTCTCTTGAAAAATCTCTTCGTAACTCCGCATGGCACCACCCTTTCGCAAGGACAGCACCGCCTCGTCCGGCAATGTACTCAATTGACATGCCGTTCTCAAGAAAAACGCCCGCACCGAAGCAGCGCGTTGGACGCGTGCCTTTGGTGACAACCAACAGCTATTTGCTTTCACCCAAGCAACCCCCTAACTTTGGAACACTGTTCTATAACAAGGTGTCTGGATACCGAATACGATGGCGAAGATACTGGTTGTTGAAGACGAGGGGATCGTCAGCCTCGATATAGAAAATCGCCTGATTCGCATGGGCTACGACGTCACAGGCATTGCCGATTCGAGCGATTCCGCTCTCGAACTGGTGCGCCGCGAAACGCCCGACTTAGTCCTAATGGATATTCATATCCACGGCGATGTCGATGGCATTGAGACGGCCGCGCGCCTGCGTCGCGAAGTAGATGTCCCCGTCGTTTTTTTAACTGCCTATTCCGACGAAAAGACGATGCAGCGCGCCAAGGCGACAGCGCCCTTCGCGTACGTGCTCAAACCGTTCAAGGATCGCGAGCTCAACAGCACCATAGAAATCGCCCTATATCGCCACTCGATCGAAAAGGAAATGCTGGCCGCACGCGAAGAGCTCGAAGTGCGCGTAAACGAACGCACGGCAGAGCTCGCTCAGGTCAACGAGCAGCTGCGCAAAGAAATCGCCGAACACCAGCGAGACAACCAAGCCAAGATCCTGCTCGAAGAGCAGCTGCGCCAGTCGCAAAAGATGGAAGTGCTCGGCCAACTGGCCGGCGGCATTGCCCACGACTTCAACAATATGTTGACCATCATCAAGGGCTACAGCGAATTGGTGCTGAGCACCATAAGCCAAGAGGAGCCGTTTTTCGGCGATATAAAAGCCATCCACGATGCCGGTGAGCGCGCAGCGGCCTTGACGAGCAAGCTGCTCACCTTTGGCCGACGCCAGCCGCTCGAATCGACGACGTTTGATGTGAATAGCGCCATTCGCGCGGCACAGGACATGCTGCAGCGCGTAATTGGCGAACACGTGGTGATCGATGTCCAGCTCCATCCCACATCGCTCTTCGTCCACGCCGACTCCAGCTTCTTCGACCAGATTCTCGTCAACCTATCGGTCAACGCGCGCGACGCCATGCCGCAGGGTGGTCAGATTTCCATCCGGACCGAGCAGTGCACTATTGATGCGCCGTTGACCAACCGCTTTGTCCATCTCGACCCGGGCTCCTACGTCCTGCTAATCATTGGCGATACGGGCACCGGTATGGACGACGCCACGCTAAACCGCATATTCGAGCCCTTTTTCACCACAAAGGGCAGAGGTAAGGGCACTGGATTGGGTCTGGCCATGGTATACAGCGTCGTCACGCAGAGCGGCGGACAAATCGACGTACTCAGCAAGGCCAACGAGGGCACGACCTTCACCATCTATTTGCCCCTATCTGAAGCTACCCCTCCCGACGAGCTAGTCTACACGGACGCCCCCAGCGCGAACGGCGAGAAAAAAAATGGCACAATTATGGTCGTCGAAGACGAGGACATCGTGCGCAGCTTGGCGCGTAGGGTGTTGGGCGACTACGGCTTTGACGTGCTCGAAGCCAGCAGGGGAGACGAAGCACTGGCCCTAGCCGAGTTGCACACCGGCGCGATCGACTTGCTGCTGACCGATGTGGTCATGCCCGAGATGAACGGCCCCCAACTGGTGCAGCACATGATCAAACAGCGCCCCGCTATACGCACGATTTACATGTCCGGTTTCACCAACAGCGAGCTGCTGCGCCACGGGGTCGAAGGAGACGACATAGCTTTCCTGCAGAAACCATTTAGCCCACAGGGCTTGATCGACCAAGTAAACGCAACGCTGTCGGCATGAGATGTGCGCTGCACTTCGCCTTTCTAACGCACGCGAGACGATATCGTGGATATAGATCATCTGCTGCGCGATATAGACCGCGATTCGCTGCTGGCGCAGTACGACCAAGCGGCGCAACAGCTGCTACAGGTTGCGCACAGCGATGGCCACTTTAGCGCAGACGATGCCATCGAGTGGCCCGGCAGCAGCCAACCGACGCAGGAATCCCTGCAGCGCCGTGCCCAACTCATCGCGGCGATCCACGAGGGCATACCCGGGCGCAGAGAACAGCGCCTGGCCGATGCCCACGCCCAGTTTGAGAAGGTCCGACCCGCATACCACGCTGCCAATCGCCTATATCTTAAACTGCAGGCGCAGTTTTGTGACGATGGCCAGGGCGATGAACGCGATTTTCTCCAGCTCTATCACGATGTTTATTTGCAGGCCCTCGGGCGCGACGATCCCATTGAGCTAGACGAGGGCGAAAGGGCGCTGGTCAACCTGCGCGTCGCCCGCGTGCCGCTGTCGCATGCCCATTCCGTAGCTGAAAAAATAGGCCCCTCCGCAGCAGACGAACCGCGCCGGCAGCGCCACTACGCCGTTGAGCTAGACGGCAACCGGCGCGAGGGTTCGCTGCACCAGTTGTTGGAGTCCATCGCCGAAGCCGTCGTCGATTTTCTGGCCGCCGGCGAACTGTTGGCCATTCGCTACAACACGTTCAGCAACTTTATCTGGCTGGGTATTTCCTGTTGGAAAGCCATTACCGATGTCGAACTGCTCCTGGCCCAGCACGGCACTTCAGCAGCGGGAGTCGCCAACCCATTGGCAAAGGCCGTACTGCTGGGCAAGGCCATGCTGCTGCAGTTCCTGCATGCCCATCTGGAGGATCCGGCGCAAATCAAGCCGCGCGAGTATTGGTACGGTCAGGAATACAGCTATCTGACGCGCGACCTGATCGATCTGGCGCGGTCTATCGTGAGCGATGCCAACCGCCTGCAGGCCGATGCGGTGAGCTTGCCGCCTCTGCTGGGCGAGGACCTCAAGGGCCGCTTTCTCGAATATCCTAACGTCGGATGCACGCAACAGCTGTCCACCTGGAGCCGCCGCACCCGCCTGCTGCGCTGGGCCCTGCTCTTTCGCCGCACCGGCAAGCGCAAAATGCAGCTGCTCAAAGCCGGCGTAGAAGAGCAGGAACGCCTGCGTCGCGCCTGGGAGCAAAACCGCGAGTGGGCGCACGAGTCGCTGAAGATCTTTGACATTTGCGTCGACATTCGCATTGATCCGCTCTTTGCTCCCATCGCCCGCGATTTAGACCTGGGGTCGGGCAAACACAAAATGCTCTTTCTGCCTACGCACCAGAGCGTATTTGATCATCCGGTAATGAACTACGTGCTCAACGACGAAGTGTTCATGAAGGCGCTCGGTTGGAAAGAGCCCACCCCATGCACCATTCTGGCGCGCTCACAGCTGACGGCCATGGGCAGCCTGACGATTTTCGGTCGCACCTTTACCCCGATCGGCTTTACGCCAGAGGAAGTCGATCGCATGATGGAAGAAGCCGATGGCCACGTCGTCATGTCGCGCTCGGCCGACACCGGCAGCCCTACGCAGCGCTTTGCCAAATTGCTCGACAAGCGGCCCGGCGTGGTATACCCAGCCGGCACCACGTCGTCCTATGCGCTCCAGTGCCTGCCCATGCAGCACGGACTCTTTGCCCACCTGCCGGGCGACCTGGTGCTGATTCCACTGGCCTTTCGCGGCATTCACTCGCTGTGGCCCAAGTGCCCCAAAGGCAATCTGCACATACACCCCGGGCGCGTCGAAGTAATTGTCGGTCCACCCATCCTCGGCCCCACCACACTGCTGCCGCGCAAGCGCGCCCTGCGCACCCAACTCGAACCGGCCACGCTCTTTCAGGCTGTGCACATCGCCGATCTCTACAACCCAGAGCCCATTTCCTAACGGGTGCACAGCTTTGAGCAGCTCCGCGCAGCGGCGGCGGCACTCTATTGCACAACGACATGCGATGAGCGTATGCCAACCCTTTCTCAACCCATTAGCGGAGCACCCCCATGCTGAACGTCGCCCTTTGCGGCCTGCGCCGCGGTGCGGGCTTTGCTCGCGTGTTTCCCCTATTTGCCGATTGCCGCCTCAGCGCCGTCTGCGACGTGAACGAAGAGTTGCTGCAGCGCTTTGCCGCCAGCCATCCGGATGCTCAGCGCTTTAACCGCTTTGAAGACCTACTGGCAACGCGGCCCGATATCTGCGTCGTCGCCTCGCCTGTGGCCCTGCACGCCGAACAGAGCATCGCCGCGCTGCAGGCGGGTTGCCACGTGCTGCAGGAGGTCTTTCTCGCCGAAACGCTCGAACAGTGCAGGCAGCTATACGACGTCGTGCAGGCGCACCCGCGGCAAAAGTTTATGCTTGCCGAAAACTGCTGCTACTGGCACTTTGTGTCCGAGTGGAAAAAAATGTGGCGGGCAGGGCAGCTCGGTCAGTTGGTGCACGGCGAGGCCGAATACGTGCACGACGTGCGCGCGCTGATGTCCGATGCGCAGGGAAAGCCAACCTGGCGCGCAACGCTACCCCCTATTCACTACCTGACGCACAGCCTAGGGCCGCTCTTGTGGATCAGCGGCGCGCGCGTGCAGCGCGCCGTCGCCCTAGCCACGCCGTCGCGCCTGCAGCCTGGACCCCATCACTACGACAGCGAGGTCGCGCTCTTCCAAACAGAGGAAGGCGCTACGCTCAAAGTGCTGACCTCGTTCCGCGTCGCGCGCGAACCGGCCTTTCACTACTACTCGCTCTACGGCACGCGCGGCTGTTTGGAAAGCCAGCGACCACCCGATGCGCTGCGCACCAACGCGTTTTTTGGCGACGGAGTCGAGCCGCAGATGGTGCATCTGGCACTCGGCCACAACGATCCCAACGCGCCGAGTGGCGCCGATGCCGGCGGACACGGCACGGCAGAGTACTATATGGTGCGCGATTTTTTAGAAAGCATACGCCGCGATTTACCGCCGCCCATAGACATAGGAGCCGCACTCGACATGTCGGTGCCCGGCCTCTGCGCCCATCAGAGCGCGCTGGAAAACGGATCGCCAGTAGATATACCCACCTACTGGCACACATAAAAAACCCGGGGCGTGGGAGGCGCGCCCCGGGGTGTACTATGGAATCGGTACTATGTCCTTGGGTGTAGTATATTTTTCAGGCAACGGCCGGTTTGTGTGTGCTCGCGTCGAGGCCGTCACCCCTTCAGCTAAGACACCCGTATTTCCTCCGAATCGGGCGCCGGTGCGAGCGGTAAGTAAAGTATGTTATTCCAGGGCAACATCGCGCCATTCGGCGGATCTCACCGCGGGTGCTGCGTTTTTCTTCTGAGAGCTTGAGTGCTCTTAATATCACTTAATACTAAGTATCGGCAGGAAGGCGGCGATCTTGAGCATTTTTATAACGCCCTTTCCACCACCGCCTATTCGATCTATTTGCCACGCGCGGCAGATGGGCACAACGGGCAAGTGCGCGTCGTTTGCCGCCGCGTTTACGCCGCCTTATACTCTCGGCGCGCGGCCCCCCAAAACCCCGGCTGCAAGCGACCTGCCACGGCCGGATCGGGATTGAATACGCGTTTGCGACCAGCCCATTGCCATGAGTGAGAAGAAAATGCCTATGCGCACGCGCCGTCTGGGAAAGACCGAACTGCAGGTGAGCGAACTCTCGCTCGGGGGACTCTTCGTATCCTCTGTCGGCGGCGCGTTTGACCAGGGTCGCCAGGCCATCCTGCGCGCCTTTGACGCCGGTATTAACTATGTCGACACCGCTCCGTCGTATGCCAATAGCGAGGAAGTGTTAGGCCAGGTGCTGCCCGAAGTGAAGGCGCCCTTCGTCCTGTCTACAAAGCTCGGCGGTCGGCCCGATCCCTTTGAACCGCAGAATGCCGATCACCTGTATCGCTCGGTCGAAGAGAGCCTGCGCCTGCTCGGGCGCCAGCACATTGACGTGCTCTTTGTGCACGAACCCGAGCGGCCGGGCCAGTTCGATTGGTGGAGCGACGGCGAGCGCTATACCGGCCCCGTGCTCGATGTGCTCGATGCGCTCAAAGAGAAGGGCCTAGTGCGCTACACGGGTTTGGGGGGCACTACCGCCTACGCCATGGTGCCCATTATGGAAACGGGCCGATTCGACGTGGTGCTGACCGCCTTTAACTACAGCCTGCTGTGGCGCGAAGCGGAGATCGCCATCCTGCCGACGGCTAAGAAGCTCGATATGGGCGTGGTCATCGGCTCGCCGCTGCAGCAGGGCGTGCTGTCGCGCCGCCACGACGCCGAGGTACAGCGGGGTCCACACTGGCTCAGCCCGCCGCGCCGCCAGCAGTTGCTCGCCCTCTATGCCCTGCTGGATGAAAGCGGCATCAGCCTGCCGGAAATAGCGCTGCGCTTCGCGCTGTCCAATCCGGATATTTCCTGCGCCCTCATGGGCGCGCGCTCGGCCGAGGAAGTCGACCTCAACGTAGCCGCCTGCCAGCGCGGCCCCCTGCCCGGCGACGTGCTGCAGCGCATCGATGAGATTGCTGCACAGGTGCCCTTCAGGCCCTTTGAAGAACCGGCCTGCTTGCCGCTGGGCCGCACGCCCCGACCGCTGGGTCGGGTGGGTTAAAACGCGCGCGCGGTCACATATTGGTCAACCAGCGCCCCTGTTCCGTCGTCAGCACGTAGATGACGCCCCATACGCCCGATACAGCCACTTCCCCCAGGATCAGGCCGAGAAAAAAGGGCTTCATATTCTGGAAGAGTTTGACCCCACCAAAACGCACAATGGCTCCTTTGACCAGCCAGCCTATCAGCGCCGAAAACCAAATCTGGCTGGTTAGCCAGCCGACGGCAATGGCAAAGCCAATGGGGTGAAAGGGCCACCAGTGCCAGCGGTGCTGAGCCCACATCAAAAACCCTTCGCACACTGCGCCGATGCCCTTAAAGAGCCAGCCACGCATATCGGCATCGGGCATGTTGACCATGGTCGGTCCGATATAGGGCCAGCCGTGTGCGCCTGCCCAGTTGATCAGGGAGAGGTTGATCGCGCCGTAGGTATAGGCCAGTTTGAGCGTCATATAGGCCGCACCCAGCAGCGAACACACCAGCGCCAAGATCAAGCCCCAAAACAGGCGCGTCTTCGGGCCGGGTATTAATTCGGCTAATTTGAGGCCGTTGGACGCAGCCACCATCGGCGAGGTGCGCGATTCCCCCTGCCATATAAACGTGAAATTAAGTGCAACCAGCCCTTTGGCCCCCAGCACCGAGGTGCCCAACCCAGAAATGATGAAGTAGGCGGGAACAATGGGGCTGCGCGCCGTCGCCACGCCGCTGGCGGCCACCACGCGCGCGACGAGGATAAAGAATATCAGGCTGACGACGATCAGCACCGGCAGCACGGCAATCGGCACGCCCGAGCGCCACAGCCAAACGGCGACAAAGAGCAGGCTGCCGAAAAACAGCCACAGAGCGGTCCGGTAACGCAGCAACTCCTCGCTGTCGTCGACGCCCCCCTGTGGGTCCCACAGCTTCTGCACAACGTCCCTCAGGTGGGTGCGCGCGCTCCACAGCCCGTAGAGCACCAGCACGATGACCGCACCTGTAGCCTGATGAGTCAGATCGGCCGGCTGCGAGTACTCGTAGGCACTCAGGCGCTCCGTGCTGGCGATGCCGAGCGTAGTGAAGAACCCTTCCTGCACTTTGGATAGCACGTAGAAAAACCAGATGCTAAAGGTGATCTCGAGATTGACCAGATAGAAAAAGCCAACCCAGGCGATGTTGAGGGCAATGGGTAAGTGCAGCGTCCCGTTAAACAGCGAAAAGCTTCCGCTGGGACTGTACTGTGGAACGATTGGCCAGTAGTGATTTAGGGCATTGAGGCTGAGCAGCGTAAAGGGCACGAAGAATCCCAGCCACATGGTGCCGCTCTTAAAAAAGGGAGCCAGCAACGCGTCCTCGTCCCTTTCAATCATGTTTTGCGGCAGTTGAACCATCGGATAGGTCAGGCGTTCGTGCACCGACCACTGCCGATGTAGAATGGCGCTCAGGCAGATCAACATAAGGCTCATCGCCACGATCAGCGCCAGCCACCAGCCCATGGGCTCAACCCACACGCCCCATGGAATCGCCGCTCCTTCAGGCAGGCCTTCGTAGTAGTCTTTGATCGCCTGAAAATCCTGCGGTACCATCCACGCAGGTATAAAGTCATAGAACAGCTCGGCGTAGTTGTTTTCGGGCGTGGCGTAGTAGAAGGGGTATACCAGCGTGCCAATCAGGAAAAACATAAGACCCCACGTCGGCACAGTGACGGACATTAAGAGCATGCAGTAAATCATCACCAGATCGGCTTTGCTCAGCTCGAAATGGCGACCGACCAGTCCAACGACGACGTTGACGATAAACGTCAGCACAAAGAAGAAAAACAGTGCACCCGGCGACGAGGGATTGAAACCAATCCAGTAGTAATTGAAGACGATGCCGTAGGGAGCGGCTAACCCAATAACCAGCGAGAGCGCAATACCAATGAATACGCCGCGCATGCTGAAGGGCGATGTCCGAATAGTGGTACGGTCCTCCGGTTTGATCATAGCTTCATTCCGCCGATGCCAATACCGACATCCGCTCTTTCATGGCACGCGCAGGCAAGCCCGTGTCGACAGCGCCGTTTCGCCCGACGCCGTGCGGCGACGGCCAATCTTGTATATCCATTGCCTATCCTTAGGTGCACCCAGTATGGCGCGGGCGAAGACACCGCTCCACCGCTGCCGTCGCCCGCCAATCGGCCGTCGGGCTCCAAGCAGTATATGCAAACGCGCTCCGCACGGATACTGGCACTGCCAAAAAGATCGATCACGTGTTTTTCCACCTGCCGTGTTGACAGTGCGATACCGCACCTCACATACTCTTGCCTGCGAACGAAAAGCTGTAGAACGCGCGGCGGCAACAATCGTCACACTCAAAACCACCGCAACCGCTGCAATCACCTAAAGCGAAAGAAGAGCTATGGAACAGTACGAGCTAACGCCCGATGCGTTTAGCCTGCGCGGACAGGTCGCGCTAATAACGGGCGGAGGCACCGGCATTGGGCTGGCCATCGCCCACGCCTTTATTGCACAGGGGGCACGCGTCATGATTAGCGGGCGGCGCGAAGACGTATTGCAACGAGCAACCGAGCAGTTGGGAGATCATGCCGCCTATCGCGTACACGACGTCACTGCCACGGAACGAGCAGACGCACTAATCGATGCGGTTGTGGACGAGTTAGGGCCCATCACGGCGTTGGTCAACAACGCGGGTAACCAGGTGCGCGGACCAGCCGAAAACCTGACGGACGACGACCTACAGCAGGTCATGAACGTGCACGTCAACGGCGCTTTTGCGCTGAGCCGCGCGGCCGCCCAGCGCATGCTCGACGACCGCGGCGGATCCATTCTCTTTATCGCCTCCATGGCTTCGCTGATGGGCATACCCTACGTATTGCCCTACGCAGCGGCTAAGTCAGCTCACCTAGGGCTCATCCGTTCGCTGACGGCGGAGTGGTCCGGTCGCGGCGTGCGCGTCAACGGCATTGCCCCGGGCTGGATAGAAACGGAAATGAGCCGCGAGGCCTTTGCCAAAGTGCCCGACCGCAAGGCCAAGGTACTCGGCCGCACGCCGATGGACCGCCTCGGCCAGCCGCAGGACATCGGCTGGGCAGCAGCCTATCTAGCCTCGCCGGCCGCTAAGTTTATCACCGGCGTCTGCCTACCCGTCGACGGCGGTGCCTCTATCGGCTTTTAAGGGCTAGGTCCATGCCCGCTCGTAAGCGGCGATAATCCGATCCATCATCGCGTCCTTTTCCGCATCAACCTGCAGGCGCCCCGGCTCGGCATCAAACCAGGCAATGCACTCTTCGACGCCGCGCGCGAAAGGGGTTGTCGCCACGTAGTCCGGCACCAGTTCTTTCACCTTGCTGTTGTCAAAGACCACGCTGCACGCCTTGTCGCCCAGCAGGCCGGCGCCGGTCTGCGGATCAAAGTGATTGATCAGATCGGAAGGAATATGCACACTCTGCGGCTCGGCGCCGCAGGCTCGCCCGATCATGCCGTAGATTTGGTTCCAGGTCAGCACCTCGTCGCTGGTAATTTGCAAGGCGTGGCCGATTGACTTGGGATGCGCCAGCAGGCCGACAAAGGCCTTGGCGAAGTCCGTATTATGCGTCATCACCCACAGCGACTCGCCGTCGCCGTGCACGATGACCTTCTTTCCCGCGCGCATGCGCGCCACAACCGTCGCTCCGCCGCCGACGGCCGTCGGCAGCGAGGCCGGTCCGTAGGTGTGCGACGGCCGCACGATGGTCATCGGAAATCCATTTTGCCGGTACTCGAGCATCAGCCGTTCCTCGCAGGCGATCTTGTTGCGCGAGTACTGCCAGTAGGGATTGGCCAGCGGCGTCCCTTCGCTGATCCGGTGATGGACGATGGGCTTCTGGTAGGCCGAGGCCGAACTGATAAAGACATACTGTCCAACGCGACCGCTAAACAGTTCGATATCGCGCTCCAGCTGTTCCTGGGTGAAGACAATCCAGTTGACTACAGAGTCGAACGAATGGCCCTCTAACAGGGACGCTACGCCGGCGGGATCTCCGTTTATATCGCCGCGTAGCACGGTGATCCCCTCCGGCACCTCGACAGTGCGCTGCCCTCTATTGAGCACATACAGCTCGATGCCGCGCGCGGCCGCCAACGCGGTGCACGCCGTGCTAATCGTTCCCGTACCACCAATAAATAGAACTTTCATTGCCTATCTCTTTTCAATAGAACCCCAGCTATGTGGAGTTGGTTATTGCTTTTCCACCATCTGCATGGCCGCGCGCATATAGCCCAAGGCAAAGGCACGTCCTTTGAGTCCATCGCTGTCACCCGCCACTTTAGGCGAGTGGTCCGGCGTCATCACGCCGTCAAAACCCGCCTCCTTATAGGTGCGCATAGCATCCAGCATATCCACCTGGCCGTCGTCGATAAATACTTCGTCAAACGCGGGCACACAGCCCCTGATGTTGCGAAAGTGCACGTAGAAAATCTTGCCCTGCCCGGCAAAACTTCGAATCGCATCGAGGACCGAATCCGGGCCCATTTCCGCTACGGTGCCCTGGCAAAACTCCAAACCGCTGTACTCGCTGGGCACCAAGTCGATTAGTTTTTGCATCGCATCGTGGCTAGTCAGCAGCCGCCCTATCCCGCGCAAGTATTCCACCGGCGGATCGTCTTGGTGGGCCGCCAGTTTCACCCCGACCCGCTCAGCTGTGGGCACCACGCCTTCCAAAAACCACTGCAGGCGCTTCCACATCTCATCGACGCTAACCGGTCCACTATCCGGCGGCGGCACGTCTTTGACCAGCGCATAGTCGAAGCTCTTGATGCCCGCATCGCCGCGCCCGCCGCCGGATTGGTAGGCCCGCCAATGTCCCCAGACTTTGACGATGCTGAAGTAGTAGCCCAAGACGGGAAATCCCGCACGCGCCATATTCTCCAGCGTGCGGCAAACGTTTTCCAACTGTTTGTGACGTCCCTCGCCAAAGTGCAGTATCTCGCCCCAGTGATCCTGCGGCAGGTTTTCAATACCACCTAGCTGCAAGCCGTGTGCCTCGACCATCTTCGCCAAGCGCAGCAGCTCGTCAAATTCGAGGATACCGCGATTGCCCAAGCGCGGGCCGTTGATAAATACGTGCGTTACGCCCAGCTGGCGCACAAAGCGCAGCCACTCGCCGTCGAGGTTCTGTAGACTCGTACCCAATCCGAGTTGCACCGATCCATCCTCCATTATTCAAGCGTTCTATAGCATCGCCACCCAGATGCGCTTAGACTATCTAAAAAAACGACTACCCGTCAAGCGAGGAAATAGCATGCGGATAGAGATATGGCACGGCGCGCGCCAGCGCGTCGGACATCTGGGCAACGCCCAAGCAGATTTCAATCTAATGGGCCATATAGAAGACCACAGCGCGATCGATAGCCTGTGCTATCGAATCAACGGAGGGAAGGCCATTGCGCTGGGCCTGGGCCGCGCGCCCAACGGCTTTGGCGACGGGCGCCGCTTGGCGCGCAGCGGCCACTTCAATGCAGACATTCCCATCGCGCAGCTGCGCGACGGCGACAACCACGTTGAAGTCGTGGCTACAGACGGCAGCGGCGAAGAAGCCACGGCCCGCGCCGTCGTAGAAAAATGCACAGGATCTGGTCGATTGCCCTGCGCCATTCGCTGGTCTGCCACCCAAAACCCACAGGACGTCGGCCAGTATGTCGACGGCCACTGGGCCGTCGGCCCGCGTGGCCTGCGCACGCAGCACACCGGCTACGACCGCATTTTTCTGCTCGGCAGCGACGCCTGGAGCGACTACCAAATCACCGTGCCCGTCACCATACACGCCGTCGATCCGCTGCTCGGACCCCACAGCGGCGACAACGGACTGGGCCTCGTCATGCGCTTTGCCGGTCACGCTGTGGACAACCGCAGCGATGGATCGACCGCTCAACCCAAGTGGGAATACCTGCCCTTTGGCGCCATCGCCTGGCTGCGCTGGAAAGACGGGCCCGACATGCCGCCGCAAAAGCAGTTCTATCGCGGCGACAGCGACGAGCGCAGAAACTTCGGCGAGTGTCCTGTAACGGAGGGAAAGACCTACGTGTTCAAAGCAGCCTGTAAACGCGTCGGGCCGAGCGCAAGCACATACTGCTGCGCCGTTTGGCCAGCCAACGAGGACGAGCCGAGAGCGTGGGATTGGCTCGTCGAACAGAAGGACGAACGCGGACGCCCCCATGGGGGCGTAGCGCTATTGGCGCATCATGTCAACGCATCGTTTGGCGATATTGAGGTAGAGCCGTTATAAACATCTTTCCTTCGCGCAGCGCTTTTACGGCGTTCTTGAGGGCCTCGACATATATATCCAGAGCATTCCCAAAGCCACGCTTAGGCATCCCAACAGCAAGAGTATTGTGCGCAAACGAGACAGTCTCGGCTCTATGCTTATCGTGTGCGAGCCCGCTCCTATGGGAAGCGCCATGAAATTAAACTGCGTTACGATGGGATTTACTTCGCGCCCGTTCACTGTGACCCTGAGCCCCGGGAAATATGCATAGCTCAATCGCACAAAACCGCTGTCAGACATTGATATATGCAGTTCTACCGCTTCATTTCTGACCACGTGTTTTTGCACGCTAACCTGAGGGTTCGCAGCAAGGTGCGCGGCGTCTTTTGCGTCGAGCACAAAGATTTGACGGCTGCTTCCGCGCTCAATGTCTATATCCATTGCACTCACTAATCCAGACAATTGCGCAGTCCGCGTGTGAATGGACGAAGAAGGCGAGAGAAACTGGTTTTGAAATTGCATCTGCTCGTCGGGTGCCAATGCGCTCAGGTTATTGGAGACGACTACGGGCGATCTCCGCATGAGCTCTAACTGTTCGGTTGAATCCCCCCCTTCATTGGTGTAGAGTAGATAGCGTACGTTCAGCAAGTACATGCACTTCAGTAGCAGCTCGTAGCGGGCCACGTTTTCGAACTGGTCATAGGTAGACTGATTGACCTCATGCGTAATCAGTTCGCGCACCGACTCGACCATGCGGCTAGCGGGCAGGTCGTGTATGCTGCTCGTGATGGGCGTGCTCGTAAAAAACAAGGCCTCACCCAAAGCCAAAAATCCATGTAGGACACCTGTTGCCCACATGATTCGATAATTGGGTATTTCTCCTTGTAAAAAAGTATCCGCTTCTCTCTTCATCGGCTCATACAGGGACCTGGGATAGCCCGTGCCCGTTGTCTGATGCGAGGCGAAGGGGTGCTGAAATGTCGTTGAGCCTAGGTCCACCAATAGAACAATACAAATTAGCGTCAGGATACTTCGTCGCCGCGCCAAACAAAACGCCACCCGACTGCCCCATCCAGCAGCAGCAGAAAGGAAGAATACTGCAAATAGAAGGTGGCGATGCGGTTCGAGCGGAGCGCGGAAAATATTCGATATGTCAGGGCCGAATACCAGCGTGATGCAGACGGCGAGATTAACCCAAATAGCCCATATGCGTGACGGGCGGCGGAGTAAACCCATAACGACAAGTAGTACTGTTGAGAGACCTACATACGCTCCATACCAGTGTGGAAGCTGTTGGTCGCTAAGGCGATATCGGATATTGGACCAATAGAGTAGGTGACGCCACGTCGGGTTATTATCCGCGTTTCCCAATGCATCAAATAAAGTGGCCTGGCTACTTTCCAGAAACAAACCAAGTGTTGTATAAGAACCAATAGCCAGCCCTCCAACCAACATCAGCGCCGCGCTTTTTACTACCCCCCCATTCCCGCTTGCAATACGCACTGTGCAATACAGGCCAAACAACGCCGTGCCCACGGACGCATAACCTGGATGATTTAACCCTAACAAACCCAACGTCAAAGCCGCCATGCTAACGGCTACACTGACGCGCAACCGCCCGCTAAGCAGGGCTTCGAAGAAGAAAAATGGCCACGGCAATAGCGCGTAGACTAGGGATAGAGGATAACCTCCCATGTAGAGAATTTGCTGGGGGTGCCACACCACCATGATATAAACCCAACCCGCTACGATACCAGCCGCGCGCGAGCGCGCTAGGGTGCGCAGCCACAGATACATGCCCACGCCAGAAAAAAAATGAGCGAAAAACAATAGGGATTTAAAACTGAAATAGAAGTCCTGCAGGAAGAGATCGACTAGGCCCACTACGTAGAAAAAAAGACAGCCGTAAAAAAGTAGGTAGGGAGACCCCGAGCCTATTTGAAACGTATAGATTGGCCACTCTCCTAACGCCAGCGCCTTTGCAGTGAGTAGGCCATGTACTATGTGTATTGATCCGTCAGCTGCCCAGTTGGGTTTGCCCGGCGCTAGGTAGTAGCGCAGCAAAACAAAAGAGCTGAGCATAAAAAAAAGCAATGCTCTTTTATCATCGTGGAGAATGTGAGCGACTAAATCGGTTAACGCGCCGCGCCACCATTCCAGTGCGAGCAGTAGCACGACCAAAAAGAGAAACGTCGAAAGCAATACCACATCAAAGACTGTAAATTGAATGTCGCTTGCCACGGTCTGAGAAAACGCCTCAAACGAGGCAAAACTTATGCTAGGGGGCCAGACGATAAACTTTGCAAGCGTAACAACCTGCAACGCTAGTAGAACTACTGATGCTAGGATGAGGAAAAGAGCGGCGGCATATCGCATCATTGCTTCGGTCCCAACAAAAAACGGTCACCTCTCTTGAAATAGCCCCGCGCGTCTTTTCCGACGCGCATTGCTTTGCGTCGGATAGATTTTTAGCTCTTGCCGATAGCCTGTGCCTGAAATCCCAGGGCGCGCAGCTTGTCCAGATCCAAGATATTGCGTCCGTCAAACACAAAGGCCGGCTTGAGCATTTCGTCGTAGACGGCGCCGAAGTCCAATTCGGCAAACTCGTCCCACTCCGTCAGCACTGCCGCCGCATGCGCCCCGCGCATCGCCTCGTGTGGATCCGAACACACTTCGATCTGACCACCAGCCTCTAGCGAAGAAGCCAGCTGGGCGCGAATTTCTTCTTCGGGCACCTGCGGATCGTAGATGGCTAAATGCGCCTGTTCATTCAGCAGGTGACGACATACGTAAATGGAGGCCGACTCGCGCGTGTCGTTAGTATCTTTTTTAAAAGCAAAGCCCAAGATCGCAATGCGCTTGCCAGCAACCGTATTGAATAGCGCATCGATGATCCGCTTAGAAAAGCGCTGTTTTTGGTAATCGTTCATATGGACCACCTGTTCCCAGTAGGACGCCACTTCCGGCAAACCAAAATGCTCGCACAGGTAGACTAGATTGAAGATATCCTTCTGAAAGCAGGAGCCGCCAAAACCCACAGAGCTCTTGAGAAACTTCGGGCCGATGCGGCTGTCGAGGCCAATGGCGCGCGCTATTTCATCGACG
Organism: Gemmatimonadota bacterium; assembly: GCA_038153405.1. GTDB lineage: Bacteria > Latescibacterota > UBA2968 > UBA8231 > UBA8231. Next base: position 23,374 of record JAYOYH010000039.1, on the reverse strand, counting down.
TCAGCACCGGTCGCCTCGCAGAGCGCAGAGATCGCATTGATCGAAGAAATACGCTGTGCCAAAAAGGCGTTGGCCGTCAGTTTGGATAGCTCTGAAGACCACAGGTTCGTGGTAATGATGCGCTCGCGCGGCACCCACTGCGCGTAGACGCTGGCCAGCGTCTCTACCGCGTCCGCTCCAGCCGGCGTGCGATCTCCGCCGATGAGCACGCGATCGGGGTTTTCCAAATCGCGCATCGCTGTTCCCTCGGCCAGAAACTCCGGATTGGACAGCACCTGCACGTTGCCGCGACTAAGGCGTGCTTCCATAATCGTCTTGACCGACTCGGCCGTGCGCACTGGCACCGTCGACTTTTCTACGATAATAGTGTCGCCTTCAACTACGTCGGCAATGCGACGCGCACAGCTTTCGATATACTTCAGATCCGCCGCCCGCCCAGCGCCCATGCCGTAGGTCTTGGTCGGCGTGTTGACGGCGATAAAGACGATATCGGCTTCGCGTATGCCCGCGTCTACATCGGCAGAGAAAAACAGGTTGCGACCACGCACGCCGCGCACGATATCGTCCAGTCCCGGCTCAAAAATCGGCAGTGCGTCTGACTCCCAGGCGGCAATGCGCTCGGCGTTAACGTCGACGACCTTAACCGCCACGTCCGGGCATTTATGGGCGATCATCGCCATGGTAGGACCGCCTACATAGCCGGCTCCAATACAGCAAATTTTCAACGATTCGCGTATCAAGTAATGCACTCCGTTTGCGTTTATACAGCGTTTCCAAGGGCGTAGAGAAGCTAGCGGAGAGTCCGCGCAAAAGCAATAGGCCTGTGCACGCGTCAGTTTGCCATTACAGGGCCACTTCTATGTGCGCTGCAGACGTTCATTCCGCGCTCGGCGCTGCTCATCGGCGCGCTCGACTCTATTGGCAACGACAATGCCCAGCGCGACCAGCAGCACGCTCAGCCACAGGGCCGGTGAGATATCCTCTTGCAGCAGCCAGGCGCTCAGCAGCACGCCGACAATGGGCGTGGCAAAGCTGAATACGCCCAACCGACTGGCGCTGTGATGGCGGATGAGAAAGACCAACAGGATAAAGCACAGCCCGGCTACGACGAATCCCTGGTAGAGCACGGCGCCCAACACCGCCGTGCTCATCTCATAGTGGGCATCGCCCTCGACGAAAATACTCCACAGGGCAAAGAGCGGCAGGCTGAGCACGGCCTGCCAGAACAGCACCTGAAATGGGTGCAAGCCCTGTACTAAGCGCTTGATGACGACTTGGCGCAGACCCAACAGCATGCCGCTCATGGCCACCATGAGATCGCCCAGCAGGTAGTGGGTATCGGCCAGCGAAATGGATTCGCCAAAGAGCAGAAATACACCGGAGAACGAAAACACCAAACCAATCGACTTGGCGAACGTGAGGCGATCGCCGGGCACAAAAAAGTGGGAAAACAGCGTCAGGAAAAAGGGATATACGTTAATCAGCACGCCCGAACGACCGGCCGTCGTATACTGGGTGCCTGCGTTGAGCAGCCATATCTGTACGGCAAATAGCAAGCCCAAGCCAGCCAGGCCCTTCCACACCGCGCGCGGCACGCACACGGAAACGCCAAGAAAAAGCGCCCCGACCCAAACGGTCAGGGCGCCCAATACAAAGCGCAGCGCAGCCATGGCCGCCGGCGGCATGCCGGCCAAGCCGATTTTAATGGCCACTGAATTTCCGCCCCAAAGCGTGGCCATCAGCAGCGCCAGCGCGCCGGCGCGCACGCCAATGGCATCGTTGCGAATGGCGGATCCGCTCATATCCCCATCCGCTCGAACTCAGTCAATGCGCACGGATTTGATATAGTCCATATTGGGAAACGCTTCTTGCAGATAGGCATTGCCCTGCTCGGCGATATAGCCCTGCGAAGCTTGTTCTCCGTACTCGGCATTGATCTTATCAACTACGTCCATGCCCTCTGTCACCTCGCCAAACGGGGCAAAGCGCATGCCGTCCAAGTTTACGTTATTGCCCAGATTGATAAACACCTGCGTCGTGCGGCTATTGGGGCGCGATGTCGCGGCAAAGGTAATGCGTCCTCGCGTATTGCTCTCTTTGACCTGGTCGTCAAGAAACTGCGCATTGGCCCACTTCTTGGTAAGTTCCGGATCGCCGCTCATACCCCACTGCACGACAAATCCCGGCACGACGCGAAAAAAGCGCTGCTCGTTGTAAAAGCCATTGGCAACCAAGTTGTAAAAGCGATCGGCGCCGCGCGGCGCCCAGTCGCGATGGACGGTCACGACAAAGTTGCCCGCCGTCGTCTCAAAGGTCACCGCGTACTCCTCCGGCGCCTCGGTTTTCATATCGTCGCTAGTCGGTTCCATCAACGCCTCCTCATTGAGTTCCACGCCGCCGTCGGAACCGCACCCCACCGCCATAAACAGCGCGCAGGACAGCACCACTAAACGCAGCATACGTACCTCCTATATATATTTTTGGAAAATGCGCAATCACACGCGCTTGACGGCCTGCATCAGCGCCGCGCGCGTCATGCCAAAGTGGGCCCAGGTCTCCATATGGCCCTCGGAAGGCGCGGTGCGCGGGTCGGTGACGCCCAAATGCGCCGCCTTGATCTTCGCGCTAGAAGCCACACCTGCGACCAAACCGGCAAAGCCGCGCACGCCCGTCTCCGCCGTGCCGATAAAGCCGTCTTCAATCGTCACTACGCCGCCCGGGTAGCGCCGCACAAGCTTTTCTAAGCGACCCGCTGACAGAGGCAATCCATTGACGATATGCACGTCGACGTTGCCCAATTTTTCCGCCGCTTCACCGGCCAGAAACGCCGGCGCGCCCAGGGCCAAAATCGCCTTTTTTGCCCCCTTATACTGGCGATAGGCCGTCACGTCTTCCCAAGCATCGGTCGTCTCCCACAGCGGCCCCGATCCGTCCTGCTTGGCGAGAATGGGCAGGTTGTCGCGCGGAATGCCGATGATATGCCCCCCATAATGAGCGGCCAAGTCGCAGGTGGCAATAAAAGCGGCGCGCGCATCGGCCGGCGCGTAAAAGCGATGCACGTACGGCAGGTAGGTTAGGCCGACATTGATCCAGTCGAGCCCCCACCCTGAAAAATGGTCTCGTCCCGTGCAAGCACCCACGTGCGAAATGTGAAAGGCCACATTGAGCCCCTCGTTGACGCCGTTGAGGTTGCGCTGGTAGCGCCACAGGTCAAAGCCCTCGCGCGCGATGCCCTCAAAAAAGGCGGCAAAGGTAGATACCACGTTGAGCTGTGGTTCGGGGCCGCTCATCGCCAACCCGTTGGTTACCAGCGTGGCCGCCTGTTCTTCAATGCTCATTTCAAATTGGTGGTCGCCGGCCAAAAACGAGCGCGCCTTGGCCAGCTTAGTCGAAGGATCGAGGTCGCAGCTGACGACAAAGACGCTGTCGGGATGCTGCTTGGCCACCAGCGCATAGCCGGCCTCCGATCCGGAACGCGCGCTGTCGCTCTGGCCAATGCCCTTGAGGCTGACGGCCTTGCGCGCCGCCTTCGACAGCGTCAAGTTGCGGCTGCCCGGTGCCGGACGCGCATTAGTGACGACCGCGCGCTTGGCGCGGCGCTGCAGAGCCGATAGGGCGCGTTTTTGTGCACCACTGGGCTTGAGCATGGGGCTTTTCAGCACACCCTCTACGTCGCGCCCTTTCATATGGCCGTCGTGATGCCCTTTACCGCCAGGCAAGTTATTGACCAAAAAGATGCACTCGAGCATGGCCTCGACGTCGCCATAGCTCATCAACGAACCGGGAATCCACACCTTCTTACCGGTGTCGACACCCTGTTGCTCGGCAAAGGCACGGACGGCTGCTTCAATGCCGTTGGCCTTGGCAAATTTGGCTAGGGTGGTCTCCTCGCCCGTTGGATAGATCATGCTCGGCCGGCCGCGCTGCGCCAGCGCATAGGCCTTGCGGTAGGCTCGGTAGAGCGCAGCCATATCGTGCAGCGACGTTACCTCGATGATCTCAATGCCCATCGCCGCGACCATAGGCCGCGGGTCTTTGTCGAGGATGCTCTGCGTGCTGCCCGACAGTTGGATGCCGTTGCGGTGCATCACAAACGTAATCGGCGCGCCGTGCACATCGGCTCCGTTAAACCCATTGAGCGCCTGACCCGACACATAGCCGGCATCGCCGCAGTGGCACACCACCCATGCGCTCTTGCCGCGCTTGGCTTTCTTGCCCAGCGCCTGGCCGACGGCAACCGGAATCATCACCCCGAGGCGGCCGCCGTTGAGCTGGGTGCCACCCGGCAGCCAAGACACGTGACCGGGAATGTCGAGGCTGCGGCGAAACGCGTCGACGACGGCCTCTTCTCGTATGAAACCCAGCGCTGCCAGAGATGCGTAATAGCCGACGCTGGTGTGGGCGTGTTCTATCGTATAGTCGACGTTTTCGTAGTCGGTCACCGCCAGCGTCAGCAGCAGCGAGGGAATGAGTTCCAATCCGCCGCCCAAATGGTCGACTTCACCAATCTGGGCCAGCGAGCCCAACGAGCGAATCGCCGTGTGCGCAGCGGCAATTTGCAGCCCCCCCAACGCGTCGATCTGCGCCGTGCTCAGCGCCTTGTCCTTGGCGATATCAACCTGCAGTGGCAGCACCTGCGAGCGCACGCGCTGTCCCAAGTAACGGGCTTCTTTTAACAGCTTTTCGTTGCGCCGTTTCTGTCCGGCAAGTGCCGTATCAATAGAGGCGGCCATAGGGGAACTCCCTCGCGTTGATTGCTGGTGAAAATAGTCGTAGAGAAGATAACGGCAGTACTCGAGACGGGCAACGAAAACGGCGCTCCTATCGGATCTAACTGCCCGCAGAGCACGTTCAGCGCGGTCTAAACTGGACGACGAGTTTTTCTGCCCACGCCCTGTTCGCATCGATCGTGCGACCAGCGTTGTGCGGCGTGTGCACTACATTGTGCCGACCCAGCAGTGGGTCGTCCAGCGGCAGCGGCTCCACGTCCCACACGTCGGCGGCCAGGCTTAATTCGTTGGCCAACACGCGCCGACGAATGGCTTCTGTATCGCAGATCTTTGCGCGCGTCACCATGACCACCAAACAGCCCGTTGGCAGTGCATCAATATGTTCGGCGCGCACCAAATTCTTCGTAGAATCCGTCAGCGGCACCATCGGGACAAAAACCTCTGCGTCCTCTACCAACTTTTCCAGATGGTACTCGCGCCGTGCGCCGGCCCGATGGAAGCAGGGCTCGCTGGCAAATGGATCCCAGGCGGCCACGTCTGCGCCCATAAATGAAGCGAAGCTAGCATAGCGGCTGGCGATATTGCCCGCGCCGACGATGCGCACGCGCTTGTTGTTCAACGTGCCGCTAGTAAAAGAGGTATCGTCGCCAAACTGGTGGCCGCGCGCGCCCGGCAGACCGCGCCCTCCCGGCGGATTGTAGTCCCATGGCTGGAGATCGGTCAGAATGGCGTGGTGCAGCTGCGGAATACGCCGCAGACCGCACAGCGTCAGCGCCAAGCCAAATTCGGAAACCGACTGCCCCCAAAAGCCCTCGGAGGGATGTTGGTATACGGCGACGCCGCGCTGCTGCAAATAGGCCCCACAGGACTCGTCGATCTGCGAGCCATAGGATCCCTGAAACGTCGCCTCTTCTAGTGCGCTAAACTTGTCCAAGCATGCGCGCGTCGCGCGCGCGCCCAAGCACGCCAAGCGCCCGACGGATGCCGCGTCTTCAACGACATCGCCAACAGGGCGCTCATCGTCGGGTGCCATGCGCACAAACTGCACCGCGCCTTGCCCATTCCACAGCGCGCAGAAATGATCTCCGGCAAAGGGCCACACGCCGTCAAACCCCGGCGTCACTACAATGGCACTGTTCATTGTTCACCCTCCCAATAGCTAACGCAGTCGCCGGTTCGATAGATGGCATCTCCGGTTGAGCGTTTGGCAAAAACGTTGATTTTTCGCGAATCTGGATATTCGCATACGTCGTGTGCTAGCTGTTCACCCAGCGCCAGCAGCACGCACTCGCCCTCGCCCTCGTTAATAAACTTATGCGCACCCGAAGGTCCGGGTGGGAAGGCGATGACGTCGCCGGAGCGCACCGGCCAATCACCGCGTGGCGTGCGCAGCGTGCACGTGCCCTGCAGCGCGTAAAACAGTTCTTCGCCAACGTGGTGAAAGTGCAGCGGACAGATGCTCTCGCCTGCCGGCAGGCGCACGAATTGGTAGCCCAAACGCCGCGCACCAACGAGCGGATCGATATCCTTTGCCTCCCAGCGATACCCCGGGCGATCAATGGCCTCCAACCAAGGCAGCTCGTCGACGTTCACTTTATTGATATAGACATCTTCGCGCCGCTCCAAACACTCGAGCAGCTTTTCGCGCGCACCGTGCATAATCGAGTGCCCATCGCCGACCAGCATCGCATCAAACGGCCGCGTCAAGATTTTTCGAAGTTCCAATGCCGCTTGCGGTGGATCGGCCAACTTGTCGTTCATCAGCAGGCTGAGCCGTCCCAGCGGCGCGCCCACCACCAGATCGCCGGCCAGCACCAAGCGACGGTTCGGCCAGTAGAGCGCAATTTCTCCCGGGCTCTTGCCGTGGCACAGGTGTATCGCCTCTAGGCCGGGAACAATCTCCTCGCCGTCATCAACCATGCGGTCGACGTCGACGGATAGCGCGTCGGCATCGTCGCTGTGCACGACGACAGCGGCCCCCGTTCGCGCGCGGAAAAACGCCGCCTCGCGCTCGTGGTCGGCGTTGGTCAGCACGATCAGAGCAGCACCGCCCAGGCGGTCAAACTGGTGCAGGTCGCTCTCGCTCATCGCTACGGGATCGATGAGCACATTGCCTTCTCTGCGCACCCACAAATGGCCGTTAAAGTCGATTTGTCGCGGCTCGCTAAATACCGACCAGCAGAACATATCTTCGTGGAGGATCTGCTTCATATCCGCTCCTTTCAATACAAAGCCCTCCTGTGCATCAACAGGAGGGCTTTGCCAGCGGGACCGCTGTGTAACTAGTGGACGAAGAAGGGCTGCGTCCAGGCGAAGGCCTCGCCGTCACCCCAGCATTCAAAGCGCACGTAGCGCACCCCTTCGGGCACTTCAAATTCCATGGTGCGCCCGTCGACTGTGGCCAATCGCCTGCCGGTGTCGCGCAGCGCGACGATGCGCGAGGCATTTTCCGTTTCCAGCACGATGCGATGACCGTCGACCTCTATGCTGGTGATCTCGACGCCCGTCGAGGCGTAGAATCGCCCACGCGCCAGCGCATCGACCACGCCTTCCGGCGTCTCATCTTCGACATAGACTGCATTCCATCCCAATCCGACGTCGCCGGTGGCCGCATGGCTATCGTCATTGGCAAAACCCCACAGGCGCCGTCCGGCACTCAGCAGCATGTCCCAGCGGTTGGTCGCGTAGGGACTGCCGTCAAGGCGGCTAATCACGCCGTTGTAGATTTCTAGCCCGGCATAGTCCTGGCACGTTTCCATCATCTCCTGCGGACAGTGGCTAAAGCGCGATTGCCAGTTGGGGTGGTTGAACAGTACAAAACCGCCATTGTTCTTGACGTCGTCAATGACGCGCTGGCGATCGGCGTGTGGTTCGACCAGTCCACGGGCTCCCACGTGCAGCATGTGCGGGCCGTTTGCGGTAATCTCGTTGCCGGCAACCAGGATCATGCCCTGCGCATCAAAATCGGCGTAGTCATCGGCATCGGTGAGAATGTCGTGATCGGAAATCATCAAAAAGCCGTGGCCGCGGCCGGCGTAGTCATCGATAACGGCCTGGTGGTCGCGCTGACCATCGCTGGACGTAGTATGCGCGTGCAGGTTACCCACCAGCCAGCGCCCGCCGCTCAAGTCGGCGTAGGGATGTTCTATCATATGTCGCTCCTCGGTTATCGCACCAAGATACGAGGGCGCCCGTTCATCGACAAGTCAGCGCACTGCGCGCCGCCGCCAGTTCTGCAGCAGCAGCGCGCAAGCTATAATAGCCGCCACTGCGCTGGCAATGACGACAAAGTGGTCTTGCATCAGCTCGCTGGCCTGCTCGCCATAGCGCACGGCCAGGTAGCCGACGATTGAGTAGCGCACGCAGCGGCCGAGTAGAACGGCAACGACAAACGTACTCAGGGGCATGCGGAATACGCCGGCCGAGACGATAAAGACCTTCATTGGGTAAGGAGGAGGTGCCAGTACGGAAAAGACCGTGTCCCAGAATCCGTAGCGGTCGACCTTGGCGCGCACTGCGGCGCGGCGCGGTGCGGCGAATCGACTGAGCACAACCTCGCCGCCGTGGCGCCCCAGATAATACGGCACTAGGCAACCTATCGTCGATCCCAGCAGGGCTAGCGGTACGATCAGAAGAAAATCTGCCAGCGTCTGGCGCTCGCTCAGCAGCAAAACGATCACCCAATCCGGTCCACCGCCCGTGGGAATACCCGCCGAATCGATAAACGCCAGTCCAAACAGACCCGGCGCTCCAAGCTGGCGCAAGATGGAAATAGTGTGTTCGATGTATTGCACGATGGGCGAGCGCGTATTGACGCAGTAGACAAGCCAAGCTATTTATAAGACACTCATAGTAGAATAAGAGCATTTCGCTACGTTTTTGCCACTGCATGTGCGGCGATGGAAACGCCGCAGAAGGGACCTACTCACCGATGGGCGAGAATGCGCCAACCCGCCAACAGGCGCTTGACCTACTGCTTCAGTACAACGGAAGCCAATCGCTGATCCTCCACGGCAAAGCAGTGGAAGCCGCCATGCGCTATATGGCGCGCAAGGCTGGAGAAAACGAAGAGAAGTGGGGCACCATCGGGCTGATCCACGACCTCGACTACGAGCAATTTCCCGAACAGCACTGCCAGAAAACGGAGGAAATTCTGCGCGCCAATGGCTGGCCCGAAGACCACATTCGCGCCGTGCTCTCGCACGGCTGGGGTATTTGCACAGACGTCGAGCCACAAAGCCTGCTAGAAAAAACGCTCTACACTGTCGACGAACTGAGCGGTTTTGTAACCGCCTGTGCGCTGGTGCGCCCGTCTAAGAGCGTCGCCGATCTGGAAGTGAAATCCGTCAAGAAAAAGTGGAAGCAGAAGAGCTTCGCCGCCGGCGTACAGCGCGAGATCGTCGAGCGCGGTGCCGAGATGCTCGGCGTGAGCTTTGACGAAATAACTGCCGATGTCATCGCCGCGCTGCGCGAGCGCAAAGACGAACTCGGCCTATAGGAGAATGGGCTCATGGCCACCGATAACGCCAATGTACTGCCGCTGTGCGATCCGCACTTTCACCTGTGGGACGTACCCAACCGCCCCAACCCCAACTTGGGAAATGACAGCACCTACCTAGCAAGCGACTACCAGCGCGATATGGACCTCTTGCCGGCTCCCCTGCAGCGCGTATCCGGGCTGCACGTCGAGACCGTCGTCGGCCAGATGCCCGGCGGGGCCGCAGTCGACACCGTAGACGAAACGCGTTGGGTGTGCCAGCAGCTGCAGCCGCTGGGCCAGCCCTTTGGCATTGTTGCCTACGTTCACCTAGGTCGCGATGCTCCAGAGGTCGAACGCACGATAGCGCAGCATCGCGAAGTCTCCGAGGGGCGGCTGCGCGGCGTGCGCATGATCCTCAACCACCACCCCGACCGGCCCGAGTTGACCTGGCCGCAGGTCGAACACGGCGCGTTCTTCGCCCAGCCGAACTTTGGCCGAGGCCTGGCCCTACTCCAGCGCAGTGAGCTGGCCTTTGACCTGTCTTGCCACCCGCATCAGGTGGCCGATGCCGTCGCCGCGCTGGGCGCGGTGCCCGACCTGCGCGTCGCCATAAACCACCTCGGCTTTTTACTGAGCGGCAGCGATGCGGAGCACCAAGCACTGTGGCGCCGGAGCCTGCGCGCGCTGGCCGAACTGCCCAATACCTACATGAAGCTCTCTATGCTGTGGTTTGGCTGTCACGACTACCACCGCGACTCGACCAAAACAGCTTTCGTGCACGACCGGGTGCGCGAAACCATCGATCTATTCGGCGTTGAGCGCTGCATGTTTGCCAGTAACTATCCGGTCGATCGCTTTAAAGACATCGACATTCCTACTCTGTACGGCCAGTTTCTCAGCTGGAGCGCCGAGTACTCGCGCGACGAGCAGATAGACCTATTTCACGACACGGCCCTGCGCGCCTACGGTGCGCTATAATACGCGGAGAATTCCCCCATGGTCAGCGACCTCGACATCTACCTATTTGATCTGCGTGGCTACGTCTTGCTCAAAGGCGCTCTCAGCCCAGATGAAGTAGGAGAGCTCAATGCAGCCCTCGATGAGATACCGCGCATGAAGCCGGGCGAGTGGTACGGCTACGTGCACGCACATTCCTACGGCACCAACGACGGGCTCAACTTGCAGCAAATCTACGAGGGCGGCGCGCCGTTTGAGCAACTGATCGACCATCCCTCATGGATCCATCACCTCAAGCTCTTTGTCGGCGGCGAGGGCTCCTTTGACTACCACCACGGACCGCTCTTCATCGACGAAAATTTCGCCCATTTTCGCCAGCCGGGCGAAGCCATTGGCCTGCACTCAGGCGGCTACCCCCCCATCCACCGCAACCAGTTTCGCTACCATGGCGGCCGCTTTATGTGCGGCCAGGTCAACGTGCTGATGGCGCTGACCGATATTGCAAGCGGGGATGGCGGCACGATGATTATTCCCGGCAGCCACAAGTCCAATTTCAAGCACCCGCACTTCGACCAGCACAGCATGAAACCAGATGGCGCCAGCGTCGACGGCATTGAAGGCGCTGTCGAAGTTCACATGGAAAAGGGCGACGCCATCGTCTTTGTCGACGGCCTAGCGCACGGCTCGGCCAAGCGCACCAACTCGGGCGAGCGCCGCGTCATCATCTATCGCTACGGACCTTCGTGGGGCAACTTCCGCCACGGCTACCAACCGTCGCCCGAGCTGCTGCTGCGCCTAACGCCCACACGGCGCAAGATCGTGCAGCCTCTCGAACAGTTGCCGCGCCAGCCGCAGCGAAAGGGAGAATAGCTCCATCTCTGCGGACCAGGTCGCCGCTGCCGCAGCGCCAACCACCCAATTCACCATTTCTCGCGGTCACCCCTGTGCCTATTGCGAACAAGTGGCGCGACCTATCGATCGAACCCTGACCGAACGGGCGTTACGATCAGAGACGACGGGAGCCCTATGAAAACGCTGTTTATTATGCTCGACTCGCTCAACCGTCACTACCTGCCCCTCTACGGTGGCAGCCAGGTGCAGACCCCCCATATAGACCGCCTTGCCGCGCGCGGCCTGACCTTCGACAACCACTTTTGCTGTTCCATGCCCTGCATGCCGGCGCGGCGGGATCTGTACACCGGCCACATCAGCTTTCTCGAGACGCCCTGGAGCCCGATCCAGCCGTGGGACGACTGTCTGCAGCCCGAACTGCGCCAACAGCGTGGCACCTACTCGCACATGATCACCGATCACTACCACTACTACCACGCCGGCGGCGAGTGCTACCACAACCAATTTGACTCCTGGGAGTTTCAACGCGGGCAGGAGGGCGATGTCTGGCGCCCGCTGGTCAATATGCCTGAGCCACCCGCCTTCCGCGGGCGCAACCGGCGCGCCTACTGGGCCAACCGACACTTTATGGATACCGAGTGCGAAGAGGACTACTCAACGCCGCAGTGCTTTATGCGCGCCATCGAGTTCCTCGAAAACAACCACAATGCCGACAACTGGCACCTGCACTTGGAGTGCTTTGATCCACACGAACCCTTTGCCTGCCCGCAGAAGTATCGCGCGCTGTACGACGACACCTGGGACGATAACGCGCTGCACTTTGACTGGCCCGACTATGCACCCGTAGATCCTTCTGCCGAGGACGCCGCGGCCATTGCCCATATTCGCGCCTGCTACGCCGGTACCCTGTCGATGGCCGATGCATGGCTCGGCAAGTTGCTCGACGCAATGGACGCATTCGACCTGTGGAAAGACACTGTCGTCGTGCTCAGCACCGACCACGGCCACCTGCTCGGCGAGCACGGATACTGGGCGAAAAATTATATGTTCGACTACAGGGAGCTCGTGCACATTCCCCTGATCGTCTGCGCTCCCAATACCGGCACGCGCCGCGTGCAGGCGCTGACCTCAACCATTGACCTAATGCCGACGTTTATGGAGCTGCACGGCGGCCAGCTCCCGCCGCACGTGCACGGCCGCTCGCTGTGTCACCTGCTAGAAGGCGAAGGAGACCATCACGACGCCGTGCTCTACGGCTATTTCGGCAAGGACATCAATCTGACAGACGGACGCTATACCTATTGCAGGCAGGCGCTGCCCAACTCCGTCGTCCACCATCACACCGCCATGCCCGTCAACTTCTCCAGCTTTCACGGGCGCGAACAGCTGGCCGGCGCCGAGTTGGGAACCTTTCTGCCAAACACACACGGCGTGCCGCACTACCGCTTTGCCGTTAAAAGCACGCACCACCACAGCGCGCCGGACTTCAATCCCATCTACGATATGGCAAGCGATCCGCTGCAGCGGCACCCCATTGACGACGGCGCGCTCGAGGCGCGCCTAGCGGCAAAGATGGCTGACCTGCTAGAGCGTTACGATGCGCCGCCCTGCCAGCGCCAGCGCATGGGGCTATAGCGGAGAGCGCTGATGTCTTCACAGCATGTCAGATATTATATCCGTCTGCAGTCGCAAAGCCACATTTCCGCCACGCAGTGGCGTCGATGGGCACACGTCTTTGGACTAGAAACCGAAGAGGTCGTCGAGGTATGGGATGAAATAGGCGATCCCATTTTCATCGCCACACGCCAGCTACCGCCGCTGTCCTTCATCCTTCAGCTGCGCTCCGAACGACGGCACATCGACATACTGGACTTCAAAGGAGAAATCGCTGCGCTCATTGCCATGCTGCGCTTTTTGAACATGCTCAACGACGCCCAGCTGAGCCGGGGCAAGGCGATTGGCTATCTATTCGCCCTCTACCGCATGCGCGTTTACAGCAGCGCTGACGACGCCTATCCGGGTGCGCAAATTGACCAGTTTGTCGCCGACGTATGCAAACTGATACTCTTCGTAAAAGTCCTCGACAAAGACAATATCGCGCTGAGCGACGTGCTCATCGTTGTCGTGCGCGGCGATTCATCGGTGGATAAAATCGTCCAACTCGGCGCGCAGCACGCAAAGAGTAGGACCTTTGCCAGAGCCGTGCGCGCGTGCTGGGACTGCCTCCCCACGCCGGGGGTATCGGACGTCGGCGGCCAAGAGCGCGGCGACGACCCGGACAGAGCAGAACCGATGATCCGCTTTATGGTCTACTTTCGCATAGCACTCGATGCTATATACACCGCACGCGCCGCCAACATTCAGCGAGAAGGGGCAGCCATCGCGCTAAAGCTCCTCGATGAGCGCGCGGCCGTTATCAAACACTTTGATCCGACCAATGCGTTGATTCCCTCCTTTGAAGAAGCAGAGGAAATTGCCGCCGAGCGCGAGCGCGCCATCGATAGCCAACGCGTGCTACACGTTCACAACCCCTCCGCGCGCAGCACCGGAGGAGCGGCCTATAGCCGAGCGAGCGCGCGGCGCACAATGCGGCAAGACAGCGACCCCCCTGACCCCGATGATCCGCTCGATGCAGACGATCCAACTCGAATCGTGCGCGACCACAACCCTTTGGCCGACGACCTAGCAGACGTAGGCAGCGAAGCGGTGGAAGAGAGCGACGAGCCGCAGGATGGCAAAGCCGAGGAGGCAGAGTGCGTATTCCAACTCGACCCAGCCGACATCGCACATGCCATTGGCGCTACTTCCGTTGCCGACTTCAATGAAAAAGCACACCAACTCGGCCAGCTTTTAAAAGCATTAGAGCACGGCGACGAGCGCGTCTGGCGCCTATTTGTCGATCCTTCGCACCAGATTGAAGACCGCCAGGGTTTCGCGGTCGAATTGGCTATGGCCGCTAAACCCGCCAACCAGAGCTTTCGCCTTATTCGCGGCGCGGCGCAGTTTATAGGCCTCATGAGTAGCCTGCACATTCCCGCTCAACCACCCAGAAACCGCAGCTTTAACGCCGTTATTACCAGCATTATAAACCTAACCACAGCCGGCCATAAGACCCTGCAGCCGACGGAGCGCCAGTTCGGACCGCTGGAGATTGTGTTTGACCACGCCTGCGCCTGCCTGTGGCGGCTGGAGACGCTGCGCTTAAACCACCTATTGGCTCAACAGCACCCCGATCAATACACAGAGCACATGGTCGAACTGCAGCGGCTCAAGAGCGTTGCCGGAGTAACGCATCTGGCCAACGCGCACGCGCTGGAAGCGCCGCTCGCCCAAGCCGAAAGCGATACCCGCGCCCTGCTCGAAGAATTTGGCAATGCGGCCTTTATCAAGAGGGTCGTGGACGGCGCATGCCTCTATGCAGAGGAGCTGCGCAGCGGCGCATTTCTCGCGTCACCGCAAACCTTAGAAGCGGCCATCGCCGACACCCCGCTCGAATTTGCCGATATAGAAAGCACCGACTCCGAGGTGGGCCACTTGCCCGAAGACCTGCTGGCATCCGGTCAGTATGGGCCCGTATTCCAACGCGCCTGCAGCTATATATGCCAGCGCGTCTGGTCTGTGCTAAGCGAACGCCATCAGCCGCGCCAGGTCGTCAAGCAGATGCAGACCCCACTGCGCGCTGCGCTCTTTTCCTGCTTCACCATACAGCCGGAAAAGCGGCGCCATGCGGCGCGTCCGCGCCTGTCCATATCCGCTGTCAGCGTCGGTGCCCTCAGCGGCCACAGCGCACTCAACTCCTATTACGTGCGCGTGGGCACAGACGGCAAGCCGCTCTATGTCGAAGGGTATGAAGAGGGCCAGCACTTGGATTTGCTCGAGCTGCGCGAGTACGCGCAGGTGCGCATGCAAGCCAGCCATCAAACTGAGGATGCGGAAGGAGGCGAACCCCTTCAAACCGGTGAAAAGTACCTGTATACCGTCGGCCGCACGAGCCAGCTCTTCGCCGCTAGTCGCGAAGAGCTGCTGGCGAACTGCGTGCGCGACGACGACGGAAACACCCGAATCTTTCCTATCTTTCACCCCAGGAGCGGTCGGTAGAAATAGAGTCCGGCCTATTCAGTAGAAATGTGGCCCAACCCTATATCAATGTTGACTTAAAGGTCGCATATTATGTATTCCTGCATGCGCTGTACCCAACACCTCTGATCGAGATTGATTTTCACGGCCATGTTAGAATTAAGTTTTAGCTATCAGAATATTTTAGACGGGCAGGGCTTTGCGCTAGCTCTGACAGGTATGACCATCGTCTTTATCGCCCTGTTGATGGTCAGCGCATTTATCGCTCTGCTGCCGCGCATCCTAGTCTTCGTCAATCGCTATATCCCAGAAGTCCACCACCATGCCGCACCCAAGGCCCGCTCCCGGCACGGCGACGACGACGAGGAAGCCATCGCCGCAGCTATTGCCTATGCGCTGCACAGCCGCACGACGGGGCGCACATGAGCATTCTGCTGGAGTTTCTCAAAACCACCGGCGTTGCCAATATGTCCGCCGGCAATCTCGTGATGATCGCCATCGGCATGATCTTCATTGGCTTGGCGATTCGCAAAGACTACGAACCGCTGCTGCTGCTGCCCATCGGCTTTGGCTGCATCGTCGGCAATATTCCGCCCGTCGCCGGCATGCCGGTTGGCGTCTATGACGAAGGCAGCGTGCTCAGCTACATATACTACGGCGTCAGCCAGGGCATTTTTCCGCCGCTGATCTTCTTGGGCATCGGCGCGATGACCGATTTCTCTACAATGCTGTCCAACCCGCGCCTCGTGCTCTTGGGCGCGGCGGCACAGATGGGTATTTTTCTGACGCTGATCGGCGCACTTTACCTGGGCTTCACGCCCGCCGAATCCGGTGCCATCGGCATCATCGGCGGCGCCGATGGCCCTACGGCCATCTTTCTCTCTGCCAAACTGGCGCCGCACCTACTCGGCGCCATAGCCATAGCCGCCTACTCCTACATGGCGCTAGTGCCGGTTATTCAGCCCCCCATTATGAAGCTCCTTACCACGCGCCAAGAGCGCAGAATACGCATGAAGGCACCCCGCGCCGTTTCCCAGCGCGAAAAAATCATCTTCCCCATTGCCGCCTTTCTGATCTGCGCACTCATTGCTCCCGGAGCCATCGTCCTAATCGGCATGCTGTTTTTCGGCAACCTGCTCAAGGAAAGCGGCGTCACCGAACGCCTGGCCGACACGGCGCGCCATGCTCTCATCGATATCGTAACCATTCTGCTCGGCTTCTCCGTGGGCTGTTCGACCCAGGCGCAGACCTTTCTGACGCCCGATTCACTGCTCATCTTCGCCCTCGGTGCCACGTCGTTTGCCGTGGCCACGGCCTGCGGCGTGCTCTTTGCCAAGTTTATGAACCTATTCCTCAAAGACAAAATAAACCCTCTCGTCGGGGCTGCCGGCGTTTCGGCCGTACCCGACTCGGCGCGCGTAGTGCAGATGATCGGCCAGCAGGAAGACCCGCAGAACTTTCTTCTCATGCACGCGATGGCTCCCAACGTCGCCGGCGTTATTGGCTCGGCCGTCGCCGCGGGTATTCTCTGGTCTGTGCTGGTTGGATAAACGCAAAAAAGGACGTGTTACGTGACTAAGAAAAAAGTCCGCTTTATGTGCACTGCCTTCCGCGACGGCTTTCAATCCGTCTATGGAGCGCGCGTTTTCACCGAGGACTTTTTGCCTGCCTTAGAGGCGGCGCGCGATGCTGGCATCGACTATTTCGAAGCGGGCGGCGGTGCGCGCTTTCAATCGCTCTACTTTTATTGCAACGAAGACGCCTTCGCCATGATGGACGCTTTCCGCGCCACGGCGGGTCCCGACGCCAACCTGCAGACACTAGCGCGCGGCGTAAATGTCGTCGGTCTAGAATCCCAGTCGAGCGACATCGTTAAAATGCACGCTGACCTGTTCAAGAAACACGGCATCTCCACCATTCGCAATTTCGATGCGCTCAACGACGTCAACAATCTGATCTACTCTGGCCAGTGCATCGTCGACGCCGGACTGCACCACCAAGTCTGCGTCACCCTCATGGAGCTACCGCCTGGCTGCGAGGGCGCACACGATGCCGATTTCTACGAGAGCACCCTGCGCGCCATTCTCGACGCCGGCATTCCCTACGGCTCTGTCTGCTTTAAAGATGCGTCGGGCACCGCCGTGCCGGCCAAAGTGTACGAGACGATCAAGCGCGCGCGCGCCATGCTACCAGAGGGTACTTTCATTCACTTTCACACGCACGAAACGGCCGGCATCGGCGTGGTGTCGAACCAAGCCGCGCTCGACGCCGGGGCCGACGCCATTGACCTGTCGCTGGCCCCCTGCTCGGGCGGCACCTGTCAGCCCGACCTCATCGTTATGTGGCATGCCCTGCGCGGCTCAGACTACGATCTCGACGTCGACATCGACAAAGTGCGCGATGCAGAAGAGGTATTCAAAGAGTGCATGGCCGATTACTTCCTGCCGCCCGAAGCCGTCGCCGTCGAGCCCATGATTCCCTGGAGTCCAATGCCCGGCGGCGCGCTGACGGCCAACACGCAGATGCTGCGCGACAACGGCATCATGGACAAGTACCCCGACATGATAAAGGCCATGCGCGAAGTCGTCGAAAAGGGCGGCTTTGGCACATCCGTCACACCGGTTTCGCAGTTCTACTTTCAGCAGGCCTTTAACAACGTCATGTTCGGCCCCTGGAAGCGCATTGCCGAACCCTATGGGCAGATGGTCTTGGGCTATTTCGGCAAGACGCCCGTGCCGGCTGATCCCGACATTATCCGCATAGCGGCCGAACAGCTCGGCTTGGAGCCGACCACGCAACCACCGCTCGAACGCAACGACGCCGACCCGAACAAGGGCGTCGAGCCCGCCCGACGTCAGCTGCGCGAAGCGGGCCTAGAAGAGACGGACGAAAACATCTTTATCGCATCGACCTGCAAGGGCAAGGGCATCGACTTTCTCCAGGGTAAGGGAGAGGTCGGCGTGCGCAAAGTGGAGAAGGCCGAAAGGACACCTACCACCGCACAGGCGAGCGGCCCCGCGCACTACACCATTAGCGTCGACGGACGCGACTACAGCGTGGCCATCGAGGGCAATACGGCCACGGTCAACGGGCGCAGCTACAGCGTGGCAATGGGTGCGGCCAGCGGCGGCGAGAGCGCACCGAGCGCAGCGCAGACCAGCGGCGGCACGGAGGTTAAAGCCGAGATGCCGGGTAAGGTCATCCGCCTGCTGGCCCAGGTCGGCGACCGCGTCGAAAGCGGAGAGGGCATATTGGTGCTGGAAGCAATGAAAATGGAAGTGCTAATTACCGCACCCTCCGCCGGCACCATCACCGACATTTCGGTATCGACAGGCAACCAAGTCGCGGCCGGCGACGTGCTGGCGCACTTGAGTTAGAACGCGGGGTTCAGGACGTCACGTCGCCAACCCATACTTCAATCCGGCGACCGTCGTCTTCGCGTAGCAGCATCTGTCCGGCTTCGCCGAAGCCCATAACGACACCCGTTTTGCGCTCCTCGCCATCACCGACCTCCACATACTCGCCTACGTTGGCACAGCGCTGTGTCCACGCTTCTCGCAGAGCGCTGAATCCGTGCGCGCGCCAGCGGCTAATCCAACGCTCTATGGGGGGTAAGACAAAACCCAGCGTCTCTTGCACGTCGTATTCTTCGCCCTTTTCCATGGCAATCGACGTCGCCGGCCTACCGATGCTTTCGGCCTCTTCTCTGCGCATATTGACGTTGAGACCGATGCCGACGATTACGGCATCAGCCGCACAGCTCTCGGCGAGCACCCCGCAGATTTTGCGGCGCTCAATCAGCAAATCGTTGGGCCACTTCGTCTGCACGACCAAGCCCAGCGTTTCCAGCGCGTCGGCCACCCCCAACGCCGAAGCCATGGGCAACGACGCGATGCGCGGAAAGTCGATGGGACCGCGCAGCAGAAAAGAAAAGGTGAGATTGCGCCCTGCATGGGCCACCCAGCGGCGATCGGAGCGGCCACGGCCGGCCGTCTGCTCGCGCGCGGCCAGCACAAAGCCGTCGGGCAGTGAAGCGCCGCTGCGCACGCGTTCTATCAGCACGCTATTGGTCGACGTCAATTGCTGATGCCACTCGGGGTTCGTGCATTTCAAACCCGCCGTCTCCTTGTTTACCTTCTTGCGTATATCGCGTCGCACAACGCCACGCGCACTACCGCAGCAAATCGAAGGCACACACTATGAACGACCTATGTATTGCCTCGATATGGCAGCGCCTTCAGCGCGTGCGCGCGCTGGCCATCCAATGCCGCAGTCGCTTGCAGACGGGCTGGAACGGCAAGGGCGAAGGACGCGTTAAAGTCGATTCTCCCAGCGCCGACGCAATCTTGTTTAGCGAATCGGGCTACTGGCACAGCGCGCGTGGCGCGCGCCTGCCCTTTCGCAACACCTACCGATGGACGCTGATTGACGACCACATCGCCCTCGAACACCTGCGCTTCGGCGCCGAGCGACCTGTCTTTCTGCTCGATCTGATTGCGACGACGGGACACCTGCGCGCGGCTATACCCCATCGGTGCAACGACGACTTCTACGACGCACAGCTCTCCGTAGAAGAAAATGCCCTGCTGTTGGCCTGGACCGTTCGCGGTCCAAACAAAGACGAGTCTTTGCTCTACTCGTATCGGTGAGCGCTAGTATACTACGGCAATGGAACGCGCGGCGCGCACCGTCTGTGCGTTGGCCTCTATCTCGACTGCGCAGATGTAAAGCCCCGGTGCAACGGGCCGGCCGGCTTGATCGCGGCCGTCCCAACTGTACTCGGCAACGCCGCGGCCACCGCCGCCGCGCTCCAACTCCGCGATGCGCGCACCGCTCAGATCGCAAATGCGCACGCGCGGCTGGCTCCCTTGCACGTTGAGAACGACAAAGCGAATAGCGATCCGATCGTTGACGCCATCGCCGTTGGGCGTGACCACCATCGGCGTGATATCCAGATCGTCAATGGTCGGTCCACGTCCAACCAAGCCGGGCGTAAACACCACGTCGGCGTGGCGCTCTAATGGCGTAACGGCCTGCCAAATAGTGGGCTCAAGCTCGTGGCCCAGATGCACGGCAAACTGGGTGGCATTTTGCAGCACGCGCGCAACAAAATCAATCCGCAGCGAATCCGTCCTGACTGCGCTCGGCAGCTCCACGTAAAGCAGCGAATCGGCCTCGACAAATGCGTCAACCGGTTGCACGGGAGCCGAGCCGATGGCCAGCGCGATATCAGCGCGGTCAACCGGACCTGGAACGACCATTCTCAACCGGTTAAAGCCGCGATCGTCCCCGTCGCTCTGCGGCCACAGCACATAGCTAAAACGCACCGGCTGGTTGGCTTCGACCTGGCGAGGCAGCACGCGCCCCAGCGCTTCCTGCACCAGCGCACCGCTGAAATGGAGCGCCAAATGGCGCAGCACGGGCGCGACCTGCGGGTCGTCCGTGGCGAGAATAGCCTCTAATTGTACGAGACGGGCCGGCGTCCGCGACTTGAAAGACTCGCCGGAAACCTGATAGACATTGCTCCACTCGTCCCAGTCGTCCGAGACGACGACAGCCGAGTCGATCGGGCCGCGCAGGACTTTGGGCGTGCTATTCCAGGTGCGCTGCGTAATAATATCGCCTTTGCGGTCGTAGAAGGTGTATTCCTCGCGCAGCGAGTCGCCCGAGCGCGAGCGCAGCTGGATGCGCGTACCCAACGGCACCTCGGCATCCCAGCTAAGATTGCTAATGGCCTTGGCGCGCCTATCGCCGGCGATCTGTCCTAGATCAATGTAGTCGGAGCGCAGCACGACTTCGGCCGGATGACCGGTAGCATAGATCATAAACTCATCTATGCTGCCGCCCCAGTCGACTTCGTCGAGGCTGTGAAAAATCAGATGGCGTATTTTGCGCGGACGGAACGCGTAGAAGAAATGATCGTAGTTGCCGACGATGTCGTCTTCGACCAAAAACGTCGACAGGCCGGCGTTTTCTCCCTCGACTAGCAGGCGCTGAGCTGTACTGAGAGCAAAAATGGAGCGCAGGGGCGATAGGAATAGGCGATCGACCCAAAACTCGGCACCCAGATCCACCTGCAGCCACATGCCACTGGCTCGCCAGCTATTGTCGACAATGGGTCCCCTGCGCAGCGATACGCGCGTATCCATATCGCCGTCGATGGCGTTAAATAGGCTGCTGGCCCGCTCGCCGCCCTTGATGGCCCCGCCGCGCGCCAGCGCACCCGGACCGACATTGCCCCCCATGCCGCGCACCTCAATCTCGGCCAGCGCAGCCTCCTCGCTCAGCGCACTCGCTTCGAGCCGCACATACTGCACCGGCAAGAAGTTTTTGAGCGACTCGACATCGACCGCTTCGTCCAGCGCAATAAGCGTATCGGCCAATTCAAACGACAGCGGTATGCGTATCTCCGTCGCGCGGTTGGGCAGCGTTGTCTCGTAAATCTGCTGATGGATAAAGACGTCGTCGCTGCGCCCGCGAAAGCGATTGCCCGAACTAACGTAGACGTCAAACTGGCGGAACGGACGCGCGCCCGGTTCGTCGGGAAAGCGCAGTACCACTTCCTGTGCCAACACTGCGCGGCCTAGGTCTACTTCTATGCGCCAATCGAGCAGTCCGTCGCGCGCGCTGGGCTGCCAGTAGGTGCTCACATCGCCGTCGATAGCGCGGGCCGCCGTAGCGGCGCCCGACCCCACCTGCCAGATACCACCGCGTCGCACGCCGCGCTCCTTGGTCAGGTGCTGATAAGAGCGCGCCGTGGCAACCGCATCAATGCGTCCATCGTAGCGCACCAGATGCAGTCCACCCTGTGCATCAAACTCTATTAGCCCTTCCGGAAGGTTCCACGCGCTCCAAGCGGCTGCACCATTAAAACGCAGTTCGTCCGCGTTGGCGGTGCTTAGACACCAGAAAAAAATGGCGCACCGCACTAACAGCCCAAGGCGATCTGGCACTAAGCACGTGTTGGGAGATGTCGAGCGATACATTCCGTACGGGGGAGTGGGGTGAATGCCAATGGGATGGACGCAAGCGCACCAGGTGCCGTTGCAGCTTCGCTGTCGCCCCGAAGCCGGTCGCACAGTATAGCGGACGCTTTGGCTGGTCCTAATCAGTCAGAAAAGGTGATTCTACACAAGATGCCTATGCCCTACTCGTGGTGAAGCTATTGCCTACTGCAGGCCGAGAAGTATCTTTGAGTTTCTCAATAACCCTTTCGTCAGCGCACCCCATGCCCGTGCTCAATCTGCGTCAACTGCACATCGCCTTTGGCGGCCCGCCGATCCTAGACCGCATCGACCTACAGGTCGAACGCGCTGAGCGCGTCTGCCTGGTCGGGCGCAACGGCGAGGGTAAGTCCACGCTTATGAAACTGATCAGCGGAGAGATTCGCCCCGACGGCGGCGAGCTGGTGCTCGAACGCCAGGCGCGGGTCGCTCGCCTAGACCAGGACGTGCCCAACGGCACGTCGGGATCGGTGCTCGACATCGCGCGGCAGGGCCTCCACCCCGGCGATCCTGCGCACTGGGCCGATAGCGCGCTCACGCGGCTGCAGCTCGATCCGCAGGCCGACTTTGCCCAACTGTCTGGCGGCCTCAAGCGGCGCGTCCTGCTGGCCCGCGCTCTAGCGGCCCAGCCCGACCTGCTGCTGCTCGACGAGCCAACAAACCACCTCGACCTCGATTCAATCCTCTATCTGGAAGAGTTCCTCCTGCGCTGGGAAGGCACCCTCATTTTCGTCAGCCACGACCGCGCCTTTGTCCGCCGCCTGGCCACGCGCATTGTCGAAATCGACCGCGGCCACCTCCATTCGCATCCGGGCAGCTACGACGGCTTTCTGAAAAATCGCGATGCGCGCTTGGCGCAGGAAGCGACGCAGGCATCCGTTTTTGACGCACGCCTCGGCGAGGAAGAAAAGTGGGTGCGCCAGAGCATATCGGCACGGCGCACGCGCAACGAGGGCCGCGTGCGCGCGCTAAAGAAAATGCGCGAAGAGCGCCAACAGCGCCGCATGCGCCAAGGCAATGCGCACCTGCGCGTGCAGGAAGCCGAGCGCTCGGGAGACCTCGTTATCGAAGCGAAGGATCTCTACTTTGCCTATCGGGAAGGGCTGCCACAGGTTCGCGATTTCTCGCTCATGGTCGGGCGCGGTGATAAAATAGGCGTAGTCGGTCCCAACGGCAGCGGCAAGACCACGCTGCTGCGCATGCTGCTCGGTCAACTCCTCCCCCAGCGCGGCAGCGTGCACCACGGCACGCGCCTGCAGACGGCCCATTTCGAC
>JAYOYH010000038.1:42540-45115 GCA_038153405.1 Gemmatimonadota bacterium | reverse complement strand
TTCGACGGCTTCGCGCATGCGAATATCGTGTGCCGTGCGGCGCTCGACGATTTCTTCTCGCGAGTATTTCGAATCGGGTCCGCTGACGGGTTCACTCTCCATGCGGCTCAGCTGGTAGTTGAAGTCGAGGTGCTCGGCGCCGGCAAAGTTATCCTGGTTTTCTTCGCTATCAAACGATAGATAGTGCGAATAGGGGATGGTAGCGGTGGGGCCCATTTCCGGCGTTACGTCCTGTGGGTAGTACAGCATTTCGACCTGTATAGCTTGGTGGTGGCGCTGCTTTTTGCCGTTGTAGGGACCGTTGTCGTCCTTGTGCCAGTGCTGATCGCGACTGCCGCTGGTAAAGGAGGCGTTGTGCGTGAAGGGCACAATGGCCCAGTGTTCGCCGAGGAGCTGGTTGCATACGGCCACGACACCGGGTGCGTTAATGACCTCTAAGACGTCGGGCAGACCGCCCGGCATAACGGGTTGTCCGGCGTCGACGAGCTCTTTTTCGCGCTGGAAGATGCGCGCGTGCACGTCGGGTGAGATGCCCAGCTGTTCTGGAGCGAGGACAAAGATGCCTCGGCTGGCAAATTCGCGCGCGGCATCCTGTGGATGGGTGTAGGGGAAGTCGGCCATTTGAGAATCGGGTCTCATGCAGTTAGATCTCCGTAACAGTGATTTTGTCTGGTGTGCTGGGCGCACAATAAGAGCGCCGCAAAGGGCTAGGTCAAGACGCGAACGCGCCCTGATCAACCGCCATAAAAGAAGCCGGTCGAGCACACCGACCAGTCATCGCTGCGAATGCGCTCAGCTTACCAATCGACGACCGAGCCGTCCTCCTCGTCAAAGCGCGGCATGTAGGCGTGCGGTTCGCCGACCTGGGCCATCAGCTTGTCTTCGTCGATGGTAATCCCCAGTCCGGGCTCGGTCGGAATCGGGCGGTAGCCGTCTTTGACCGGCGCCAGGGGCTTGGCCAGCAGCTCCTCGTACTCGTTGTCGCCGCGCTCTTGGGCGAGGAAGTTGGGAATGCAGGCGGCAATCTGCAGGCTGGCCGCCAGCGAGCAGGGGCCCTGCGGGTTGTGCGGGGCCAGCGGACTGTAGTAGGCCTCGGCCATGCCGGCGATAATGCGCAATTCGCTGATGCCGCCGGCGTAGCAGATGTCCGGCTGCAGAATGACGGCCGCGCGTTTTTCGAGAATCTCTTTAAATCCCCACTTGGTGAAGATGCGTTCGCCGGTGGCTATGGGGATATGCGTTTTGGCGGCTATTTCGGCCATGACGTCGATGTTGAGCGCCTGCACAATCTCCTCGTAAAACCACGGCTTGTAGGGCTCGAGCGCTTTGACTAGCAGCAGGGCCGTAGGCGGCTGCACGGCGCCGTGAAAGTCGACGCCGATATCGACGCCGTAGCCGTGCTGTTCGCGCAGGGCGGCAAAGCGCTCGACTATTTCGTCGACAAAGAGCGGACTCTCAATATACTTGAACGCCTGGCGACTGCTCTGCGGGCCAACCTTCATGGCATTGACGCCCGTTTCTTCGCTGACGTGGCCGTAGACGCGAATGCGATCGCGGGTAGGCCCGCCAAAGAGCTTGTAGACGGGCACGCCGTAGCACTTTCCGGTAATATCCCACAGCGCCTGGTCGATGCCGGAGATAATGGCCGTTTTGATCGGTCCCCCGCGATAGAAGGCGCCGCGGTGAATGGCCTGCCAGTGGTGGGCAACGCGGCGCGGGTCTTGTCCGACCAAATAGGACGACACCTCTTGGGCGCCAGCGGCACAGGCCTTGGCATCGTCTTTGAGCATCTCGCCCCAGCCGACGATGCCGGCATCGGTAGAAATCTTGACAAAGACCCAGGAATTTTTGAGGACGAAGGTTTCTATCTTGGTAACTTTGATGCTTTCGTTGGGTCCGATCGGTCCTTGAGTGTCGGACATAGGGGATTCCTTTCTCTGTTTGGTAACGGGGTTGGCCAAATACTACCTATAGAGATCACTGCGGTTCAAGACGGCCCTTTAGCTTCTTTGGTCACCGCCTGGATCAATGCTTTGATATACCCAAATTGAAACGCCCAGCCCTGACGCACGCGACCCGAGCCCTCTGGGTGTGGCTGATCGTCGGGATGCCCCGGCGAGTGGTCGGGCATCAGCATGTAGGGATAGCCGGTGCGGTGAAAGATTCTTGCCAGTTCATGCATGTCGACATCGCCCTCGTCGGGCCAGACCTCGACGAAGTCGCCTAGGCCGCCTTTGATATTGCGGAAGTGTACGTTAAAAATCTTCTTGCGCTCGGAGAAATATTCGACGATCGGAGGCAGCTCGTTGCCGGGGTCTTCAAGTCCTTCGGCCGCTACACCACAGCAGAAGTTGAAGCCGTGATTGGGGCTGTCGACTAGTTCGGAGAAGCGTTTGAGGCCATCGAAGACGGGATAATTCCAGCGCACTTCGCCGCGGAGTTGGGGTGCGGGCGGGTCTGGTAGGTGGCTGGCCATTTGCACGTTGTATTCTTCGGCGACGGGGATCACCCGCTTAAGGAAGTACAGAATGCGCGAAAAGATCTCGTCGCGGTCGACCTGGCCGCCGGGATGCGG
>JAYOYH010000038.1:0-42440 GCA_038153405.1 Gemmatimonadota bacterium | reverse complement strand
TCGCGCTGCTGCGCGATGCGACCGAGGTTGTCGGGGTCGATTTCCGTGTCCATATGGGTCACGCCGTGCCGGAGGAGAAACTGCAGTTCGTGCCGGGAAGTGCCGATGCCTTGGACGCCTACATACATAGCCGTTATCCTTTCGGATGAGTTTTGGACGAGTTGGTTGGCGTATAGGGGCTCTATAAAACGCGATTTGCCGTTGGCGGTCAACCGGCTATCTCGGCGTGAGGTCTCGCTGTGACTTGTCGCTGTTTATAGGGGGCCCTATCTTGAGCCACGTCGCGCGTTACTAGGCCATGCGAGCCAGCACACGTGGACATAAAAACACGGGAAATAGCCCCATGTCGCAAACAGACTCATCCATCGATCTGCATTCTGCCAGTCGGCCCAACGTGCTCTTTATCATGGCCGACGATCACCGCCACGACGCGATAGCGGCCTGCGGCAATCCGTGTGTGTGCACGCCTCATCTCGACGCGCTGATCGCTTCGGGCACGCATTTTCGCCGCAACTATATGCTCGGAGGATTGAGTGGAGCTGTTTGCGTGCCGGCGCGGGCGGCGCTGCACACCGGATCGCATCCCTTTCGCGCCTCGGTGGGCGCGCACGTCGACGGCTACCGCGACCTGCTGCGTTTACGTCCGGACAAGGCGCTAATGGCCGAGACCTTTCGCCAGGCGGGCTATCACACCTTTGCCACGGGCAAGTGGCACAACTGCCGCGCGTCTTTTGCGCGCTCGTTTGCCGACGGGGCCAATATATTTTTTGGCGGCATGAGCGACCACGACCGGGTGCCGCTGCACGACTTTGATGCGACGGGCCATTATCCAGACGACGCCAGCTACGTCGGAGATGGGTTTTCCTCGGATCTCTTTGCCGATGCGGCGATCGATTTTCTGAATGGATATAGCGAAGAAGCGCCGTTCTTTCTCTATCTGTCCTTTACCGCGCCGCACGATCCGCGCACGCCGCCGGAAGGGTATGCCTACGATCCAGCGGCCGTCGACCTGCCGGTCAACTTCGTGCCCGAACATCCCTTTGACAACGGCGATATGCGCCTGCGCGACGAAGTATTGGCCGGTTTCCCCCGTAAGGAGGAGGAAGTGCGTCAGCACATTGCCGACTACTACGGCATGATCGAGCATATGGATGCCAAGATCGGGCAGGTACTCGCAGCGCTGGAGGCGAACGGGCACGCCGGCGATACGCTCGTCGTCTATACGGCCGATCACGGGTTGGCGGTGGGACAGCACGGGCTGATGGGCAAGCAGAATATGTATGAGCACAGCGTGTCGGTGCCGCTGGTTGTGTGCGGGGACGGTATACCCTCTGGAAAGGCGGTTGATGCGCTGAGTCTGACGTACGATATCTATCCGACGCTGTGCGAATTGGCCGGTATCGACGTGCCCGACAGCGTCGAGAGCAGCAGTCTGCTGCCGCTGATGCGCGATGGAGGGGCCGTTCTACACGAGACGGTCTACTCGCACTATAAAGACGTGCAGCGCATGGTCTGCGACGGGCGCTGGAAATTGATTCGCTACTATCGCTCTGCGGACGGACAGGCCGGTTGCGAGCGCGTGCAGCTCTTTGACTTGGAGAATGACCCGTGGGAGATGGACGATCTATCCGAGCGGGAAGAGGGGCACGTGGCGCGTTTACAGGAGGCGCTGGATGAGTGGATGCGCGCGGTAAGCGATCCGCTGCTGGACGCATAGGATAGGCGAAATATGGGGAGAGAATAATATGACCGCTGCAGATATGGCATTTTCACTGAGTGAAGCGGAAATGGATGCGTTTCGCAGGGACGGCTATCTCGGGCCGTTCGACCTGTGCAGCGAAGCGGAAATGGCCGCGCTGCGACCGGGTTTGGAGCGCGTGTTGGAAAGCGATGCGCCCGATCACGGCACGCGCGCGCACAACCGCCATCTCGATAGCCAACAGGTATACGATCTTTCCACGCGCCCGCCCATTGTCGAGCGCATGCAGAGCCTCTACGGGCCGGAACTGCTGCTGTGGCGCACTAACTTCTTTGTCAAAGAACCTGGCGCCAAAGAGATTCCCTGGCACCAGGACCACAACTATTGGCCGCTGGAGCCGCCCATTATCGCCTCGGCGTGGATTGCCATTGACGAAGCCACGGTGGAAAACAGCTGTCTGCAGATGATTCCCGGCTCACACCGCAAGACGCTGCCTCATATAAAAGCGACCGACGATATGGTCTTTGCCGAGATGGGCGACCCAGACTACATAGATACTAGCCAGCTAGTAAATCTGGAGATGAAAGCAGGTCAGTTTGTGCTGTTTAACGAGCGCAGCGTGCACCATTCAGAGCCCAACCGCTCGCAGAAACGGCGCATTGGCCTGGCGGTGCGCGTCATTATTCCCATCGTCAAGGTGCTGACGTGGGATGCGCCGGAGCACGCGCTGATACAAGTCGCTGGCCAGGACCGCATGCAATTTAATCGAACAACCCAGCCACCCGTTTAGGAGCCACACACCATGGGCATGACCGACGAAGAGAAGTTTCGCTTTGACCTCAACGGCTACCTGCTGCGCGAGGCTATTTTGACCGCCGATGAGATCGCCGAGATCAAAGACCAAGTCGAGCGGATGAAGCGCGATCCGCAGTCGTTGGCCCCGCACGAGCGGTCCGTGCCCGGCGGTGCTTCGCAGATACTCATCGACCATCCCAAAGTAATCGAGGTGCTGCACGAGATCATTGGTCCCAATATTCGCCTGGAGGGCGCCTTTTCGATGGTGCGCGAACAGGGCGAGCGCCACGGTGACCTACATGGCGGTGGGCCGCAGCAAATCGATCCGATCTTTGGCTATCGCGTGCAGAATGGGCGCATTCACGCCGGTATGGTGCGGGTGGCCTTTGAACTAACGGATATCGACGAGAAGGACGGGGCCACGGTCTTTATTCCCGGCAGCCACAAGTCGAACTTTCCCATGCACCCCGATCACATGTCGCTGGAAGAGGGCAAGCGCAGTCCGTTTCTGCGCGGCTATTCCTGTCCGGCCGGCAGCGCGCTGTTCTTTACGGAGAACCTGTGTCACGCCGGGCCTGTTTGGCAGCGCGAAACGCCGCGCGTAGCCGTGTTTTTCGCCTATGCGCATCTGGCTACGCACTGGCATCGCCTGACGCTGGCACCGGAAATTATCGCGGGGCTGTCGCGCGAGCGCCAAGCCTACTTTCGCGAGCCGTGGATCGCCGACTTCCGCACCAGTCCTGCCACGAGCAACACGATCGAGCGCTTTTTGGAAAAGGGCGAGGCGCCCATCAATACGGAGCACCAGCCGTGAAGGAGAGCGAACTGGCACTGCCGCGCGCCGTGCGCGAAAAAATAGTCGAAGTCGAAGAGAGGCTCGGCGATCGTCCCAAGCTGGCGCGGATGTTTCGCCGCTGCTATCCCAACACGCTAGAGACGACCACCCAACTGGTTGCCGACGGCACGAGCTACGTGTTTACCGGCGATATTCCGGCCATGTGGCTGCGCGACTCGACGGCGCAGGTGCGCCACTACGTGCCGCTGGCTGCAGGGGACGCCGATGTGCAGCGCATTATTGAAGGGCTTATTGCGCGCCAGGTGATGTACGTGGGTATCGATCCCTATGCCAACGCCTTTAACCGCGAGGCTAATGGCCAGTGTTGGGAAGTAGACGAGACCGAGCGCAACCCGTGGGTATGGGAGCGCAAATACGAGATCGACTCGCTGTGCTATCCCATTCAGCTGAGCTATCTCTATTGGCAGGCGACGGGCAGAACGCAGATTTTTGACGCGGCGTGGAAGGCGATGTTCGAGGCAGTTATCAACCTGTGGCGCGTTGAGCAAAACCACGGTTCGGATTCGCCCTATCGCTTTCAACGCTTTAGTGGGCCGCCCAGCGATACGCTGACGCACGATGGGTTGGGAACGCCTGTTGCCCATACCGGTATGACGTGGTCGGGCTTTCGTCCGAGCGACGACGCCTGCGCCTATGGCTATTTGGTGCCGTCGAATATGTTTGCCGTTGTGGTGCTGGGCTACGGCGAGCAAATCGTGCGCCAAGTGTATGCGGACGATGTCCTGGCGCAGCGCGCTGCAGACTTGCGCGCAGAGATTGATTCGGGTATTGCTGCCCACGCATTCTATGAGCACGAAAAATTTGGCGCGATCTACGCCTACGAGACGGACGGCATGGGCCACTACAATTTGATGGACGATGCCAACGTGCCCAGCCTGCTGTCTATCGCCTACTTGGGCTACGCGTCGGTCGATGATCCGCTCTATCAGAATACGCGCCGCTTTGTGCTGAGCGCGGATAACCCCTACTACCACGAGGGGAAATACGCGCGCGGAGTGGGAAGTCCGCACACGCCGGACGGCTATATTTGGCCGATCAGCCTGTGTATACAGGGATTGACGTCAAACGATTTAGGAGAGATGAACGCACTCGTCGATATGCTGGAGCGCACGGACGCGGGCACCGAGTATATGCACGAGGGTTTTCATCCCGACGATCCGCAGCAGTTTACCCGGCCCTGGTTTGCCTGGGCTAATTCGCTCTTTGGCGAGTTCGTGCTCAAGTGGATCGATGCCAGGCAGTAAAGGAGCGATTAGAGGAAAACGTATGAACGATAAAAAACCCAATGTGATCTTGGTCTTTGGCGATCAGTGGCGCGCACAGGCGCTGGGCTATGCCGGCGATGCCAATGTGCAGACGCCCCATCTGGATGGGCTGGCGGCTGAGAGCGTGAACTTTCGCAACGCCGTCTCGGGTTGTCCGGTGTGCTGTCCGGCACGCGCCTCGCTGCTGACGGGGCAGTGGCCGCTTGAGCATCGAGTGATTGTCAACGACGTGCCGCTGAGCGATCGAGCCACGAGCATCGCCCAGGCCTTTGCGGCGGGGGGCTACGACACGGCTTATATCGGCAAGTGGCACGTCGACGGCCGCGGCCGCTCCAACTACATACCACCCGAGCGGCGCCAGGGCTTTGACTATTGGAAGGTGCTCGAGTGCACGCACGACTATAACAACTCGTTCTACTACGCGGGCGATTCCGACGAAAAGCTGCGCTGGGATGGATACGACGCCATTGAGCAGACGCGCGATGCACAGGCCTATCTGCGCGATCACAGCGGCGAAAAGCCTTTTCTAATGGTGCTGTCTTGGGGGCCGCCGCACGATCCCTATCCGACGGCACCCGAAGCGTTTCGCGCGCTCTACGACCCACAGGAACTGGAGCTGCGGCCCAACGTGCCGCCCGCCTTTGCCGATACGGCGCGCCAGTGGCTGGCCGGCTACTACGCGCACTGCACGGCGCTGGACGCGTGCGCGGGGGATTTGCTGGAAACGCTGGATGAAAAGGGCCTAGCCGACGATACGATCTTCCTCTTTTTCTCCGACCACGGCGATATGGTTGGCTCGCACGGCATGAACAACAAGCAAAAGCCGTGGGATGAATCGGTGCGCGTGCCTTTCCTGCTGCGATATCCAGCTGCGTTTGGTCGCGATGGACGCGTGCTGGATGCCCCCATCGATATTCCGGACATCATGCCAACGGTGCTGAGCTTATGCGGTTTGGATATTCCCGCAACGGTGCAGGGCCGCGATTTTTCTGGCTATATGGGCGGCGGCGAAGATCCTTCCGATGGAGTGGCCTTTTTGCAGTGTCCGCATCCGTTTGGCCAGTGGTGGCCCGGCGCCGGCGGCCGCTCCTTTCGCGGCCTGCGGACGGCGCGCTACACCTACGTGCGCTCGCTGGAGGGGCCGTGGCTGCTCTACGACAACGAGGCCGATCCCTATCAGCAGAACAACCTATTGGGCGCCGCTGAATACGATGCGGTGTGGCGCCAGTTAGAAGGAGACCTACAGCAGCAGCTAGCGGCGCGCGGCGACGATTTTTTACCCGGACCGGTATACTTAGAGCGCTGGAGCTACCCAGTGGGCGCGCGCGGCACGGTCGCCTATAGCAACTGAAGGACGGCTGGCATTGAACCAATTAGTGAATGCGGCAGGCCAACCCATCGCCCTGCCATCTCGTGCCGCATGGGAGGTTAAGCGCGCGCGGGTGTTGGCCGCTATGCAGGAGGTCATGGGAGCGCTGCCGGGCGAGGAAAAGCGCTGCTCGCTAGACGTGCGCATGCGGGAAGAGATCGACTGCGGCCGCTATGTGCGCCGGCTGATCGACTATGCGAGCGAGCCGGGTGAGCGCGTGCCGGCCTACCTGCTGATGCCCAAGGGGCCGGGCCCGTTTCCCGCTGTGCTCTGCCTGCACCCAACGGATAATGCGATAGGTCATCAGGTCGTCGTCGGTCTCGGTGGCAAGGCGAACCGCGCTTATGCCAGCGAACTGGCCGAGCGCGGTTTTGTAGCGCTGGCTCCCTCCTACCCACATCTGGCGCAGTATCGCCCTGACTGGCAGGCACTGGGTTATGCGAGCGGGACGATGAAGGCGATCTGGGACAACGTGCGCGGGTTGGATCTGTTGGAGAGCATGGACGAGGTGCACAGAGGCGGGTTCGGCGCTATCGGTCACTCGCTGGGCGGGCACAATGCGATATATACGGCGGTCTTTGACCGGCGCTTAGCGGCGGTCGTATCGAGCTGCGGATTTGACTCCTATCAGGTATACAAGGACGGCGATATCACCGGCTGGACCTCTTCGTGCTACATGCCGCGGTTGAAAGAGTATGCGCTAGCCGCGATTCCCTTTGACTTTCACGATATGGTGGCGGCACTGGCGCCGCGTCCGTTCTTCGCCTCGGCGCCTCTGCACGACGACAATTTTGACTGGCAGAGTGTCGATGCTATTGCGGCGGCGGCTCGCCGCGTCTACGCGCTCTGCGGGGCCGAAGATCGGCTATGGGTCGAACATCCCGACTGTGCGCACGATTTTCCCTCGGCCATGCGCGAGCGCGCCTACGCACTGTTTGCACAATGGCTGTAGCACTTCATGGCGAGGGCTGTTGGTGGTGAATTTTTCGCAGCGCACGTCGTGGCCGCGCCGACCCAACGCGCTCAGTGCGGCGCTGGCGCAACGGCGCGCGCGCGGCCTGCCCGTCATAGATCTGACCCTGTCCAATCCGACCCGCGCCGGTCTGGCATACCCCGATGACATATGGAATGCGCTGCGCGATGTAGACTGCGGTCGCTATGCGCCGGACGCGCGCGGGTTGCTCGAAGCACGGCGCGCCGTAAGCGCGTACTATGCGGCGCGTGACATCGATGTCGGCGCGGATCGCCTGCTGCTGACCAGCAGCACGAGCGAGGCATATGCCCTGCTCTTCAAGGTGCTGGCCGATCCGGGCGATCGCGTGCTGGTGCCGCGTCCAAGCTATCCGCTCTTGCAGTATCTGGCCGATTTAGAGGGCATAGAGCTGGGCTATTATCCGCTGCGCTATGACGGCGCGCGCTGGTCGCTCGACCTAGACCGGCTAGCTGCGGCCGTGGATGGGCGCACGCGCGCCGTCGTATTGGTCAATCCCAACAATCCAACGGGTTCGTATCTCAGCGCCGAGGAGCGCATGGCCGTTGAAGCGCTGTGCTGCGAATGCGGAATAGCCATTCTGTCCGACGAGGTGTTCTTCGACTATCCGCTGGGAACGCAGCGAGGCGTCTCCTTTGCCAACGAGGGACGCGGGCTGCACGTGGCGCTGGGTGGCTTGTCCAAGGCGCTGGCCCTGCCGCAGGCCAAGCTGAGCTGGATGGCCGTAGGCGGCGATTCGGCTCTGCGCGACGAGGCGTTGGCACGCCTAGAAATTGCCGCCGACACGTATCTGTCTGTGGGCAGTGGCATACAGCAGGCTCTGCCCGCACTGATGGCATCGTGTGATGCGATACAGGCAACCGTGCTAGCGCGCGTGCGAACAAACTACCGACTGCTATGGGCTGGAATTGACGGGGTCGAGGTCATCAACAGCGAAGGAGGCTGGTACGGCGTGCTGCGCATCGAGGGCGACGAAGAGGCGCTGGCGCTAACCCTGCTGGAGCGCGAGGGCGCGTTGGTCCATCCGGGCTATTTCTACGACTTTACCGGCGGCAGCTATTGGGTCCTCAGTCTGCTGGCAGAAGACGTTGCCGCCGGAATGGGGGCTATTGCACGCGTGCTTCGGCCAACGAGCTAGCGGCCTTTAGCCCTTCATATCCGTCAGCGCAATGCCGCGCACGAAGGACTTCTGCCCGAAGGTGTAGAGTGCCAGCGATGATCAGCGGAATGCGAATGTCCTGGTGGTTGGCAAGCAGGGCTAAGCCAACCGGCAGCGCCATCCTGGTCATATCGCGAGGTAAATCAGCAGTCGCATCCACTGCAGCGATTCGTAGAAGAGCGGGGCGTCGATATTGATATGGCGCTCGCCCTCGCGCGTCCACTTCGACCCCGTCAAAGAGATCGAGGTTGATGTGCACGGAGGCCGGGCTCTTTACCCTAGTAATGCAATTGCATCGAGCTTAGGCTGAATTTTAAAAATGCTCGGTCTTAGCAGTGCTGCGCCAGCGCGTTTTCCACATCGGCGGCATGGCGCACGTGCACGGCTTGGAGTCCGGCGAGTCGCGCGTGCTCGACGTTTTCAAGTGTGTCGTCGAAAAAAAGAATGGATTCGCAGGGAACGTCGATCTGCTGGGCAATGCAGAGAAAGGCTTCGTGCTCCGGCTTGCGCAGGCCCAACTGCCAGGAGGAGAACACGCGGCGAAAGAGCGGGGTGACGTGCGGAAACTGCGTCGACCACGCGCGCTGGTGCTCGGCGTTGGTATTGGTGAAGGCGTAGCACGGAATGTGGGCAGCTACGCGCTCAACGGCGCCTAGCACCGCGGGTATATCGGCGATGAATAGCGCGTTCCAGCCCTCGGCAATCTGCTCGTCGCTGCCCTTCAAGTCTAGTGCGGTGCGCAGATGATCAAAGTAGGCCGCCCTGTCAATCTCGCCGCGCTCGTGCCGCTGGTAGGCCTCGTCGAAGTAGAAGCGCTCTTTTATCTCGGCCGAACTGAGGGGCGTGAGGGCCTGCCAGGCGCGGAAGGTGCGATCAAAGTCAATTTCTATAAGCACGCCGCCCAAATCGAAGAGCAGCGCTTTTACCGCATGCGTCAAAACGACCTCCTCGTGCGATTTAATAGATCGGTTCGTAGCCGATGAGCTGACGGGCACGAGCAAAGCTAACGAGGCTCTCAGTGCCCCCGATGGATTGGCGCCGTGCTTCGACCTGCGGATAGAACAGCCCGGCTAGCGTCTCGCTATCGATACCGGTGGAGTTGTTGGCATCGCACACAAAGAGCGGATGGCTGCCCTCGTATGGTGCGCTGAGACCCTTTTCAATGGCGATGGCTGCGTTGCGGGCGTCGATGGCCGCCCAGAAGTCGGAGACGCCAAAATACATGCGGCGCGGTGTGTCCTCGTTTTTTTCGCGGTCGCGCATGCGCTCTTCCCACGGCTTTTCAAAGGCGCGCTCTTGGCGCATGTGCAGGAAGTGCTGCCAGAACTGATCGATGGCCTGGCGCTGCTGGTCGGGTGCCATCTGCACGAGTTCGGCATAGGCCTGGCCCATGTGCTGGCGCATCTGTGCAAAGCGGCTGTTGTCGTCGTGCAGATAGACGAAGGGAAAGCGCAACTGCACGCCGGTAATGCGGTCGCGCCGCCAGAAGTAGGCGGCCGTCTCTTCGAGCATGCGCTTGGAAAAGGAATAGGCATCGGTGGTAAAGTCGGGGTGTGCCTCGTCAATGGGCAGGTATTCAATGTCGAAATGCACCGTGCCAAAGTTAAATCCGAGGGCGTTGATCGACGACGCGCTGACGACGCGCTCGATGCCGTTGACTGCCGCCGCTTGATAGACGTTGAAGGTGCCGGTGCAGTTGACGCGAAATAGCTGCTCGGGCGTGCCGCCGCCCGGATAGGGAATAGCGGCCAAGTGCACAATGCCTTCGCATCCTTTGGCGTGTGCAGAAAGCGCATCGAAATCATCTATATCGCAACGAGCATAGGTGACGCCGTCGAGCTCGAAAGAATCGTCGAGGCCGATGATATGTACCTGATGTCCCGTAGACAGCAAGTGATGGACGGCTGTTTGGCCAACGCGGCCGGTGCCGCCAGTGACGAGTACGCGCATGATTCGCTTTCCGTATTTAACTGCGCGGCCGCTGTGCCGCGCGAATGTATCAGACTTGCGTTTCGACTAACGCGCGGCTCTGCGGATCGAGTTGGCGATAGTCTAGCACCTCATAGAGATTGCCGTCGGCGTCGCGAATGAGAATGCGACCGGCGGCCAGCACGCGCATATCGCGGCGACTGCTGCGGATTTCAAAGGTGCGCGGGCCGCGGTCGGTCTCGACTTCCCAACGCGGCACGTGGTATTGTTCTGTAACGGAAAGAACGCGCTGGATCTGTGGTCGGAAGTACGAGCGCGACAGTTCGCTGCGCAGTGCCTTTTGGCTATCGGAATCGAGTTCATTGACGTCGCGCACGAGGCCCAGTTCAGTCCCATCGTGCGCATTGAGTGCGATAAGACGATCGCCGGAAGAAATGGGGAAACAGCGCGTCAAACGCACGCCGCGCACGGGTTCGCTTCCCTCAACACCGAGTACGAGATCGGCAAATTCGTCGATGTGAAGATGGATATTCTTTGGGTCGAAGATAACTACTTCGAAATCGTTTTCAACGAATTCGCTCATACGGCGCGGATCCGGCTCATTTCCGTTTGCATGCGCACTAGTTTGGCGTAGATGCCGTCTTGTGCGACCAGTTCGTCGTGCGTGCCCTGTTCGTGCAGCATGCCTTTCTCAATGATGAAGAGTCGGTCGGCATTGCGCAGAGTCGATAGGCGGTGTGCAATGGCAAAGGTCGTGCGCCCTTTGATCAAACGGGCAAGCGCCTGCTGAATTTTAGCTTCCGTTTCAGTATCCATGCTCGCCGTAGCTTCGTCGAGTATGAGAATGCGCGGGTCGCGCAGAATGGCGCGGGCTATGGATAGGCGCTGGCGTTCGCCGCCCGATAGGCGCACGGCGCGCTCGCCGACGATGGAGTCGTAGCCGTCGGGCAAGTTGGTGATAAATTCGTGCGCGTTAGCCGCCTTGGCCGCTGCGATGACTTTCTCGAGCGACGCGCTGGGGTTGCCGTAGGCGATGTTGTCGGCGACGCTGCCGTTGAACAGGAATGGGTCCTGCAGCACGACGCCGATCTGCTCGCGCATCGACTTAAGGCTGACGGTGCGCGTGTCGATACCGTCGATGTAGATGGTGCCCTCTTCGATTTCGTAGAAGCGGCAAATCAGGTTGATCAGCGTCGACTTACCGGCGCCAGAGTGGCCCGCCAGACCGATCATCTCGCCCGGTTCTACCGTAAAGCTGAGGTTGCGCAGCGCCGGTTTGCCCTCCTCATAAGAGAAGCTGACGTCGTCGAATACCACGCGCCCTTCGATTTCGGCCATGGTCTGCGCGCTGGGCGGATCGGCCACGTCGGGCTGGCTGTCGAGAACCTCAAAGACGCGCTCGGCAGAGGTGGCCGCACGCTGAAAACGATGGTTGAGACGGCAGAGGCTTTCTACGGGTCCATAAAATTGCCACATATAGCTGGTGAAGGCGACGAATTCGCCCAGCGTGAGCACGCTGTCGAGCACCTTGTTGCCGCCGACCCACCAGATAACCAGCGTGCCCAGCGAGGTCAGAAATGCCATCAGCGGACTGAATATGCTGCGCGTTTTGGCGACGCGCAGTTCGCCCTCCAGCAGCGAGTGGCTGCGCCGCTCGAACTTGCTGACTTCGCGCTCTTCTTGGGCAAAGGCCTTGACCACGCGCACGCCGGGCACGACGTCGGACAGCAGTGCGCTAATGCCGGCCCAGCGGCGAAAGAGCGGACGGTATAGTTGGTTTAGATACGAACCAAAGCGCACCGTGGTAAAGATGATGAAAGGCACGGGCAGTAGCACGTAGAGCGCGAGGTTGGTATTGAGGTAAAACAAGATGGAAACGATGATGAAAATGGTCAGGATATTGCGAATCGTCTCCTGCAGGCCGTCGCTCAGAAAGTCCTGCAGGCGGCTCACGTCTTGGGTGACGCTGGCCATGATTCGGCCGGTGTCGCGGTCGTTGTAGAAGTTGAGCGACAGGCGGTGCAAATGCCGGTAGACTTCGCCGCGCAGGTCGTAGGTGATCTGCTCGCCAAGGCGCGATAGCAGGTAGGAGCGCAGAGCGCCAAGCACGTTGCGCAGGACGTTGATTAGCAGCAATAGCACGACGAGGGTGCCGAGTGCATAAGACGCCGTGACGTCGCCCAAATAAGGCAATACAACGCCGCTGTTGCTGCCGTTTTCGGCGACGGGTTTGAGCACGTCGTCGATGAGCGTGCGCATCATGAGCGGCGGCGTCAGGCCGATAAAGGTGCCCGAAAGCAGGATGAGTAGGCTGGCAAAGGCCAGCGGCCAGTAGGGTGCGGAGTAGCTGAGAAAGCGTCTCAGCAGCTTGCTGCTTTCGAGGCAGGCCGGGCAAACGCCGAGGCGGTGGGGAATGACTTGGTTGCAGCGTTCGCAGCGCCGCTGGCGGTGGAAGCCCCGCTCTAAACGGCCGTGGGCAATGCGCTCGTCGGCCGCTTCGGGTCGGGCCTGATGTACTAACTCTTCAATTTGCTTTGGAACGTCGGCAAATTGTGGTCCCAGCGTTTTGGAAAATAGGGCGACGGTTGCTCCGCGTGCGGCCGTGCGCGCCTTGAGAGCGCCGCTGCCGTGCAGATCTTCTATTTCAACAGAGGTAATCTCACTCAGCGGCAGGTCGACGATATCGGGCGGGCCGCCGCCGTCGGGGCTATAGGCCAGCAGGCGCTTGTTGGTGGCCAATAGCCAAGCCGAACCGTACAGGCCGTCCAGTTTGATGTCCGTGGAAAGCGCGAACTG
Source organism: Gemmatimonadota bacterium (assembly GCA_038153405.1). Classification (GTDB taxonomy): domain Bacteria; phylum Latescibacterota; class UBA2968; order UBA8231; family UBA8231. The sequence goes on along the minus strand of JAYOYH010000038.1, from coordinate 29,581 downwards.
AATCTGTTCGTCGGAGGCGAGTAGATCGAGCGCCGCGGGGGGCGCGTTGTGGGCTTCTTCAGTCACGCGCGTAGTATAGGACAAGAGCTGATCCTCGACAAGAGGCTATGCGTTGGCCCCGTACGCGCCTATTGCAAAGGCGAAAAAGAAGTCGGTATCAGGTGCTCGGAGATGACTTCTTCGACAATCGGTCCATTCGCTTCGGTGCGCTTGCGCGTCTCTATCCACTCCTCGTCGGCGCGAAAATCGGCCCAGGCCTTTTCCATAGACGTCTCGTCGGCATAGCGCATCAGGTAGACCAGCGCGTATTTATCCTCGGGCTTGCTGACCGTCCAGAAGCCGACCACTTCCATGGAATACTTTTTGAAAAGGCGCATAGTGACGTTCTCAAAGCGACTGAGAATATCGCTCATGCGGCCGCTGGGAATGATGTAGGTGCGTAGTTCGTAGAGCATGGAGTTCCCCTTTTATGTCGCGCTATACGCGATTGTGTTGGTTGGATTTGAACTCGGGCGACTCGTAATAGGCCAAATCGCGCCCGTCCGTTTGATGCCACCATGTGTCGGCGCGCTGCGCCAGTGTGCGCCGCTGTTCGGCGTGGCGTGGGTCGTTAACTACGTTGCGCAGTTCGCCTGGATCGGCTTGCAGGTCGTACATCTCTTCGCAGGCGTCATCGCCGTAGTATCGGATATACTTAAAGCGACGGTCGCGCATGGCGTAGAACGGATGGATGCCCCAGTAGGCGGCGTAGTGCTCAAAGAAGATGTGCTCGTCGTCGAGCGCATTCGAGCGGAAGAGCGCGTCGTAAAAGTGACCGTTGTGAAACTGAGCGGGCACGTTGAGACCAGCTGCTTTGAGCAGCGTGGCCGGCGCTTGAACGGAAGAGACCAGATCGTCAATCGCCGTGCGTGCGACGTTCGTTCCCCGCGGCAGCTTGAGCAGACAGGGAATGCGGTATAGTTCGTCGTAGGGCAGCGTGCCCTTGAGCCGCATCTTATGCGCACCCATCATGTCGCCGTGGTCGGCTAAAAAGAGCACGACGGTGTCGTCCCACAGGCCGAGCCGCTCGTATTCGGCGCGAATGCGGGCAAAGTGGCTGTCCATTTCGGCGATCATCGTGTAGTACTGGGCCAACTCATGGCGCTGGGCCAATTCGTCGCGCGCGCCGTGGTCGTCGTCGAGGGCGTGTTCTTGTTGAAAAGGGGGTTTGTCGGCAAAGGTCTCGGCGTAGTAGCTGTTCGGCAAGTCGAGTGCAGGTGGGCAAAAGTGCTCGGCCCAGCGCGGCTCGGTGAAAAAGGGCGGGTGGGGCAAATTCGTCGAGAAGGTGAGAAAGAGCGGGCGTTTGCCCGGCTGATAGTTGCGCAGGAACTCGACGGTTTGATCACAGGCCATGTAGTCGGGGCGCAGCGGTTTGGGCACGTGGCGCGTGCCCAGTGATTCGGCTTCGTCATCGTCGATGGGGCGGTGCTCAACGCCGATATCGTAGCCTAGCTCGTCCAGCGGCACGCCGAAATGGGTTTTGCCAAAGTATGCCGTCTCGTAGCCAGCTTCTCCAAAGCAGTGGCCCAACGTTTTGTACTTGGCCGTTAGGCGTGCCCCGTGTCCGTGAAAGCCGTAAATAGCCATAATGCCGCACTCGTGCGGGTAGAGACCGGTCTGAAAGGCGGCGCGCGCCGGCACGCACTGGCCGTGACAGGTGTAGGCGTTTTTGAAGTGGGCGCTTTCGGCGGCCAGCGCGTTGAGAAAGGGCGTGTGGGCAACCGGGTCTAGGAAGTGCATGCGATTGTGCTGCATCTGGTCGCACATGAGCACGAGGACGTTGGGGTGGCTGTTTAGGGGCATGGCTGTTGCTCTCTTGGCGTGCGGTGTAGCACCGGTGACGGCAAGCTAAGAAAGTGAACGGGTGTGGACAAGGTGGGCAATTGACAGCAGAGAGTGCATTGGTTAATCAATAGCACGGTGAACGGGTCTTTGGGCACAACGGAGGATATTTTCATGGCAGAGCAGTTATTTACTGAAGCGCAGCGAGCGCAGTTTGAAGAGCGCGGTTACGCCTATTTAGGTCAGGTACTAGACCATGACGAGTTGGGCGTTCTGCAGGCGCGCATCGACGCCATTATGCTGGGCGAAATACCATACGATAATATGCGCTTCCAACTGGACAGCGAAGACGGCGTGTACGGGCACGCGCCGCCGGAGACCATTGGCCATAAAGGATCCACCTTGGCCTACCGCAAGATTATGGACCTGGAGCAAGATCCGCTCTTTCTGCGCTATATGCAGCATCCGCTTTTTCGCCAAATCACCGACCACTATATAGGCGAGAGCGTGTCGATTTTTCGCGCTATGTTTATGAACAAACCGGCCGAGCGCGGTACGGAGCTGCCCTGGCACCAGGATGTTGGTTGGGGCTGGGGCGTGGATACGATGCCGACGATCACCGTGTGGACTGCGCTCGATCCATCGACGCGGGAAAATGGCTGTATGCAGGTGGTGCCAGGCAGCCACAAACACGGCGTGATTGCCGAGCGCCACTTCCCCTCGGCCGAGGAGCTGGCCCGCTACGCGCCAGAGGAACAAGTGGTCGATTTGGAGGCGGCACCTGGCGAGGTGATTTTACTGCACAACCTGCTGCTGCACCGCTCCGGCACCAATCCCAGCGGACAGTCGCGGCGCGCCTTTAGCATCGCCTATATGGATGGTGAGACGCGGTCGCGAAACACGGGTGAGCGCTTTCCAATGATCTTTGGCACCGACGCGCTGGTGGCGTAGGAAGGCAGATATGACGACGCTGCGCATCGACGCGCTGCACTTTGTGCGCTGGGAAGGCAATCCCATTATGGCCCCGCAGGGCGATAGTTGGGAGGCCAAAGACGTGTTTAACCCGGCGGCTGTCGTGCGCGACGGTCGGGTGCATTTGCTCTATCGCGCCGAGGATTTTTCCGGTGCGGGCCAGTGGAACGGCACCAGCCGGATCGGATTGGCCACCAGCGACGACGGGCTGCACTTTGTGCGCGCTGCCAAGCCGATCGTCGAGCCGAGCGAGGATTACGAGCTGCCCGGCGGCTGCGAAGATCCGCGCGTGGTCGAAGCCGAGGGGCGCTACTGGCTGACCTACACGGGATACGACGGAAAGCACGCGCGCCTGTGTCTGGCTTCGTCGGCCGATCTGGTGCAGTGGGAAAAGCACGGCGTGCTCTTTCCGCACTTGGAGTGGAGTAAGTCGGGGGCGATACTCGACCGGCCCGTCAACGGCGAGTACCTGATGTATTTTGGCGATACGCATCTGTGGCTGGCGCGCTCGACGGATCTGCTGCACTGGGAAATGGATCCCGAGCCGGTGCTGTCGCCGCGCGAGGGGCTGTTTGATTCGCGTCTGGTCGAGCCGGGACCGCCGCCGCTGTGGACGGAAGAGGGCATTCTGCTGATCTACAACGCGGCGCGTTGGCCCGATACGCGCTATGCCGTCGGCGCCGTCGTCTTCCATCCGGACGATCCGCGCAGGGTCGTCAAGCGCCTCAACGAGCCCTTCTTAGAGCCAGAAGATACCGGTGAACGGGAAGGGCAGGTCAATCAAGTCGTCTTTGTCGAAGGGCTCGTGCGGCACGCAGGCCGCTGGCTGCTCTACTACGGAGCAGCTGACTCCAAGATCTTCGTAGCGACTCGAGACTAGTTCCACTCCTCCGAAAAAACGGCGTAGTGCGCCACCGCCTCCTCGTCGAGCTCGACGCCGAGACCGGGTCCGTCGGGCACGATGGCGTAGCCATCTCTGACTAACGGCTCGTTGAGCAGGCTGTGTTCATGCACGAAATTGCCGCACAGATCGCTACCCAGCGTGCAGTTGGGCGCAGCGGCCGAGGCGTGCAGGCGAAAGGCGTCGAAGAGGCCCAAATCGACATTGGAGGCCTGCCAGACGGGTATGTCGGCCGCGCCGGCAATGCGCGCCATATCGAGAAAACCCCAGTCGGAAGGCGCCACGTTAAAGGCGTCGATGGCCTCCATCTGCACGGCTTCAATGATCTGGCGCGGGTTTTGAAAATGTGGGGCGATGGGGATGGAGGTCGCCTCTTTGAGTGTTTTATACTCGCGCAGATCGCGTTTGGGAAAGGGGTCTTCAAAGAGCACGTCGAGGCCGTCGACCGCCGCTAGGCGTCGCGCTAGCTGCAGGCTGTTTTCCAACGTGTGAAAGCGCTCGTTGGGATCGACGACGATGCGCAGACCGGGTGCGGCCTCGTGCATGGCGCACACGCGCTCGGCGACGTTGTCGTCTTCCCATTTGCACTTGAGCTTGATGCCGTGAAAGCCCAACTCGGCCGCGCGCTTGGCGGCCGCTGCTGAATCCTCCGGGCCCATGCGAGAAATCCAATAGTCGACCAGCACGCGGTCCTGCAGCTTGCCGCCGAAGATGCGGCACAGGGGCCAGCCGATGTGTTTGCCGATCAGGTCGAGCAGGGCTATGTGCCAGCCGCCGCCGCCCAGCTGGCGCGGTTCGAATTGGCGCACGTCCCTGCCGATTAACTCGGGAGGCGTCTCGTCGCGTCGGTCGAAATAGGGCCCGCTCATGCCCAAGCCCGTTAGCCCCGTGTCGGTATGCACATAGAGCACGTCCTGCAGGCGCTCGCCCAGCGGCAGGGGATAGCCGGGCATGGGTTCTTCGTAGTCGGGCGGTGGCAGGATGCCGGGCAGAAAGGGCACGCGCACGCCGACGCGGCGCAGGTGGGTTATTTTCACGATAGTTTCTCCTTTGAATGCGCCTGCGCTAGGCCGGTTTTACGCAGCGAAAACCGATGCAGAACTGGTGGGTCGGCATAGCGATAGGCGCTCTTTATAGCCGCCGCCCCGAAGGCTGTACAGCTCGCGCGTCAGTGACGCCCGTTGGTGCTCGTATAAGCCGGACGTGTCGCTGGTAAAATAGTGCCGCGCGCGTGACTCGTTCGGGTGGAGGCGTAATGGTCGGGTGGCGGCCTTCAAAGGGCTCCGTCCACGGGCCATCCCACCACGGCTTCTTTTCGAGATTGCCGTCGACGGTTACGGGATCGGCTACGCGGTAGCAAACGTAGGAGCGCGGTAGAAATAGGCCCTGTGGGTGGCGGATGGGCAGCATGGTCTTTCGCGTAGTGGGTGCACAGCCATTGGAGCCCTATGCGACGGATCGCAGCGGGCGGAGAGAATGATAGTTCGATTGGAATAGAGTGACAAGATGGAGGACGATCAGGTCGCTGAGAGCCGACCCGTGCGAGGAAACGTGCCGCGCGGCTGGTATAATGCCGCGCGGCACGGATACTAGTAGAGCGTTTGGTAGAGTTTCCGCTGGTAGTTGGACACCAGTTCGTTTTCGCGTCCGAGCAGGTGGAATACGGCGACCATGGCGTCTTTGGCAGCGCCTTCCTGGAAGTCGGGTTTGCGCTCGACGATGCTCAGCCAGGCGGCTAGTGCTTCTTCGAACTGGCCCTCCGCGGCCTGGCAGCAGGCCATTTGGTAGCGCGCTTCGAGGTCGTCGGAAGCGGCTAACACGCGCTGTGCGCAGGCGGCCTTGCCGCCGGCTGCTTGGCATTGTTGGGCGAATTCGATCTGCGCTAACAGCGCCTGGGCCTGCTGGTACTGCGGCGTGCCCTGTTCGATCAGGTTGACGAATTCGTGCACGCCGTCCATATGGCCCTGCTGCAAGCTGATGCGCGCTAGGCCGAGCAAGGCATCGCCGTCGTTGGGCTTTTCTTCCAAGATGCTTTTGAATATCACGGCCGCGCCATCCAAGTCGCCCATGGCCGCGCGCTGGGCGGCCTGCTCGGCCGGCTCGATGTCCGGTTCGGGGGCGTTGGGCACCAGCGGGCGCAGCATGGCTTCGATCTGCTCTCTGGGCAGGGCGCCGGTGAACTCGTGTACTAGCTTGCCCTGATACACCACTTTGACAGCCGGTATGCCCTGCACGCGGAAGGCCATGGCCAGCTGTTGGTTCTCGTCGACGTTTACCTTGGCCAAGGCGATACCCGGTCCGAGCGAAGTGATCACTTCTTCTATAACGGGGCCCAGCGTCTTGCAGGGGCCGCACCAAGGCGCCCAGAAGTCGATGACGATCACGCGCTCTTCGGAGCCGCGAATGATCAGTTCCTCAAAATTGCTCTCGTCGGCGTCAAAGATTTGCGCTTGCGGTTGAATTTCCATTACGGTCCTCGCTGAAGTAAAGTGTTACTGACTCTTTCCGCGTCCGGCTACGTTCCACACGTCGATGACGTCCTCGCCGCGCACGGCGTATAGGCGATCGTGCAGGTTGGTCGTCATGCCGCCGTGCAGGGGAATAAAGGAGAGCTGCTCGCCAACGCTAAATGTATGGGATGATGCGCTGGTGTCCACGTGTCCATGCTCGACCGACATGCCTTTAATAAAGATCTCCGGGTGTTCCAAGCAGTAGCCATAGGGCGTGGGCGGATAGCTGGTAAAGGCCTTTTGTCCTGCATCGACGATGAGCTGTTGCGGCCGCGCTGTGCTGACGACGGTGACGCGCAGGCGCAGCGGACAGCGACTTGGGTCGAGGTCTTCGCGCTTGCCGACGCGCGTCATGCCTTCGTAGGCGTACGAGCCGATGCGCGTTTCGGTGCAGCCCAGCGACTTGGATATCTCCTGTGAGCCAGTGCCGCCGCCGCTGATAATGTGCAAGGGTAGGCCGGTGTCGTCCATCATGGCGCGCACCTCTTCGAGAATGGGCCGCACGCGCTCGCTGCTCGGGTAGGTCATCACGCCCATAAACTCGAGGCCGGGTAGACCGTCTATCCGCTGCGCTAGGGCCAGCGTGTCCTGCGGTGATTGGGTGCCGCAACGGTGGCCGCCAGTGTCCATTTCCACCAAGACGCGGAAGGTGCAGCCATCGGCGCTAGCTTGGGCTGACAGGCCGTCAACGGTAGTCGGGGAGTCGGCCGCTACGGTAATCGCGCTGTCGCTTTCGCGCACCAGTTGGCTCAGGCGCTGCAGCTTGGTCTTGCCGACGATGTTGTAGGGAATGAGAATATCCGGTATGCCCGCTGCGGCCATGGCTTGTGCCTCGCCGATTTTTTGGCTGACAATGCCGATGGCGCCGGCGCGAATTTGCATGTGGGCGATGGCCGGTGTCTTGTGTGTTTTGGTGTGCACGCGCAGGGGAATGGCTAGCGCGTCACAGGCGCTTTGCAGCTCGGATATATTTTTCTCCAACACGTCCAGATCGACGCATAGAGCCGGTGTATCGAGGTCTTCAACGCGCATGGGGCGATCTCCCTTCAAATACGTGCATGTACTGGTCTGCAGCGGCGTCCCAGGTGTAGTTAGCGCGCACGTAGGCGCAACAGGATTGGCGCACGGCCTCGCGCGCCTCTTCATCAAGGGCGAAGTAGGCTTCAATCTGTGCGGCGAACGCCGCGTAGTCATCCGGTTCGATGAGATAGCCCCCTTCGCGCACGCTCTCGGTGAGCGCATCGACGGCAAAGGCGACGACCGGCATGCCGGCGTGCATGCATTCGAGCTGGGTCTGTCCAAAGCCCTCGACATCGTTGGGCACGCGAATATTGGGCATGATAAACAGGTCGCAACTGTAGCGCAGCATGGTCAACTCGTCGTCGGGGACGCGTCCGAGCAAGGCGATGCGCTCTTCAAAGCCGAGCTGGCTGCGGGCAGCGGCAATGCGCTCGGCCTCTGGACCCCGGCCGCCGACAATGAGCTTGATATCGCCAGCCAGCAGGGGCATGCCCTGCTCGATAAAATCGGCCATGCCCTTGCGGCGCACCTGGCGTCCAAACATAAAGAGCAGGCGATCCTGCCCAAAGCGCACGGCGTGCTGCTCTTCAAAGCGCTGGCGCAGCGCGTGCAGTTGGGCATCGGCCAGCGTCGGCGGTTCGACACCCAGATAGATGGTCTCGAGCTTGGCCTCGTCGATGCCGACGTCGGCGGTGATGCGGTAGGTGTTTTGGCTGATGACCACCACTTTTTCGCAGGCGCGTGCGCCGGCCTGCATAAGGGCGCGCGCGATGAAATTTTTGTAGGTCATTTCCAAGCCGTAAATGGTGATGACAAAGCGGGCCGGTCCGAACGGGCGCACAAAGGGCGCGATAAAGCCGGCCACGCCGTCGGCGAAGTAGATCACGTCGGCGCGGCGCAGGAGCACCGTCCAGAAGGTGATCCACAGGCAGTAGGGGAGAAACCAGGCCAGATGCAACAGGGAGCGGTGTCCGAGGGCGACCAGCCGCACGTCGGCGCGCTCAACGAGGCGTCTATACAGCTCGTAACAGTGCGTTTCGATGCCGCCAATGCTAGGCGGGTAGCGGCGTGCCAGAAAGAGTATGCGTGTGCGGCGATGGGCGGACAATGGTTTTCTCGTATATCCTCAGTGTGGCGCGCATGGGTTCGGTCAGCGGTCGTTCGACAAATTATAAGCGGCAACCGACGGGTCGGTCAAAGCAGTGCAGCGGTAAAATAAAAAAGGGGTGGCCATCCGTGCGGATGGCCACCCCTTCTGCGCGCGTGCGCGGTGCTCTTAAATTACGCCAGGTCGAAGCGATCGAGGTGCATGACCTTGCTGAAGGCGGCGGCAAAGTCGCGTGCAAACTGCGCCTGGGCGTCGTCGCAGGCGTAGACCTCGGCGATGGCGCGCAGCTGCGAGTGCGAACCAAAGACCAGGTCTACGGCGGTGGCCGTCCATTTGACCTGTCCGCTGGCGCGATCGCTGCCCTCGAAGACGTCTTCGGCAGCCGAAGTCGCTTTCCACTCGGTCGCCATATCGAGCAGGTTGACGAAGAAGTCGTTTGTGAGCTTGCCGGGCTGGGCCGTGAGGCGACCAAACGACTGACCCGAGTTGGCGTCGAGGGCGCGCATGCCGCCGACCAGCGCCGTCATCTCCGGAGCAGACAGCGTCAGGCGGTGGGCCTGATCGATCAGCAGCTCCTCGGGGCGACCGCCGTGTCCCTTGGTCAGATAGTTGCGGAAGCCGTCGGCCTGCGGTTCGAGGACGGCGAAGGAATCGACGTCGGTCTGCTCCTGCGACGCGTCAGAGCGACCCGGCACAAAGGCTACCTGCACGTCTTGGCCGGCGTCCTTTGCAGCCTTTTCTACGGCGGCACAGCCGCCCAGCACGATCAGATCGGCCAGCGAAACTTTCTTGCCGCCGGCAGCCGCCGCGTTGAAGTCGGCCTGCACTTGCTCGATAGCCTGCAATGCCTTGCTCAACTCGGCGGGGTTATTGGCCGCCCAGTCCTTTTGCGGAGCCAGGCGCACGCGCGCGCCGTTGGCGCCGCCGCGCTTGTCGGTGCCGCGGAACGTAGCAGCCGAAGCCCATGCCGTCGAGACGAGCTGGGAGACGGACAGGCCGCACGACAGCAGCTTGTCCTTTAGCGCAGCGATGTCACTGTCGTCGATAAGGGCGTGGTCGACTGCCGGCACCGGATCCTGCCAGATGAGCTCTTCCTGCGGCACTTCGGGCCCGAGGTAGCGCACGACGGGTCCCATGTCGCGGTGGGTCAGCTTGAACCACGCTCTGGCGAAGGCATCGGCAAAGGCGCTCTCGTCTTCCAAGAAGCGGCGCGAGATTTTCTCGTAGATCGGATCGGCGCGCAGCGCTAGGTCGGTCGTGAGCATGATGGGCGCGTGCTTTTTTGACGGATCGTGCGCGTCGGGTACCATGTCGGCTTCTTCGCAGTTGGTGGGTATCCACTGCTGCGCGCCGGCCGGGCTCTTGGTCAGCTCCCACTCGTACTTAAACATGAGCTCAAAGTAGGCGTTGTCCCACTGGATTGGATTGGGCGTCCAAGCGCCTTCCAAACCGCTGGTGATGGTATCGCCGCCCTTGCCCGTGCCAAAGCTGTTTTTCCAGCCAAAGCCCTGCTGCTCAAGGCTGGCGCCTTCGGGCTCCACGCCGACGTGGTCGGCCGGGCCGGCGCCGTGCGTCTTGCCGAAGGTATGACCACCGGCGATCAGCGCGACGGTCTCCTCGTCGTTCATCGCCATGCGGGCAAAGGTCTCGCGGATATCGCGCGCCGACTTCAACGGGTTGGGGTCGCCGTTCGGGCCTTCGGGATTGACGTAGATGAGCCCCATCTGCACCGCGCCGAGCGGGTTGTCGAGCTCGCGATCGCCGCGGTAGCGCTCGTCGGCCAGCCACTCGGCCTCTGAGCCCCAATCGACGTCGTCTTCGGGTTCCCACACGTCTTCGCGACCGCCGCCAAATCCAAAAGTTTTAAAGCCCATCGACTCGAGGGCGACGTTGCCGGTCAGCACCATCAGGTCGGCCCATGAAATCGCGCTTCCGTACTTCTTCTTGATGGGCCACAGCAGGCGGCGGGCCTTGTCTAAGTTGCCGTTGTCGGGCCAGCTGTTGAGCGGTGCAAAGCGCAGCTGACCGGCGCCCGCGCCCCCGCGCCCGTCGCCGATGCGGTAGGTGCCAGCGGCGTGCCAGGCCATGCGAATGAAAAACGGTCCGTAGTGGCCGTAGTCGGCCGGCCACCAGTCCTGCGAGTCGGTCATGACCGCTTCTATGTCCTTCTTAACGGCGGCCAAGTCGAGCGACTTAAATGCTTCGGCGTAGGAGAAGTCCGATCCCATGGGATCGGGACTCGTGCCGTTTTGATGGAGAATGTTCAGGTTCAGCTGCTCGGGCCACCAGTCCTTATTCGACCGGGAGCCGACGGACGTATTCGCACCCGAGTGAAACGGGCATTTGCTTTCGTTTTCCGACATGTAGAGGCCTCCTCCATGGTTGGGTATTAGCAGTGTAACGAAAATAACATATTCAAAGTAGGTTGATTTATAAAATCGATTGTTTTTATTTTTCTGATAGGCAAAGACTATCATTTCTAATGAAATCAACAAAGCAGGTTGTAATTGAACTTACGCGATTTGCAATATATTGTCGCCGTCGCCGAAATCGGCCACTTTCGCCGCGCGGCAGAGCGCTGCTTTGTCAGTCAACCCACGCTGAGTGGGCAGATCCGCAAAGTGGAGGAGGAGTTGGGCGTAGCCCTTTTTGAACGCAGCAAAAAGGGCGTCCATTTGACGCCTATAGGCAGTCAAATCGTCGAAAAAGCGCGCGCGGCGCTGCACATTGTCGGCGAAATAGAAGCGGCGGCGCAGGGCTCGCGCGACCCGCATGTCGGTTCGCTGCGCATTGGGGTCATTCCGACAATTGGGCCCTATTTTATCCCCTTGGTAATCGATGCGCTGCAAGAAGGACTTCCCCGACTGCAAATCGTTTTCTTCGAAGAAATAACCGAAACATTATTAAAGCGGCTGGCAGCAGGTGATATCGATGCGGCCATCGTCGCTACGGCGAGTGCCAATCCGGCTCTGGTCGAAGTGCCCATTTACGAAGAACCTTTTTTGCTCGCCGTGCCCAAGGGGCATGCGCTGGCCGGCGAGCAAATCGCATCGCTGGAATCGGTCGATATGAACGAAGTGCTGCTGTTGACCGACGGCCACTGCTTTCGCGATCAGGTGCTAGACGCCTGGAATGAGCGGTCGCATGCGTCGTCGCCGCTGCGCTCTATCAACACGCGCGCCACGAGTCTCGAGACGGTCCTCGCGCTGGTTGCGGCAGGAGAAGGCATTACGCTCTTGCCGGCCTTGGCTCGAGCGCGCGGCGCCATTGACGAGCGGGTGGTCCTGTGCCAAATCGCATCCGAACGCGCTCAGCGCGCCGTGCGCATCGCCTACAGAGCGCCCTTTCCCCGCCGAGTCGCCATCGAACGCTTGGCCGAGATTGTGCGCGGCTGTATGCCGGCGACGGTCCGCCCAATAGAATGAACAGCGCACCGCTTGGGTTGCGCTATACTTCCTGCTGGTAAGGCGTTTGGCAGCAGGAAGATAGACGGGTAGCACGTGCTGCTTGACAAGGGGCAACTGCTCGTTTAGCTTTATGGCGACTTATGGACGCGAACAGACTTAATCGACGCGAGTGGTGCTGGCATACTGCTGATAGAGCAAGGGATGCGTCCACCTAGTTGTGCTGTTGGAGTACACTGAAATCGACACCGCGGGCGCTAAGGCGTTCGCGGTTTTTTTGTTTAGCATGGGTATGCGATGAAAACGACGGAGACATACGAGACAAGGGGCGGCGTAGCGATCGCGCGCGCGGTGGAAGAGTTAGTGCTGAACGCTCCGCTAGAAGACGTGTTGGCTATGCTCAACAGGCGGTGCGGAGCACTTTTTGCCAGCGGCTACGAATACCCGGGGCGCTACAGCCGTTGGGATATCGGATTTGCCAATCCGCCGCTGGAGCTGAAGGCGCGCCAGCGCGAATTTGCCTTTCGTCCGCTCAACGAGCGCGGCCGCGTGCTGCTGCAGATTGTGCGCGCGGGCCTCGAGGGACATCCCCACCTGGAGCAGCTGGAAGAGGGCGACGGTCAGCTGCGCGGTCGCGTGCTGCCGATGCCGGCTCACTTCCGCGAAGAGGAGCGTTCAAAGCAGCCGACAATTTTTAGCGTGCTGCGCGCCTTGGTCGAACAAATGCGCGCCGACGATGAGCCACACCTGGGCCTTTATGGTGCGATGGGTTATGACCTGGTATTCCAATTTGAGCCGATAGAGCTGCGCCACGAGCGCGCGGCCGACCAGCCCGACTTGCACCTGTTTATTCCCGACCAACTCATCGTGGTCGACCACCGCAAAGAGCAGGCGCTGCGCTACACCTACGACTTTTGCCGCGGCGATCTGTCTACGGCTGGACTGCCGCGCGATACGCCGGACGTGCAGATCGGGCGCGGTGTGGCCAGCGATGTGCGCTGCGACCACGCACCGGGCGAATATGCCGACAAGGTGCGCAAGGTGATTGCCGGCACGCAGCGCGGCGATTTTTTCGAAGTCGTGCCGAGCCAGGTGCTCAGTGCGGGCTATGCGGGTACGCCGCGCGATCTATTCGAAAATATTCGCACGACCAATCCTAGTCCCTATGAGTTTCTCATCAACCTCGGCGGTGAGCAGCTGGTGGGGGCATCGCCAGAGATGTTCGTGCGCGTGGAGAACCAGATCGTCGAAACCTGTCCGATATCGGGGACGATTCGCCGCGGCAGCACGCCCATCGAAGACGCCGAGCAGATTCGCGCGCTGCTCAACTCCAAAAAGGACGAAGCGGAGTTGACCATGTGCACCGACGTCGACCGCAACGACAAGGCGCGCATTTGCAAAGCTGGGTCCGTGCGCGTCGAAGGGCGCAGGATGATCGAATTGTATTCCAAACTCATTCACACCGTCGACTACGTAACAGGTGAGCTCAAGGACGAATGCGATGGTTTTGACGCTCTGCTTTCGCATATGTGGGCCGTCACCCTGACGGGGGCGCCCAAGCCGGCGGCCATGCAGCAGATCGAGGAGCTAGAAAATTCGGCGCGGCGCTGGTACGGGGGGTGCGTTGGGATGCTGCGCTTTAACGGACAAATCAATACGGGAATTACGATTCGAACCGTCCACCTAGAGGGTGGCGAGGCGCGGGTGCGCGTCGGTGCGACGCTGCTGTGCGACTCCGTGCCCGATGAAGAGGAGCGCGAGACGCGTACAAAAGCCGAGGCCTTTATCAACGCAGTGATCGGCGTGCGCCCTGCGCAGGGCGATCGACGCGTCGAGATAGATCGCACAGGGCACGGGAAAAAGGTGCTCTTTGTCGACAACCGCGACTCCTTTGTGCACACGCTGGGCGACTATGTGCGCCAGACGGGCGCCGAAATAACCACGGTGCGCGCCGGCTTTCCGCCCGACGTATTCGACGAAGTGCAACCCGATCTGGTCTTTGTCTCGCCGGGACCGGGCACGCCCGAGGAGTTTGGCGTGCCCGACCTCGTGCGCGCGTGCGTGCGGCGCCAGTTGCCGGTATTTGGCGTTTGTCTAGGTTTGCAGGGCATGGTCGAGGCCTTCGGCGGAAGGCTGGGCGTGCTTTCCTATCCCATGCACGGCAAGCCTTCGACGGTGCGCTGCACGGGCGAAGGCATTTTTGCGGGCTTTCCCAGTGAATTCGTCGCCGGGCGCTACCATTCGCTCTATGCTGTACGCGAAGCGCTGCCCGACTGCTTTAAGGTGCTGGCCGAGACGGAAGACGGGGTAATCATGGCTATAGCGCACGAGAGCTACCCCGCTGCCGCCGTGCAGTTTCACCCGGAATCCATTCTGACGCTGCAGGGCGACTGGGGACTGAAGTTGGTCGCGCAGGTCATTGGGCAGTTGGCCAAGTGATGGATGCGGTAGAGGCGTCCGATCGATGCGCGGCGCAGCTGGCGGATCGATGGTTGAATGCGTTTGTGGAGGCCATGCGCACAGCGGTTGTGCCGAGGCGCCGTGCGCGGTGATCGGCGCCGTTTTCGCTGTTCCAACAGGCTGCTTTAGGGCGTGGAGTTGAGCCGAGTGCAGAAGGTGTTGCTACTTGATAACAACGACTCCTTTACCTACAATTTGATGCAGTATTTGCAGGTGTTGGGCGGCGATGTGGTCGTGGTAGGCGGCGATGTTTCGCTGGAGCAGATCAGGGAAATCGCTCCTGCGCGCATCGTGCTATCGCCTGGTCCCGGCAGGCCGGAACAGGCGGCGCGCGCGCGCGAAGTAACGAGGGCCTTTGCCGGCTGCGTCCCCCTGTTGGGTGTCTGTTTGGGCATGCAGGTAATCGCCAGCGTTTTTGGGGCTCGCGTGGTGCGTGCGCCGGAGCCCGTGCACGGCAAGACGGCAGCGATCTACCACGATGGCGACGCGCTCTTTGCCGGCCTGCCCAATCCCTTTGTGGCGATGCGCTATCACTCGCTGGTGGTAGCGCGCGACAGCGTGCCGGATGAGCTGCGCGTCTCGGCCGAGACGGCCGATGGGCTAGTTATGGGCCTGAGCCATCGCCGCTTGGCCATTGTGGGCGTGCAGTTCCACCCCGAGTCCATTCTGACGGAAGCGGGCATGCCGCTATTGGACAACTTTCTCAGGCTTTTTTAGCAACGCAGAGGAGCGACCTATGATACGGGAAGCGATTCAGAAGCTGGTGTCGGGCGAGGATCTCGGCGGCGAGGGTGCGCGCGAAGTGATGGAGCTGATCATGAGCGGTCAGGCCACCGACGCGCAGATCGGCGCTTTTCTCATTGCGCTGCGCATGAAGGGCGAGACGGTAGAGGAAATTGCCGGCTGTGCGCGGGTCATGCGCGAGAAAGCCACGCCGATCAAAACGGCGCGCACCGATCTGGTGGATACCTGCGGGACGGGAGGCGATGGCTCGGGAACATTTAATATCTCGACGACGGTGGCTTTTGTCGCGGCCGGAGCGGGTTTGGGTGTCGCCAAGCACGGCAATCGCGCCATGTCGAGCCAGTGTGGATCGGCCGACGTATTGGCGGAATTGGGCGTTAATTTAGAGGTGGCGCCTGAGCGCGTCGGTCAGTGCATCGACGAGGCCGGTATCGGCTTCCTCTTTGCGCCAGCGCTGCACGGCGCCATGAGGCACGCCATTGGGCCGCGCCGCGAAATTGCTACGCGCACGGTGTTTAACGTGCTGGGGCCCCTGACCAATCCGGCCGGCGCTCGGCGCCAACTAATCGGTGTGTACGCAGCAGATCTGACAGAAAAGATTGCCGGTGTCCTCGGCGAATTGGGTTCCGAACGCGCTTTTGTCGTGCACGGTTGCGATGGATTAGATGAAATCACGCTGACGGGACCAACGCGCATCAGCGAATTGCGCGATGGGCGGGTTAGCACGCGCGACATCAGCCCGGCCGAC
Organism: Gemmatimonadota bacterium; assembly: GCA_038153405.1. Taxonomy (GTDB): domain Bacteria; phylum Latescibacterota; class UBA2968; order UBA8231; family UBA8231. The sequence goes on along the minus strand of JAYOYH010000038.1, from coordinate 13,893 downwards.
GTTGGTTTGCAGGTAGTCGATGCCAGCGCCTTAAAGGGTGGCGATGCGGCGGCCAACGCACAGATCCTGCGCGATGTTCTCGACGGCAAAGAGGGCGCGCCGCGCGACGTGGTGCTGCTCAACGCGGCAGCGGCTATTGCCGCAGGCGGTCTTGCCGAAACGCTGGAAGAGGGCGTCGAAACGGCGCGCGCATCCATTGCATCGGGTGCCGCGCGCGCCGCGCTGGACAAGTTGGTGGAGTTGAGCAACGCATAGATGGCAAATATTCTAGAAGAAATCGCCGAGTACAAGCGCGCATTTGTCGCCCAACGCAAGCGCCGACACAGTCTGCAGGACGTGCGCCTGCGCGCGGCCGACAGTCCCGCTCCCGCCGACTTTGTGGCCGCGCTTAACCAAGAGGGCATTTCGCTGATTGCCGAGGTTAAAAAGGCCTCGCCTTCCAAAGGGGTGATTCGCCAAGACTTTGACCCTGAGCGCATTGCCGCCACCTATGCTGAAAACGGTGCGCGCTGTCTTTCCGTTCTGACCGACGAGGCTTATTTTCAAGGGTCCGACGCCTATTTGCAAGCGGCCCGTGCCGCCAGTCAACTGCCGTCGCTGCGCAAGGATTTTACCGTCGAAGAATACCAGCTCTACGAGGCGCGGGCGCTGGGTGCCGATGCCGTTTTGCTGATCGTATCCCTCATGGACGGAAGCCAACTGGCCGACTACATCGGCCTAGCTGGCGAGTTGGAATTGGCCGCGCTCGTCGAAGTGCATGATCAGAGCGAGTTGGCGCGCGCGGCCGCAGCCCGAGCGCAGCTCATAGGCGTCAATAACCGCGACTTAAAGACCTTTAAGACAACGCTTGATACCACGTTCGAACTGTTGGACAATATGCCTGAGGGGGCACTGGTCGTTAGCGAGAGCGGCATTAATCACCGCGAAGACGTCGAGCGTTTGGCCGAAGCCGGGGTCGATGCGGTGTTAGTGGGTGAGGCGCTGATGCGCGAGCGGGATATCGGCGCCAAAGTGAGGGAGCTATTAGGCACGTGAAGAAACGGGTTTTTTCGGGCGTAAAGCCTTCGGCGCGCTTGCACATTGGCAATTACATCGGCGCGATTCGCAACTGGGTTGCCGATTTAGACGCGCGCGAGAATATTTTCTGCGTAGTCGACCAGCACGCGATCACCGTCGACTACGACCCCGAAGAGCTGCGCGTGCTCACGCGCGAGTTGGTTGGCCTCTACATCGCCTGCGGTCTCGACCCCGAGAAAGCGCATATTTTCGTGCAGTCGCACGTGCCCGAACACACCGAACTGGCTTGGCTTTTTAACTGCGTTACGCCGATGGGTTGGCTGGAGCGCATGACCCAGTTTAAAGACAAGGCGGGCGACCAGCGCGAGCGCGTCAGCACCGGACTATTCACGTATCCAACGTTGATGGCAGCTGACATCCTGCTCTACCAGGCTCACGAGGTGCCGGTGGGCGAAGACCAGAAGCAGCACGTGGAGCTAACGCGCGATATTGCCGAGCGCTTTAATCGCAAATTTGGCGAAGTCTTTACCATACCCGAGCCAATTATCCGCGAAGTGGGTGCGCGCATTATGGGGCTCGACGATCCGACCAAAAAGATGTCCAAATCGGGGGAGGGGCAGTTCCACAGCGTCGAGTTGCTCGATCCGCCCAACAAAATCAAGAAGACCATCATGCGTGCCGTTACCGATTCGCAGACCGAGATCGTCTTTGATGAGAACCGTCCGGGGGTCAATAACCTATTGGGTATCTACCGGGCGCTGAGCGGGCAGAGCAAGGAGGAGATCGAGTCGCACTTTGCCGGCAAGGGCTATGGCGATTTAAAGAAGGGCGTGCTCGACGTGGTAATGGCGGAGGTCGAACCCATTCAGGCTCGCTACGCCGAAATCAGCGCCGAACCGTCCTACATCGACGGCGTGCTCGCTCGCAGCGTCGAGTATTTGCGCCCCATTGTCGACGAGACGATGCGCGATGTGCGACAGGCCATGGGGTTGCGCTAGCATGAGCGATATGGATATCAGCGCGTGGCGCGAGCGCATTGATCAGCTCGATAGAGAGCTACTGGAACGCCTCAACGAGCGCATGCGCTGTGCGCTGGCGATCGGCCGCATCAAAAAAGAACACGGCCGTCCCATCCGCGATCCGGAGCGCGAAAAGGCATTGCTGCAAAAATTGCGAGAGTACAACGAGGGACCGATGCGCAACGTGGCCATTGAGGAAATCTTTCGCCGCATTATAGCCGAGGCGGTGCACCTCGAAGAAGAGGAGGACTAGCCTTCTTCAATCGAGTCGTTTTAGTCGGAGTGGGCCTAATCGGTGGCTCTATGGGGCTGGCGCTCAAGCGCGGTCGCTTTGCCGGACAGATCGTCGGCGTCAGTCGGCCTGAGACCGTGCAGACGGCCCTGGATATGGGCGTGATCGACGAGGGGTGGAGCTATGGCGAGATGGCGCGCGCGCTCGACGGCGCCGACCTCGTCTTCCTCTGCACGCCGATTCAGCGCATACTAGAGCAGGTGGAGGAAGTGGCCTCGCTGGTGGCGGATGGCGCGCTGGTCACCGACGTCGGCAGCACCAAGCGCAGCATTGTTGCGCGCGCTCGGGCGTGTTTCCGCGCGGAGACCTACTTTGTCGGTGGCCATCCGATGGCCGGCTCGGAAAAGGCGGGCGTTACGGCGGCCGATCCATTTTTGTTCCAGAACGCCATTTACATTTTGGTGCCGAACGAGCAGGTGCCGCGCGATCGCTACGACGCATTAGTCGATCTCTTGCGGGGCGTGGGCGCGCGCGTGCTGGAGTTGGACGCCGATGCGCACGACCAGGCGGTGGCTTCGATAAGTCATTTGCCGCAGATCATGGCGACGACGCTAGTGGAGATGGTCGGGCGACTCAACGAAGAGAGCGACCACTTTCTGCCGCTGGCCGCCGGCGGATTTCGCGATATGACGCGCATTGCCTCGAGCCCGTTTGCGCCGGTTTGGCGGGATATTTACGCGACCAATGCCGACCGCGTGCGGGCCATGATCGATCGCTATATCGCCGTGCTGGAGGATGCCCGCGACCGGTTGGAAGACGGCAGTTTATCCGATGATTTTGCCTACGCCAATCGCGTGCGCAGCTCGATTCCGCGCGACGCCAAAGGCTTTATTCACGCCCTCTACGAGATCCTCGTAGTGGCAGAGGATCGCCCCGGTGTAATTGCTGAAATTGCCGCTGCCCTGCAGCAGCACGAACTCAATATCAGCGATATAGAGGTAATGAAGGTGCGCGAGGGCGAAGGGGGCACGCTGCGCTTGGGATTTGACAGCGATTCAGCGGCAGCAAAGGCGCTGGAGGTATTGGAGGGCATTGGCTATGTGGCGCGCCGCCCGTGAATCGATCTTGCCGCGCAAGTGCACTGCATAGGGATGGTGTGCGTCGCCGAGCAGAAAGGGAAACGACGCGCAATGGTGAGTGCGGGGCCTGCCCGTTTCCCGGACCAACCCTCAAACCCGCTCTACCGCCGGTTTTAAAAAAGCTGCTCAGCAGCAAATTTTGACGTCTATTGCGACTCTAATACCATGCGGTTGATATAATGCGCCAGTCTATTACGCCTACGAAGAAAGTGCTGGGAGAGGTGCGCGTCCCCGGGGAGCAGCTGCCCGCCGAGCGCGCTCTGCTGCTGGCCGCCATTGCCGAGGGTGAGAGCCGCGTGCGCTTTGTGCCGCCCAGTGCGCTGCGCGTGGTCGAGTGCCTGCGAACACTCGGCGTCGAGATCGAACAGCAGCGCGATGGACTGGTCGTGCGCGGCAAAGGCCTAGCTGGGCTGTCGCCTGCCGGAGACATAGTAGACGTGCAGGGATGGGGCGCGAGTGGACTGTTGCTCCTGGCCATTCTCGCCGGGCAGCGCTTTGTAACTCGGGTCCAGCTCGGCGAAGAGGGCGATTGGGCGCACGGTGCCCTGTCTCTGCTGGCGGCTATGGGCATGGGGGCGCAGCGCGAAACGCGGAGCGTGTACGCTATTGGCAAGGGCGAGCCGAGCGCTGTGCAACACGCAGTATTGGACATAAATGCAGATGATAAGCTCGCCGTGCTGGTGGCCTCGCTTTACTGCGAAGGCGTGACGCAAATGCGCGAGTCGAGCAAAAATCGCAACCGCATGGAGCGCTTCCTGCGCCAGCGCGCGGTCGTGGTCGAACGGCGGCGTAGCGGTGAGGAGTACGTCGTTTCCACGCAGGGCGGGCAGGCCGTGCAGCCGCTGGATGTGGACGTGGCCGGCGATCTGGACTTGGCCTACCCATTTATGCTACCCGCGCTCGTCCTCAAGGGTTCGCACGTCGTGATAAAGGGCGTTGCCGTGCGATCCGGTCAGCGCCACTTTCTCGACTTGCTGCGCCAGATCGGCGGCGAACTTAAGCTGAATGAGCACGGCGAAGAGACCTGCGACCTGGACGTTCATCCGAGCGAGTTAAAGTCCACGCGCGTGGCCGGCCAGCGGGCTGAAAACGTGCTGGCACAGGTCGCGCTGCTGGCCGTATTGGCTACGCGCGTGCCGGGAGAGATCGTCATCCGCGACGTGCAGCTACTGCGCGAGGGCGCATTTGATCGAGTGCAGCATCTCTTTGAATCGCTGCGTTCGCTGCAGGTGCGCATCGGCGAATTTCCCGAGGGGATTGTCATAAAGGGCGGCTTTCCGGTGATGGGAGGGTCGCTCGACGCGCGCGGCGACGCCCATCTTGCGCGGGCTTTTTCCCTGTTGGGCCTGTGGGCCGAAGGTGAAGTGGTCGTCGACAATGCGCAGGGCATAGAGGAAGTGCATCCCGAATTTTTCAAGGCGCTCGCTGCGCTGAAGGAGAAGAAACGATGAGGACACTATTGCGCCTGGCCGCGCTCGCCGCGGTGCTGTTCTGCGGTGGCGTGGTTGTCATTCGCTTGTTGTACGACGTATCGTGGAGCGAAGCCGTCGAGATTGCCGATCAGTTCGTCGAGGACCTGCTGGCTTGATCTCCGGCACGACGCGCATCCTCGGCGTAATTGGCGACCCCATAGGTCATACGTCGTCGCCGGCCATGCACAATGCGGCGATTGCTGCGCTGGGCATAGACTACGCCTACGTAGCCTTTCACGTGCGGTCAGACGGCCTGGGCCGTGCCATAGATGGAATGCGCGCGCTGGATATGGCCGGCCTCAACGTGACGGTGCCGCACAAGCGAGCCGTCATGAGCCATATTGACGAAGTTTCGGAAGAGGCCGTAGCCATTGGCGCGGTCAATACGATCGTCAATCGGCAGGGCAAACTGGTGGGCTATAATACCGATGCTTTTGGCATTATGGAAAGTTTGAGGCGCGATGGCGGCATGGAAGAGCTGCCGTCGAACGTCGCGCTGCTCGGTGCCGGTGGCGCTGCGCGCGCTATCCTGTATGCCCTGCTGCAGTGTGCGCAGGTCGAGCGCGTTCTGTTGCTCAATCGCACGCTATCGAAAGCCGAAGCGCTGGCCGGCGATCTGGATCGCAGCGGAAAGGTGCGGGTGGGAACGATGGACTCAAATGAGATAGGGGATGTGGGTTTGCTGATCAACGCCACATCGGTTGGCATGCATCCGCACGCCGATGCATCGCCGCTGGTTGACGCATCGGTTTTACACGCAGATCTACTCGTCGCTGATATCGTATACAAGCCGCTAAACACGCGCCTGATGCAGCAGGCCGAAGCAGTGGGAGCTCGGTCCATCAACGGGTTGGGCATGCTCGCTTGGCAGGGAGCGCGCTCCTTTGAACTATGGACGGGTATCCGGCCGCCGGTCGACCACATGGTAGCCGCCGCGCTAGAACGGGTTAAGGATGGCCATTAAAGAGCACTTAGAGGATCGCATCGCCGCCGCGCTGGTCGCAGCAGGTGCCCCGGTCGGTAGCAAGGCGTTGGTTGGGTCGGCGACGCGCCCGGAATTTGGCGACTATCAGGCCAACGGCGTCATGGCCGTCGCTAAAGGGCTCAAAAAGAATCCGCGCGCGCTGGCCGCTGCCGTCCTGGAACATCTCGACCTGAGCGACGTGGCCGAGTCGGTGGATATTGCTGGGCCGGGCTTTATCAACGTGAAGCTCAAGTCGGCGTGGTTAAATGATCATCTCAACACCGCGCTGGCGGATGAGCGGCTCGGCGTTCCGCTGGCGCAGCCGCTGCACAAAGTCGTGATCGATTATTCGCATCCCAACCTTGCCAAAGAGATGCACGTTGGGCACTTGCGCAGCACCATCATCGGAGACGCCATCGCACGCGCGTTGGAATTTTGCGGGCACGAGGTCGTGCGGCACAATCACGTTGGCGACTGGGGCACGCAGTTTGGCATGCTCATTGCCTATATGGATCGCTTGGATTCGGCCGGAGAAGACCCCTCGTCGGAGCTAGTTGATTTGGAGGGCTTTTATCAGTCGGCACGCAGATTGTTCGACAGCGATGAGGAGTTCGCCAATACGGCGCGCGAGTATGTCGTAAAGCTACAGGGCGGCGACGAGCACGTCAGGGCAATGTGGCAGCGCTTTATCGATGAGTCTCTGCGCCACTGCGAAGAGGTATACGAAACGCTGGACGTAACGCTGGGGCGCGAGGACGTGCGCGCCGAGAGCGCCTACAATGACGACTTGTCCCAGGTTGTTGGCGACCTGCGCGACAAGGGGCTGTTGCGTGAGTCGGACGGTGCGCAGTGCGTATTTCTCGAAGAATTCAAGGGCAAAGACGGCGAAATCGCGCCGGTGATCGTGCAAAAATCCGATGGTGGATATCTCTATGCGACGACCGATCTTTCCGCCGTGCGCTATCGCGCCGGCGCGCTGGGGGCCGATCGCGTGTTGTACATCGTCGACGCGCGACAGATGTTGCACCTGCGCCAGGTATTTGCCGTATCGCGCGCAGCCGGTTACGCACCGGATTCATGTGCACTCGAACACCACCCTTTTGGCACTATGCTCGGCGATGACGGCAAGCCGTTCAAGACGCGTACGGGGGGAACCGTCAAGCTGATGGACCTGCTGAGCGAAGCCGAAGAACGCGCCTTTGCGTTGGTCGGTGAGAAGAATCCGCAGCTGAGCGAAGAGGAGCGTCGCGAAATTGCCCGCGTCGTCGGAATAGGCAGTGTTAAATACGCCGACCTATCGCTCAATCGAACGACGGACTACATTTTCAACTGGGATAAGATGCTCTCCTTTGAAGGGAATACGGCGCCGTACCTGCAGTACTCGTACGCGAGGGTGAAGAGCATTTTTCGCCGCGCTGAGCTGGATGAGTCTGCGCTGACGGGTGCGATCGCAATTGGCGAACCAGCCGAGCGCGCGCTGGCCGTCAAGATCGTGCAGTTTGGCGAAGTCGTAGAGGCCGTCGTGCGCGAGTGCTATCCGAACGCCCTGTGCAACTACCTCTATGAGTTGGCCGAATTGTACATGAAGTTTTACGAGACCTGTCCGGTGCTGCGCGCCGAAGACCCGGTGCGCAATAGCCGTTTGCAACTGTGCAGCTTGACGGCAAAAGTGATTTCGCGCGGCCTCGGCTTATTGGGCATCGGCACCGTAGAACGGATGTGAGAAATGGCAAAGAAGAAAATGCGCTGCGATACCTGTGGCACTGAGGTAGACCACCTGCGCCGCGATGTATTAGACGATCGCTATAATGCGTTTAATAAACCTCCGCTGTGGAATTGCGAAGCGTGCTATGAGGAGAAGCGCATGCGTCGCGGTGCGGATAAGAAGGCCAGCTGATGCTCACAGGTCCCATATTCCTGACCGGCTTTATGGGAGTGGGTAAGAGCAAAGTCGGCGGTTTTCTCGCTTGGCGTTTGGGGCGCGAATTTCTAGACACGGACGAAATGGTCGAAGTGCGGGCCGGCAAGTCCATCTCATCGATCTTTGCCGATGAGGGCGAAGCGCACTTTCGCCAGTTAGAACACGAAAGCGTGCTAGCAGCCTGTGGGCGCGGCGGTGCGGTAATTTCGCTGGGAGGAGGAGCCGTCGTTCATAATCGCAATTTGCAGGCGGTGCGACGCGCGGGTGTCCTCGTTTGCTTAGAGGCCGATATCGATACCATTATCGAACGCGTTAGTCGCCGCGACGATAGACCACTGCTGTCGGGGCTGGACGAGGCGGGCAAGCGCGCCAGGATTGAACAAATGCTGTCGGAACGCGCGCCCTATTACGATCAGGCGCATATTAAAATGCTGTCCAGCCAGGGGGTTACCCCTGAGCAGACGGCGGACAAACTCATCGACTTATTGGAGCATTGGAGTGAGGAGCGCAACCGTACGGACTGAAGGGGCGCAGTACGAAATCTGCGTGGGGCACGGCGTGCTGCACTCCGTTGGCCAGGCGTGCCAGGCGCTGGGCTTGGGCCGGCAGGTGGCGCTGATTACCGACGAACGGGTCGCTACCCACTATCTGCAGCCCGTTGCGGAGAGTTTGGCTGGTGCCGGTTTTGCCGTGCTCGAAGTCGTATATCCCGGCGGTGAGCAGCACAAGAACCTGAGCGGTGCCGAAGGCATTTTTGCTCGGCTTATTGAAGCGGGCTTAGATCGAGGTGCCTGGGTCTTGGCGTTGGGTGGCGGCATCGTTGGCGATATGGCGGGCTTTGTCGCCGCGTGCTATTTGCGCGGGGTGCCCTGCGTGCAGGTGCCAACGACCATCGTCGCGCAGGTGGATTCCAGCATTGGCGGCAAGACGGGTGTCAATCACGCACTGGGAAAAAACCTCATTGGCGCCTTTCATCAGCCCAAACTGGTTTTTATCGACACCGATACGCTGCGCTCGCTGCCGCGCGACGAATTGGTCGCGGGCATGGCCGAAGTCGTCAAACACGGCATCATTCGCGACCCCGAGCTCTTTGCCTTTTTGGAAGATTGCGTCGAGGACATCGTCGACATGCGTATCGACGCCGATGCGCTAGACTGGCTCATTGCGCGCAACGCCGATATCAAGGCTTCCGTAGTGAGTGCCGACGAAAAAGAGGGGGGACTGCGCGCCATTCTCAACTACGGCCACACGATCGGTCACGCCATAGAGGCGGCGACCAACTACAAGCGGTACCGCCACGGCGAGGCCGTTATCTTGGGCGCGCTGGCCGTTGGACAAATTGCGGCCCAGCGCGGCGTGTTGCCCACCCAAGAGCGGGCGCGGCACGATGCGCTGTGGGAGCGCCTAGGCGTGCCGCAGGGGCTGGCTGCAGTTGCCGCCGGCGACATCCTCGAGCGCACGAGAGCGGATAAGAAGCGCGTAGACGGTACGGTGCGCTATATTCTGGCCGAGGCGATTGGACGGGTAGATATCTACGACGACGTCAGCGACGATGCGGTGCTGGCGGCGATTCACTGCGTGCAGCAGAAGTATTGAATTTATGGATCGCGAAGAGCCACAAAGAGTACACCTAGTCAGCTTGGGCTGTCCGAAGAACACGGTCGACTCCGAACGCATGCTCGGCTTGTTACAGGGCAACGCCTACCAGATTACCGACGCGCCCGACCAGGCCGATGTCGTCGTCGTCAATACGTGTGGTTTTATTGGTCCAGCCAAGGAAGAATCGATTGAGGCCGTTATGGCCGCTCACCGCCTCAAAGAGCAGGGCAAGTGCAAGGGCGTTATTGTGACGGGCTGTTTGGCCACGCGCTATGAAGAAGAGTTGCGCAATGAGCTGATCGAAGCCGATGACCTATTGACCATTTCCGAAGAAGTGGACATCGTCCATCGGGTTGACCGCGTGTTAGGACGGCCGCGCCGCAGTCGCGTGGCGCCGATGCCGCGCTCTACGACGACGCCGTCGCACTGGGCCTATCTGCGCATATCGGATGGCTGCGATCACAAATGCGCATTTTGTGCGATTCCGACCATCAGGGGCCGCCATAAGAGCGAGCCAATAGAAGCGCTGGTGGCCGAGGCCGAACAGCTGGCGGCTCAGGGCGCGCGCGAGCTCGTTCTCGTCTCACAGGATTCCGTCCGCTATGGTGCCGATTTGTACGGCAAGGCGCAGCTCGTCGAACTGCTGGCCGCGCTCGAACAGGTCGAGGGCATTGACTGGCTGCGTCTGATGTATACCTACCCGGCATTTTGGACCAAGGAGATGATGGACTTTTACGCATCGTCGGCGAAGATGTGCGCCTATATTGACATGCCCTTGCAGCACATTGCCGATCGCGTCTTACAGCGCATGAAGCGAGCGACTACCAAGAAAAAAACGGTCGAGTTACTGCGCGCGCTGCGCTCGTGCATGCCGGGCGTGGGTCTGCGCTCGACGTTTATCGTCGGCTTTCCCGGGGAAACGGACGAAGACTTTGAGGAGCTGTTGGAATTTGTCGAGGAGACGCGTTTCGACTACGTATCGGGTTTTATCTACTCGCCAGAGGACGGCACCAGCGCCTACGGCTTGGACGGAGAGATTGACGAGGAAGTGAAGGAGTATCGCTATAGTCGCCTGACGCAGCTGCAAGAACGCATTGCAACGGAGATCAACGATGCGCTGGTGGGCACCCGACAGGTGGTGCTGGTCGACGAGCGCGACGACGAGGGCTTTTATGGGCGCATGCAGCGCGATGCGCCCGAAATAGACGGCCAGGTGCTCATTGAGACTGGTCACGCCGAGATCGGCCGATTTATCGAAGTGCATATCACCGGAGCCGATCCCTACCAGCTGCAGGCCGAAGCCGTTGGAGCGCCTTTCTAAAATGTTGGGTAAGCGCAAGAAAAAACCGCGCAGCGTCGATCTGCTCGCCGAGGAGGGCGTGCTCTGCGTGCGCTGGAGCGACGGCACCCAGAGTCGTTACGATTTGGCCGGGCTGCGTCGCTCCTGTCCGTGTGCGGTGTGTCGCGAGGCACGCGAGAACAGCGACGGGCTCAACCTGATCAGCGGCGATGCGGTTTCGGCGACGGCCGCAGCGCGTCGCGTCGACTTTGTTGGGCGCTACGGGCTGCGTATTGAATGGGCCGATGGCCACGACCACGGCATATACACCTTTGACTTCTTTCGCGACCTAGATGAATCGGTAGCCTGATAGCGTCGGATGTAAGACCAGCCCTTCTCGCAGAGAGAGGGGCTTTTTTTTATGCCGCTTGCGCTGCGGGCACTGCTCCGCGCGGAGCTCTGCCCAACCAGAGTTCGACGAGGAGCAGGACGAGTGCGAGGGCGACAAATTCGCGCCAAAGTTCGCGGCCGTAGCGATTGCCTAAAACCTGGAGGCGCAGCTCGTCACCCTGCTGCATGACGTGAATATCGGTTCCGAAAACGCGTTCGACTTCGGCCGGTTCAACGGTGCTCAGATCGGACTCGCGCGGGTCGATATTGACGGGAAAGCTGTCGACGAGGCGGTCGTCTTCTTTGAGCTGCCAAATTCCCGCTTCGCGCAGTGCGGGCACCGCCCACACATAGCGCTCGCCGACGAGGGTCGGCTGTAGGCGCAGCACTTCGCCGTCGGGCGACTGTGCGCTCAGCGCCGCCTCTAGGGAAACATCGCTCAAATAGCGGTGGGCGCTCGCGCCAACGTCATAGGCTGCGTAGTGTCCTGGGCGCTGGCTAAACTCGCGCACTAAGCGGTGGAGCATGGGGGCAAACAGACCGTGCAGCGGCAGGTCGTTCCATCGCATGTCGAGCGGGAACGCTGCCCAGACAGCGCGTCCTCGCCCTCGCCAACCCGACGCTAGGGCGATTTGCCCGTCGTCAAAATAGGCCAGCGCATTGAGGTGGCTTTCCGCTTTGAGGGAAAAATGCGCGAAGAAGTGCGCCACGTCGGCGCCTTCCTGCGTCAGTAAATTGGCGAAGAGGGGGTGGGCATAGGCTTCGGTGTCGAAGACGTGGAACTGCGCCTTGTCTCCTGCATCGCCGATGATGTCGCCCATGCGCACAGGCAGCATACCCGGTAGAAAATCGCGGTTTAAATACTTGAGATCGGCTGCGGCTGCGGGAAAGGCGACGAGGCCGCCGCCGCCAGAGACGAAGTCGCGTAGAGCGATGGTTTGCGCGCGGTCGAGGCGCTGCAGGTCGCACAGCAGCAGCAGGTCTACGCTTTGCAATGCATCCGCACTCAGGTCGGCGATCTGGCCCGAGCGAATGCTCAGGGTGGGATCGGTGAGCGCCGCAGCGCCCAGTGCTCGGCGCGCGTAATAGGTCGATGTGGGCTGCGTGCCGAGGATGAGCACGCTAATAGCAGCGGGGGCATCAAAGGCAAAGTAGCGCCTATTGTCGATGGGCAAGTCGTCTTCGGCCAGCTCGACGAACCCGCTGATGCGGCCGCTGCGGCGCGGCGTAAATCGGAGCTCGACCTGCGTTTCGCCCTTCGGATCCAAGTCGATCGATCGACGGCGCACGCGCTCGCCGTCGACGAAGAGATCGACGGAATGGTTGCGCAGCGGTGCGTCGCCGGCATTGCGCACGTCTGCGTACAGCACCATCTCGCTTTTGGAAGATGCCATCCAAGGGGAAAAGAGGATGTTTTTCACATAGGCGTTGTTGCGCTCTATGCCCTCGGGCATATTCAGATAGACGCGCGCCTCGCCGATGAAGTCGCGCGCGGCAGGCACTTCGCTCCAACCGTGGCGCGCCCCGTCTGTAAACAGGTAGAGTTCGCCGTCGAGCTCGGGATATTGCGCTAGGTGAGTACCTGCCTGGCGCAGGGCGCCAGCTAGGTTGGTCGCTTCCTGAGACGGCGTCAGCTCGGCGGCGAATTGGCGCAGTTCATCGGGTGAGACCGATAACCCCTCAACGGGCGTGGTGGCAAAGGGAATGAGCGCCACGCGATCGCGCTCGGTGAATACCTCGGCGAGTTGAGTGACAGCGCGGCGCTGCTGGTCGGCCAAGGTGCCCGAAGGCATGCGAAACGCCGTGCTGTAGGATTGATCGACGAGAACGGCGGCGGCGGCAGGCACGACGCGGCCGCCCCAAGGCGAACCCGAGTGGTAGGTCGGGCGAGCAAAAGCAGAGACGATCAGTGCGATGGCCAAGATGCGCAGCAGCAGCAGCAGCCACTGCCGCATGCGCACCTTTTGCATGCGGTCGTGGTGCAATTTGCGCAGAAACTGAATGTTGCTGAAGGGAACGGGCTGCGTGTGACCCCTGTGTAGAAGATGTATGGCGAGGGGTATGAGCGCGGCAACGAGCCCTGCCAGTACGGCTGGATTTAAGAACTGCAAAGGGGTGGTTCAGCAATCAAGAAGAGCTCGGGTAGTTCTCTTCTTCGCTTTCGATGGCGGCGATAATCTCTGCGGAAGAAGAGGCCGAAATGAGCTTCTTCTTAAACTCGTCGTTTTTAAGCAGACGCGAAATGCGGGCGAGTGCCTTGATATGCGGTCCGGATACATTAGCTGGAGAGACGAGCAGGAAGAAGACGTAGGCCGGTTCGCCGTCGAGGGCTTCAAAATCCACGCCGCGGCGCTGCGTGCCCAGTGCAGCCACTAGCTTGACGACGGAATCCGATTTGCCGTGTGGAATGGCAATGCCGTCGCCGATACCGGTGCTCATGATCTTCTCGCGCTCAAGGACGGCTTGAAGGACCTTGTCCCGGTCGCTTATAGCATCGCCAACGGCCAGCGAATCGACGAGCTCAGCAATAATTTCTTCTTTGGTCTCGCCCTTCAGGTCGACCGTGGTCGACTCGGGCGAAAGTATGTCAAGGAGGGTCATGTATCCGTCTCCACAGGTGGTTGTCCAGCAAAAGTAAGCGTATACAACTATATAAGTCAACAGGGAGGCCGCGCATTTGCGGTAGCGACCGCACTTTGTAGTTGACGCCCCGTAGTCGTTCAGTACATTGAACGGTGTTCATCGCCATCCTTTTACTTAAAGGATATGACGCGCGCACCGATACAGAAGGTAGACCATCTGATGATCGGAGGCGATATGCAGCGTCAAATGCTGTGGACAGACCAACTTCTTTCCGACAG
>JAYOYH010000037.1:0-47757 GCA_038153405.1 Gemmatimonadota bacterium | reverse complement strand
GCTCCGAGTTCCAGCGCTTGGCCATCCACGGAAAGACGTCGCCGGCCAAGCGCTGTCGCGCAATGGGCACGCCGGCCTCGGCAAACACCCTGAGGGCGTTGCAGGTATTTTCCAACTCGACTTCGCCTCCTTCTTGCCCCTGCATAAACCGTTCTGTCATATCCGGCAGCGTAACTCGATTGAAATCGAGCCCCCAGGAGCGAACCTTCCTTTTGATCTTCAGAAGCTCGTCCAGATCGGGATAGCCCTGTTCTTTAACCCCGGGAAAGAAGTCGCCCTGACCAAAATCCAAGCAGTCGACGCCCAGCTGCGTAACAAAGCGCAAGTAGGCATCGGACAAATTGCCGTGCCATACGGAAATCTTAAACATGTGAACCTCTCCTCTCTGGTGGCTACGCGAGCGGGACAAAATAGCCAACTGGCTCTCCTGCAACAAGCGACGTATTATTGGCCCTATGGACACTTCGTTTACCGTAGCGCTGTGGGCGCGTGCCGATGCATATTCGAAGAGCTATCCCGCCATAGCCAGCAACAAAGACTGGAACAGCGGCGAGATACGCGACTACACGGCGCGCACCAATTACGGCCACTCGCGCACCAGCGGCCAGTGGCCCGGTTGGGCCATCGCCTTACAGCCCAATGGAGCCTGGGCTTGGAACCTTGGCGACGGCCAGCAGCGCCTCGACTACCAACCGACTGCGCGCCAGCGCATTGACGACGGCCAGTGGCATCTGCTGGCTTTCTCCATCGACGGGGTGCGCGGCCAGGCAGCACTCTACTTTGACGGCCAACAGGTCGCCCTCTACTCGCTGGCCGAATTGGAATATACCTACGGCGCCGAGACCCTCTCGTCCAATAGCTCTTCCGTGCATATAGACGACCTGCAGCGTTGGAACGATATCCGCCCGAGCGAAGAAATAGCCCATCTATATCAACAGCGCAGCGGACGGAAAACCGCGCCCTATCCCGAGCATACCGCCGCCGCGCCGCTGCGCGTTCTGGCGTGGAATATTTGGAACGGCGGCCGCGAGGACGGTATCGATGCAGGCGTAGAGCGGGTCATCGAATGCATTCGCGCCAGCGAGGCCGACATCGTCGCCATGCAGGAGACCTACGGATCGGGACCGCGCATTGCCGATGCCCTCGGCTATCACTTCTACCTGCGTTCGTCAAACCTCTCTATCATTAGCCGCTATCCGGCCAGCGAACACCACCACCACTTTCGCCCGTTTAACCTCGGCGGCGTCACCCTGCAACTGGCTCCCCAGCAACCGCTCAAACTGTTCAGTCTGTGGCTGCACTACCTCCCCGATTTCTGCAATGACGTGCAGCGCGAGGATGCAACCGCCGACGGCCTCATCGCCGCGGAGCACGAAACCCGCGCCGGCGAAATGCGCGCCATACTGGCAGAATTGCAGCCCCATTTTGACGATGCTGTGCCGCTGGTCATCGCCGGCGATTTCAATAGCCCGTCGCATCTGGACTGGACGCAGGCGGCCAGCCCGCTGCACTGTAATTTAACCGTGCAGTGGCCCGTTAGCAGCGATATGGCAGACGCCGGCTTCTTGGATGCTTATCGCCAAATACACCCCGACCCCATAGTCCAGCCCGGCCGCACGTGGACGCCGCGCAATCCGCAGAGTTGGCAGGATCGCATCGACTACGTCTACTACCGCGGTGCGCACCTGCGCTGCCTCACTGCACAGGTGCTAGACCAGCACCCCGTGCAGTGGCCCAGCGACCACGCCGCCGTGCTCTCGGCCTTCGCTCTGCGCTGATGCGCGCTTGGTTACAAGCGGCGCGGCCAGCATCTGCCGTCAACATACAACTGCCGCTGGCCTTTGGTCAGGCCCTGGCCTACGCAAGCGATGCGACGCTCTTTCCCGCGCTTTGTTTGTTGCTATCCCTATACGGCCTGTGTATGCAGCTCTACATCGTCTTTCTCAACGACTGGGCCGACCAGCGGGCGGACGCGCTCAACGATGCGCCGACGGCTTTTTCCGGCGGTTCGCGCGTCCTCGTCGAACGGCGCCTGCGCCCCGAAGCACTGCAGCGGGCCGGACGCGCTGCGGGAGTGGCCATCGTCGCACTCGGCTTGCTGATCGCCCATTTCTACCAGCGGCCCTTAATCCCCGCGCTCTTTATCGTCGGCCTCCTATTGCTATGGGCCTACAGTCTGCCACCGCTTCGCCTCAACTACCGCGGCGGCGGTGAACTACTGCAGGCTATCGGGGTCGGATGTGTCTTGCCTCTCGCCGGTTTTTATGGGCAAACGGGGCACCTGCCCACCTTTTCCACCGGTGGCGATCCCCTGTCGCTCATCGCCCTTATCTCCGCCTACATCTACCTGCATGTTGCCGCGGCGATCGCTTTTACCCTGCCCGATGCGGCCGCGGACCAACGCGCCGGCAAGCGCACGCTGGCCGTTTTGCTCGGGGTGAGCAAAGCGGCTTCTATAGCTATAGTGCTCGGCCTGTTTACACACCTATTCTTATACACCAGCTACATGCCCAAGGTGCTGGTTTACCTACCATTTCCCCCCCTAGCCTTGGCCCTCTTGTTCGTGCCGCGCAGCGAACGAGCTCCGCGCTCTGCGCGGTGGCAGGCGGCGCGTCTCCTCGCGCCCTCGGTCCTCTTTGCACTAGCCGTGCTCTACGTAGCGACCCATACTCAGCTCTAAATGGAGATCCACGTGTCGACAGATTTTCCCTTCACATTAGACCTGAGCGTTCGCGATTACGAATGCGATCTGCAGGGCATCGTCAATAACGCCGTATACCAAAACTACCTCGAACACGCTCGCCATCAGTTTTTGCGGGCCTGCGGATTCGACTTTGCCAATCTGCACGAGCAGGGCCACGACCTCGTGCTCACCCGCTGTGAAATCGACTACAAGCTACCCCTGCGCAGCGGCGACGATTTCACCATTCACCTGCGCGTCGAGCGCCAGGGGCGAGTGCGCTTTCTCTTTGTGCAGGAAATACGCCGCGGAGGCGACGCCCTCGTCCTACAGGGCCGCTTTACAGGTACCTGCCTTAACCGCGACGGGCGCCCCGGCTTTCCCCCCGAACTCGATGCACTATTTACCAACCGGGTGTTTAGTCCATGAGCAAGAGAACCATTTTCTTCTTTTTCGGACTCGCCGTTATCGTCTTCTACACCGCATGCTCTGCGTGGATGAAGCACGGCAACCCGGCGCAGCGCGCGCGCTGGGCCCAGTCGCCGCAGTACAGCGACGGCACATTCCGCAATGCGGTCGAGTGGCAGTCGCTCTCCGCATGGCAAGGGCTGAAACTCCTTCCCGACGTTCTCTTTGGCGGCCAAGAGCGCACGCCTGAAAATGCCCTGCCGAGACAAACGGTCGACCTGAGCGCATTTCTGCGCGAAGAAAACAACCAGCTCAATGTGACGTGGTTAGGCCACTCTTCGCTCATGCTCAACGTCGACGGCTTCCGCCTCCTCTCCGATCCAGTCTTCGCAAAGCGCGTGTCGATCTTGGGTCCTTCGCGCTACAATGGCGATGTGCCGCTCGAGATAGAACACCTGCCGCACGTAGATGCCGTGCTCATTTCACACGATCACTACGATCACCTCAACAAGTCCTCTATCGAGAAACTCAATGAAAAGACGCCGCTCTTTATTGTTGCGCTAGGCGTTGGCGCACGCCTGGCCGACTGGGGTATTCCACGGACCAAAATTCGCGAACTAGACTGGTGGCAAGAGCTACCCATAAACGGAGACTTGACCATCGTATCGACGCCAGCGCAGCATTTTTCCGGTCGCGGTCTGACCGATCGAAACAAGACGCTGTGGACTTCGTGGGTCGTAGCCGGTCCCAATCACCGGGTGTATATCAGCGGCGACTCGGGCTATTTTGACGGTTTTGGAGAAATTGGCAGGCGCTACGGCCCCTTCCACATGACTTTTATCGAATGCGGCGCCTACAACGAGCGCTGGCGCCATATCCACATGTTTCCCGAGGAGAGCGTACAGGCCCACTTAGACCTGGGCGGCGATGTGCTACACCCCATTCACTGGGGCACGCTGAGTCTGGCACTGCACCCCTGGTACGAGCCCATGCAGCGCTTGCGCGCAGCGGCCGATGCGGCCGGCCTGCGCGCGGCCACGCCAATTGTTGGGCAAACGACGGTGTATGGGGATAGCATACCGCAAACGAGGTGGTGGGAAGATTTTATCCATCAAGCGCATTCGCCGGATGGGCACCAACACGATTAAACCTCGGCCCCTCAGAGGCCGATGACCAAACCCATCTGCCGCGCCCGCTGGCGACACGCGTCGAGCGTCTGCTCGACCAGCAGCAAACCGGCGCACGCGCGCGCGCTGGTCGGATCCGTGATGAATAGCGCTCCTTCGCTGAGCTGAGCCCCATCGTCGGCCAAGTGCGCTGGCCAATTCTCGGCAAAAGCCTCGGCCCACTGCGCCAGCGTATCGCAGCCGGCCGCCTGCGCCTCGCGCTGCGCAACCACCAGCCACAGCGCCGTGCGCGCGGAATTGACCCGCTGGCGCAACGCCAGAGCGACGCGGCCCATGCTGGTGCGCGGATTGACTTCGACAATGGGCTTGAGAAGCAAATCCGAACCGCGGCGATAGACCAGCGCGTCGACGCCGACCGGACCGACGTAACCCACCTCTGCCAGCGCGCGGCCGATGTGCGCACCCAACTGTTCGCCCAGTCGCTGCAGACGACGTGGGTCGCGACCGTCTCCATAGAGAAATTTCTTGGTCTCCTCATCCAGACCGGACACCATCTGTCCGACGAGCGTGCCGCGATACTGGCCGCGCGCATCGGTAAAAAAGCGCGTCCAGCCAGCCACCTGCACCTGACCATACGCGTCGACGTCGAAGTGCAGCGACAGATCCAGCACCTTGTCCAGCCACGGCTCGACTACTGCCGCACCGTGGCGCGCCAGCACGTGTTCTAGCCAGCCACGCTGCTCTGGACGCAGCCGGCCGCCGCGCGCATGGATCTGTCCGCGACCCGAAGATTCGATCGCCGCCTTGATCACGACTTCATCCCATGGCGACCATTCAGCCAGCAACGCTTCCACTTGGTCCACTCTCTGGCAAACGCGACCCACTACATCCCCATCGCAGAGCCACTCATCATCCGATTCGAGCAAAAAGGCGCGCAGCTGCTCCGCGCTCCACGCCTTGGAGTAGATCACCTGCCAATCCGATCGCCAGCGCAGCGCTTCACCGGGGGCCAACTGGTCGACCAGCGGCTCGAGAAACGCCGCGCTCTGTGGACTCCAGCCCCACGGCCGCAGGCCGTGTAATTTGCGCGCGCGCAGTGCCTTTACACCCGCACCACCATCGCCGTATTCGACGAACTCCGGCACAGTAAAGCCCAACGCGCGCAGGCGGCGAAGAAAACCCACGTTCGGACGCCGCTCGACCAATACGACGTCGTCCTGGGCGCAGTAGAGCATTGGCAATGCCCGCAGATCTTCGGCCAGCTGGCGCACCGGCTTTGCGGCCTGATCACCGGCACGTCCCGAGGCCACCTCGCCCTCGCAGTTCGGGTTAAACCAGAACACATTGGGACAGCGTCCGCGCGAGCGCGAGAAAATCTCCAGTTCGTCTACGTATTCGGCGTGCAGCCCTGCTCTGAGCCGCCCCTCGCGGTTAAATCCGATCCCCTTAGCGCGCACCGGACTCAGCGGTTCGGGCAACATCTCTCTGTAGGCCTGCCACTGCGTCTGTTCGGGACTACGCCAACGCTCAAACCAGCGCAGACCGTGCTTGACGTGGCTTATCTCATCGCGGTAGATCTGCTTGAGAATGGCCGCCGTCGCGTCGTCTCCCAATTGCTCATACACGCTCGCATAGTGCACGGCATAGTCGAGATTAGCCTGCTCCAGCGTCATGCTCAGACCCATGACGAAATCGCGCGGACTCCGCATCGGTGCGATGGCCTTCCAGAAGTAGTCACTCACCGGAATTTGCCCGAACTCGACGCCGATCTCGGCCATGCGCCGCTGATACATGCGCACGTGTTCTTGTTCATCGCGGAGCGTCTGCACCACACCGCGGCGAAACTTCTGCGGCGCGTTTGGAAACTTGAGCAGTACCAGCGCCATCAGTTCCAGCGCGAGCAGTTCGTGGTTGGCAAAGAAGTGCAGCACGAGGCCGCGCTCCCTTTCTGAGTGAAATTTGCCCACGTCGCGAAAGCGCATTTTCTCGCGTCCGTGCCACTCGTCTAACCCCAAACCTGGCGGACGCCCGGGTCTGTCGGGAACGGTCAATGCGCTACCCGGTACGGCGTCTTCGCAGGAGTCAAATTCGACCAATTTATCTTCCCAGCGATTCCCTAGGAGAATGCGCTCGGCCAATTCGCGTAGTTCCATGCCGTTGAATGTACTAAGAAATCGACTGAGCGGGCAGGATACCCAATCTCCGCACATACCGGAGCCGCACGGCGACCCCACCGCTTCGCACTAGCCAGGTGGCGGTGGTACGTTGTCACATATACTCTATTTGCTTGACATATCTCCTCGACTCCTCTATCTAGTTCGCCCACCCTATCCCCTAACTAAGAGGCTAGTATGCGAATCAAATCGGTCCAGCTCATCCATCTCGACGTGCCGTTTACCGCTCATACCAACGCGCATATGCAATACTGGCTACCGCACTGGCGCATCGTTCAGCTCTGCAAACTGGAAATGGACGACGGCACCGTGGGCTGGGGCGAGACCATTCCCAACTACACCTGGTCGAAGGTGCCGAGCGATATCGAAGAGCGCATCGTCGGCAAGACCGCGGCCGACCTTCTGTGGGACGATGGCTTAGGCGCCGGCGTGCAAATGGCGCTCTTTGACGCCGTCGGCAAAAAGCTCGGCACCCCGGCCTATCACCTGCTCGGCACCAAGGTGCGCGACTGGTGTCCGCTGTCTTGGTGGGCGATGGACATGCCTTCGAAAGACTGGGCCCGCCAATGTGCCGACGCCGTAAAGGCCGGCTATATGACCGCCAAGCTCAAAGCGCGTACCTGGTACGATCTACACGACGCCATTCGCTCTATTATCAAAGTCGTTCCAGCGCAGTTCAAACTCGACCTCGACTTCAACAGCACTCTCGGCAACGCCGCCAGCGCCGTCGAATTTCTATCTACGCTGGAGCAGTACGAACAGGTAGCCATGATCGAGACGCCCATTCCGCAGAGCGATGTGGCCGGCAACGCGCAGATCCGCAACCGCATTGACCGCCCCGTCGCCATGCACTTCGGCAGCCCGCCCATTATGACTACGCTGCACCACGACGTGGCCGACGGCTTTGTCGTATGCGCTGGAGCGCGCACTATCATGCAACAGTCGGCCATTTCCGACGCGGCCAACAAGCCGTTTTGGCTACA
This sequence comes from Gemmatimonadota bacterium, assembly GCA_038153405.1. Taxonomy (GTDB): domain Bacteria; phylum Latescibacterota; class UBA2968; order UBA8231; family UBA8231. The sequence goes on along the minus strand of JAYOYH010000037.1, from coordinate 40,385 downwards.
GCTAGTCGGCACGGGCGTTACTACGACATGGGCAGCCCATCTGGGCGCCGTCTGCCCGCAGGCCAAGTGGCCAGCCATCACCTGTATGAATATCTGGAAGAAGCAGCTTATCAAAGAGCCGATCGAGCTGCGCGGCGGCTACTATCGCGTGCCCGAGCGACCGGGGCTCGGCTTGGAAATCGACGAGAAGGCGATTGAGAAGCACCAGGTCGACTACACCTGGGTCGATCCGCCGCGCCACGTATATCGCTACGCGCGCGCCAACGGCGAAGTGACCTACTACGGCTGCTCAAAGCAGGTGTTGCACAGCGCATACCCGCGCGACGCCATGCCAGTGTGCGAAGCCGGTTCGCAGTGCCTACCCGTCGAAGACGACGGCAGCAAAGAATTTGCCACCATCTACGACGCCGTGCAGGACGGTGGCACGGTGCGATGCGTGGAAAAGGGCAAGGGCAAACGCAGGAAATAGCGGCGGACGGGCGCAGTCCGAATGGATCGCTACGGCCCGCGCTTATTGCTCTAAGTAGCGACCATAGATCGGGCGCAGTTTTTCCACCGTTTCGCGCGGAATTTTTTCGCGCTCGGTGACAATGGCATACTGCGCAGCGCTCAAGCACGCACACGACGACGTGGCCGGCAGCGCGCCGGCCACGCGCCGCACGATATGGTTGGCTGTCGCGGCGTTAGCGTGCATAACGGCTAGGACCTGCTCGATCGTCACGTCCTCTTCCTCTTCGTGCCAGCAGTCGTAATCGGTGCCCATCGCCAACATGGCGTAGCACAATTCGGCCTCGCGCGCCAGCTTGGCCTCGGGCAACGCCGTCATGCCAATCACCGCCGCATCGACCGTTTTTCGGTAGAAATTTGACTCGGCGCGCGTGGAAAAGAGCGGCCCCTCCATACATATGTACGTGCCACCGGCGTGCACTGTAGCGCCTTCGGCCGCAGCCGACTGTAGCAGCGTTGCGCGGAGTTCCTCGCAAAAGGGATCGGCAAAGGACAAGTGGCCGACGATGCCTTCGCCGAAAAACGTCGAAGGGCGCTGACCGCGCGTCCGATCAAAGATTTGGTCGGGCACGACCATATCGCCCGGCGCAATGTCCTCGCGCATAATCCCGCAGGCGCTGACCGCCATCACGTGCGTAACGCCGAGCATCTTTAGCGCGCAGATATTGGCGCGCGCCGGCACCTCCGAGGGCAGCAACCGATGGCCGCGGCCGTGGCGCGGTAGAAAAAAGGCCGTGCGGCCGTCGATACGCGTCTCAATTACCGCGTCCGACGTCGCGCCAAAGGGCGTGCTGAGGACGTGTTCGGCCACTACCTCGGCTCCTTCCATCTGGTACAGACCCGAACCGCCAATAACCCCCAGCTTCACTTCGACTTCTTCGCTCATCATCGCTCTCCCATTTCCAATGCGGATTTCTCACCCACTGAACGCATACTGAGCGCCCCGCAAGGGGGGCACGCACATCGGCTACTCCAGTAGCGCCGCCTAAAATAGCCCCTATCTTTAGATAAATCCACCATGAGCACCCGTCTGCTAAAAACCTCTGTCCGCGCCCTAGTCGGCTTTGTGCTGCGCTCCGGCGACCTCGCTTCCGGCGGCTTCGGCAACCCCGACCGCCTCGTCGAGGGCACGCGCGGACACCAGCGCGTACAGCGGGCTCGCCCGGAGCACTACCAGGCCGAAGTACCCCTATCTTACCGCGTTGAAGTCGAGGGTCTCGAGCTGGAAATCAACGGCCGCGTCGACGGCCTGCTCGTCGAGGACGACACCGTGCTCGTCGAGGAAATCAAAACGACCGAAGGCGCGCTCGACCCCGATATGGACGACGTGCCCGTGCACTGGGCTCAAGCCAAGGTCTACGCCAGCATGCTGGCTATTCAACACGAATTAGAGCGCGTCGACGTGCAGCTAACCTACGTGCAGCTCGAAAGTATGGAGCGCCACGAGGATCGCCGCACCTTTGCGCGCGATGAGCTGCTGGCCTTTTTCGAAGACCTGATCAGCCGCTATATGCACTGGGCGCGCATTTACCACAGTTGGTGCGGCGAACGCGATGCGACCATTGCTGCGCTGCAATTTCCCTTTAGCGACTATCGAACCGGCCAGCGCGCACTGGCCGTGGCCACCTATCGGGCCATCGAAAACGGCCACCGCGTTTTTGCCCAAGCACCCACTGGCATAGGCAAGACCATTTCTACGCTCTTTCCCGCCGTGAAGGCCCTCGGCCTTGGCCACGCCGAAAAACTCTTTTACTTGACGGCCAAAACCATCGGCCGCACTGTCGCCGAAAAAGCGGTCGACGATATGCGGGCCGGCGGCGTGCAGCTCAAGAGTCTCACGCTAACGGCGCGCGACAAGATCTGCTTTAAACCCAACGGCGGCAGCTCGTGCGACCCCGACCAGTGTCCCTTTGCCATTGGCTATTTTGACCGCATCAACGACGCGCTAGAAGACGCTTTCCAGCACGATGCCTTCACGCGGTCGCGCATTGAGGAATACGCGCAAAAACACCAAGTCTGTCCCTTTGAGTTTTCTCTCGATCTGTCCCTGTGGTCCGATGTCATCATTTGCGACTACAACTATGTCTTTGATCCGCGCGCCCATCTCAAGCGCTTTTTCGAAGAGGAAGGTGGGCACTATGCCTTTCTCATCGATGAAGCGCACAATTTAGTCGACCGCGCCCGCGAGATGTTTTCTGCCGACCTCTACAAGAGCGAAATACTCGGCCTGCGTCGCCTCGTAGCCAAAGACCTGCCATCGCTAGGCAAGCTGCTCAGCGACATCAACAAATATCTGCTGGGCGTCGGCAAAAAAGTCGAAAAAGAGGGCGATGGCAGCGCTTGGATAGACCCCAAGCTGCCCAAAGAAATTCTGCCCAAACTGGAGAAGTTTCTGCGCGAGACGGAGCGCATGCTGTCGCGCAGTGCCGCATTGCCCTACTTTGACGAGCTCATTGAAGTCTATTTTCGCGCGCTGGCCTTTATGCGCATCGCCGAGCGCTACGACGAGCGCTACACCACCTATGCTGAAAAAGAGCATAAGGAGGTGTATCTGCGGCTCTACAATATCGATCCGTCGAAAAATATACGCGATGCACTCAAGCGCGGAACGTCGGCTATCTTTTTTTCTGCTACGCTCACGCCGCTAGACTATTTTCGCCAACTCTTGGGCGGCGATGCGGACGATCCGCTCATCAGTCTCGATTCGCCCTTTCCACGCGAAAACCTGCGCCTGCTGCTGGCTGACCAAATAGAGACGACCTATAAAAAACGCGAAGAGAGCTACGGCGCAGTGGCCGAATCAATCGCCGCAACCGCCAGCCACCGCACGGGCAACTATCTGGCCTTTTTTCCCTCCCACCGCTACATGCAAGAAGTGGCCGAACGCTTTGCCGAAGGTCATCCAGATATCGACGTGCTCGTACAGGAAACGTCCATGTCCGAACGCGAGCGCGAGGAATTTCTCGCCGTATTTGCCGAGGATAATGCGCAGACGACCGTTGGCTTTGCCGTGATGGGCGGCATTTTCGGCGAGGGAATCGATCTGGTCGGCGACCGGCTTGTAGGCGCCGTAATCGTCGGCGTCGGCCTGCCGCAAATCTGCCTAGAGCGCGACCTTATCCGCCATTACTTTGAAGGCGCCGACCTGCCCGGCTTCGACTACGCCTATACCTTTCCCGGCATGAACCGCGTGCTGCAGGCAGCTGGTCGCGTCATTCGCACCGACGCCGACCGCGGCGTCGTCTTACTGCTCGACCGCCGCTTTGATCAGCAGCGCTACCGCCGTCTCTTTCCCCCTTTCTGGAACAGCGTGCACACCGTGCGCAACGGCGAAGAGATCGGACGCTCACTGGAACATTTTTGGCGTGGCTAGACGCGGCGAACACAGCGCCGCCTATCTCGTACACGCGTTGCCTGAGCAACCGCGCGAGACGATGTTCTCCAATACCATGTACGCAAACCGATATCTCTTATTGTTGGCACTCGTCCTCTTAGCCGCGCGACCAGCACCGGCAGATACTCCCGTCGCGCTCTACGCGGCGGCCAGCCTGAGCTCTGCACTGCAGGAACTACTGCCGCGCGCGCGCTTTCCCGACGTGCGCCTATCCTTTGCCAGCTCCTCGACGCTGGCCAAGCAAATCGAAGCGGGCGCACCCGCCGACATCTACCTGTCGGCCAACGCGCTGTGGATGGACTACCTTCAGCAGCGCGCGCTCATTGATTCAACCACGCGCGTCGACTTGTTGAGCAACGCGCTCGTATTCATCGCACCAACCGATCGCCCTCTGGCCATAGATGTGCGACACACCTTTGATTTGGCCGGCGCCTTTGCAGGGCGCATCGCCCTAGCGGACCCGTCCCACGTGCCGGCTGGCATCTACGCACGGCAAGCGCTACAGCGCCTGGGCTGGTGGAACGCGCTCGAACAGCGCCTGGCGCCCTCGCCCGACGTGCGCGCCGCGCTGGCCTACGTTTCGCGCGGCGAATGCGTGCTCGGCATGGTCTACGCCACCGATGCGGCCATCGCCAGCGGTGTGCGGATTGTCGCGACCCTGCCCGATAGCCTGCACGACGCCATTCGCTACCCTGCCGCCCTGGTCTCTGGACGAGACCGGCCCGCCGTGCGGCACCTCTTTAACCATATCCGTTCAGCCGAAGCACAGGCGCTGTTTCGCCGCCACGGTTTTACCGCGATAGACGAGGACCCCCGTGCTCAGCCCTGAGGAATGGGAAGTGCTAGCCCTTTCGCTGCGGGTGGCGCTGTGCTGCGTCGTCGTCACGCTGCCGCCGGCCATTGCCCTAGGCTGGCTGCTGGCCCGACGCGACTTCCCCCTCAAAATCGTAGTCGACGGCCTGTGCCACCTGCCCCTTGTATTGCCTCCAGTGGTCACCGGCTATCTGCTCCTGCTGCTCTTTGGCCGGCGCGGACCGCTCGGACCGTTCCTCGACGCGCTTGGACTCACACTAGCCTTTGATTGGAAGGGAGCCGTCATCGCTTCGGCCGTCGTCGCCTTTCCACTCGTTCTGCGCTCCGTGCGCCTGAGCATAGAGGAGGTCGACCCACAGTTGGAACGGATTGCGCGCACACTTGGCGCATCGAAACTGCGCACCTTCTGCACAATTACCTTGCCCTTGGCCCTTCCCGGCCTAATCGTCGGCGCCCTCCTGGCCTTTGCCCGCAGCCTGGGCGAGTTTGGCGCCACGATCACCTTTGTTTCCAATATTGCCGGGCAAACGCGCACCCTTCCGGCAGCGATTTACACCTACCTCAACCAACCCGACGGCGAGGCGGCTGCCGCGCGGCTCGTCGTCGTATCCATAGCCATTGCACTGGCGGCGCTCGTGGCCAGCGAGTGGGCCGCGCGGCGCATGCGAAGGCCCTGACGTGCTGCGCCTCAACTTAGAGCACCATTTAGCGAATTTCGCGCTATCCGTAGATCTCGAATGCTGCTACGCAACAACCGCTCTCTACGGCCCCTCCGGGGCGGGCAAGACCTCACTGCTAAATATGATCGCCGGCCTGCTGCGACCCGACCGGGGCGAAATCATCGTTGACGGCAACGTGTTGTTCTCCTCCGAACGCAGCATCGACCGGCCGCCTGAGCAGCGCGGTATCGGCTACGTATTTCAGCAGGATCTGCTCTTTCCCCATCTCAGCGTTGAGCGCAATCTGCGCTACGGTTACGACCTGCTGCCAAGCGCAGCGCGGCGCTTTGCGCTCAATCAAATCGTCGATCTGTTGGAAATCGGCCCACTGCTCGAACGCCGGCCCACCGGCCTGTCGGGCGGCGAGCGCCAGCGCGTGGCCTTAGGGCGCGCCCTGCTCTGCTCACCGCGCCTGCTGCTGATGGACGAACCGCTAGCCTCCCTCGACCAAGGCTTAAAAAGCCGCATCATACCCTACCTGCGCTACATCCGCACCGAGCTGGCGATTCCCATGCTCTACGTAAGCCATTCGGTTTCTGAGATTCTTGAACTCACAGGCCAAGTCATTATGTTAGAGCGCGGCCGCGTGCTAGCCCACGGCGACTTTTTCAAAATCGCCACCGAGCCGGGCATCCTCCCTCTCTTAGGCGAACACGGCTTTGAAAACGTGCTGCAAGTCGAACTGCTCGAATCCCCATCAACGGCGGGTTTTAGCCGAGCGCGCTGCGGCGCGCAGGAGCTCAAAATACCCTATGCCGCGCAGCCCGCTGGCCAGCGCATTTTCATCGGCCTGCGCGCCGACGACATCATCCTCTCGCGGCGGCGGCCAGACGGCTTGAGCATTCGCAACGCACTGCGCGGAACCATAGCACAGATTGCTCCCGTAGACGGCTCCTATTTGATCTATGTCGATTTAGGGCGGAGAATCGCCGCCAAAATTACGCGCGAGGCGCTGGAAGAGCTGGCATTAGAAGAGGGACAGGAGGTTTTCTGTCTAATCAAGACCAACGCGCTGCGCCTAGGCCCTCGCGTCGATTAGGGCACTTTCTGCACTGCCCTGCGATTGCTTAAATTAGGGGCCAAGCGAACGCATTCCACCCTACGGAGGAGCCAGACCATGACGACTGCGGTCCATCTGAATAGTGAACAGCTCGAGGCCGGCCTCGACACCATACGCCAATCACCCAAGGAACAGGGCACGCTGGAAATGATCGTGCGCAGACCGGAAACGTTAATGCGCGACATCGTACAGGAAGGCGAATTGGATCTGGACGTCGGTCTGGTCGGCGACAATTGGAAAACCCGCGGCGGCCCCGAACGACCGGCCAATCCAGAGACGCAGATTACGCTGACCAACGCGCGCGCCATACAGCACATTGCCCAATCTAAAGACCGCTGGGCGCTGGCCGGTGACCAGCTCTACGTGGACTTTGATCTCAGCGAGGAAAACGCGCCGGCCGGCACGCGTTTATCCATTGGCGGTGCCGTCCTAGAAGTCACCCCCGAACCGCACAACGGCTGTAAGAAGTTTGTCGAGCGCTTTGGCATGGACGCCATGACCTTTGTCAATTCAGAGGTGGGCAAGGCGCTGCACCTGCGCGGCATCAACGCGCGCGTGGTCCAGGCCGGCGCCATTGCCGTCGGCGACGCCGTCAGCAAACTGTGAACTGCACTGAGGGTAGAAACAACCAAATGGAGAAGTGGTCTACGTTGCCAATTCACTGGCGCGGTCCGCTGCTGAGAGCCGACTAATGCCTCCGCGAACCGATTGGCTCCAGCGCTAGTTGCCGGAGCAAACACAATGCTCAATCACGACGAGGCGGAAATGAAGACCCTACATAACTACGTAGCCTCAATTCGCGAGGCCTATCCGAAGCTGGTGATTGGTCAAACGGCGCTCAACCGCGATGGCATGCACAACGATGTTGTCATCGTGAATGGAAATTTTGCTTGTAGATTTGCCAAAACGGATTTCGCCAAACAGAACCTCGAGCAAGAAGTTACTCTGCATCGATTTCTACGCGATAAAATCAGCCTCAAAATCCCCCCATTTGAACGGGCTGCAGACGATTTCGTCAGCTATCCATTTATCGAGGGTGTGCCGCTTTCGCGCACTATCGTCATGGAGCTAGACGAGCCAACTCGACAGAGGGTGCTGGCACAGTTGGGTGAGTTTTATCAACAGATACATGGCATAAGCCGCGCCGAGGCCATCGACGCGGGCCTATCGGAATCTGCGGCTCAGCGAACGTTCGACGATCTGATGCGGATGTACGAGCGCGTTGAAGATGTACTTTTCCCCAAGCTGTGGAAACATCAGCGCCGGTGGATTGAGGAACACTTTGCACCGTTAAAGGCCGGTTCCATACAGCTCAATACACGAGAATCGCTCGTTCACGGCGACTTGGGTTGTTATCATATCCTCTACGATCCGAGCAAACAGCGCATTGAAGGGATCATCGACTGGGGGACGGCCGGAATCGGCAGCCAGGCCATTGACGTGGGCGTTTTACTGGACGTCTATGGCGAACAACTGGCCAAGCGCATCCTCAGCGAATCAGCCTACCCTGCCGAGGTGATTGACGAAGCTCGATTTAGAGCCGGTTTATCGTGGCTCGAATGGGCGCTGTACGGCATCGAAAACAAGGACGATGCGATGTTGCTCGCGCATATTGGACAGTCGGCCCGGGATATCTCGCCCATCGGATCAGCCTGGTGACGAGGGAGGAACCCACTGGTAGGCAGGCCGTGCGGGACGACGAGAATTTCCGCAAACGACTACATAAGAAACGAGTCCCGCGTCGCCGTATACATTTAACCCGTGCCTTCGCACATCAGCAATCAAGTTTTTAAAAAAGGAGCACTCACTATGGGCAAGGCTATGACCGAACGCGAAATCGAGGGCGTCCTTCGGGAAGTCAAAGACGAAGAGGTCGCTTTTTACCGGGAGCATGGCTGGGTCATGATGAAGCGGCTCATCGACCCGGATTTTGCGGTGGAAATGCTGCGCATTGGCCGGGAATGGATGCAGCACCGCGAGCAAGAGGAGCACGCCGAGAGCCCCAACAAAGGCCTGGCACTAGACGAGGGCGCCGAGCCGTTTCGCTCGTTTATGTTCAGCCAGCGCATGGCAAAGAATGCGACGCGCTTAGTCGATCGCAAGCGCTTTAAGGGCGTCGATATTCCGCTGCGCTACCGCATCGACTTGCTCTTGCTAAAACCGCCCGGGGCGCGTGGCTCCACCTACCACCAGGACGCGTCGGAGCACGGCTCTGATCGCGTTGGCGAGCTGCAGTTCTGGTTGGCGCTGGACGAGGTGACAGCGGATATGGGCGCCATGCGCTTTGTCGACCGCTCGCATCGCGAAGGACCGCTGGGCTCGGTCTTCAACGACGACCGGGGCGATCTACTAGAGCAGTTTCCCCTGCTGGCGTCCGAGTTGGGGCTGTCCGAACCCTTTCACTACCAGCCGGGCGACTGCACCGTGCACCACGGCTATACCGTCCACGGCGGGCCGGATAACACCACCGACAAACCGCGCTGGTCGTACCTGTTTTCGTACTCTCCAGCCGATACCCGATACTGGAACGGCAACGTCCGCAACTGGGGCAGCGAGCGCAAGCGTTTGGGAGACGAGGACAACCCCATTGCCCATACGGAAAAAACGGGGGAAATCTAACATTGGATCTCAAAGGGCAGGTCGCCGTCGTGACCGGAGCGAGCCGAGGGGTCGGAGCCGTCATCGCCGACGCACTCGAGGAGCGGGGAGTCGCCGTGGCCCGCGTAGCGCGCAACTCGACAGCCTTTGCGGCCGATGTAGCCGATCCGGCCGCAGTGGACCGCTTAAAAGCAGAGATCGAAGCCCAGCTCGGCCGGCCCACCGTGCTGGTCAACGCCGCGGGCATCTTCGGGCCGATCGCCCTCGTTAAAGACAGCGTGCCCGCAGAGTGGATCGAAACGCTGATGATCGATACGGTTGGACCCTATTTGGTCTCGCGCGCCTTTCTCGACGGCATGCTCGATGCAGGCTGGGGGCGCATTATCAACCTTTCATCTGCGGCGGCACTGCATACGCCTGGGCCCTTAAACAGCGCCTATGCCACCGCCAAGGTCGCTCTCAACCAGCTAACGCGACATCTCGCCGCTGAGCTAAACGGCACGGGCATTACGGCAAACGCGATCCATCCGGGCGATGTCAAAACTGCGATGTGGGCCGACATCCGCAACAAAACGGCCGCATCCGGTCATGCGAGGGGCAATTACGACAACTGGGTAGCCTGGGTGGAGGAGACGGGCGGCGATCCACCCGAGAAAGCGGCCAAGCTCGTACTCGATATCATCGACAGCGATATCAACGGGCAGTTCCTGTGGATCGACGATCCGCTGCAGAAACCCATTCCAAGCTGGGGCGACGGCGGCTGAAAATGCGTACGCAACGATCAATGCGTGAGCGTTGGGTCTATTACATATCGCCTAAATTGGGCCAATAGCGCTGCAAAATGCGCTGCGCTGCGGCTTCGTGTTCAGTAGACAGCAGCGCGCGCAGATCGTCCACCGCTCCGATGCGCTCGCCTTCGACCGCACCGTATTGTGCCACAGCAGCGGCATAGGTTTGTTCAGCCTCTTTTTCTTGCCCGGATGCTATTTTCACTAGGCCTAAATTATACTGAGCGACGGCACTAGGCCCAACGGCCAAAACCCGTTCAAAAGCGCGCTGTGCCTTAGCTAACTCACCTGCCAAGTAATAAGCCCGCCCCTGGTTTGCATACGAGTCTGTATTTTCTGCATCCAATTCAACGGCGCGCCCGTAGAGACCAATGGCCTTTTTCACAATATCCGATGTAGTATTCGTTAGCAACAATTCGTTGGCACGTTGGATATAAATAGCAGCCAATTGAGTCCGTGCAGATTGGTGGTTTTCATCTAATTCGATAAGGCGTAGATAGGCCATTTCAGCTTCAGCAAGTTGCCCATTCATCTGCTGTGCAACAGCTAAGTTGTACCAAGCGTCTTTAAAGTTAGGAGAAGACTCAACAGCTTGCTGCAAATAACCTATGCCCTTATCGACCATTACCTGTTGAATGTGTGCGATGCCCATGTTGTTATAAACGTTTGGAGATTTAGTACCCAGATCTAATGCATGTTGCAAAACCTCTAACGCTTTATCATACTCCCCAACTTGCATATGCAAAGAGCCAAGCATGCTATGAGCAAGGCGACTATCAGGCTCTATCTTGATAACTTCCTGACAGTACCTTTGTGCTTCTGCATATTTTCCCTGTTGCTCATACCATTCAACAATGGTGAACAGCACATCGCTGGTGGGATCTGCCATATCCAATGCGCGCTGAAGTGTAGAAGAGACTCCACTACTTTGTTTGCGCATTTGCGCTCTTGCTTCTACCGCATAGGCCAGAGCTAACAACTGGCGAACGGTCCATTCTTGCTCGACCCTATCGATTCCAAGATCCCACAGTTCAACCTCAGGACCAAGCGAACGCAGCGATTCCCACCCTCCTATGGGTACGTAATAGGCGTCCGCTGGATCATATACAGGAGAAGAACTCGACGAAGCTTCATGGTGCCAGTTCTGTACTCTATTGGCACGTTCGGGAAGTAAACGAGCGAAATCGGCATCAATGTACGAATAATGCAATTCGTGTTTGTGAATAAGTATGTAGGATGCTTCATTCTCTTCGACCAAATCCCAATTCCCCGCAAACAGCGCTCTATCGCTGCCCATTGGCACTATAGTACGGTAAATGGGTCTGCTCGGCTGTGTGCGTTCTAAAAAATCAAGTGACTCGTCAACGCGCTCACGGCCAAAAACGTCTTCAAAATGGCGCAGGCGCCACCATAGTTCATCCACTGTAGAAATCGGTACTTCTGCTGTCCAGCCTCCAAAGTTTCCAATACGCGCACCCGATGGCACATGTTCTTCAATCCACAATTTGGCTTGATTTCGTGTGTCTTGTTGCGATTGTAAGTGCACCAAACTTATTGAGCCATACACCGGCTCAATGAGCAGCAATACCCAAAAGCTATAGCGCCATAGCCCATTGAGACGGCCTAAACCCAATCCTAAAATTACCGATTGTAAGCCTAGTAAAGGCACTGCATAGCGCACAATAGTGTACTCACCCCAACTAATAATCCCATAATAACATGTCAAGGCAGCTAATAGTACCCACACTTCGCGCTGCGGTTTATAAAGTAAGAATATGATACAGAGAACCAGTGCCAAAAAACCGCCCCATCCAACCCCATAACGCGCGCTAATCCACAGGTAATACAGAGCAGGGGGATAATCCGATGAACCCGTTCCAGCTTCAACCAAGCTAGCCAGATTGAGTAGGTATTTAGAAGTCAGAGAAATGTCTACGATGACATATGGAGCGGTCAACGCAAAGCTCACCAAGACCATGGTGCAAGCTAATAGAAGTCTATGGTCAAAAAAACGACGGGCGGCAACTAGATGAGCTACTGGTATAGTGAGAACGAGAACTAACGCTGGATATTTACAACTGCCAGCTAGGCCGACTAGAGTACCAGCCAGAGCATAGTCGTACCACTTCTCATTTTTAACTAGACGCAGCATGGCCCAAGTAGCACCTGCGACCCAAAAAGCAAGTGGCACATCGACAGCGGCCAAACCACTATGGCGTATGTGAATTATATTAAAAGCAAGAAACGACGACGACGCGATACCTGCGAAGGCTCCTGCTATGTGCCGCCCAATTGCGTACACCCATAGAATTTCTCCTATAGAAAAGGCAACTGTAAGCAGACGAGCAACTTGAAGCAAGTCGTCGGGATGCCAGAAGTAGTGATAGGCGACCCACTGATCTATGCTAAAATTACTTAGCAAAAAATGTAGTGAGTATACCAATCCAACCAAGTAAAAGTGTAGCGTAGGATATGCAAAAAAATGGGGATTAAAATCTCCACTAAAGAAGTTCAGTGGAAAAAATACGAAGTTGTATTCGTCTGGATGTCTGACTGGGTCACCAACCAGCAACGGCCATAAACGCAAGCCTACCGCCGCCACCAAGACGATGGCAATAAGCAATGTCTCTACATACACTCCCCGAATATGCTCAAAAGAAAAACGCCTCATACCCAACATCAAACTCCACTGATTCGGACGCTAAGCGTGCAATGTTAATGACGTGATATATCAGTAACCTCGACGAAGCAACGTCGACAACCGCTGGCCTTCAACCTCGTAGTGTGGGTTGAGCTTTAGTACTCGCAGCAAAGCACTCCGCGCCTCTGGAGCTTGATCTGCTAACCGCAGTGCCAACGCCAAATTAAACCAACCATCGACATAGTTTGCGTCCGTTTCTACCACGCGCTGCAACGTGCGTATTCCCGAATTGACATCACCAAGCCTGACCTGCACAACGCCTAAGAGCATATACACGCTAGCGGCCGTGGCCCCCATGTCCAACGCCGTCTGTATTGAAGACTGCGCATCTGCCCACTTTCTCGACTTCACATACATTCTTCCCAGACCGATATAAGGGCGCCAACTGGTGGGGTCTAAACCTGCAATAAAAGCGAGCACTTGCTGTGCTTTGTCATATTCTTCTTGCTCGACATAATAATCGCACAGCACATAGAGGACATCCAGTTGGTCTCCACCCAAATCCAACGCTTTCTGTAGCGCATCCGCAGCAAAATCCATATTTCCCAGATTCATTTGCACGCCGACTTCGTCCGCATAGGCCAAAGCAAGCAAGTCGCGAGCGCTCCAGATCTGCGGCATGGGCTCTTCTTCCATTGTCCACATTTCCACTACGGGGCCTGGCTCGCGCAACTCTCCCCAATCTCCAATCGGCACGTAGTAGGCATCCGACCAATCGTACTGCGGGTCCGATGCCAATATGCCCTGAGGCGTCCACGTCTGCACATGACGGGCTTGGGAGGCCAATCCATTGAAAAATACCGTATCTATATACGAGTATTCCAATAGGTGCGAATGCATGAGTATATGCGTGGCTTCACTCTCTATAACTAAGCTCCAATTACCTGCTGAGTATTCATTATTACCCGGCTTACGCATGTATAAATAGAACGGTTCCGCAGGGCGCGTTCGCTCGAAAAAATCCAGTAGGGAAAGCACGCGTTCGTGTCCATACGCATCTTCAAAGCGGCGCAATCGCCACCATAGTTTATCAATTGTGCGCAGTTGGACATCGCCAGCCCAGCCGCCAAAATTGGCTATTCTTGCCCCCTCTGGAACCAATGCCTCAATCGATTCCCTCGCCTGTATGCGTGTGTCTTTTTGCCCCTGAATACGGACTAGTTGCAGTGAACCATATACCGGTTCGACGAGCAGGAGAGCCCACAGCACATAGCGCCAGCGACCGACCAGTCTACTCCATCCCATACCAAGCAATGTGGCCTGCAGCGCAATGAGCGGCAGCGCATAGCGGACGAAGGTAAGCTCCCCCCAGCTAATCATGGCATAGTAACACAGCAGTGCGGTAAAGAGCACCCAGTTCGCAGGGCTCGGACGCCTGAGCAGAAAGACCAAACAAGCCAATGTTGCCAGCAGTCCAATCCAACCTGAGCCATGGCGCAGGCTGATCCACACGTGAAAGAGTGCGGTGGGAATGTCTGCGGCGCCACGCCCCTCTCCGACGTGCTGTACTTGGTTCAATATGTGTTTGGACGATAGACCGTGATCTAACAATACATACGGCGAACTCAGCATAAAGCTCGACAGCGCGGCGCCGGCAATCCACCAAAGGCGATGGTCAAATAGTCGACGCCCTGCCAGCACATGGGCAACGAGGAACACGGGGGCGATCGCGGCGGCGGGGTACTTGCAACTGGTAGCCAGGCCGAGCAATACACCAGCGATCAAATAGTCTTTTCTCTCGCCGCATTCCAACAAACGCAGCGCGGCCCAAACAGCACTTACCACCCAGAACGTCAGCGGAATATCCACGGCGGCCAGGCTGCTCTGGCGCACGTGTATCACATTACACGCCAGTATACTTGCGGCGACAAGTCCAGCTTGCGCGCCGGCAAAACGCCGCACGATGGCTCCGACGACTATTACGGTGGCCGAGGAAAAAAATACGCTCACCCAACGCGCAAGCTGCAGTAAGTCTTCAGGCTGCCATAAGTAGTGAAACGATACCCACTCGTAGAAACTGAAATCGCTCGCCAGACAGTGTATGGCATAGACCCCAGCCAGCAGGTAGTAATGCAGCGTCGGATACGTAAAAAAATGGGGGTTTACATCTCCGCTAAAGAAATTGAGCGGAATAAAAACGTAGGTATACTCGTCCGGGTGCTCTACCGGCACCCCCATCAGCAGTGGCCAAGCACGCAATAGAAATGCTGCGAGAAGAATACATGCTATCTCCCATAACTCACCCAGATTGCGACGCAGCATTTCAAGCAACTAGCGCCTTGTATGCGCGATCAAACTCCGCCGAGCCGTCGTCCAGACGCACCTCCAGCCGTATATCCGGCACAAAGCCGGTCAGCTTGCCGGCCAGGAAATCGGCTCTATAGCTGCCGCTGCTATACTGCGTGGTGCGCCCTTCTGGCCAGTGGATGGCGTGGATCTGCCGCACGGACTCCTTTTTGAAATCGTCCTCTACGCGAAACCGCTCCACCGCATCCCAGTCCAGTTCGACCCCCAAACCCGGCGCCTGCGGCACGGCGATATGTCCGCCCTCGACGGCGAACTCTTTCAGCAGCGTATGCGAGTAAATGTTGATGCAGGGAATGGCCGGCCAGCGCGCTTCTTGGAGCACCGCCCCCAAGTGCACGGCAAACGTCGTCGTGAGGCCAGTTCCAACCATCTGCAGCCAGAACGGCATTTTGGCCTTCTCCGCCAGCGTGCCTTCGTCGAGCACGCGCTTGACGCCACCGCCGATCACAAAGCCGTCGCAGACGCCCTCGCGGATGGCCGTCATAACGGGCGGCGAGCCAAAGTGCATCGAGATCGGACTGCGAATCTTCTGGCGCAGCAGCTTGTTGCCGGCCACGTCGTCCTGCGGCAGCGGCGACTCGACGATAGCCAAACGCTCGTAGCGCTCTTCCAAGCGGCCTATCAGCGGCGCGGCCTTATCGACCCCTAGCAGCAATCCATTAAAATCGGCATCGAGACGAAAGTGACGCGACGAGGCCTGGCTGACAGCATTCAGCTGCGCGTCGATATCATACCAAGGGCGCGCCTTGACCTTCATCGTCGTGAAGCCGTTTTCCTCCGCCCAGCGCGCCTCCTGTGCCCAGTCCTCCGGCGGCATGCTCTGCGCCCACCAAGAAACGGGGCATATATCGCGGTGCTGTGGACCCATCAACCGGTGACAAGGCACGCCCAACGCCTTGCCCGCCGCGTCCCACAGCGCCATCTGCAGCCCGGCGCCCAACCCGTCGTCCCACAGCAGCTCGAATAGGTTTTTTCCCTGTGCGCGAGCGAATTCGCGCTGGCCCGAATGCCCCCAGGTATAGCCCTGAATCGTCTCACCGACGCCCGCGACACCGCCCTTGGTCTCCACCCGAATCAGCTCGACAATCGACCAGCCCGGCCCATAGACTTCCATATGATGCGCGCAGCGCTCGTGAAACGGCACGTGCAGCACGGTCTTCTCTATTTTATCGACGGCAAAATCCTCGGCACTCATTGCTCATTCTCCTCTTGTTCCACCTGCGGAGTCACCAGTTGGCATGAAACCCAACACAGTATAGTTTTAAAACTGGTGGCTATCAATTTGGTGCGAGAGACATTTGCGCTCGCGCCCTGTAGACAACCGCTCAACCGTTCCTATGGAAAGGTCTAATCTCCATGCCCAAAATAGTTTTTATTGGCGCCGGCAGCTTTGGCTTTACGCGCGGCTTGGTCCGCGACCTACTCACCTTCCCTCTTTTGAAAGGCAGCGAAATCGCGCTCGTCGACATCAACAAGGAGCGCCTCGATTTTGCTCGGCGCGCCTGCCAAAAGATCATCGACCAAGGCAACTACCCGGCCAAGATCACGGCGACGACAGATAGGCGCCAAGCGCTCAAGGGCGCCGATGCCGTTATGGTGACCATCCTCAATGGTCGCACCAACGTCTGGCAGCACGATATTCTCATTCCCAAGAAGTACGGCATCGATACCAACGTCGGCGACACGCGCGGCCCCAGCGGTATATTCCGCGCCCTGCGCACCTTCGATCCGATGCTCGGCATTGCACGCGACATGCAGGAACTGTGCCCCAACGCCATCATGCTCAACTACACCAACCCAATGGCCATGCTCTGCCACGCTATGCAGCGCGAGACGGACATCGCCATTACCGGTCTCTGCCATAGCGTGCAGGGCACCTCGGCCATGTTGGCGCGCTGGCTCGGCCTCAAGCCCGAATCCATCGACTACGTCTGCGCTGGCATCAATCACATGGCGTTCTTTATGGAGTTCAAGCATAAAGGCCGCGACCTCATACCGCGCCTGCGCACATTGGTGCAGAGCGACAAAGACGTCTATAACCACGAGCAGGTGCGCAACGAGATGTTCCTGGCCATGGGCTACTACGTCACTGAATCTTCCGGTCACAACTCCGAGTACAATTGGTGGTTTCGCAAGCGTCCCGATCTGATCAAGAAATACTGCAAGGACGGCACGGGCTGGAACCCCGGTGAATACGCCCATATCCTCAAGCGCTATCGCGAGCGAGAGAAAACCTGGAAGACCGAGGTGAAAAAGTGGCTGGCCAGTGACTCGCCTATATCGCTGGAGCGCGGCCACGAATACGCCGCCTATATCGCCAACGCCTGGGTCGGCGGCGAACCGTTTAAGTTCAACGGCAATGTGCCCAACGACAAACTGATCGACAACTTGCCGCAGGGTGCCTGCGTCGAGGTGCCAGTACTGGCCACGCGCAACCAGCTCGAGCCCATTCGCGTCGGCTCACTGCCGGCCTCCTGCGCGATGCTGACCAACCTGAGCGCGCAAATCGAAATGCTCACGGTAGAAGGCTCGCTGTCGGGTGATCCCGAAATGATCTACCAGGCCATCGCCCACGATCCGCTGACAGCGGCCAAGCTCTCGCTGGCCGAAATTCGCCAGATGGTGCGCGAGATGTTTAAGAAAAACAAAAACTACCTGCCGCAGTTTAAGAAAATCGACATCTGATATAGGAGGGATGGATGAACGCCCATAAAATTGCCCTGCTCGAAGGCGACGGCATTGGACCCGAAATAGCTCAGGAGGCCGTCAAAGTGCTCAATGCCATCGAGGCAGCTGGCAGGGCGCAGTTTGATATTACGAGCGCCCCCTTTGGCGGCGGTGCCTACTTTTCGCACGGCCACGCCTTCCCCGAGGAAACCAAAGCCGTCTGCGACGCAGCCGACGCCATTATCAAAGGACCCATCGGCCTGAGCAAAGCCGAGTCGGACAACATCCCCGTCGAGGAGCAGCCCGAACGCGGCGCCCTGTTGCCGCTGCGACGGCGCTACGACACCTTTGCCAACTTTCGCCCCGTCTACCTACCCAAGGGCGTGCAGCACTTTTCGCCGCTGCGCCCCGAAGTGGTCGGCGACGGCATTGATATCATGATGATCCGCGAACTGGTCGGCGGCCTGTACTTCGGCCGCAAAGAGCGCGGCGAAAGAGAGGGCAAGCGCTACGTCAACGAAATGCTCGAATACGACGAAGACCAGATTCGCCGCATTATGCACGTCGCCTTTGGCGAGGCGCAGGGACGCACCAAAAAGCTGCACAACGTGCACAAGAGCAACGTGCTGATGTCGAGCGTGCTGTGGAACGAGGTTCTCGAAGAAGTGGCACCGGAATATCCCGACGTCGCCGTCGAACACATCATCGTCGACGCGGCGGCCACCCTGCTCATTCTCAAGCCGACGCAGTTCGACGTCATGGTCATGGAAAATATGTTCGGCGATATTCTCTCCGACTTAGGCGGCGGTCTGCTCGGTTCGCTCGGTCTGATGCCCTCGGCCTGCGTCGGCCCGGAGAAAGCCTACTACGAGCCCTCACACGGCTCGGCGCCCGACATCGCCGGGCAGGGGATTGCCAACCCCTACTCGATGATCGGTTCGGTCGCGCTCATGCTCGACAAGAGCTTTGGCATGAAGGCCGAATCGGACGCGCTGTGGAACGCCATGCAGCAGGTCTTTGCCGATGGCTTTACTACGGCCGATCTATCGCGCGGCGGCGAACAGCTCATTAGCACGGCCGAGTTCGGCGACAAAGTCGTAGCGGCACTCCAATTGTAGTTCCCCGCACCGCTAAGGCGAGGGGGTGATGGAATTATTCCATCGCCCCCTCGCCTTTTTCTCAGAGCAATTCTACCATCTCTACCAGCAGCGCCGGGTCTTCTACGAGGCGCTCTTTTTCACTGCGCGACAGCGCCTTGACGCGGTGCTCCAAGCGCGCGGCTTGCTCGCGCTCACCCACGCCGACCTTAGCCACTAGTTCGAGCGGCCCGCGGCCGCGTAAATACTTTGCCGCACGCCGACCGCCGCTTTGGTGTTCGGCCAAGCGACGCTCTACATCGGTCGTGATGCCGGTGTAGAGCGTGTCGTCGCCACAGCGAATCACGTAGAGATACCACACGGGGTACTACAGAGCCGCTCAGTGCCCTGTCTTCAACAGCTCCCAGTACTTTTCGTAGATGGCAATGGCCGGACCCACGTCGTTCTGAAACTCCGAACCGCGTAGGTCCTCTTCCGTCGGATAGACCGTGCGGTTGCTGCGCACGGCCTCGTCAAGTAAGCCAATGGCCGTCTTGTTCGGCGAAGCGTAGCCGATAGCCTCGCAAATCATTTTGGCTATTTCTGGACGCAGTAAAAAGTTGATAAAGGTGTGGGCATCCTCTACGTGCTTGGCGCCGCTGGGAATGACCAAGTTGTCCATCCACAGCATAGCCCCTTCCTTCGGATAGATATAGGCAATATCCGCGCCTTCTTCGACCGCCTGAAATACCTCGCCGTTCCAGTTCATACCGACGTTCACCTCGCCATTCAGGTAGGGCATCTTCGGCGAATCGGCATCAAAGACGCGCACGCCGGGCACCAGTTCTTTGAGCTTTTCGTAGGCGCGGTGTATCTCGAGCGAATCCGTGCTATTGGCCGAGTAGCCCAACACGTGCAAACCCATCGAAAACACATCGCGCACGTCGTCTATCAGCAAAATCTGTCCGGCGTGCTCGGGCCTCCACAGGTCTGACCACGAACGCACGCTATCGACCGCTACCTCAGCGGCGTTGACCGACAGGCCGGTGCTGCCCCACAAATAGGGGATGCTATACTCGTTGTTCGGATCAAACGGCTGATTGAGCTTGTTGGAATCGATATGCTGCAGATTGCTCAGCTTGCTCTTGTCCAGTTTCTGCAACAGCCCCTCTGCGCGCATGCGACTAACAAAGTACGTGGAGGGCACCGCAATGTCGTAGCCGCTTTCGCCCGTCAGCTTGAGCTTGGCGTACATCGATTCGTTGTTGTCGAAGGTGGTGTAGACCACTTCGATACCCGTTTCCTCCTTGAACTGTTCCAAGACGGCATCGGGCATATACTCCGACCAGTTAAACAGGAACACCTGACGATCGGACGCCAGCGCCGGCAGGGCGGCGCACAGCCACACAACGCAGAAGAGAGCCTTTTTCACGTTCGCTCTTCCTCCTTCGAGAAAAATTGTGAAAGGGTGATAAAAACAAACGGAATGATAAAGAGCAGGGTCGCCAACGCATTGACCTCTGGCTTAACGCCGACGCGCACCATCGAATAGATGCGCAACGGCAAGATTTCAAACGTCGGGCCGGTAGAAAAAAAACTGACGATCACATCGTCGATCGACAGAGTAAAGCTGAGCAGCCAGCCGGCGGCAATGGCCGGCGCCATAAGCGGTATGACAACGGCGCGCAGCGCGCGCCACTCGCTGGCGCCCAGATCCATAGCCGCCTCGACCAAATGTGGGTTCAAGTCGCGCAGCCGGGCATAAACCGTAACCACGACAAAGGGCAGGCAAAAGGTAATGTGGGCAATTAGGAGCGTCCAAAAGCCCAGCGCCCAGCCCAGCGCGACAAAGAGCACCAGCAGCGCAATACCCATGACAATATCGGGTATCATCATCAGCGCCAGCAGCAGCCCACGCATGATTTCGCGGCCGCGAAAGCGATAGCGGAACAGGCAAATGGCACCCAGCGTGCCCAGGCCAGTGGCCAGCGTAGCGGCCAGCATCGCCACCCACAGCGAATTGAGGGCCGCTTCGACGAGAATGGGACTGGCCAGTGCCTTCTCATACCAGGCCAGCGTAAACCCCTGCCAGCGCGTGCCGTATTTTGCCGCATTGAACGACTGCGCAACGACGACGGCAATGGGCAGGTAGAGAAAGCAGTAGACCAGCAGAACATAGGTCGATTTGAGGAGGCTCATAGTTCGTTGCTCTCTTGCCCCAGCCAGCGTCGACTGCTCCACTGGGCGACCAGTAGCAAACCCATCAAGCCCATAAAGACGGCGGAAGCAGCCGAGCCAAAGGGCCAGTTGCGCGCCGAAAGAAACTGATTCTTGATGAAATTGCCCACTAGCATGCTCTTGGCGCCGCCCAGTAGATCGGCTACGTAAAACATGCTCAGCCCCGGCAGAAAGACCAGCAGTGCGCCGGCGACCATGCCCGGCAGCGTGAGCGGCAGCACGACGCGACGAAAGGTTTGCAGGCGGCTAGCCCCCAGGTCGACGGCTGCTTCCAGCAGCCGCCCGTCTAGTTTTTCCATCACGGCGTAGAGCGGCAGCACCATAAAGGGCAGCAGCACGTAGACCAATCCGACGACTACGGCTCCATCGTTGTAGAGCATGCGCAGCGGCTTGTCGATTAGTCCGAGCCAAAGCAATACCTCGTTGATCACGCCCTTGGCTGCCAGCAGCGTGCGCATGGCGTAACTGCGCACCAGCGAGTTGGTCCAGAACGGAACCATGATCAGCAGCAGCAACATGCGCCGCCGACTCGGCGTCTGACGCGCCAGTATAAAGGCGAAGGGGTAGCCGATCAACAGGCAGCCGACCGTTGCCGCTACCGCCAGCAGCGTCGAGTGGACAAAGACCTGCACATAGACGGGGTCAATGAGCAGGCGGTAGCTCTCCAACGTCCATTCAAAGGCGACAAAATCGCGCTCGTCGCGGCGGAGAAAACTCGTCAACAACACCAATGCGTTGGGCAACAGCGCAAAGAGTGCCAGCCAGCCGCCCAGCAGCGTCAGGGCGAGATTGCGAAAGGAAAAGACATTACGCATCGGCCAGCACGATCTCCCAGCCAGGTACCCACCCCACGCTCACGCGACTGCCCGGCGCATAATCGAAATCGGGACTTTCTTCGTCAAAAAACTCACTGGCCGCCACGCGCTGTCCACCCTCAAGTTCTACGATGGAGTCCAGAGTGCGCCCCTTGTAAATGCGCTCGACGATATGGCCGACCAAGTGCCCCGCTGCCGGCGCACCGGTGGGCAAGTCTTCCAAACGCATGTCTTCCGGACGCAGCAGCACCTGCACCTGATGCCCCGCGCGTAGCCCATCGCCCTCAATTCGACAGCGCACGCCGGCGATCTCCGCTTCCCAGCCGCCGTCGGCCGTAGCGGCCACGACCCGCGCAGCAAAGATATTGACTTCGCCGACAAAGCCAGCGACAAAGAGGTTAACCGGTTTCTCGTAGAGCGCGCGCGGCGTGCCCAGTTGCTCAATGCGCCCCTCGCGCATGACGGCGATGCGGTCGGACATCGACAGCGCCTCTTCTTGGTCGTGCGTAACGAAGAGAAAGGTGATGCCCAAGCGGCGCTGAAGCTGTTTTAATTCAATCCGCATCTCTTGGCGCAGCTTGTAATCGAGCGCGTTGAGACACTCGTCGAGCAAGAGCAGACGCGGTCGATTTACCACGGCGCGCGCCAGCGCCACGCGCTGCTGCTGTCCACCGGACAGCTGGTGCGGTTTGCGCTGGGCATATTCGCCCAGCCGCACCATCTCCAGAGCATCGCGCACGCGCCGCTCAACTTCGTCGCGCCCGATGCCCTTTACCTGCAGGCCAAAGGCGACATTATCGAAAACGCGCATGTGGGGGAATAGGGCATAGTGCTGGAAAACAGTGTTGACCGGGCGCTTATTGGCCGGTAAGTCATCCACGCGCTGGCCGTCGATATGAACCTCGCCCTCTTGCGCCGCCTCAAAGCCGGCCAGCAGGCGCAGGATAGTCGTCTTGCCACAGCCAGAGGGGCCCAGCAGGGTGAGAAATTCACCGTCTTCAACGCTCAGGTCGATGCCTGGCAGCACGACCTTGTTTCCGTAGCGTTTGACGACGCCTTTCAGCTCAATGATGGGAGGCGCGCTCATCCCGCTTCTACAGCTCGCTAGCAGCGCGCCGACGACAAAGAGATCGTACTCTCTGCAATGGTCTTATTCGGCGAAGGCCTCACAAAAAACGCATAAAACTCAGTCGGAGGCGAAGGGGTGATGACCGATTGGTGACGGAATAGTATACTGATCAAATGGCGTACTGTCGATCCATTTTTTGCCTTGTGCTCACGTTGCCAACCATGTAAAAAAACAGGCATGGGCACCGAACCGAAACACTTTCTGATCCCC
Source organism: Gemmatimonadota bacterium (assembly GCA_038153405.1). GTDB lineage: Bacteria > Latescibacterota > UBA2968 > UBA8231 > UBA8231. The sequence continues at coordinate 17,363 of JAYOYH010000037.1, read as the reverse complement.
CGCGTCATCTTTTTCTTTCTATCCCACTTCCACAAAGCACTGCACGCCCTTATTTTTGTTTCCCTCGCGCCGCGCATGCCGCCCGGCGCATTCCGTTTGCAGACCAATGCCAACTGGCAACCCCAAATACAAGCTCAACGCCGCGCTGTCCTTGGGTATGTGGCTAGCCATAGCCGCTATCGCCTACCTAACCGACCGCATCTTTGAGCCCGTTTACGTCCTGCCCTCCGGTCACTCTCTGCAGGCACTGATCGCACTTTTAGCGGGTTTACTAGTCGCGGGTGAAGCCGTCACGTTTCTCACCCACCTATTTCTTGCACACAAGAAACGCCCTCCTGTCGAAGGCGCCATGATTGGGCGTATTTACCGCCTGCTCGCCGTGCTATCGGTGGCGATGGGCATCGCCTATGGCATGGGCTCTCTAGCTACGTTTGGCACCTTTTTTTCGCTCTTTGGCGGCATGCTACTGGGCTGGTCGCTGCAGGCACCTGTCAGCGGCTTTGCCGCGTGGATCCTCGTTTCACTCAAGCGCCCTTTTCGCCCCGGTGATCGCGTGCAATTTCCCAGTTTGGGCCTGACCGGCGATGTCAAGGAAACGGGACCGATGTACACCTACCTCAATCAGGTCGGCGGTACGATCGGCAGCGAGGAAGCGGTTGGGCGCTACATTTTGGTGCCCAATGCCATGCTATTCAGCCAGGTAGTCATCAATTACACCGTCATGCAAGAGAGCCCCTACATGCTCGACGAGGTGATTGTGCGCATCACCTACGATTCGAATTGGGAACAGGCCGAGCACATCATGCTACGCGCGGCCACTAACGTGACGGAAGACATCATTCAGTCGACGGGCGTGCAGCCTTATATTCGCTCGGATCTCTACGACTACGGCGTCTACTTGCGCCTGCGCTACCAGACCCGCGTAAACGATCGCGCCGAGATTTCTTATCGCATCACCAAGATGATCTTTGAGGGGGTGCAGGAAAATCGCTCTGTCGACTTAGCCATACCCTACATCTATTCCTACCGCACCGGTGCTGGACGCAAAGACGATGAATCGCTTCCAAGACCGGCCAATAACGCCATTCCCCTACCGCGGGAGGACGTGCGCGAGATTGCGTTGAGCACCATCCACTCAACGTTGCAACCAGGCGATGAGGAAGACATTGCCGAGGCGGCCAAAAGTGCGTCGCCCTCCTGGCTGCGTCAACCTATCGTGGTGATGCAGCCCGACTCGGAAGGTCGCTACCAAATCATCGCTGGCCATCTGCAATTTGAGATATGTCGCCACCTCGAGTGGAAAACGATCTCCGTCATCATCGCCGACAAACGCACCTAACGCTAGCGCTGTCCGCACGTTTCAAACGATTAACCGATCGCATGCCCTTCCCTGTACGAATGTTTTTTCATAGTCGTAGGACGCAGGAAGATCAATGCGGCCTGCCAGGCTGTGCGTGGCCATCGAAAGGTGGCCATCGGCGATGTGAATGCACTTAAAATCAAAGGGCGTTTCGACAAAGCTGCTGCTCGTGACCAAGTATTGATCGCCGCGTGCAACGCAGGTATTGATATGGCTGTGGGCGCCGAGCACACAGCGCAGATGAGCGTGCGCAGCAAACAGAGCCTGTCCGCAATCGACAAAACTCTGCGGCGGCTGGTGAAAGGGCGCGTCAAAGCCCGTCTGCTCGGGCGGCACGCCGAAAAATGGGCTATGGGTAGACAAGACGTGCACTTTGTCGCGGTCGCGCCCCAAGCCCGCAGCCAGCGATTGCTCTTGGTCGGGCAAAAAGTGGGGTTCCTGCACGCCGTTCCAAAAGTAGGGCTCTGCCCCCCACTGATTGGGCACCACGTGTAGCAGGCAGTCGGGAGTTTCCAGCGCAAAGTCTGGACCGCCGATGAAAAAATGGGGCGCTAGGTCGAGCCACATATCAACCGCATCTGCACGCGTTAGGTCGTGATTGCCCAGACACAGATAAACCGGCACCGACAGCCGAAAAAGCTCGGCGACGCGTCCGATGTTTTCCGCGCTAGTGCTATCGATCATATCGCCGCCGTGCAGAACGAAATCGATCGGCGCGTGCGACTCTATCCACGCTTCTAGGGCGCCCAGCAGTTGCGACAGTTCATTGGGCTGCGCGGTCTGCATCGTGTAGCCCGGCGCGTCTACGCCCCAGTGCGTATCGGAAAGATAGATAAAGCGCGTCATAGGTCGATCACCGAATGCGTTGAAAAAACGAGGGGCGCTGGGCATTTCCTCGTCCAGCGCCCCCGCTAAAGCCGTCTGCCCAGCTATTGTGCACAGCGCCGCGCGCAGCAGCAGCCACCAGCGCCTTAATAGACGAGCAGGTGGTCCGGCGACGGCGTGCTCAAATGGCGACTAGGCGGCGCAAATCGCGTCAGCTCAATTCCAACTACCGCCGCTTCGTATTCTTCTACCGTGGGCGTTCGACCGAGAATGGCCGAGAGCACCACGACCGGCGTAGACGCCAGCAGCGACTCCCCTTTCTTGCGCTCCGAATCGGCGACGACGCGCCCTTGGAACAGGCGGGTAGACGTGGCCATAACGGTATCGCCTCTGGCCGCTTTTTCTTGGTTCCCCATACACAGATTGCATCCGGGGCGCTCGAGATACATCATATTCTCGTACTCCGTCCGCGCCGTGTCCTTGGGCGCGTTATCGTCGAATTCGAAGCCGGAATATCTCTGCAACACGTCCCAATCGCCCTCGACTTTGAGTTCGTCAATAATGTTATAAGTGGGAGCGGCCACGACTAACGGGGCGTTGAACTCAACGATGCCCTTTTGCGCCTCTACATTGCGAAGCATCTGCGCCACGATTTTTAGGTCTCCCTTGTGCACCATGCAGGAGCCGACGAAGCCGAGATCGACTTTTTTCTGACCGCCGTAGTAGGACAGCGGGCGAATGGTATCGTGCGTGTAGCGCTTGGATACGTCTTCGTTGTGCACGTCGGGGTCGGCGATCATCGGCTGCGCGACAACGTCTAAATCGACCTCGAATTCGGCAAAGTACTTGGCGTTGGCGTCGGGCGCCAACGCCGGCTTCTCTCCGGATCGGATCTCGGCGATGCGCTTGTCCGCCTTGTCGATAAGGCCCTGCAGGACACTTTTCTCGTTGTCCATGCCCTTGGCAATCATAATCTGAATTCTGCTTTTGGCGACCTCTAGAGACTGGATTAGCGTATCGTCCTGAGATATGCAGATCGATGCCTTGGCTTTCATTTCGGCCGTCCAGTCGGTGAACGTAAAGGCCTGGTCGGCGAGCAGGGTGCCGAGGTGGACCTCGATAATTCGACCTTGGAATACATTTTCGCCGCCGAATGCCTGCAGCATCTGATACTGCGTCGCGTGTACCACATCGCGAAAATCCATGAAGTCGCGCATCGTTCCCTTGAATGTAACTTTCACCGATTCGGGAATGGGCATGGACGCCTCGCCAGTGGCCAGCGCGAGAGCGACGGTGCCCGAGTCGGCGCCAAAGGCAACGCCCTTGGACATGCGCGTATGCGAGTCGCCCCCGATAATAATCGCCCAATCATCCACTGTAATGTCGTTGAGCACCTTGTGAATCACGTCGGTCATCGCGTGATATTCGCCCTGCGGGTCGCGCGCCGTAATCAGCCCAAAGTCGTGCATGAACTTCATGAGCCTGGGAATGTTCGCCTGCGCCTTTGCATCCCACACCGAAGCGGTATGGCAGCCCGACTGGTAGGCGCCGTCGACTATGGGCGATATCACCGTAGCCGCCATCGCTTCCAGCTCCTGAGAAGTCATCAGACCGGTCGTATCCTGAGAGCCGACGATATTAACTTTTACGCGCACGTCGGAACCGGCGTGCAGGATCTTGCCCGGAGTCGATCCCACGGCGTTTTTGTTGAATATTTTCTCCACGGCCGTAAGGCCCTGTCCTTCGTGCGAAACCTCTTTTGCCGGCGCAAATACAGGCGTGGGCTCTACCCCGAGCGCGTTGGCCGCAAAGGTCTGGAGTTTCTTGCCAAATACGACGGCGTAAGATCCGCCCGCCTTCATAAACTCCATTTTCTGCGGCGTGAACGATCGCGCAATATCAATCGGCTCCCCGCCGCCGTGGTAGAGTTTCTTCTCCCTCGTGTTGATGGTCAGAACCGTGCCGGTAGCCACCGAGTAGGCTTCCTCGAGAATGGATTCGCCATCTTCGCCGAGCACGGGATTGCCGTCTCCATCCACTTTCTTAACCCAATTTTTCAGGTCGATTCCGATACCCCCCGTGACGTCGACCGTCGTCAGGAAAATCGGCGAGATGCCGTTAGTTCCCGCGACGATGGGCGCAATATTGACGAACGGCACGTAGGGACTGGCCGGCTTTCCAATCCACAGCGCCACGTTGTTAACACCCGACATGCGCGAAGATCCCACGCCCATGGTGCCCTTCTCGGCGATCATCATCACCCGCTTGTCGGGGTGAGCAGCCTGCAGGCTCCTTATCTCCGCCTGCGCTTGCAGAGAAATCATGCACTTGCCGTGCAACTCGCGATCCGAACGAGAGTGGGCCTCGTTGCCGGGAGATAGCAAATCCGTAGAGATATCCCCCACGCCAGCCACGTATGTGACGACCTGGATCTCTTCTTCCACGTCCGGCAGTTGGGTGAAGAACTCGGCCCGCGCGTAGCTTTGGAGAATGTCCTCGGCAATGGGGTTGCCCCCTTTGAAGGCCTGCTCCAGCCGGTAGGTATCGGCATCATAGAGAAAAACCTGGCTCTTCAGGACGGCTGCGGCCTCTTTGGCAATAGCCGCGTCATCACCCAGCGCCAGATCGAGCAACACTCCAATCGATGGACCGCCCTTCATGTGCGAAAGCTGCTCAAAGGCGAAGGCCGGCGATATCTCTTCAACTCGGACTTCTCCGAGGATGATTTCTCGCAAAAACTGCGCCTTAACCCCAGCCGCACTGGTCGTCCCGGGCAGCGCGTTATAAATGAAGAAGTTCAGCGAATCCGCACGGTGCGGACTGTCCACATCCCTGATGTCCGCAATGATTTCACTGAGTAATTGGCTGTCGTCAATCGGCTTGGGGTGTAACCCCTGACCTTTGCGGTCTTCGATTTCGGCAATGTACGCTTCAAAAGCACTCATAGTTCATGCCTTTCAATGGACGGAGTCCGCTCTCGCAACGAGAGCTGTTTTAATCAGCGCCGGGCAAACGCACTTGGCAGACTGCACAAAAAACGAACGCTAGAAATATATATTATTATTCCGCAGCGACATATAGGCGGCCAGCACAGGCGCGATCGGCGCGAGCCCGTTGCACGCGCGCGCTCAATTGGACACATTAGAAACGTTCAACCGGTGTACAGCAGTCGCTGGGGCTGATCGCCCGCACGCATAGGAGTCCGTCATGTCTACTACCGCAGCCGTTGTCCCGCAAACGCAGCACCGCGTCGCCCGCACGCCGGCGCAGTTCCTCGCCCACCTGCAGCAGACGCAGAACTTTCTCATCGCGCCCGAACTCTTCCCCTTTGATATGCACATGCCGCCGGTAGAAGAAGTCATCGACATACTGCGCCGCGATGAAGAGACCAAGATGCGGTCTCCGCAGCAGAAAGACAAAGACCAGGAAGGCGAACTCACGCACTGGGCGCGCACGGCTCCCCTTGAAGAAGTGCTGGAAAGGGGCGGTTTTGGCCTGAGTAACTTCGAGCTCAATCGCTTTTATGGACCGGGTCAATTTCTGCACGCGCTACAGGACCAGATCATGATTCCCTGGCGCACGTTCCTATCACAGCACGGCTATACCTGGCAGCGCTGCGCTCCCTACATATTTATCTCGATGCCGGGCGTCTCCTCGACGTTCCACGCCGACTATTCACACGTGGTGGCCTGGCAACTGGACGGCGTCAAAACTTTTAACGGCTTTGTCGATCCGGAGAAGCACGCGCCGATCGCCCACATCGTGCAGAAGGGCAACGCGCCGCGCACCACGGATATCCCCTCCGTTGCCCCGGACGAATTGCTTTCCTACGAGATGCACCACGGCGACGTGCTGTGGAACCAGTTGCTGACGCCGCATTGGGTAACGGCCGGCGACGACCGCCCCGCCTTCAGTCTCAATATCTCGCACGGCGGCGTGCGCCACCGCGGCCAATTTCTCGCCAACGAAGTGCCGCTGCGCGCACACTGGGAAACGCATCCCGACGAGGCCTGGGTCGCCGATCTGCGCTACTAGTCGCGCACCTGCCAGCCAAACGACACATACTGGTAATTAAACGAGCCGTCGGCGTAGAGGTCGACGACGCCATACCCCTCGTCGCACTGTTGCAAATCGCCGCCCCACCAGCCCGCGCACAGCGCGCCGTTGCATATGTAGGTAACCCCGTTATACTCGCAGCGGTCGCGCAGGTGCATATGTCCACTCAGGCATAGCCGCACGTTGGGATGTGCTGCAAACAGCGCCTGCAACGCAAACGCATCCGTGTGCATCCAGTCGCCGGGAATTTGCCAGTGGTGATCCCGCATGCGCCCATTGTCGTAGATCGCACCCGTCACGCTGAGCATCGGCACGTGCGAAACGATGCATACGGGCGCACTGCCCGCTTGTGCCAGCGCCTCACACAGCCATGCCCACTGCACCCGATCTAGGTGCGCCGTATAGCCACCGTCCAATGGCTGACAGCTATCCAGCACGATAAAGTGCCAGCCGCCGCGCTCAAAACTATAGTAGCGCTCCGGCATGCCCAGCTCGCGCAGCGCGCGCTCCTTGTATGCGCGCGCCACGCCGTCGTCAGCGTTCCAGCTCAGCACGTCGTGATTGCCCAAGCAGTGAAACACCTCGGCAAACTCCACCTCTTCCATAGCGCGCTGCCACAGCGCCCAGAGCGCGTCGATGCGCTCCGGCGACTCGTCCGTGGCGTTCATCACCGCGTCGCCGCCGGTCAGCAACAGCGCGGGCGGCACCGCCTGTGACCGCATGTGACCGAGCGCCTGCAGCAGCCCCTCTTCGGCACCGCGCTCCGGCTGTATATGGACATCGGTCATATGCGCTATGCGCAGACTCGCTTTTCGCTGTGTCAACTGACCTCCCCATCATCTGTCGCTCGTCCGCCGTGGTCGGCGCTCAGGGCACGCTCAATCTCCGCGCGCACCTCGACGTCTTCTTCCGCAGCCAAGCGGGCGCGCAGCGCCGCGTGCGCTGCTTCGCCCCCTAGCTGACCCAGTCCCCAGGCCGCGTGACCGCGCACCAGCGCCTCTTCGTCTTGCAGGGCGTCGATGAGCGGTGGCACGGCGCGCGCGTCGCCGCTGTTGCCCAGGGCCACAGCCACGTTGCGCAGCACGCCGCGCCGCTTGGGCCGCTTTGCCGGACTCCGGCGAAACATATTGTTGAATGCTTCGCCATCCAGTCCCATCCACTCGATCAAATCGGGGCGCTCGACGCCGGGCCGACTGCGATAGGCCGGTTCGCTGGACTGCGCGACGCGGCGATTCCACGGGCAGACATCCTGACAGATATCGCAGCCGTAGACCCAGTCACCCATGCCCTTGCGCAAGGCGCGCGGAATGGATCCCTTTAGCTCGATAGTCAAATAGGAAATGCAGCGCTGCGCGTCGAGTACGTAGGGCTCGGGAAAGGCATCGGTGGGGCAAGCATCCATGCAGCGCGTGCAAGTACCGCAGTGGTCGGTGGCCGGCTCATCGGGTGGCAGTACCAGCGTCGAGACGATCTCCGCCAGGAAAAAGTGCGACCCTCTGCGCTTGTTGATGAGGCAGGTATTCTTGCCCCACCAGCCCAGACCGGCGCGCTGGGCCAGTTCGCGCTCCAGCACCGGGGCCGTATCAACGTAGACCCTGCCCTGTAAATCGCTGTCAATTTCTTCGCGCATGAAGTCCCACAGCGCAAAGAGGCGCCCTTTGATCACCTCGTGGTAATCGTCGCCGCGCGCGTAGGCAGCGAAGCGACCGCGCGGCCTGTCGTCGACCGCTTCCGGCGTCGGCTGCCAATAGTCCATGCCCAGGCAAAGCACGCTCCGAGCAGCGGGCACCAAGGCGCGCACGTCGGCGCGCTTGTCGATATTGCGCTTCAGGTAGTCCATCGCACCGGCGTAGCCCAGCGCGACCCAGCGCGCGTAGAACTGGGCCCCCTGCAGCGGATCGGCCGGCGTCACGCCAAAGAGCGCAAAGCCCAACTCTCGCGCTTTAGCGCGAATCTTTTCCTTTGCTTTATCCATGAAAAAGGAGCCCCCGCAGGGGCTCCAATCCACCGGGTTGCAACGGGTGCGGGCGCGCCCTACCCAAACAGGTTTACGATGTGATGGAAGACCATTTGATTGAGGTCGTTGAACGTTACCAGCACCATGATAAACAGCATGATAGCCATGCCTATTTGCTGCGAGACTTCGCGCTGGCGCAGCGATAGGGGACGACGCATAATGGCTTCGAGCGTCAAAAAGGTCAGGTGGCCGCCGTCCAGCACGGGGATAGGCAGCAGATTGATAATGGCCAAGTTCACCGAGAGCATGGCCAAGAAACTGATGAAATCGCCTAGACCGCGTTCGGCAGTCTCTCCGGCCATCTTTGCGATGCGCAGCGGACCGCCCAATTCATCGGTCGAGCGATCGCCTTGAAAAAGCTGTCCGAGAAAGCCGAGGATAAGACCCGACGAATTGTAGACACCGGCCGCGCCCAGCAGCAGCGCCTGGCCCATGCCCACATCGAGGCGCGACTGGTGCGGACTGATGCCAATGCGCCCCACGGTCGAATCCCCTTCGGCAAAGGCGCGCGGAGCAATGACAGACTGCATGCGCCGCCCGTCGCGCTCCCATGCCAGCGCAATCTGCTGATCGGGATAGCGACGGATTTCCTCGCTCATATCGGACCAACTGGTTACCTGCACGCCGGCGACTTCGACGATTTTGTCGCCTTCTAACAGGCCGATTTGGGATGCCGGCATATCTCCGACGACCTGACCAACCGTCGTCGGGGGCAGCACCTGCAGCCCGTAGCCCCTTTCACCCACAGCCGGCAGGTCAAACTCGAGCACCTTTCCCTTGCGTTCGACGACCAGGTGTGCGCCCTCTTCGGTGGCTTCTTTTAATGCCTCGACCAGACTGTAGGCATTGTCCACCTCTACTCCACCTACGCTCAGCACCTCGTCGCCCTGGGCCAACCCAAGCGATTGGGCAACCGAACCTTCCTGGGGGTCGACCCGCGTGCTGTCAAACGTATCGACGCCATATGCCTTGAACAGAAAAGCCAGCGCCACAAAGGCGAAGAGGAAATTCATAAAGGGGCCGGCGGCAATGACAGCCATGCGCGTCCACACCGACTTGGAGGTGTATTCCCAAGGCTGGCCAGTGCCTTCTTCACTGCCCACGTCGGCCATGCCCGCTACTTTTACGTAGCCGCCAAAAGGCACCCAAGAAATGCAGTACTCGGTCTCGCCGTAGGTGAAACCGATCATTTTGGGAGGATAGCCGAGCGAGAAGCGCTCGACGCGAATGCCCGACCATTTGGCCACCAGAAAATGGCCTAATTCGTGCACGAAGACCAGCACGCCCAGTGCGACGAGAAAAGAGAGTATTGTCGTAATCATAGCGTTTCTAGAAAGAGCGAAAAACGATGAGCAATTCCGCATAGACATAGGCCAGCGGAAAGGCAAAGAAATACGAATCAAAGCGATCCAACATACCTCCGTGGCCCGGAATCAACGCCGGTGCGTCTTTGGCGTTGCCCATATCGCGTTTGATCGCCGATTCGACCAAGTCTCCCACCTGTCCTCCCACGCCCACCAGAACAAATAGACCCACCAACTCAGTCGCGCTAAACGAGGGCAACCAGCCGCCCAAAACCAGCGGCAGTTGGGCACCAACCAGGCCACCGCAAAAGCCGACAACCGTTTTTTTTGGACTGATGGTCGGAGCTAGCTTTTTGCGTCCCCACTGCCTGCCGCTAAAATAGGCCAAGGCGTCCGTCAGCCAGATCGAGACAAAGAGCACCGCGACCAAGTAGTGGGCTTCGCTCCCTTCGCCGAGGATGCGCACCAGCGCCAACGGCGCGCTGCCCAACAGGCCGGCGTATATCACGGCGCCCAATCCCAGCAGCGCGTTGCTGGTATAGCGCTCCGTGCCCCGCAGCAGCGCAGCGGCAAAAAGCAGCATGGCCGCCAGCGACAAATATACCAAAATCCACTGGGCTTTCAGCGCGAAACACGCGCCAACCATGCCAGCAGTCAGCACCAGCGCCCAGCGCACGCTGGGCCTATAGCCCACCGAAGCGCTGAGATAACACCATTCCCAAGCGCTGCGCACCGCCACGCACAGCACCAGCGCCAACAGCGACCAGCGGCCCCCCATGACCAACAACAGCACGCCGGGGACGAAGGCGATGGCCGAGAGGACGCGCTGCACCAGATTAGAGCGCCCACTGCTCGATGCCGAAGATTCCGCCGCTGGCGCGTCCCTATCAGGCTCCGCCAAAACGCCTCTGCCGCCGCTGATAGGCAGCGATGGCCTCATAGAGGTGCTGTCTGCGAAAGTCGGGCCAGTGCACCTCGGCGACAAAGCAGATCTCCGTATAGACCATCTGCCAAGGCAGAAAATTGCTCAAGCGCATTTCGCCGCTGGTGCGGATCAGCAGATCGGGATCGGGCATACCCGCCGTGTACAGCGCACCGCCAATGCGCTCCTCGTCTATTTCATCCGGCTGCAGGTTTCCATCTCGCACCTGGGTGGCCAATTTCCGAACGGCGTCGACCAATTCGCTGCGACCGCCGTAGTTGAGGGCGAGGTTGAGCAGAAGCCCCGTGTTATTCTTTGTCTTGGCCAGCGCGCCCTTCAGTGCGAGGCGCACGGCGCCCGGCAGGTCATTGGTGCGACCGATGGCGTTCAGACGCACGTTGTTCTGGTGTAGTTCCGGCACTTCGTCGCGCAAACTGTCGCGCAGCCACTGCATGAGCGTCTGCACTTCTTCCCTAGAGCGCGACCAATTTTCCGTTGAAAATGTATAGAGCGTTAGCACGTCGATGCCGAGTTGCCCACAGGCACGCACGATGTCGCGCACCGATTCGCGGCCGTAGCGGTGCCCCTCGGTCTTGGGCAAGCTGCGCTCAACGGCCCAGCGCCGATCACCATCCATGATAATGGCGATGTGGCGCGGCAGTTCGCCCTGCTCTTTTAGCTGCTGGCGTATGCGCTGGTCTTCTTCGGCATCGAGCTTGGCAACTGGAGCGTATTCTTTGGGCGATACTTCGAGTGAAGACATCGTCGTTTTTCCAGCGCATCCGGCAGGGCCTTCGCGCTCTTTAAGTGGGCCTATTTAAACAACTTGAATCTATGGTTTACCCCTGCATACGTCAAGAAATACAAGACGTTGTGGACCATCTGATAAGCGCTTGACACACCTTGTAGAGCGTTCTATTATGCCGCCATGTACAGAGCCGCAGAACCGTCTGATAAACCGCATCTGCGCCGGCGCTATTTGGCCCGGCGCAGAGCATTGCGGCCGCGTCAAGTCGCCGCGCACAGCCGAGCCGCGGCCGAACGCCTGTGCGCCATGCCGCAGTATGCCGACGCGCGCTGTATCCACCTCTACGTGGCTGGCAAAGACAACGAACTGGATACCCGGCCGCTGCTCGAGCACGCCCTCAGTGCCGGCAAAGAAATCGTCGTGCCCGTCATTGGCCACCGCGACGCCATTCCCCTTCCCCGCATCGACGTCGGATCGCATGCCATGGGCGCAGCGCTGATAGACGACCCCGACCAACTCGACGCCGTGCACTGGGGCATTCCCCAGCCCGACCCGCGCTCAGCGCGGTGGCTAGACGATTGGCAGCACATCGACCTGGCGATCATACCCGGCATCGCCTTTGACTACCGCGGCGGCCGCATCGGCTATGGCGCCGGCTATTACGACCGCTTTTTGCCGCACTTGCGCGCCGTGCGCATCGGCCTCTGTTTTGAGTCCCAGCTCTGCTCCGAAGTACCCACCGCATCGCACGACATCGACGTGCAGTGGATCGCAACCGAACAATCCATTCACCAAGGAGGCATTCCGTGATCTACGAATTGCGCATTTATCGCTTTCACGCAGGCAAGAAGAAGGTCTTTCTCGACGAGTTTAAAAAGGCCAAGCGCTTTATGGCCAAGTACGGCGTAACCTTTGTCGCCGCTTGGGAAAACCCCGATCGCGACGACGAGTTTATCTGGCTGCGCTCGTTTGCCAACGCCAAAGCGCGCGACCAGGCAATTGAGGCCTATTACGGCAGCCCCGAATGGGCCAAGATCGTCGGCACGCTGCGCCCGACCATACGACGCCGCGAAGTACGGATTATGAAGTCGCTGCCCTACTCGACGCTCAAATAGGTCGATACACCAACCCCACAAACCACGGGAGCCCGCTCATGATTGGCGCACTCATCGTCTCACTAGCCCTGATAGCCACTCCGCTGCTGGCACAGGAGACCTACTCGATTTACCGCGTCGATGCCCCTCTGCGCATCGACGGCCAGCTCGACGAAGCCGCGTGGACGGCCGCCCCGGACGTCGGCTCCTTTGTGTTTCCCTGGTGGCAAGAGGGGAAGCGCGAACAAACCGTGGCCAAGCTGCTGTGGGACGATCAGTATCTCTATGCGCTCTTCGTCAACGAGGATGCGCATATTTGGGCCGAACACACCGGGCGCGACAGCGCCGTATACCGGGACGACTGCGTCGAGGTATTCACCGCACCCAACCCGGCCCATCCTGATGCCTACTTCAATATAGAGATGAATGCGCTTGGCATTTTCCTCGACCAGTATCACCCCGAAGGCCCCGGCGTCAGCCACCCGCCCTGGGATGCCGAGGGCGTGCGCATCGCCACCTCGATTGTCGGCACGCTCAACGACGAGAGCGACGAGGACCACTACTGGATTCTGGAAGCAGCCATCCCCCTGCGCAACTTTGGCGCATCGGGTGCACCCATTCCCCCGCGCCCCGGCGACGTCTGGCACCTCAACCTCAACCGCCTCGGCGGCAAGACCAACGCGCAGTACAGCCAGTGGCAACCCAGCCAAACGGAGCAACCGCAGTTCCATAGCCCGCGCGACTTTGGCCGCGTCGTATTCTCGGACAAACGCAGCCCGTTTTGGCGCGACTAGCATTGTAGAATGACGACAATGTCCTATTATTAGTTAGACATCTAGTCCCCGATAGTCCCCGATAAATGCAACGCTATGGCCATGCTGCACATTGACGACATACGCGCGACGCCCGGCCTGCTGCTGGCGCCGATGGAAGACGTAACGGAGCTACCCTTCCGCCTCGTTTGCAAAGAGCTGGGCGCCGATATCGTCTACACCGAATTCGTCAATGCCGAAGGGCTACTGCGCGAAGACGCCGACGGACCGCGCCGCACCTTTCGCAAGCTGCGCTTTCTCGAAGCAGAACGCCCCTTGGGCATACAGCTCTACGGTGCCGCTTCGCTGTCGATGGAACGGGCCGCCGAGATTGCCACGCGACAAAACCCCGATCTTATCGACATCAACTGCGGCTGCTGGGTCAGCAACGTCGCCCTGCGCGGAGCGGGAGCCGGCCTGCTGCGCGACCTGCCGCAGATGAGGGAAGTCGTGCGCCGCGTCATTTCGGCCACGCACTTACCCGTCACCGTCAAAACACGACTAGGCTGGGATGGGGACAGCATTCAAATTCTCGACGTGGCGCGCATGCTCGAAGACCTCGGCGTGCGCGCCCTGAGTATTCACTGCCGCACGCGATCGCAGGGCCACAAAGGCGCCGTCGACTATGCCTGGATTGCCCGCGTTAAAGAAGTCGTGTCCATACCCGTCGTGCTCAACGGCGACGTCGTCACGCCGCAGGACGTAAAGAGCGCCTTTGATAGGACGGGCTGCGACGGCGTGATGATCGGGCGCGGTGCCATTGCGCACCCGTGGATTTTCCGCGAGGCGCGCCACTACCTCGAAACGGGCGAACTGCTGCCCGAACCCACGCTGAAAGAACGCGCCGAACTGTGCATACGCCATCTGCAGCTCTGCCTAGAACACGATGCCGAACGGCACGCTCTGATCGGCATGCGCCGCCACTACGGCGGCTATTTCCGCGGGCTACGCGGCGCCTCGCAGCTGCGCGCCGAGCTCAGCAGCTACAAGGAATTGCAACCCCTTGTAGAGCGCCTCGAGGAACTGCGCCAGCTAGAGCGGCTGGCGGCGTGAAACGCATCCCGCGCTACGCGCCCGACAAACCGTTTCCACCCTACGCGCATCTACCAGGCCAAACGCCGCATCCGCGAACCCATCCCGACGGTCACAGCCGCGGCGCCCCCGAATGCACCGGTCCCGCGCTCACAGAGCAAACGTGTATGGAGTGCACGCCCTACCTCTACGGCATCGACCTATTTAATCACCAGTACTATTGGGAGGCGCACGAGGCCTGGGAAGGTCTGTGGAAAATGGAGCGTCGCCCTTCGGACTGCGCGCACTTTCTCCAGGGGCTCATCCAACTGTCCGCCATGGGCGTTAAAATGCGTGAGGGCAATGCGCGCGGAACGCAGAAACTGCGCGCAAAAGCGCTGGGGCACCTCGGACAGGCCGACAGCTATATGGGTATGAATCTGGCCGCCCTGCGCCGCGATTTGTCGGCGGGGGCCTTTCCCGACGCGCTCATTGTCGCCGTGTAAAACCCACGTCGTTCTCGCCTTACAGCGCGAAACCTTGGCCTCGATTTATTCATTGGATTTTTTTATAGTTTAAATAGCAATAATTCATTTGTTAAATATATAATCCATTGCGTTTTTCTTAGGGTGTAATTCGAATCTCACACGGGAGTATACCGATGGACAAACCGAAGCAAATCAAACCGGCCAGCGGCAAACTCGGCATCCTCATGCCGGGCATGGGCGCCGTAGCCACCACCGTTATTGCCGGCGTGGAAGCCATTAAAGCCGGCCTCGGCAAGCCCATTGGCTCGCTGACGCAGATGGGCACCATTCGCCTCGGCAAGCGCACCGAGGGCCGCTCGCCCCTCATCAAGGACTTCGTGCCCCTGGCCGAACTCGACGATTTGGTATTTGGCGGCTGGGACGTATTCCCCGATGACGCCTACGAGGCGGCCAAGCACGCAGGCGTGCTGCAAAAAGACACGCTCAACGCCATTGAAGAACGCCTGCGCGCCGTCAAGCCAATGAAGGCCGTTTTCGACCGCGACTACGTGCGCCGCCTCGAGGGCTCACACGTAAAGGCCGGCAAGGACAAGTGGGCAATGGTCCTGGAGGTGCGCGAAGATATTCAGCGCTTTAAAGAAGACAACGGCGTCGATCGACTGGTGATGATCTGGTGTGGCAGCACGGAGATCTTCCTCGAACCCAATGCCGTGCACAACGATATAGAGAGCCTGGAAAAGGCGATCAAGGAAAACCACACCTCCATTGCGCCCAGCATGATCTACGCCTACGCCGCCCTGCAGGAAGGCGTGCCCTTTCTCAACGGTGCCCCCAACCTGACGGTCGACATCCCGGCCATGATCCAACTGGCCAAGCAGCAGGGCATGCCCATCGGCGGCAAGGATTTCAAGACCGGTCAAACCCTGATGAAGACCATCCTCGCACCCGGTTTTAAAGCGCGCATGCTGGGCGTGCGCGGCTGGTTTTCCACCAACATTCTCGGCAACCGCGACGGCGAAGTGCTCGACGACCCCTATTCGTTTAAAACCAAAGAAGTCAGCAAACTCGACGTGCTCGAGTACATCTTACAGCCCAAGCTGCACGAAGAGCTCTACGGCGATATCTATCACAAGGTGCGCATCAACTACTACCCACCGCGCGGCGACGAGAAGGAAGGCTGGGACAATATTGACATCTTCGGCTGGCTCGGCTATCCGATGCAAATCAAAGTGGATTTCCTCTGCCGCGACAGCATTCTGGCCGCGCCGCTAGTCCTCGACCTAGTGCTTTTTACCGACCTGGCACAGCGCTGCGGCTGGAGCGGTATTCAGGAATGGCTCTCGTTCTACTTCAAGAGCCCACAGACGGCGGACGGCCTCTACCCCGAGCACGATTTGTTTATCCAGCTCATGAAGCTGAAGAACACGCTGCGCTTTATGATGGGTGAAGACCTCATTACCCACTTGGGACAGGAGTACTACGACTAAGCATCGGCCACTATATTGGCCAATACCGCAACCGTAAAACGGCGCCCGTCCTGCGTGGACTGGGCGCCGTTTTACTCTGCAGTAGATGCTTCGAGAACCTACTCCATTTGTTCAACGATTTCTTCGGCCGGGTAGGTAAGGATTTCTGCCAGCGTGGGATGATAGTGTGGAATGTTCATCAGGTCATGCGCCGTGCCGCGAAAGTACATTACCGCAATGAGTTCGTGAATCAGCTCGCCGGCTTCTGGGCCGACGATGTGCGCACCGATAATCTCGCCCGAGCGCGGCGCACACAGCAGTTTGACATGGCCGTGCGTCTCGCCCAAGCACATCGACTTGCCGTGGTCGTCAAAGGGATGCGAGGCGACCAGATAGGGTATATCCCTTTCCTGGCAGTCCTTTTCCGACAGGCCGACGCTGGCCACTTGTGGATCGGTGAAGGTGACCTGTGCGGCCAAACGATCGTCCGTTCGATGGGCCGCACGCCCGGAATGGACTGCATTATAGGCGGCTACCTCGCCCTGTTCAATGGCGATGTGCACAATCTCGTGCAGGCCGTTCACGTCCCCCACCGCAAAGATGTGCGGCTGGTTAGTGCGCATCTCCGCATTGACGACGATGCGACCGCGCTCGGTGTGCACGCCGGCGTTATCCAACCCCAGCCCATCGGTATTGGGGCGCCGCCCCAGCGCTTGCAGGACAACCTCGGCGGCGATGCGCCGCTCTTCCCCCCCGTGCGAAAAGTGCGCCACCTTCAGACCGTCAGCCGCTTCAAAGCGGTGCAGCTCCGTCCCCGTATAAACCTGCATACCTTCGGCGCGCAGGCGTGCCTCCAGCGGACGCGCCAGATCTTCATCTCCGGTCGACAGCACGTGAAGACTGCGCTGAATCAGGTGCACCTGAGTGCCAATGCGCTGGTAAAACTGCGCCAATTCCAGCGCGATGGGGCCACCGCCCAACACCAGCATCGACTGCGGCTGCTCGCGCAGCGAAAGCGCTTCATCGCTGGTTATGTAGCCGATCTCATCGAGCCCTGGAATGGGCACGTGACGAACGCTCGAACCGGTCGCTATGATAAAGCGCTCGCCCTCAATGGTCTCGTCGCCGACCCGAATCCTATTGGGCGATACGAATTCTGCGCGCTCTTCGTAGAGGGCAAAGCGCCCATCGCGCAGCTGCCCGACGCGGTAGTCGGCAAATTCGCCAATCAGGCGATCCTTGCGCTCGATAATCGCCGCT
>JAYOYH010000036.1:0-47882 GCA_038153405.1 Gemmatimonadota bacterium | reverse complement strand
GATGCGGGGTGGAGCAGCCTGGTAGCTCGTTGGGCTCATAACCCAAAGGTCGCAGGTTCAAATCCTGCCCCCGCTACCAACTTTTGAGAAACGCAACCTTCTGATTTTACGAGGGTTGCGTTTTCTCGTTCTGCGCCGACGGCAAGCCGGTACACAGCTGGTACGCACTTCGGCTGCAACATACCCTTCCCCGCTCGCTTAACAGTTTCTGCCAGACGCCGCTCGCGCACCCTACCGTAGACATTCATCGTCATATCGAGCATAGCGTGGCGGGCCAGTTCCTGCGCCTCTTTGGGCGTGACGTCCCCCTGTTCCAATATCAGGTTGATAAAGGCCACCCGGCAGGCATGGAAGTCAAGCTTGCCCTTGACTGTGCATATAATCCCAGCCGCTTGAAGATCATTTTTGAGCACCCGATCGGTCTGTGAGGCCACATAAAAGAGAGGGGTTTCAGGCGTCACTCGGTTAGATTTGGCCTGTTAAATTTCTTCTCGTAGATACTTCGAGCTTCGCTCGACGCGGCGAATGTGCGCAACCTGTCCACAAGATCGCGAGGAAGAGGCTGAAAACCCGGCCTGCGGTTCTTGGTCCACGCGGCATCTAAGTGCAGACCACAGCGCTCCATATCGAGATGATCCACTGTTAGATTTCTGAGTTCGTTTGCACGCAACCCCG
Source organism: Gemmatimonadota bacterium (assembly GCA_038153405.1). Lineage (GTDB taxonomy): Bacteria > Latescibacterota > UBA2968 > UBA8231 > UBA8231. The sequence goes on along the minus strand of JAYOYH010000036.1, from coordinate 47,207 downwards.
ACAAAAAAGCAGTCTCGTAAAGAGACCGCCTGTGAGTCGGCGCAATTTCGAGCAATTGACCGATCTCGGGCCGTAGTGGCGGTGCGCCTATGGGGATTGGATACTACGCAAAAGAGGATTTTGTCGGTAAACGCTTTAGCTTGGACTTGGGGATCGCGGTTGAGGTGGACACGGTGGTGGATTCCGCCAGCTAATTTGGTAAAATTCGCCAACGCGGATCGGGTGACAGCGGAGCCAAAGGTTGGTAACGTATTGATATAGAGGCGATTGGCGCGTTGGCAGACCTTATGTGTACGCGCTGGTACGGCTCTTGCGTAGTCGTCTCACAACGCGCTTTGATCAGCAACACACATACAGGAGAGAAAAACCATGGCCAACGGAACTTTCGCACGGATACGCGACATTCTCAAATCCAATATGAGCGAGCTGTTCGATCGGGCCGCAGATACGGAAAAGATGATTCGGCAATCCGTTGGGAGTCCTGTATATCGATCCACATCAATCGGAAGGGCATCCATGCAAAATCAAATCAAGAATACCCAAGGGATGACTCGCATGACGGGCATATCCGTTGGAGCGCACGCGCCAGCTCTGCCGTCTCGCGCTGTGCGCCCAACGCGCAGCCTTTTTCTTCCTTGCAAGCTCGTTTGGTCGCGACAAGATGCGCGATAAAGTCGTTGAGGCGGCAACGCGCATGGGCTTAGCACGCGGCACACACATAAACCTGTGTAAACACCTCCTTAGGGGGCCGTCTAACGCTTGATGAGCCCCATCGAAACTCGAAGGACGCGAGGTCTCTAAGCGCGCATCGTGCGGCCGCTCTTCTGGGAAGGATTTTTAGATAACTCATATAGTCTGATATTCAAGCAAATGATCATACCTTTGTATGACTTTTGACGCGGGCACGCATGGGCCGGTGGACAAGGGGTGTCCACCGGCCCATGTGAGTAGAAGCGCTATTTGCCCAACGCCGCTCTAACCGGCGGCATCCAGCCCGGCGAGTATCCCCTGCAGGTAGCTCAACCCCTGTGCCCGGGACACTAGGCCGTAGCCGAAGTTGAGATCGTGGCCAAACATACCGGGGGCATGATCGGCGCGAAAAGGCGCTGTGCATCCCTTTTCGTGCAGCCGCTTTAGCAGCGCGGGAATGGGGACGGCCCCCCTATCATCTGCGTGGTAGGTCTCCAAAAATGCCGTCTCGCCGTCGAAGTCTCCGTCCGACAGGAAGCGGATGTTGCGGAAATGGCAAAATACAAAGTGGGGCCATAGCTCATCGGCAATCGCCAGCACATCGTTGCCGCGGTGAGTTGCCAAACTCCCCGGGCAAAAGGTGATGCCGTTGGATGGACTGGGCACGGTCTCGACCACCCTGCGCAGCGCAGCCCCGTCTTTGACAATGCGCGGCCGACCGCGCACGTTGAACGATGGGTCGTCTGGATGGAGTCCCATCCACACATTTTCCTCTTCGGCAACCGGTATGATCGCGCGCAAAAAATAGGTCAGTGCATCCCACAAGCCCTCTTCGCCGCGCGCGCGGTACAGGTCAACCAAGTGCTGGTACTCTGCGTCCGTGTAGCTTTCGGGATAGCCAAGACGCGGTCGATCACCCAGTTGCTCAATTTCTGGCTCCGGCTGGCGCGGGTCGTAACCAATGCACACGCGATCGACTTCGTCGCGCACCGCCAGCAAATTGCGCCACCAGTTTTCCGGACCCATAAAGTCGTAGCAGACCCGGTAGGGCCCTTCCAGTCCACGCGCGCGCATCGCCGCCCCGTAGTTGCGCAGCGTCTGACAAAAGGCATCGACGTGCCGATCGCGCTCGGGCAATTCGAGCTTGATGGCGTTGCTGATGACAAAACTCTCGACCACTGCCAAGCCCAGCCCCGCATCGGCCAATTCTGCTAGCACGTGATCGATCCACGACCGCTCGACGATCTGGCCAGGCTCGCCGCCCAAATCCACAACCAGTCGCTGCACGCCGGGCACCTGGCGATAATAGGCCAGCGGATTCTTATCGCCCCGGGCAAATAGGTGAATTGAAGGCTCCATCACTACACTCCTTTCTTCTGGCATACGCGCCCGGCCTTGGACCCGCACATCCTTCCACGCAAAATGCACTTAACATCACCATCAATGTTGCTGTCCGCTAATACTTTTCGGCTCGACGTCCTCCGTGCAACAGAGCCTGCCTTCAATTAAACTACGAGCGGCGATCAGACCTCGATGGCGCGCACCCCATCGGACCAATCGCGCCATATATCGCCCCCCGCATTATCGGCCGCCCTTTCGTCGGGCAAGGCCTCGGGCGTTTTCATATAACCATAGATGGTCGCCTGCCGAATGATATCGGCCGACCTGTTTTGCCCAGCCATATGCAAAATTTTGGTGTGCCAAAGCACCACGGTGCCGGCCGGGCCGTGCGTATCGACGGGATCGATCTCCGCCTTGGCGCGCAAGATGGCTGGATCGGTATAGCCGCCGGCACGGCGATTTTCTAAGTGCTTATCGGTGTGTTTTTCTCCGTCTTTAAACGCGGCCCACTGTCCCTCCCAAATCGGCACGTGGCTACCCGGCCACACGGTGAATCCTCCACTGGCCGGCGGCAAGTCGTCGACATAGGCGGCAAACTGTAGACCGTAGCGGCCATAACACGCCCCGTCGGAGTGGGCACCGCTGTAGTCGGGCCCGGGATCGGGGCTGCCGGGCAGCGTGCAGTAGAGGCCGCGCGTGCCCTGCCCGGTCATCCACACCGGCCCCGTCTTGGGCAGGCGCAGCGCCGGATCGGTGGTAAAGGTTTCCTCCCGCGGGTAATCCGCTGCGGCCGGGCCGAGGTGGCTAGTGAAACTGCTGACGGTGTCGTCTGATAGGAAGCACGGGCCGCGCGTAAAGCCCTCGGCATCGTGGCCGGCCGGCCATACTAGGGTCCCCACCCCAAGGAGTTGCTCGGCAACCGCCCACAGCGCGCGGGGCGCCACGTCGAGCATTAGCGGCTCGGTGCCGTTGCGAATGTAAAAGCGATGGCCCCTGCCAGCGCAGTAGGGATCGCCCCCGTTAGCCGGCTTCTGCGCGCTCAAGCGAGCGTGTTCTTCGTCTGTAATAGGCGTCCAGGTGGTCGGATCATCGCGCTTGAGACGCGGCAGGTACTCGCCGAGCACCTGCCACATGCGCTCGCGGATCCGGGCGCATCCATCTGCATCAAGCGCGGCGGGCAGCACGAGATAGCCGTCGCGCTTAAACTGGGCAATCTGGCGATCAGTGAGCAGGTCAACCTGAGGCACGGTCGGCGCAGTCATCGGCATGGGCTCTCTTTGAATGGGCGTCCGTGCCCCATAATAGGCAGCGCACCCGCCGCGGGCAACTCTCTAGTAAGGGGCGCAGAGCCAACCATCGGCTCAGCTAGGCCGTCGGCAAATCCCATGCATTGCCCGCTGCCCACAATGGAGCCATTATAAGGCCAGCTGCGTCGTCGCCCATTCAATCCGTTGCAAGGAGATCCAATAGCATGTTTCCCGAAGCGCTTAAACAACAGCTGCGCAACGTCCACGCCTACGCGATTACTCCGTTTCGCAGGGACGACCTCACCCAGCTCGATAGCGAGGGCTTTACCCGCAATCTGAATTTTCTCATCGAACGCGGCGTGCGCGTGCTGAGCATCGGCGGCGGCACCGGAGAAATCAATGCGCTGAGCGCAGACGAACTGGCGACCCTGTGCAAGGTAGCCTTAGAAACGGCCGCCGGTCGCGCGCTGGTGATTCCCACGCTGCCGGGCAATAGCAAAACTGCGCTGGAACTGCTGCCCCAATACGAAGCCATGGGCGCGCAGGTGGCACTGGGCATGGCACCCTATATCCGCAACGAGGTCCCCGACGATCTGCAGGGCGTTTACAATCACTACCGCCTTCTGGCCGATCACACGGCGCTGCCCCTAATGCCCTACAACACGCAGGGTTGGCCCCCCGAATTCTTTGCACGCCTAGCCGAGATCGACCGCATCATCGGCATTAAAGACCCCTGCCTAGCGCCCCACAACCTCTTTGCCGCCATTCAACTGCTGGGCAATCGCTTTGTGTGGATCGGCAACAAGCGCCACAACCCCGGCGTGCTGCACCTGCGCTTTCAGATGGGGATAGAGGGGTTTACAGCCGGCATCATCAACTTCGCGCCCGAATACGAACTGGAGCTGTTCCGCCTTGCCGGCAGGAACGATTGGGATGCCATGGTCGCCATCCAAGCACGCCTAGCCCCGCTGGAAAACCTGCGCACCGAATACGGAGATGCCGCTCTGCTCAAAACCGGTCTCGATCTGGTAGGCCTAGCTGGTGGCCCCGTGCGCCCACCCCGCGTCGACGCGCCAGCCCTCGCACGCCAGGCACTGGCACAGCAGTTGACCGCACTCGGCGTTACGCTGGCCGGGCGCTGACCCTCAAAGCCGCGATGCAACTCGGCGCTATGATCGCTCGCGCCACCGCTCTAATTGCCCTTCGTCGAGCTCCACGCCCAGCCCCGGTCCCTCGGGCACGACGGCGTGCAAGGGGCCCAGCGACAGCGGCTCTGTAATCATATCCGCCTCGTGGTAGAGCGGCCCGAGGAAGTCGCCGGGATACGTCTCGCTGTCTATGACCGGTGCGGCCACGCCCAGGTGCAGCATGGCGGCCGTGGCAATGCCCAACTCCAGATTGCTGCCCATACTGCAGGCGATGCCCGCGGCCTCCGCTACGCTAGCTATGGCCATCGACGGCAGTATGCCACCCGTCTTGCCGGGATAGATGCTCAAGATGTCCACCGCCCTTCGACTCGTCAGGTCCCATGCATCAGCTAGGGTGAACACGCTCTCATCGGCCATGATGGGAATCGTCGTTGCACCGCGCAGCTGCGCCAACGCACTGGGATCTTGGCTGCCCACCGGCTGCTCGGCAAACAGCAGGTCGAGCGCTTCCATAGCCTTCAGCATGGTGCGCGCCGTGGTCACATTCCAACCGCAGTTGGCGTCGATGCCAATGGTCACATCCGCTCCAGCCAGCGCGCGCACCGCACGCACTCGTTCCAGGTCCTGCGCTGGATCGAGCCCCACTTTAACCTTTAGATGGCGCACGCCCCAATCGAGAAACTGTTCGGCCAGAGCCACGGCCTTGGGCACCTCAAACGCACCGACTACCATCTTCATGGGCAGCACCGCGCGCACCTTGCCGCCCAACAGCCGGTAGACCGGCAAACCGGCCGCCTTTCCGGCCAGATCCCACAGCGCCATTTCAACCGCCGCTTTTGTAAATGGATTGTGCCTAAGCGCCCGATTCATAAACTGTGAGCAGGCGCGCACGTCACGCGGGTCAGCCCCCCGCAGTGCCGGGTCCAAAATATCGCGAACGGCGGCTACGCACCCCGGGCTGGTTTCGCCGCTCCAGCGCGGCGCCAGCGTCGCTTCGCCAAGACCGACCAATCCCTCATCGGTGTGCACGCGAACGATGACATAGGGCGAATCGATGTGCTCGCCGTGCGCCGTCTTCGTGGTCAATCCCAGCTTCAGCGGCACCAATATGGGAATGGGTTCAACGCGGGTAATGTGCATCCTGCATACCTCCTTTTTCGTCGGTCATTCTCATCAGGAATGGGCAGCGCGATGGCCCAGTAGCTACACCACGGGCTGTGGGCGACGGGCTTGAGTCCTACCCACCCCTATATACATAATTCACAAACAAAACACCGACACTCCCTCAGGTCATCGCCTTTTAAAAAAAGTTAAAAATTATGTTGACTTTTTTATTAACTACATCTTATCTTGGGAGAGCGTCCGGAGAAGAATATAAAGCCATAATAAACAATAGTTTCTGTTTTTTTCTACAATCGTTTTTTTGTTTTTTCATTAAAGTTTTTATCTTTTTTCAATTTGGGTCTATCGCATGGAATTTAGCAGACCAAAAAACGGTAAATTCCCCGTCCGCCATACTCTTTTTGGCGTACTCTTGGGCTCCTGTTTTCCCCTAGTCTCAACCTTAATCGCCTCCTATGATGCATACGGAACAGTCCGCTTCGACCACCTTGTCTCCGTTCAGCGGGGCGAACTGCTCCTGTGGGTCATTGATTCAGCCCCATTCTTCCTTGGCTTAGCCTTTTATATCGCTGGAAAATACCAGCAAAAGGCCATTGAGAATCAAAAAATGCAGCAGGTCGCCGAAGCGAGTGATGAGGCTAAAAGTGCATTTCTTTCCAACATGAGCCACGAGATTCGCACGCCCATAACGACCATTATCGGCAGCATTGAACTCCTGCAAAATATCGATGTAACAAAAGATCAAAAAGAACACTACGACACGATAAAAACCACCGCAGACTTGCTGCTCAATATCGTCAATAACATTCTCGACCTGTCCAAGATTGAAGCCAACAAAGTCGAATTGGAGCAAGCGCCCTTCTCGCTCGAAAACGTCCTGATGGATTCCCTGAAGCTAGTGTCCCATCGCGCCTGCGTCAAAAATATTGACATCCTGTGTGAGGTAGATCCCCAAGTTCCCGACCGACTCATAGGCGATCGCGTGCGCCTGCATCAAATACTGGTGAACCTACTGTCGAATGCGGTCAAATTTACGGCTAAGGGAAAAGTCGAAATTCGAGTAGGAAACCACGTATCCGACGACTTAAAGACTCAACTGCGCATCAGCGTCGAGGATACCGGCATTGGTATGGATGAAGCACAGCAACGCCGTGTTTTTGAGGCATTTGGTCAGGCGGATGCCTCCATCACGCGGCGCTTTGCCGGCACCGGACTGGGCCTCACTATATGCAAGCAACTCGCAGAGGCAATGGGGGGAAGTATCTCCGTCAAAAGCAAGCCAATGCAGGGGAGCACCTTTACCGTCACACCCTGCTTTGCTCTCCCCCCCGAAACAGAAAAAGAAAAGGCGTCTCCCCCCGCATCCCTGCGCGATATACCCGTCCTAGTGATCGATGCCTGCCAGCGCAACCGCCAGATTGTATTCCGCATATTGGAGCAGGCGCACCTCATACCTCTGTTGGCTGATAACTGCGAGCAGGGGCTGCAGGCCATCGAACAGGCACAGCAGAAAGGGCGACCCATTCGCCTAGTGTTGCTCGATGCGATGATAGCGCAGACTGATATGGCCGACTTCTTGCAGCAGCTCAACAACGGGGATACCGCCAAACCCATTGCCATACTGATGCAGACCAACGGTGTGCCAGCGCCGTTGGCCAGTGGCCAACGGCAGGCCGCTGCAACGATATCCAAACCCATTTTGCGCAGGGCGCTCCTAGAGCGACTGGAGCAACTCCTCACCCAGAGCGGTGACGCTACTCCCGTTTCGCAACGACCAACGCCCCCGCCCACCAACTTAGCGGGCAAGTCCATTTTAGTTGTGGAAGATAACGAAGTCAATCGCGCTATCTTTATTAAAATGTTGACCACAAAGGGGTGCCGTTGTGATAGTGCAACCGACGGCCATCATGCAGTCCAACTAGCTCTGCAGAAGAAGTTCGACCTCATTTTCATGGATTTGCACATGCCGCGCATGGGAGGCATAGAGGCGATCCAACGCATACGCGCCTTAGAGCCCGAAGGCGTGCACACGCCCATTATAGCACTAACGGCCGATGTGATATCTGGCGTGAAAGACGAATGCCTTACCGCTGGGTTTGATGCCTTTCTCACCAAACCCGTGCGCATCAATGACCTCTTTGCTCTACTGCAAGAGCACGCTCTGTCCCAATCGCCCACCGACGGGCGCGACCTCAAAATAGCTCAAATCACCTAGCCCTACACGCGCCGTGGGGCGTTCCAGTCCCACGGTTGCATTCTTTTTTTCCTTGTCTTACCTTCTCATCCGCCGCCCTAAGACTTTGTTTTGAAATGATTTTCATATACAATTACGCCGACAGTACGCCGGAGGGTTTGCCATGCCTGTATACAAAAAGATCACGGAAAATATCCCCACGACACCTCCCGAACGCGTCGCCCTCGACGAGCGCTTTATTACGCTATTCCTTCCCGAAGATGCGCAGGAACGGCTCGAGGGGCAGGAGCTGCGCCAGCTCGTTCACCACGCTATGAACAGCTTGAGCGCGGATGAATTTCGCGTTATTGAATCGCGCTACCAACACAAGAAATCACCCGGACAAGCCGCCTCGCGTATGGGCATTTCGCGCGAAGACCTCGTCCAATTAGAGGCCAGCGCTTTGCAAAAGCTGCGCAGTGCACTGACGTCCTGGCACAGCGGCGCTGAATGAGCCTGCAAAAGGCGCGCTGGATTGCGCTAGGCGGCTTATCCGGCCTGCTCTACGCGCTGAGTATTCCGCGTGCCAATCTCTTTTACTTGGCCTGGATCGCCCTCGTCCCCCTCTTTTGGGCTCGACTCGTCCTGCCGACCCGCTCTCAGCTCATAGCCGCCGGATGGATGGCCGGCCTTGTAGCAGCCACCGCCCGCACCTACTGGATAAGCGAAACGCTGCAGCTATACGGCAACGTACCCCAGTTTGTAGCTATACCGACCAATGGATTGCTCATCGTCTATATGGCGAGCTACACCGCCCTGTTTATGGCGGCCTGCGCGCGCCATGCCTTTGCTTCGCCGCTCTTTGCCTTCTATGCCGCCGCCCTCTGGACTCTGCTCGAGTGGATGCAAAATTGGATGCTCAGTGGCTTTCCCTGGCAGCTGTTGGGCTACTCGCAGTGCGCCAACCTACCCGTAGTACAACTGGCCTCCGTCGGCGGCGTCTACGCGCTGAGCTTTGTGTTGGTTCTCTTTAATGCGGCGCTGGCGCAGGCCATCTACTACCGCGACCTACGTCGCTATATACTCCTGCCCAGCATCCTCGTTCTTCTCGTCATCGCCTGGGGCACCCACCGCCTCAGCGCGTTAGACAGCGCCGCTGCACCGAGCCTGCGCATCGGCGTCGTACAGGGCAATATTGCACAGGATCGCAAGTGGAAGGTAAATCGCCTGGAGTGGACCACCGAACACTATGCCGAACTGGCGCTCTCGCTTGCCGAGCGCAAACCCGATCTGATTATTTTTCCGGAGACAGCGCTCCCCTTTTATTTTAACGACCCGCTCTACAGCGCCTATCAGCAGCGCATACGCACCCTGCCCCAGACGACGGGCATTCCCCTGCTAGTGGGCAGCCTGGAAGGACAATTCGGCGACCGCACGGCTCCCACCTACAACCGCGCCTTTATGCTCGATACGCGCGGAGAAACAGCCGGCACCGCCGACAAAGTGCATCTGGTCCCCTTTGGCGAATTCCTGCCCTTTCCGACATTTTTTAGCTATTTGGAAGGCCTTACGGCAGAGAGCGGCCAGTTCACGCACGGCCAGTCGCACCGCACCATCGCCATTCCCGGCCTCCAAGCCGCATTGGGGGTATTCATCTGCTACGAATCGATCTTTCCCGAAATCACCCGCGAACTGACCCAGTTGGGTGCTGATTTCTTGGTCAACACGACCAACGATGCCTGGTTCGGCCATTCGTCCGCTCCCCACCAGCACTTTGCCATGTCCATTGCCCGCGCCGTAGAGACTGGACGCAGCGTTGTGCGCGCAGCCAATACGGGGATCTCGGGCGTCATTGAACCCAGTGGACGCGTGCGCTTTATGACCGGACTCTTTGAGACCACGTCCTTTGTCGAGGACGTGCCCCTGCACTCGGAACACACCCCCTACGTGCGCTACGGAGACGTGCTAATCGCCCTCTGCGCCCTGCTCTTGGTCTATGGAGAAGTAGAGCGACGCCGCCATGCCAACGCCGTCGACTGAACCTTACCTCCTCGAGGCAGGCCCTATAGGTGTTTTGCTCATCCACGGCTTTACTGCATCACCAACGGAACTGCGCCCCTGCGCCGACGACTTATACCGCCACGGCTATACCGCACTCGGCGTGCGGCTGGCCGGCCATGGAAGCCATCTCGACGCGCTGCGCCAAACGGGATGGCGCGACTGGCTCGATTCGGCACGAGCCGAGGTATACCGCTTGCAAGGGATATGCGAAAAGGTCTTTGTGGTCGGCCTATCCATGGGCGGCGTCATCGCTGCGCGCTTGGCCGCCGACTGTCCCGACCAGGTAGACGGTCTGGGGCTATTGGCACCGGCCTTTCGCGTGCAGACGCGCTTTCTCTGGCTGGCTCCCCTGCTACAAAACATGCTGCCCGACATCGACAAGGGCGAAAACAGCATGCAATATTTTAGGGAACGCGGGTTGTTTACCTACCCAGCCATGCCCGTCGGCGCACTGGCCCAACTCGAACAGCTCATTCGTTCGACCCGTCCCCTGCTGCCGCGCATCAGACAGCCGACCTGCCTATTTATGGGCCGCCGCGAGCACACCGTGCGCCCCGATTCGGCAGCCATGCTGTGGGGCGCCATCGGCGCGCAGCACAAGAAAATCGGCTACCTGCCCTCGTCGGGACATATTCTCAGCGTCGAACCCGATGCCCCCTATATGATGCGCTGCCTGCGCGCATTCCTCGCCGATCACAGCGCCTAGCGCAAGGCCAAAGGGAAACAGGATGACCACCGCTCCTACCCGACGTCCGCGCAGACTCCAATGCACTTTGGACCCCGGATTTGACTTTCTGCTTTGCCGCGCGTTAGGAAATTAAAGCGGAGGCCAATCCCGCCATCGCGCACACCATGCCCGCAATAATTGCCCAATCAAGTGCCCATTCGCGTCGGTCCGGGCGTCCTTCAAGCGCGTCTTTAATCGTATTCATTACGGTGGCTCCTTTGCCTTATGCCAAGCCAATCGCAAAGGCTATGCCAGCTTAATACATTTTACATAGATTGCCATAAATTCATTATTAACAATTAGATAAAATAAAGCGGGCCCGTTTATATAAAAACCGGCCCGCTGCGTTAGTCTCAAAAAAGAGACGATTTAGCTGTGGATCACTTTCCAGAAAAAATCCGACAAATACAACCTCAATCACACCATGTAATTAGCTTATTTTCTCAAAAATGAGATGTGAATATCATATATGAGACCCGTCGATCTATTGCCCAGCCGAGGCATTGTAGATGATCGGACAGCGCTGCGGGTCATCAATAAAACGGGTCAATCCCTCGCGCCGCCCCTCGCGGGGATTCGAGCGGTCGCTGCGCAGGTGAACGGCTAGACTGCAGCGCGGCTGACCAGAGGAATTGGCTCCGCTGGCGTGCAAGGTCAGCGAATCGTGCACGCTGGCGCCTCCGGCCGCCATCAGGGCGTCTTGCTCTTCCCAGCAAGCCTCCTTGGGCAGGGCGATGGCTCGCTGCTGCGCGTTCAGATCCTGCCCAAAGAAATCGCCCCCGGGCAGCAACCCCCAGCGGTGCGAACCCCGCACAAAGCGCATGGGACCACTGTCGGAGTTGACGTCGCTTAGGGCGACCCATGCCGTGAAGAGCTCGCTGTCGTTCTCCCAGGCCCCCCAGTAGTGGCGATCCTGGTGCCAGCCGACACTGACCTTGGGCGCATCGGCAGCACTCGGCGGCTTGTAGAGCAGCTGCACCCACCAAACCTGCACCCACTGCGCTCCGGTCACCTCGGCGGCCCACTTGCCCAGCGCCGGATGACTGACCAATGCGTGGATCGCCCGGCTGGCCAACTGCGGCATCTCGATTTTACAGAGGACGGCCTCGTCATCGCCCGGATTCCAGGGCGACGGCTGCGGGCCCTCGCCCGTGTCGTAGGCCCCACGCCGCACGGAATCCATACCCGCGCGCGCCTGCTCGACCACCTCGCGCGGCAGCACGGGCTCTGCGTGGATACAATAACCGTCACGCTCATACTGCGCGGCAGAGCTCACGGACTCACCTCCGCCACATCAACCCAGCGGCGCTCGGCGGCCGCTTGTAAGACGGCATCGGCCACGGCCTGCGCGCGCATACCGTGGAAAAACGAAGGCTGGCAGTCGCGCCCTTCGCGTATGGCCGATACGAATTCCCACGCCTGATCGTAGCGAAAGGTGCGCACGGGATCGCCCTCGTGCGGATCGCGCGGCGAACGATGTCGCTTGAGAAATGCTTCGGGAACGGGACGCACCTCATACGGTTCGCCGCGCCGACCGAAGAGAATTTCGTGCGGGGCGTGCAGGCGGTAGACGACCGAGCCTTCGGTGCCGTTGAGTTCGGCCTGGTCGTGATCGCCGCCGGGGCCAAAGCCCTTTGACAGCTTACCCATCTCAAAAACACCCGTCGTCCCGCCGGCAAAGTCGACGATCCACGCGACCCAGTCCTCGACGTCTTGTGGACGACATGCCGCTCCATCTGTTGTCTGATCGCGCGCCACAAGTTGCCTAGACGACGCGCACAGCGACACAATGGGACCGAGGAGATCTTCGGCAAAATCGATGCGGTGTATGCCCATATCGCCCAATTCGCCCGAACCGGCCTGGTCCTTGTACTGGCGCCAGCCGATTGCGCGTTCGCCCCAGTCCTGTAGGCGTTGGAAGCGCGCGTGGCGAATCGTCCCCAACTCGCCGCTGTGGACCAGGTGGCGAATGTAGTTGAGCGCCGGCACAAAGCGATAGGTAAACGCCGTCATATGCCTGAGGCCCGAGCGCTTTGCGGCCTCATAGATTAGGCGCGTTTCTGCGTAGTCCATGCCCAGCGGCTTTTCGCACATCACGTGACACCCCGCTTCCAGCGCCTGCAAAATGAGTTCGCGGTGATAGACATTGGGCGTTGCAATGGCCACGGCATCGGGCTGAACTTCGGCTAAAAACTCGCCGATCTCGGCAAAAGATGCCGCGATGTCCCACTCCTTAGCACGCGCTTGGCGCAGCGCATCGCTCGGCTCGCATAGACCGGCAATTTCTACGCCGGGAATGCGGCTAAAACCCGGGTAGTGCACCGCACCGCATACGCCGCCCACTCCGACAAGCCCTACGCGCAACACGTTCTCGCTCATTGCACATCTCCGTTTTCAATCAGTGATTTCTCCACTGCCATGACGCGTTCGACCAGCGCCTGTACGCGCGGCATATCGCCCCTGGCCACCTCTTCGGCAAAAGGCACTACGGGACCGCCGGCCAAACCGGCGCACTGCATGGCCGCGTGCAGAGCAGACCCACTGTAGCGGGCAGCGCGTTCGCCGCGCAGATCCTCAAACGGCACCATCACTTCGCGCAGCGCCTCGGCTCCGCTGCGATCGCCGCGGGCAAAGCGCTGCAGCATGGCCAAACTAGTGCGCGGGGCAAAATTGGCCATACCCGAACTAAACCCAACGGCACCGGCCGCCAAATAATCGATGGCGGGATCTTCCGCCATACCGCAGACCATGGCCGCCTGCTGGCCGCAGCCGTCGTTGATGCGCGCAAACGCTTCAATATCGTCGACGGCGTATTTGAGTCCGACCACTTCGTCCATGCCACACAGGCGCACGACCTGCTCGACGGGCATAATATCCAAGCGGCGCTGGTAGAGCACGATCGGCAGCCCGGCCCTTTGGGCAATGCGCCGCATGCCCTCCTCGACGCCAGCGGCTGAAGCGGGTCCCACCACCGGCATGACCATGGCTCCGGCCGCGCCCAGCGACCGGGCGATATCCGCCATTTCGAGGGCGCGGCCATAGCCCGGTCCAATACCGGGCACGACCAAAGCGCGCCCCGCTGCAGCCTCGACAAAGGCGCCCACAACCGCCTCGTACTCTGCCAGACTAGCGTCGTAGACCAGGCCCGTCCCACACATCGGCATGAGAAAATCCGCGCCGGCTTCGACTAGGTAGCGCACGTTGTTGGCCGTTCCAGCTAGATCGACTGTGCCCTCTTCGGCGCGCGGCGTAATGGCGACGACCAGCACGTTGGCACAGTGCTCTTTCTTCAGTTCACTCATGTGGTTTTAATGCCCTTTCTCACCGAATTATTTCGCCTATTTCCAAAGAGTGTTGCCATCGGTTTTGCCGTGCCGGTTGTAGCGCTCCACGTAGTCTTCGCGCACGGGTGAAAAAATATCTAAGACCTTAGCAGGTCCTTTTTCGACCACGCCCCAGTGCACTACGTTGGGCGGAATAATAAAGGCATCGCCCGGCCCGGCGACCTTTTCCTCTGCGCCGATGCGGAAGCGCAGCGCACCCTCCAATACGAGACCGGCCTGTTCGTGGGGGTGGCTGTGCTCGGCCACCTCGGCCCCTTCCTCCATTTCCAAAAACGAAAGCATCAGGTTCTGTCCTGTTGACAGCGCACCGACGATGCCTGGAAACAGCTCTAGGCGAGGCAGGTCGCCCGGATGTACAAACGGCATATGTCCTCCTCTAGCGAACGTAGGTCTTGAGCCAATGATCTCCGCAATAGCGCGGCCACAGCGTGGCAAAGCGCCCGACCATTAAGCCATTATAGGCCAGCCATGCCCCCTGCATTTCCCAGCCTAAATAGTAGACGAAAAACAGAGCCAGCGGCGTAAAAAATACAAAGGACGCCGCAGCCATCGCAGCGAATAAATAGCCCATATCGCCGGCGCCGATAAAAATGCCATCGAGCACGAAGACCACGGCATTTAGGGGCTGTATAACGGCCACGACCCAGCGCAGTTGCGCTACGGCTGCCACGATCTCGGCGTGCTCGGTAAAGGCGCCAGCTAGCGGCTCCAGCGCAATGAGAAAGCATGCGCCAAAGAGCGCGCCCACGCCGATGCCCCAGGCGATGATGCGACCGGCCATTTGCCGCGCCTCGGCAAAGCGGCGCTTGCCCAGCAGATTGCCGACCAGCGTCTCTGCTGCGTGCGCAAACCCATCGACGGCAAAACTACTCAACCCCCACAGCTGCCACACCACAGCATTGGCTGCCAGTGGCACGTCCCCCAGACGGGAGGCGATGGCCAACATGGAAAACTGGGCGAACTGCAGGCAGAGGGTGCGGCCAAACAGATGGGCATTGGTGCGAAAAATAAGTGCAAACTTCGCGCGGTTCAATAAGCCCTGCAGCGGCTGGCGCCAATAATCAACGTAGCGCGTCGCAAAGAGGAAAGCGCCCACGATGAGCGCAGCCAGGTTGCCCAACACGGAGGCCCAAGCCGCCCCAACTACGCCCATTTCGGGTAGGCCCCAGTGCCCGTAGATCAGCGCATAGTCCGCTCCGACATTGACGATATTGGCCGTAAAAGTAATAACCATCGGCGCCATCGCATTGGCCGTGCCGAGAAAAAAGCCGTTCAGCGTGAGCACGGCCAACACCAGCGGCGCTTCCCATAGGCGCACGGAGAAATATCGCATGCCCCAGAGCTGCACATCTTCGCTGCCCCCTGCCAGACGAAAGCCCAGCGGCGCGGCCTTTTCGCCCAGCAGCACCATGGCCCCGGCCAGCGCAAGCGCAATGAGCAGCGAGCGATACAAGATATGGGTGCAGGAGCGAACGTCGGCTGCGCCATAAAAATGGGATACCATCGAGGTCGTGCCCATGCGCAGAAAACCCGTGCTCCAGTAGAGGATGCTAAAGAGCACGCTAGCGGTGGAGACGGCACCTAAAAAGGCGACCTCGGGCAGGTGGCCGATCATCGCCGTATCGGCGATGCCGATCAGCGGTGCCGAAAGCGCGGCCAACACGCTGGGAACGGCTAGGCGAACGATGCGCCTATCGAGGTCGTTCAACCGCGACAATCCTCGGGCTGCCAGCGATAGCGCCTCAGATCAATCCGCTCGTCACACAGAGCAATGCCCTCGGCGACGAGCATGTCGTACTGCATGCGATGGAACCCCCCGTCGGCGCGCGGCGAGACCTTGCCCTGCGCATTGATTACCCTATGCCAGGGCACATCTAGCTCCTCGGGCAGGCCGGCCAGCGCATAGCCTACCTGTCGAGCGCGTCCGGGATAGCCGGCCAACTCGGCGACCTGGCCATAGGTAACGACGCGTCCCGGCGGCACCAGCGCGACAATGTCGTAAAACGCGCGCCGCATGGCGTTTCTAACAATTGGTGGCGACGCTCTCATCCCTTCCCTCGAGAAAGTCCAGCGCCTTGGCATAGCTGCGGCGCTCCAGATAGTGGCGCAGCATCGGATGGGCCTGGTCGCTCATCGCCCCAGTGAGCGCATCGACGGCACGCACCCGATCGGCAATATCGCCGGCCCCGCCTTTAATGGCGGCTAGCATGCCCTTGAGTTCACCGTGCAGCGCCTGCTGCCACTCTTCATGTGTCGACATTTTATGCATCTCCTCCCGAACTCATAATGAGGTAGGACAACCACGCGTCCTCGCCGTTTTTAAGCTGGTGCTCGTGTCCGGCCGGAATGTGCACCATATCCCCTTCGACGAGAGCTTGCTCGCCGTCGCTGTCGACCAAAATCCCGCTGTTTTCCAATACGTAGAATACCTGCTCGTAGTCTTGGCAGCGGACCGCCGTCTGCCCTTCGGGCTGTACGGCCTCGCGCTCAATGCCGCGCATGGCGCGCAAATAGCCGACGCCCTCTTCGCCGACGCGGCCCAACTGGCGCCAGCGCACGGCGCCGCAGCCGTCGCTCTGTGGCGCGACGTCGCACCAGTTGCGAATGGCAAATTCACCGCCGGGGCCCTCGACCTTCTGACTAATTACGTGGTGTACGAGCCAGTCTTCGTGCATATCGTTGAACATCTGGTGGTATATTCCAGCCGGCAGGTAGATCGCATCGCCCTCGCGCACGGTATGGCGCTCTTCGCCAAACAGCACTTCGCCGCACCCGGAAAGGATGTAGTAGACCTGCTCGGTGGCATCGTGTTTGTGGTGGTCCGACGTCTTGCGCCCCTGCAGCGCATGGCGGGCAAAGCCGCCCAGCGACAGCAGGCGATTGCGTCCGTCGGGATCGTCGTTGCGCTCCTTATCGCGCAATCCGCCCCAGTGCACGGCGCTCAGGTGTGCGATCTTCGGCTGCACATCGCGCCAGTTTACGCTGTATGCCATAGTCCGTCCTCCTCTTACATAGCGACGATGCGCCGCATGCGCTCGCCCAAATCGACCAGTTCGTCGCGCGTGCCCCCCACCTCGTGAATGAGCGAATCGTCGTAGCCTATGGCGCGCAGCTCGCGCATGATTGCCGGCCAGTCAGTATCGCCGTCCAATAGGTTTACAAAGCGGTGTTCGCGGCGCACATAATCTTTGAAATGCACTTTTTTTATGCGCGGCCCGAGCTCGCGTATCCACTGTTCGGGATAACCGTAGGCCATCATATTGGCGGTGTCGAGATATATGCCGACGCACTCGCTGCCGACCTCATCGACCAAGAGGCGCGCTTCGCGAGGGCTCAGCAGGAATTTATTCCACACGTTCTCAACGCCGATACAAACGCCCTGCTCTTCGGCAAAAGGGACCAGGGCGCTCAGCGCCGCACATAGTCCGTCCCACGCCTGTTGGTAGCTGGCATCGGCGCTGAGCTGACCGGGATGCAGCAGCACGGCGTCAACGCCCAGTGCCCCGGCGATCTCAACCGAACGGCGCAGGCGCGCGACGCACAGCGCGCGCTCATCGGCGTCGGGGCTGAGCAAATTGCCGCGCGCTTGGGGTTGGGCGATTACGCTGGCGATATCGACTCCGGCCGACCGGCAGGCCGCAGCAACTCCATCCAATTGGCCAGCGCTCATATCCACGCGCAGATCCTTGTCTTCGGCAAAGACCAGCTCTACGGCTTCGTAGCCGGCCTCCGCGCACAGGGCCAGCGTATCGCCCAGCGAGGTGTCTCCCAATATGATCTGCGTAATGCCAATTTTCATCGCATAATCTCCCCGGTTGCAGAAACTATACCAGTCCGAGCCCCGCGTCCAGCATGGGCAGTGGCCAGCGACCGGTATCGTAGAGAAAGAGCATCAGCGGCAGCGCCGCGTTTAGCAGCACGCCCAGCAGCGCGCGCCACACGATTACGCGAAAGTAGCGCAGACCGCGCACCAGCGAGCGACCACTGTAGAACAGGCCCACGACCGCAACCGCCAGCAGCAAGGGCGACGGCCAGACGAAAAAGGCTCCACACGCCACGAGCCCCAACATCAGGCCGTAATTGGCTCCGTAGCCGCGTCCACGTATGCGCGTGGGCCCCGCTGCAACCTCTTGGTCGACGGCCGGCGATGGCGCGGGCGCTTGCCTCATTTGCGCACGGCGAGCCATGAGCCGAGCCATCCACAAAAACGTCCAAACCAACACGGTGAAAGCGACGACCAATATGGCCGCACCCAACGGTGAAATCACGCTGAACCCTCGCATTTTACGCCCTTTTCAGCGCGCGTTGTGCAGTTGATAATCTTTCTAACTGGTCCTATCTTCATGGCGTTCTACCCACCCCTTTTGCGAGGAGATTAATAATGGCAAAAAGGAATTCGAGCGCCAAGAAAAAAGACTTCAAGATCGGCGTGGTCGGCGTCGGCCGCATGGGTGCCAATATGGCGAGAAACCTAGTCGACAAGCGCTTTACCATCAGCGCCGTATACGACGCCAACGCCCGCGGCGCGCGCGCGCTGGCCAAAGAGCTAAATTGCCAGGCGGCCAACACGCTGGCGGAAGTGACGGCCGCTTCCGACGTCGTGCTCACCGTCGTGACCGACGATGCGGCCATGCGCTCCATTTTTTCGACGCGCGGCGATTCGCTGCTCACCGATGCTAAGGGCAAGGTATTCATCAACTGCGCCACGATCTCTCCGGCCACGCACGTCGAAGTGGAAAAGCGCGCCGAAGCCGTCGGTGCCTCTTCGCTGGAAGGCTGTATGGCATCCAGCATTACCCAAGCCCGCAAGGGCACGCTCTATCTGATGTGCGGCGGCAAGCGCAGCGTCTTTAACAAGGTGCGGCCCGTTCTCGACGCCCTCAGCGTAAACCTGCGCTACATTGGCACGGCAGGACAAGCAGCTCAGGTTAAGGCACTCGTCAATATGGTGATGAATATCAATACGGCCGGTCTGGCAGAAGGGCTCGGACTCGGCAAGTCACTGGGCCTAGATTTAAAGGTGCTAATGAACGTCTTTTCGCAGACTGGGGCCAATTCGCGCGTATTGGAGACGGACGGCGAAGATATGGTCGCCCGCGATCACGAATGCTATTTTTCCGCCGCCCACGCCGCCAAAGACTCCGGCATTGCCCTGCAGCTAGCCAAGCAAGAAGGCCTCAGCTTACCGCTGGCCACCGCCGCCAAAGGCCAGTTCGACCGCATGAAGAAGATCGGTCTCGGTGAATTGGATAAGTCCGGCGTAGCCGAGCTAACCTTTCCCGGTCGCAAGGGGGCCGGCAAAAAATAGGATACCACCGCATAGCGGGGCCGGCGGGCGCACCCTCTGCCTGCCGGCCCTGAGCTATTTGCGGCGCTGCCGCAACGCGCGCAAGCGCTCCCGAAGCCTCGGATTGCTCTTCACTGGATGCTCGGCTTCTTCCTGTAATACCAAATCACGCATCGACCAGCGCGACCACAGCGCCACCCCAACAAAGAGCAGCGCCGTCGCATAGAAGGCACTGCGAAATCCCCACGACGAGCCGATATAGCCGCCCACTGACGGGCCCAGCGCCCAGCCCAGCGCCGACGCGCTCGTCATAATGCCAAATGCCTTGCCCCGGTCTACTTCGTCGACGACAAACGTGACGATGGTATTGGCCACAGGCCGCACGGCCCCGGTCGTAAATCCACCCATAACCTGTAGAATGGCAAACGCCATCACGCTGGCGGCACTGCCCTGCAGCACGAGAAAGAGCGCCGTTGCCATTAAACCGCCAAAGAGCATGCGCTGAACGCCAATCTGCTGCGCCCGTTTTCCCATTAGCGCCGACGACAGCGCTCCGGTTAAGCTCATGAGCGAAAAAATTATGCCGGCCTCCGAAATGATTTCCGTGTGACCGGCCAACTGTTGCAGGAACAGCGGCACGACGGGCATGATGACGCCGTAGGCGAATTGGATCAGAATTAGGCAGACCAGCGTGGTCATAAACGGCTTGATGTGGAGTAGGCGCGCCGTGTCGGCAAAGAAGTGGTGTATACCGCCGCCCTCGGCTTCCCCACCGGCTTCTGCGCCATCGTCTCTGGCGACAAAATCTTCGCGCACCAACAGCTGGACGGCAATGCCAGCGGCTACCACCATTGCCCCCGAGACTAAAAAGCTCGCGTGGTAACCGTATGCTTCGATAAAGGGGCCACCGGCTAAGGGTCCCAACGCGGCCCCGAGCAGAAAGGCCCCCTGCATCATCCCCATGGCATAGCCCAGATGCTGCTTGGGGGTGGTCGTCGATACCATGGTAATACAGGCCGTCACAGTGCCGGCTAGAGCCCCCTGCAGCATGCGCGCGACGAGGAGTTCCATAACGCTGTCGGCATAAGCCATAAAAAACACGGTCAACCCACCGCCGATCATAGAGCGCACAACCATGCTCTTGCGACCAAAGCGGTCTGCCAGCGCCCCCCAAACCGGCGAAGATAGGGCCATTGCAAAGCCGGCCACCGAGCCCATATAGCCCGACCACAGCAGCGCTTCTTCGAGGTTCTCTACGTCAAACTCCTGCACGTAATAGGCCAAAAAGGGCTGCACGGCGTGAAAGCCGATTATGGCAAAGAGCTCGGCGCACCACAGGGTGTAAAAGTTTCGCTTCCAAGAGATGTGCATGAATACAGAAGAACGTTGCTGCCCTGACTCGCGCCAATAGCTCCACCCCGCTCCCGACAAAAAAATTGCCGGCATCGCAAAAGAGCGACGCCGGCAATGATTCGCAGTGCATTCTACTGGTTATTTTTGGGACAGCCACTCCAGAGCGGCCTGCCGACGCGCATCGGGCGAGTCGGCCGATGCCGGCAGTTTGAGCAATTCCCAAGCAATGGGATGCTCGAGCACATCGCCTACCTCCAAGTAGACCCACGGGCTGAGCAGCTCGAGTTCCGTATAGTCCGGGCAAGTATACACTTCGGCACTCAACCCACCATCTGGATAGCGCTGGGTGGCGTCGCGGCGGAAAAACTCGGCCAGCACGACATCGCCGACAATCCCGGCTAGCCAACGGTCGGAGTCGGCCCCGGTCTTCTGGTTTTCCTCCGCGTCGGGAACGAAAATGCCGGTATCGCCTTTAATCGTGAAGTTGCGCACCGCCGCGCTCTGCGCAAAGCCAAAGGGAAAGTAGCGCATATCAAAATGGCTGTGCGGATTGAGCGGATACAGCGTCTGCTCTGGCGGGTTGATCTGCGTGACGTTCCAGATGGTGTAGCGCAGCGGCTCCAAATCTTGGCGCTGCGCACGGGCCACCTTTTCAATGGCTTGGTGAATGTCGACGCGCGTCCCTTCAGCAGCCAGGCGAATAGTGCGTATGCTGCGGGCGCCGTTATACGCGCTGACTGGACTGGTGATCACTACGCCGTCCTCGAGCAGTTGGACCTCGTGCGCGCCGCCGTCAAAAGCGTGATCGGGCGGCCAGGCGTGCCCGTTGATATCGGCAAATTCACTTTGCTGGTTGGGCCACACCTTGTCGCCGCCGAAGTTGGTCCAAGTATATTGACCCTCTTCGTCTTTTGAGGGTTCGCCCCCCGGCAGCGTGCGGCCGTGAAACTGTGGATCCGACCAAAGGATGTTTTCCCCGCCTGCAAAGCCGTAGTGCATAATGCGGCCGATCTGCGGCACGACGACCAATTGGACCTCCCCGTTGCTCAGCTGAACGGCATCGGACCAGCCCTTGTACTCGACCTTCTGCACGGTGACCTCGGCGGCCGCCACACAAGTCAGAGCAAGGCAAAGTGCTGCACTCGCTGCGTGTAATCGCATGGTCGTTCTCCTAGCGCAGGGCCGAGACGCCGCCGCCCTTGAGCGCGCGCGAAACTTCTTTTTCGACATCGTCCTGCTTGACCATCGACGTATCGCCAATAGTCTCCTGTACTAGGATGCCGTGGGCAGCGCCCCACTGCACCGCCTCGGCCGGCTCTTTGCCCTTGAGCAGCGCGGCGATAATGCCCGATGCAAAGGAATCGCCGCCGCCCGTGCGGTCGGCAATTTCTATATTTTCGCGCACGGCGGCTTGATGAATCACATCGGCTTCGACGTCGTAGAGCACGGCGCCCCAGTTGATGCGATCGGCGCTCAGCGCGCCGCGCAGTTGGGTGCCGATATACTTGAGGTTGGGATAATCCTGCGAGACCTGGCGCAGCATTTTGGTGTAGATGTCTAACCAGACCTCGAACGAAGCATCTTTCGGCACTTTTTCCGTCTCGTAGCCCAGCGCATCGTCAAAGTCATCTTGGTTGCCGACGAGAAACTCGACGTGCGGCACGATGGACTTGTTAATTTCACGTGCCCGGTCTTTGCTCGGTTCGACCTTGGAGCGATAGTTCAGATCAAAGGAACGACCAGCCCCGTACTCGCCCGCCTTTTTCATCGCCTCCAAAGCCAGGTCTGCGGTTTTGGGCGAGAGCAGCGTGTAGATGCCGCCCGTGCTGAACCAGCGCGTGCCCAATTGGCCAAAGAGAGTATCCCAATCGATGTCACCAGGCCCCACTTCGCGCACGGGCGTGTGGGCGCGGTAGTACTCCGTGACCGAGGGCAGCAGGCCCTTGCCCGCCCAGGTAAAATTGATGCCGTTGTGCAGGGTGCCCTTGCCGTCGGTGCTAAACGCACCCTTGCCGCCGTTGTTGAACCAGACGATATGCGAGGTGTCGAGACCCGCTTCGCGCAGCTGGTTCTCGATATTGCGCCCGATGCCGTCGTCGACCAGCGCCGTTACCACCGCCGCCCGCAAGCCAAAACAATAACTCAGCCCTTCAGCCACGTTGGTCTCACCCCCACCGTGCCAAATACGCGCATTGCGCGCGCGCGCGGTGGGCACCTGCCCCGGGTCTATGCGCATCATCACCTCGCCGAGGGCAATGGCGTCGTAGCGGGTCTCTGTCGCCGATTTTAACTTCAGTGCCATTTCAATCCTTTCTGATTCATCATTATTTGATTAGAGCGTGGGTAGTTCGGCCAGAGCCTGCATATTCTCCTGCAGCATCTCATCGGTAAACTCGTGCTGCTGTAACTGACCGGCAAAATAGGCCTGATAGGCCGCCATGTCGAAATGGCCGTGTCCGCACAGGTTAAAGGCAATGGACTTCGACTCGCCGCTTTCCCTACAGCGCAGCGCCTCGTCAATGGCGCCCTTGACTACGTGGTTGGCTTCCGGCGCCGGCACGATGCCCTCGGTGCGCGCAAACTGCACGCCGGCATCAAAGCACTCGATCTGGTGGTAGGCGCGCGCTTCGATATCGCCGCTGCGCAGCGCGTGGCTGACCAGGGGAGCCGCCCCGTGGTAGCGCAGTCCACCGGCGTGTATCTTGGCCGGCACAAAGTTGTGTCCCAGCGTGTGCATCGGCATCAGCGGCGTCATGCCAATAGCGTCGCCAAAGTCATAGCGATACTCGCCCTTGGTCAGCGTCGGGCACGACGCCGGTTCGCAGGCGATTACGCGCATAGCGCTCTGGTCACCGGCGATTTTGTGACGTAAGAAGGGAAAGGCAAAGCCGGCGAAGTTCGATCCGCCACCAAAGCAGCCGACGACGATATCAGGCAGTGATTCACCGGCGCGCTCGAGTTGTTTTTCGGCTTCTAACCCGATCACTGTCTGGTGCAGCAGCACGTGGTTGAGAACCGAACCAAGCGAGTAGTGGGTGTCTTCGCGCATCACCGCATCCTCGACGGCCTCCGAGATGGCAATGCCCAGCGAACCCGGCGAATCGGGGTCAGCCGCTAGGATTTTTCGGCCGGCCTCGGTGCGGTCGCTGGGGCTGGGCACGACGTTGCCACCATAGGTTTCGATCACCGCCTTGCGGTAGGGCTTTTGCTCAAAGCTGATGCGCACCATATAGACCTGGCACTCGATGCCAAAGAGCTGACAGGCATACGATAGCGCCGTGCCCCACTGACCGGCGCCGGTCTCGGTGGTTATGCGCTTGATGCCCTCTTCGCGGTTGTAGAAGGCCTGTGCCACGGCCGTGTTGGGCTTGTGGCTTCCCGACGGGCTGACGCCCTCCCACTTGTAGTAGATGCGCGCCGGCGTGTCGAGCGCCTTTTCCAGTCGGCGAGCGCGATAGAGCGGCGAAGGCCGCCACTGGGCTAGCACCTGGCGCACCTCGTCGGGGATTTCTATCCAGCGCTCCTGCGAGACCTCTTGCTGGATTAACGCCATGGGAAAGAGCGGTGCCAGCGCGTCCGGCCCCACCGGTTGGCCGGTGCCGGGATGGAGCGGCGGCGGCATCGGCGTTTTAAAGTCTGCGGCAATGTTATACCACTGCTGGGGAATATCGCTGTCTTCGAGTTGAATCTTAATGGTATCCATCGTCCATTCTCCTATAGAGTAATTTTTACCCGTCTTCCTTTGGCAATTGATTTCTCTAACGCTTCAAGTGCAGCCACCGGACCGAGCATCGTCTCGGCCGTTTCGGTCGTCTTGCCCGTTTTAAACATGCGGCAGAACGTGCGCGTTCCCGTCAGGTAGGTATTCTCGTCGTACGTGATGTAGGCATCCAGACGCCCCTTTTCCCCCACCGCACTCAGGTGAAAGCCGGCCGAACCCGCCCCGACTAAATTCATCGAGGCCACGGTGCCATTCTTGAAGGTAATTACGCCCGCGTGATTTTTACCCGCGCCGCGCACGACCTCTGCGTGAGCCATATCGTAGCCCAAGATATTGAGCACCATATCGACCTGATGAATCCCATAGAAAAAAATGCCGCCATACTTCGATTGGATATC
Source organism: Gemmatimonadota bacterium (assembly GCA_038153405.1). Lineage (GTDB taxonomy): Bacteria > Latescibacterota > UBA2968 > UBA8231 > UBA8231. The sequence goes on along the minus strand of JAYOYH010000036.1, from coordinate 22,595 downwards.
GCAGGGGCCGGTAGATACCAACGAGTAGATTGCACCCAGTTCGCGCACCTTGCGTTTAAAGTCGATAAAGGACTGCTGCTTGGGCAGCACAGAATAGGAACATACCGGCACGCCCAGCGCCTCGGCGCGCGCCAGAAAGCGCTTGCCCTCGGCCTTCCTGTAGCAGAAGGGCTTGTCGACAAAGAGGGGAATCTTGGCCTCCAGCAGCGGCTTTACCGCCGGCAGATGGTATTTGCCGTGGCGGTGATCGACACAGGCCCCTTCCACTTGGCCGACCATATCCCCCGGGTGTTTGACAATATGCGGGATCTGCGCGACCTCCGCCGCTTTGCGGGCCAGCGCCCCAGTCTCGCCCCACACGTGCGTGACGCGCACGCCGGGAATGCGCTTTTCGACATTGATGAGTTTGCCGATCGCCGCGGTGTGGCTGTTTTCCGCTCCGATAATTCCAATATTTATTGGCATGTTATTTCTCTCCGAAGTTCCACAGTTTCAACGCCGTCTTGCCCAGAACCCACTCCAAGTCCTCCGCGCTAAAAAACTTCATTTCGTCGCGCACTGCGGAAAGCGTTTGCCCGTATTCGGCCTTGCTCAGCGATACGGGCCAGTCCGTCCCCCACGAAATGCGCTGTGCGCCAAAGTTCTGGTATACCTCCTGCACCAAGTCGTGCGTGTCGCTCCAAGGATAGGGGTGTTGGGAAATGGACCAGGTGTGGCTGATCTTGACGTAGACGCGCGGGTAGCGCGCCATGTCCTTGAGCATGCTGCGCCCCTCCGCATCGTCGGGATGCACATCGGCCATGTGGTCGATAACGGTGTCCAATTCGGGGTATTTATCCAGCAGGCGCGCTAAATCGGGCAGGCGCTTGGGTCCGGTCAGAATGAGCATGGGTATGCCCAGCGCCTGCGCGCGGGCAAAGATCGGATCCATCGCCGGGCTGCTGAACCAATCGTCGCTGGCGTCGCGCGCCGGACTCAGGCGCACTCCGTGCAGGCCGTGCTCCTCGGTCCACATGCTGACGTGGTCGGCCGCGGCCGGATCTTCCGGGTTGACGCGCCCCACTCCCATGAACTTATCGGGGTAGCGCTTGATGACATCGGCTACGTAGCTGTTGTCCCAGCGATAGTGGATGACCTGCACTAGCACCGTCTTTTCTACCCCGTGTGCCTCCATGAGTCCGAGCAGATCTTCAGCCGTCCGATCCTCGCTCGGCGGCCTGTTGTTTTCAGCCGGCCACGGAAAAGCGGGATCGTTTTTCCAAACGTGAACGTGTGGATCGATTATGCGCAATGGACACCTCTTTCTTCTCTGATCACGTACTCCATATGGGGTTTGCGGTAAAAAAGGTGAAAAAGACGGCAGGTGGTGTCAATAAGCGCTGCGGCCTACCCTCAGCGCATGTCCCGTATAAAGCGCGCCGCATAGGAGCGCACATCCTTGCCGTTGAGCACGTGAAAACGCCTCAGGCGATCAATTGTTGCCGCGGAAAAGCGTTTGAGTGGGATGTAGACAATATGCCGTCCCATTTCGCGCGCTAGGCGGCGCCAGCGCGGCTGGGGTGGCGAGGCGGCAACGAGCACCACCCTCTTTTCTTGCGAATTGATCAGCGCGCCGGCCAGCAGACGCTCTTCCAATGTGCGCGCAAAGTCTAAGCGCTCGTCACGCCAAATATCGGCAATGGGACGCGGCGGAAATAGAAACGAGCACCCGCCGTACACGGCCTGTCCAATGCCCGGTCCGACCATATTGTCGATGAAGGGCGTGGCAAAAAATGCCAGCGTCGATTCTTCGCTGTGCTCGGCGTACCAGGTGCTCTGCCACGTGTAGCGCTGCGGGTCAGCTGGGGAGTCAAAGAGAAAAACAACCACCTCAACGGTGCCGCGTACGACCGGCCATTCGCGCACGTAGAGATCGCCGGTGTGCCAGTTGCGCAGCGTTTCGCGCAGGTCCAGCCCGTCCTTGAGCGAAGAGCTAAACTTCTCGACCCTAGCCTGATCCTCGCCCAGCAGAATGCGCGCCTGTTCGCGCACGTGCTGTTGAAAGCGCTCAATGCGCAGATCCTCGGGCAGATAGGAGCATTGGCCAAAGGGATCCCACTCCTGGCTCCACTGCTGCTTTTGCGGCGGTGGCGGATTGGGTTTGAGCGGCAAACTGCGCCAGATGCGCGGCGCGCCCTGCAGGCGATTTTTGGCCCTGTGCGGAACGCCATCTTCGTCTACCAGTTGCCCGATACCCATACCCAGCGCGTCTTCTTCCACTCCTAAACGCTGAGGCGGATAGTCGCAGGCCACATCGAGCAGAGCCAGTGCATAGTCGTCGCCGCCGACCTGCTTGGCCGCCAGCATCAAATTGTATAAGTCCGGCGTCAGGCGACCGTCGAGCAGGGTCAGGTTGCGCACGTACTTGAGCAACAGGCCCATTTGCTGCGGTCCAAGCCAGTGATTATCGCCCAGTTCCTGCGCGGCAGCCCACGCATCGCGCGCCTCGATGAGCAGGAGTTTGATGCCGTCGACGGCCAGCGTCGCGTCGGCGACCATTTCCGCGCGCCGATGCTCGTACATATGGGTAATGTAGGGCAACTCGCCCAGCACAAAATAGAGGCTGTCAGCGGCCACCCTGCGGCACTCGGGCATGCTGCCGACGCGCTGGTGCTTTGCGTAGGTAGACCGCTGTCCATAGGCCTGGCGTATCCAGGGCCAGTCGGCCACCGAACAGACAAAGGCGATGCGCTCGTACTCCAATTCGAGGCGATGCAGCTCGTAGGCCATGCGGCGGATGCGCGCCTGTCGCTGTCCCCCATCTGCGGGTTGGGGCAGCGCGGGCAAGAGGGCAGCGAGAAAGCGCTCAAAAGCGACGTCTTTTACCGCATAGGGGTCGGGAAGGACAAATCCCTGCTCTTCGTAGGTTTCGACTTCCAAATCGACGTAGGCGCGATCGGCATCCAAATCGAGAGCCGCGCGCAGCGCGGCGATGACGCCCTGACATGGATCGATGGGCACGAAGTTATAGTCGCCTTCCAGCGTCACCTCGCGCTGCAGGGCCACCGAAATGGCTGGCAGCTGCTCCACCCCGCGCTCTACGGCATCGGCAAAGGAGGGCGGCAGCGCCACAGCTACGCAGTCGGGGCTATAGGCGAGCAAACGCCGGCGCACCTCGATGGCGAAATCGCCGCTGCCGTAGATGATCGGCAGCACCGACAGGCGCTCACTCAGATCTAAAACGCGGTTCATGTCGAGGGCGTATCGTCGTCGCGGCCCGGACGCAGGGGATCGTCCTCGTCAAAAAAGAAGTCCTGCAAATCCATGGCCGGCAGCGCCTCGCCCAGCGAGCGATCGCGCTCGGCAGCCAGCCGATTGAGGTCGATGGCGTCGGGGCCCAGCACGCGCTCCAAGGCCTCGCCCCAGACCACGTCGACCGAGAGCGGGTGATCCTTCTCCTGCGCCAGGCGCTTGAGCGCATAGCGCACGATGTGCATGCCGTCGCGCGGCGAGAAGTCCAGGTCGAGCCGATGCGCGCGCTGGAGAAATTCGACGGTAATCTCCAACAGCTGCTCTTCGGCGAACGGCAGGTGATAGCGCAGTATCTCCAGTTCGTCCTGACGGCTGGGAAAGCCGATATCCAGCGTCGGCTGCAGACGCGACAGGATGTAGTCTGGCACTTCGTAGGTGGACTCGTCGTCGTTCATCGTGACGCAGCAGCGAAAGTCGGCGTGCGCTTCGATCGATATACCGGCGATAATCGACTCGACGTAGCGGCGATGATCGAGCAGGGGCGCCAGCGATGCCCAGCTCTTTTCGTTCATGCGGTTGCCCTCGTCAAGAACGCAAATACCCCCGACCAACATGGCTGTAACCAGCGGCGAGGCGTGGTATGCAATGCGACCAGACTCGGCCAGCACCGGCGTAACAAGTAAATCTTCGGGGCGGGTATCGCTAGTGCACTGAAAGATGTAGAGCGGCTGCTGGCGCTGGTGCGCCGCGGCCATAGCCAGCGTGGTTTTGCCAATACCGGGCGGCCCGACCAAGCGCGGCGAAAGGGGCAGATCCTTTTCGTCGATCACCATCCAGCACGCCATCAACTCGCGAATCGTCTCCTGCTGACCAATCCACTGTTGGTCCCCTCCGATGGGCGATCCGAGGATCAGCTCAACGCCCCCTACTTGCACTGTTTTTCTATTCGCCATCTGTCGATCGCCCTCTCTTGCCACGCACACGCGCTCTTTGTAGTTTCCCGGACCCCACAGAAAGAGGACCCATGTCACACAAGGCCCAATTCGACCTCATCACCTATGGCGGCATTTGTGCCGGCCAGCAGTGGGTTTGCGACGGCGACCAACCCATCGCCCGGCTGCAGGACGCCGTCGTCGAACAGCCGGAGCAAAACTTACGCTATTTCAACGCGATCCTCAAGCCAGTAGAGCTGCGCGAAATCCGCCTCGCGCCCCACCAGCGCCCGCTGGTGGCCGGCGTCCAACTCTACTGGAAAATGGGCACCGTCGCCACGACTCAAGTGCACGCCATTCACGTGCGCGGACGCGGCACCGAGCGCCTCCAACTGGAAGTCGTCACGCGCGAGCCCAATGGGATAGCCACGTCGCGCCGCATCGTCTCCATCTCCTACGACGCCGACGCGCAGTCCTACGTCTACGATATGGAAGCGCATCTGGACATACACTGCCCCGAATTTTTCGATGTGCCTAACGCGGGCGATTCGTGGCGCTTTGAATACTGCGATCCGTGGTACTGCGACCTACCGGCGCCGATTGTCCCGTTCCCGGGCATGTGGTCGACGCGGCATACGCGCCTGCTGGCCGAAGCAGACGAAGGCATTTGGCAGATGCCCCTCAACCACATGGCGACGAGCATTCCCAGTCCGCAGGCCTTTGCCACCGACGGCCGATTGGTTTTAGTGGACGACCCCGGCCACAATCCGGCCTTCGCCTTTTTGGGTGACACAGCTCAGCGCACGTCGATCGGGGTGTGCAATTGGGGCTACGACATCCACTTTGTCGCCCGCTATACCCGCGACGAACTATACAGGCCCATCTGTGAACACTTTCGCCTGCAGCTGTGTCCCGACCAGGCCGTATCCGCGCTCAAGGCCGCCGCCGCCCCCGTGCCGTCCATAGAATACGAAGGCCATGCCGAACTGCCCGTATATGAGCGCAACACCAGTTTTGCGCGCGGACTCAACCTCAGCGAGCCCAGTCCCCTGCCCACCGACCCGTGGCCGTGGCTGCCGGCCGGGGAAGGGTGCACCTGGTGCAAGAGCTACGGGCGCAGCGACGACTTTTCGCTGCAAATTACGCGACAAACAGACGGTGCCAGTGAGTGGACGATGAATCGCGAGGGCGACGGGGCCTGGACCGAGCGCTGGACCTCGGCTACCGGCTTCCGCATTACGGCCTACATTGCCACGCGCGACGTCACCGGTCGCGGCGCTTGTTTAGCCGTGCGCTGGGCTATCTACAACGAACCCGAGCAGCATCCCTATATCTGCTCGGAAAAAATCTCGGGAACCTGCGACTGGACGCGCGTATGCGTCGAAATCGACGGTCCCCCGCCTCCCGGTGTGTCTTCCATTGGCATCGCCCTGCGACTGGACGGCTGCGGCACGACGCACTTTGACGACTTGGAAGTCGAACTATTGCAAGGAGCATAACGCGTGAGCGACTACGATCTGATCATTTCCAACGGCACCCTCATCGACGGAGCGCGCACCCCGCGCTACAGAGGCGATATCGGCATCCGCGGCGACCGCATCGCGTCTATTGGTGATCTGAGCGCTGCTAGCGCAGGGCAGCGCATCGACGCTGGGGGGAAATCCGTCGCCCCGGGCTTTGTCGACGTGCACAACCACTCGGACGGCTGGCTGCGCAAAATCGCCAACTTCACGCCCAAAACCCTGCAGGGCTTCACCAGCGAAGTCATTATGGCCGACGGCATTTCCTACGCGCCGGTCGATGCGCGGACCTGGCCGCACTGGATCTACTATATGCGCGCGCTCAACGGCCTGCAGTTGGCCGACTACGACGGCTGGGAAAGCCTCGACGACTACATGCGCGGTCTCGACGGGGCAACCTGTCAAAACGCCATAACCCACCTGCCCTACGCTCACCTGCGCACTATGGCTATGGGCTGGGGACGGGCCGTGCCCGACGACGTGCAGATGGGCGAGATCGTCGCCGGCGTCGAGCGCGGTATGGCCGAAGGCGCGGTAGGCCTGTCCACCGGACTCGACTATATATCGGAATGCTTTGCTACGACAGATGAACTAGTTGAAGCCTGTGCAGCGATGGCCCCACAGCAGGGGCTCTACGTCACGCATGTGCGCTATAAAAAGGGCACGCTGCAGGCGGTCAAAGAAGCCGTTGAAATTGGCCGGCGCGCCGGCGTGCCGGTACACATTTCGCATTTCAAGGGCACGACGCCCCAGCAGATCGACGAACTGCTGCGCTACGTCGACGAGGTCGCCGTCCACGAAGTCGACTTCTCCTTTGACGTCTATCCCTACTTACCCGGCTCGACCATGCTCAACTATATGCTGCCCTACGAAGTGTGGGAAGACGGTCCGCTTGGGGTGATTGCCAAACTGGCCGATCCCGCCGTGCGCGGGCGCTTTGCCCGGGTGATCGAGCGCTACGAGGTCGATCTCGACCGCATCTATATTGCCTGGCTGCCCGGACGCGACAACGCCCGCTTTATAGGCCAGTCGCTCGGGTCGTACGTAGATGAAATGGGCAAAGAGCCGGTCGACGCGCTGTGCGATCTGCTCGTCGATGAAAACCTCGCCGTCCTGCTCGTCTTTCACCACGGCGACGATGCGCTGGTGCATCCATTCTTAGCGCACGAAAACTACATGATGGGCACCGACGGCATTTACTTTCCCGACGGCGCCGTGCACCCGCGCCTCTACGGTTCGGCCGGGCGCCTGCTCGGCCCCTGCGTGCGCGACCACGAGCTGTTTTCACTGGAAGACGCCGTCTACAAGCTCAGCGGCTACCCCGCCCAGCGCTTTGGTCTGAAGGAACGCGGCCTGCTCAAGGAGGGCTATTTTGCCGATCTGGTCGTCTTTGACGAGGCGACGGTGCAAGATCGGGCCACCTACACCGACCCGCACCAGTTCTGCGAGGGGTTCGAGCACGTCGTCGTCAACGGCGTGCCGATTATTTTAGCGGGTAAAGAAGTCGAACTGACGGGTAAACTGCCGGGACGCAGCCTGCGCTTTAAGGAGTGAGGAGCGCGCTTAATAGCTTTCGGTCGGACCGCCGTTCCAGCACGCCATGCGCTCGCCCTTCGGGCTCAGCAGCACGGCCGAGCGCTCGCCCAGTTCCACGTAGATGCGTCGGTTGACATACATCCAGCACCACGAACAGGTCTGCTTGGGACCGAGCAAGAACACTGAATCGTCGGCTAGGCGCACCAGCAGATTGCCGTCGGCAAAGCGGCGCATCAGCGTGGCTTCGACAAACTGACCTTCGTTCAGCAGGATGCGCGCCGCCGGGCTCGGCTCGTCAAAGGCCTTTTGCTGCAGTCCAGCACAGCCCACGAGTACGGCCCATAGCGCGATGCCAAGCCCCCTCAAATAACGCCCTCCGCGCGCAGCGACTGCAGTTCGTCCTCGCCCAGATCTAGCCAAGTGCGCAGCACCTCATCGGTGTGCTGGCCCAGCAGCGGCGCGGGCTGGCGCAGTTCGACGGGTGTCTGGGAAAACTTGAGCGGCGAATTGGGCATTTTCTGCGCGCCAGCCGTGGGGTGCTGCAATTCGACAATCATCTGGCGGGCAGCGACCTGTTCGTCGGCGCAGACGTCGGCCACGTCGTGGATGGGGCCGCAGGGGATACCGGCCGCACCGAGCACCTCACACCATTCAGCGACGCTCCCTTCGGCAAAAGAGGCCTGCAGCAGCGGCTCGAGTTCGGCGTGGTGCTGCGTGCGTGCGGCATTGTCGGCAAAGCGCGCATCGCCGATGAGCTCTTCCCGACCCAGTGCGCTGCACAGCTTGCGCCACAGGCCGTCGTTGCCGGCGGCAATGACGATATAGCCATCGGATGCCTCAAAAAACTGGAAGGGCGTAATCGTCGGATGGCGCGAGCCCAGCGGCTGCGGCACGTCGCCGTTTACGTAGTAGCGAGCAATGGCATTTTCGAGCAGGGCCACCTGACAGTCGAGCATGGATATATCGACCTGCTGTCCCTTACCCGTTTCCTTAGCCCGCCCCCAAGCGGCCAGAATCCCCACCACGCTAAAGAGGGCCGCGCTCAAATCCCCAACCGACGACCCCACCCGCACGGGCGCGCCGCCGGGTTGTCCCGTTATGCTGGCGATGCCACCCATAGCCTGGATAATCACGTCGTAGGCCGGGCGCTGCGCATAGGGACCGGTCTGGCCAAAGCCCGAAATGGAGGCGTAGACCAACTGCGGATTTTCGCGCTGCACGCGCGCATAGTCGAGACCAAAGCGCGCCATGCTGCCCGGGCGAAAATTTTCTATGAGCACGTCGCACCCGCGCAGCAGGCGCCGCACGAGTGCGCTGCCCGACTCCGTGCGCAGATCGATTGTCACGCTCTTTTTACCGCGATTTACGCTGGCGAAGTAGGCGCTTTCGCCGTTTTGAAAGGGACCAAATCCACGCGATTCATCGCCCGTACCGGGCAATTCTACCTTGAGGACTTCAGCGCCTAGGTCTGCCAGTACCATCGACGCGTAGGGACCGGCCAGCACGCGCGTCAGATCCAGCACCTTCATGCCCTGCAGCAGGTCTTTCACCCTTAGCTCTCCGCGGGAAGGGATACCAGACCAGCGCCCTCGCCCGGCACCGCTACGCAGCGTTCCAGCGGGCTATCGATCCCCAACTCCTCTGCGAGAAAGCGCTCAAAATGGACGCGCTGAGGACCGTAGATATAGTCGCGGTGAATCAATCCACCCATATTGCCTCCCCACCCGGCGCCCAGGCGCTGTAGCGAGCCGGCGAGCAACCCGCCCGTCTCGATGAGGTATTCGTTGACGCGTCGCACGGCCAGATCGTATTCAGGCGTCATGCGCCCGTAGCCGCCCGGTAGAAAACACAGCCGGCCGCGCTCGTCGCCCTCGTCGACACTGCGGCTCAGCCTGTCCAACTCGTCCACTTCCACTTCGCGGTCAAAATCCCCTGTGTGCGAAATCCGCGCCAGTTCCAGCGCCGTGGCCATATCGCCCCGTTCGAGATAGTATAGCACGTAGCGCACGCGGTCCTGCTCGGCCAAGCCAAAGGCAAAGCGGCGACGCAGGTAGATCGGCGAATCGTCGGTTAGGGCCTGAAACTTGCCCTCGATTTCGCGCGCGTACATTTCCGCAAAAGCGTCGCCTTTCCCCTGGCTATCCGCCTGATCGGCCATGGTGCGCAGCGATGTGGTCGCCGGCAGCGCACGCAGCAGCTGGTAGATTGCCTGGGGGCCAATATGCAACGTTTCTTCGGATATATCGCGAATCATTTCAATGCGCGCGCGCCAGTCGGGGGGCATACTGGCAAAGGGACCCGCTCCCGCCAGTTCGGGCAGCAGCAGGTCGCGCACGACAAACGTGCCCAGCGGATAGGCGACGACGGTTTCCTCTTTGACCGCATCGTCGTATACGCGCGGCACGCCGGTGTCCAGAACCAGCGCAACGTATTCCTCTGGCAGCGTAGCCGAGCCGGTCGCCACGGCGGGAAAGACGCCAACCCCAACCAGCTGGCCGCTGCGCCCCATCACCATACCCCCGTGATCGGCCGTGCCCCCGCGCGTGCCGCGAATCCACTCGGAGGTGCCGACACCGTCAACCAAATCGGACTCGGGCAGATCGACGCGCGGCTGCAGGTCGTTGGCACCGAGCGCAGCGCAGGCCGTCGATATAACTAGGGCCGATGACGAGGACATACCGCCACTGGGGGAGACATTGCTCCAGACGACGGCATCCATGCCGCCAAAGGCCTGGCGGGCGCGAAAATAGCTCTCTAGGTAGACCAGCTGCCCTCCTACTAACACGGACCAGTGGTTGTCCTGTGCGCTGCCCTTCTCTTCTAAGCGCTGCTGACATATGCGCCCGGCGTAGCGCATAAAGTCCGCGCGCGTGCCGACGTTTTCGCTCGGCACGATGTCGCTCAGCGCGAGCGTAAAGGGCTCAAAGCGATCGGCCCGTTCGCCCGGATATTCGATGTGACTGCGCAGGCGCACGACGCCGTCGTCGTTGGCCCGGGCGACTGTCAGCGTATCGGAACCGCGCACCGCCAGCCGCACAGACGGCATGCCGCCGTAGTCGATGTGCATGCCCATCAGGTTCATCTGGCCGGGACAGCGCGCAATGACCACCTCTCCTTCTGTGCCGTAGGCTTCGACAAAGAGGGCCAGGGCCTGCGCGTAGTGATCCTTCCACTCATCGCGCGCCTCCTCGCCGTAGACCTCAACCATAAACGCATCGAGCAGGCCACTGTTCAGCGCTTCCTGCCATCGGCTCAACCGAGCTTTCATATCCTTCCTCCGCGCGGCAAAACGCCCCTATTCATCGGCCGCCTCACCGGCGGCGATGAGGTCAGCGACGTCGTAGACGACCTCGTCGATTGCAATTGTGCCGGTGCTGCCCTGTACGCCAATGACGATATCCAGCACCATGATGCTTTCCTGCACACCGGTCAAGGTAATCGTCCCCTTGACGGGAATGTTGGGATAGAGCGCCTTGCCGACGTCGAGCGTGCCGTCCAAAAAGAGCTTCCCGTCGGGTGAGTATTGTTCCATGGTCCAGGTATTGCCCTCGATGCGCACCCGTCCCTCGATGCCGGCGATGGCCGTCGTATCGGCTACGAGCGATGCGAAAAACGCGCTCTGAAAGCTCTGTACCAGCACCTCCGTCACGGCCACCGCCTCGTCGGGTATGGTGCTCACTCGTTCTTCTTCGAGCTCCTTCGGCGCATCGACCCCGCCGCCCCCGCCGCAGGCAGCAGAGAAAAAGAGTGCGCACGTCAGACCAATGATCCACTGCTCTAGCGCCTTTGTCATTTCTGCTACATTCTCCTCAATTGTCCGGCGCCGCGCGCCGTAGCAGCATTTGCAACTTCTCGGGATAGTTCGTCAGTATGCCATCGACTCCACAGTCGATGAGCCGCTGCATCTCTTCCTCTTGGTCGGCGTAAAATGGATTGACTTGCATCCCCTTGGCGTGGGCTGCCGCGACCAGTTGGGGCGTAGTTACAGCGTGGCCCGGCTGCAGGATTCGACAGCCCAGCGCATGCGAACGCAGCACGTAGTTTTCCACCGGTGCCACGCTCAAATTGCACATCGTCAGATGCTGGTTTACGCGCCGCGCCAGCGCTAGCGTCTGCCCATCGGAGGCCAAGAAGGCGCGCTCGAGCAATCCGCGACCGGAAAGACACCGAACGACGCGCGTGGCCAATTCGGCGCGGTCGTGCTCGTAGGCTTTGGCGTGCACGTTGAGCCGCACCTCGCCGACCAAGATATCCAGCGCCTCGTCCAGCCGTAAGAAGCGCTGCCCGGCAAAGCGCGCATCGAACCACGCACCGGCATCGAGCGGTGCGATCTCGTCCCACTTCATATGGCGCACCCGACCGCTGCCATCCGACGTGCGATCGACGCTGTCGTCGTGAATGACAACTAACTGCCCATCCACGCTCAGATGGACATCCAATTCGACGGCTTCCACCCCTAAGCGCATGGCTTCGACAAACGCCGACTCCGTGTTCTCGGGATGGGTACCCGACGCGCCGCGGTGCGCCACTACGGCAACGCTCATGCCCAAACCTCTTCATAGGCCTGGATATAGCGCTGTAGAGCGACTTCGTCCAGCGCGCAGCCTAGCCCGGGTGCCTGCGGCGTCTCTACATAGCCGTCGGCAAATTCGATCGGCGCGACGATCAAATCGTCTTCGCGCGTCCATGAACCGACGAAATCGGACGCCATCGTGCAGTTGGGCGCCGCTGCCGCCGCGTGAATATACGCCGTGTCAACAATGCCCAGATCGTTGCCCGATCCGTGCCAGCAGACCATGCCCGCCGCCGCGGCAATAGCCGCGTTCTGTTGAAAACCAAAGAGGCCACCACCGAGGTTAAAGCAGTCGGCCAAGTCGTCTTTGAGCGCCGCCAGCACCGCTGAACCCGCCCCTAAGTGCTGGGCCAGCGGCAGGTTGATTTCTTCGTGGATGCGCCTGTAGCCCTCGACGTCGGATTTGGGGATGGGATCTTCAAATACCTCGACGTTGCCCAACGCCTCCAACTCGGCGGCCAGGGCAATGGTTTGTTCGGCCGTGCGAAAGCGCTCGTTGGGGTCAACCGTCACCTTGAACTCCGGCCCGGCCACTTCGAGAATGGCGCGCAAGCGTTCGACCATCGGCTCCTCAATCTGGCACTTGATCTTCACCCCTTTGAACCCAGCGTTGAGCGCCCGTTCGACCGAGCGCTTAGAATCCTCCGGCGTCTGCTGCCCCATCCAATAGTCGGCGCGCACTCGGTCGCGCACAGCGCCGCCCAGCAGCGCGTGTACCGGCACGCCGCGCGCCTGGCCGACCAGATCGCACACGGCCATTTCAAAGGCGTCGTAGGCCGGTCCCGATCCGACGGTTTCACCCTCCCCCCCGCGCGCAAAAACGTCTTGGAGCGGTATCCTTTCGGGGTCCTTGCCCAACAGCAGAGCTGCGCCCTGGCGCACCTGCTCAATCGGCGTGCCGCGCCCGGTCTCCCCCAAGCCGACCCACTCGCCGTCCGTGCGCAGGCGCAGGATGTGCTTGGGCACTTGGTCCCAGCCCGTTTCCGTCACCCATTCGGAGCTGTGCACGCGGCCGGGAATGGTGGGAACGACGACGGTCCAGATATCGATGGCAGTGATTTTCATCGCAGGTCTCTCTTAGGGGATAAAGGAGGTGCTGGCCTCTAAAGCGAGTACAAACTCCGCCAGCAGTTTGGCCGCGTTGTCCAAATCCTTGAGCGACACGACTTCGACGGGCGTGTGCATATAGCGCTGGGGCAAGCTGACCAGGCCGGCCGCCACGCCAGCGCGGCTCAGCTGAATCGCATTGGCATCGGTTCCCGTGCCGCCCGGCTCAGCCATAATTTGATGGGGGATTTTTCTTTTCTTGGCCACCGATACCAGTCGGTCAAAAACAATGGGATTGATATTGGCTCCGCGGTTTATCACCGGCCCACCGCCCAGCAGGCATTCGCCGACCTGGCGCTTATCGACGCCGGGATGGTCCATGGCCCAGGTTACATCGACGGCGATGCCGACCATCGGATCGACGCCGTAGGCACTCGTCTTGGCGCCGCGCAACCCGACTTCTTCCTGCACGGTAGCCACCGAAAAGAGCGCGGCCTGACACGCCTTCTTCGCCTTGGCGACTCGGCGCATGGCCTCGGCCACGACCCAGGCCCCAGCCTTGTTATCGGTGGCGCGCGATACGATCAGGTCGCCGCGCAGCACCTCGAAATTGGAGTCATAGGTGACGGGGTCACCAATGTCGACCACCTCCTTGGCCTCGTCGCCGCTCTCCGCACCGATATCGATCCACAGCTCGTGCTTGGCCGGCACCTTGTTGCGTTCATCACCGCGCATTAGGTGGATGGGCTTCTTGCCCAATACGCCCAGGATCGGCCCGTTGCGCGTGTGGATGCGCACCTTGCGGCCCGGCACCATACCCAAGTCGAATCCGCCGATGGTATCGAAGTAGAGGTATCCCTTTTCGTCGATGTATATGATTTGAAAGCCCAGCTCGTCCATATGCCCGGCCAGCATGACGCGCGGCGCCCCCTGCGCATTGAACGAGGCAATGGCATTGCCGTGCACGTCGACTTCAACCGCGTCGGCATAGGTTCGCACTTCGTCTACCCACGCGCTGCGCACCGGCCCTTCGTACCCGGAGGGGCCCGGTGCAGCGAGCAGATCCTGCAAAAACTGCTTTGATGCTTGACGCATCGCCTATCCTTTCTATTCGCTTTTTTCTGCCGGGACGAGCCAGGTGCCGACAGCGCACACCCCCGCGTTGACAAACAGGCCCAGCACGCCGGCGTGAAAGCCCCACGGCAGGCGGTTGCCACTCCACGTCAGCAGCAGCGCCACGACCAATCCGGCCAGCATACCCAGCAGCGCTACGCGCCCCGACAGCCGCTTCCAATACAGGCCAAAAAAGAAACACGGCACGACCTGTATCAACACCTCGAATTTGAGCTCCAACAAGCGCACCAGCGTCTTTTCCGTGCCGATCGCCACCCCGACGAGTATCGCGACGGCAATCCACGAGAATGCCTTGCCAACCCACGTCAAATGCTCTTCGCTGCTATCCGGCCTGATGTGCGGTAGGTAAATATCGCGGGTGAACATCGACGAAATGGATAGCAACGCCGAGTCCGCCGTTGACATCAGCGCCGCCAGCGCTGCGGCAAATACGACGACGACTAGCCAATAGCCCAGATCCGATTGGGCCATGACCAGCGCCAGCACCCGCGCCAGCACTTGGTCCGTTTCGACGCTTTCCAGTCCGGGCAGCACGACGATGGCCGTCAGTCCGCACACCAGGGCGATCAACGTCGTCGTCAGCGGCATAAAGGCCATCAACATCAGCGAGCGCTTGAGCACCTGCAGCGAGCGACTGGCGTAGAGGCGCTGTATGGCCTGTGGGTAGATCGCCGCGCCGCAGCCAAGTAGAAATACGTAGCTAATCCACGTATTGGTTCCCTTCCAATCGGGCACCTGTACTTTGCTCGGATCGATCTGGCGCAGCCGCTCGACGACGGTGTCCAACCCACCGCCCAACTGCGTTGGCACGATAAAGACCAGCAGAGCAAAGCCAATCAGCAGCACAATGCCCTGTATGACGTCGGTCCAAGCCACCGAGCGCATACCGCCCAGCGTCTCGTAAATAACCATGATAATGGCGAGGGCGACGATGCCATAGGCCGAGGGCACGGCACCGTGCGTAATGCCCTCGACAGCCGCCCCCATGGCCTTGAGCTGGGCCAGCGTATAATTGCACAGCGCGTAGATCATCATTACCGTGCTCAGCAGCGTCAGCGCTTTGGATTTGAAGCGGTAGGAAATGTAGTCACCCGGCGTGATAAACCCCTCGGCGCGCGCCAGCAGGACCAGGCGCGGGGCAAACAGCATATAGCCGACGATAATCGAGAACATAAAGAGAATCGACACCGTCCACTCAAAGCCGATTCGGTAGGTCTTGCCCGTATAGCCAAAGAGCGTGTTGCCGCTATACTGCGTCGCGTATAGGGTCAGAAAGAGCACGAGCAGACCCAATGAACGACCGGCCAAATAGAAATCGGCCATGCTGTTGGCTTGGCGCTTGGTGCGCGCGTAATAGCCGACGCCGATCATCGAGAGCAGATAGAGCCCGACGGCTGTCAGCGCACCTGGGCCAAAGACAATATCGCCGCTTCCCATCAGGATGCCTCCTCATCGGTGCGCCAGAAGCGATGGATCACAAACGCCGTCCACAGCGCCAGCGCGACGATGCCCAGCAGGGTCGTGGCGACCCAGAGGGGAAAGCCCAGTACGATGGGCCCGATATATCCATCCGGCCAGTACCAGGGAATGGCAATGGCATAGAGCACTAAGTAGACAAACCAAATCCAGCGCACGCGGCGCGGCTCGCTGACAATGCGGAGAAAAGCGCGGTGATCCATGCGGCCCTTCCGTCTGCTATACTAATCTAAGTTGCAGTTATAATTGAAGATGGACTCAATATGAGCAATTTGCTGATGCCGCACAACTGAGCGATCCGCCCCCGCCACATCGGATCAGGCAAAGCGCTCGACCCGGCATAGCGCGAGGTCAAAGCGGGGCTCTTCTCCGCAGACCAGCTGGCCGGTGATCTGCCCGGTGACCGGCCCCAGCGATAGCCCGCACATGCCGTGCCCGGTCGCCACCACCAGATTGGCCCACTGCGCAGAGCGCCCCAGAAAGGGCAGTCCATCGGGACTGCAGGGCCGCAAACCGCGCCATATCTCGCGCACGCGCAGCGCCTCGGACGTCCAGGCAGGAACATAGGCGGCGACCGCGCGGCGCATGGCGTCGATGCGGCGCGGGTTGATCGACAGGTCGAGGCCGGCCAACTCCAGCGTGCCGGCAAAGCGCACCTCGTCCTGCAAAGGGGTCACCGCGATTTTTGCTTCGGTCAACATAAAGGGAATGTTGGGACAGCGCTCGGGCCGCTCGACCATAATACTATAGCCCTTGGCCGGCTGCACCGGTAAATGCATAGACAACCCGCCCAGCAGCTGCGGCGACCACGCCCCGCCCGCCAGCACAATCTGCTCGGCGCCCCAATCGCCGCGCGTAGTGCGCACGCAGGACACGCGCCCGTCGGCGCCTTCGATGGCCAGCACTTCGCATTCCTCTACTACCCGCGCGCCCAACTCGGCGCAGTGGGCGGCTAGCTGGCGCACAAAATGCTGCGGCTGAACGTGGGCATCCTGTGGGTAGTAGGCCGCGCCCACGCTGGAGAAGTGGACAGCGTCTCCCACCTTCTCGGCCAGCTCAGCCCCCGTTAACATACGCACTTCCAGACCCAGGCCGCGCATGAGATCGGCCTCGCGTGCCACCGCTTGCAACCCCCGCTCTTCCCGACACACCAGCAGGCGACCGCGCGCGCCAAATTCAAAATCGACCTCTTCGGCCAGCGCGCCAAAGAGGCGCAGGCTCTCCAAGTGCAAATCGCGCATCAGCGGCATGGCGCGCCGCACGCGCTCGTGCGTGCAGGCGCGGCGAAAATGCCATAGCCACGACAGCAGCTGGCGGTCAAAGCGCGGCTTTATATAGAAGGGACTCTCTGGATTGAACAGCCATTTTAGCCCCTTGGCCATGACCCCCGGTTCGGCAATCGGCACACTATGGCTGGGCACGATGAGGCCGGCGTTGCCGTAGGAACTGCCCGAGCAAATGCGCCCCCTGTCGAGAATGGCGACCTGTCGCCCTCGGCGCAGCACCTCGCGGGCGGTGCACACTCCAGCAACCCCCCCGCCCAGCACAAGCACGTCTACTCGTTCCACCGCGTATCCCTCAGTCGATCTGCAGCGGGTGTGCGCGCACCTGCTGGCCGTCGAGTTCATAGATGGCAAAGCGGTGCGGCGCCTCGCAAAAAGCCGGTGCGACGGCGTAGTGCAGCCGCCCTTCGGTCAGCACCGACACGCCGGGGTGGTAGTGTCCCGACAGCGATAGGTGCACCTTTTCGCTGGCCTCTAGAGCCGATTTGAGCCAGGCGGACGTGCCGTAGGTATGCGGATATCCTTCATCTTTCTGCGGATGGATCAAATAGTGCTGTAGATGAATCTGCCGATGCGCATACCCGTCTTCAAGAGCGGCGTGAAAGCGCTCTAACTCCGCGCCAATGCGCACGGGCACGTGGTCGGCACCCTCTTCGTCGTAAAAGCAGTAGACGCGGTAGTCGCCCACATCGACGCCCTCTTCTTCGACTCCAAATACCCGGCGAAACAGCAGTGGGTGGTCGTGGTTGCCGTAGAGGGCGAATACCGGGCAAGCCAGCGGCTGTAGCAGGTCGTGGACTAGCCGCAGGTCGGCCTCGCCCAATTGCAGATTGTCCGGACTGTGCATCTGCTCAAAGGGATGGTCTACCAAATCGCCCGTCACCGCCACCCAGTCGACGCCCTCGGCGCGCAGCACGTCGACCGCGCGCGCGATTTTTTCCGGCATTTCGCGGCTGCGGCGCGCAGCAACGGCCGACGTGCCCGGCAGATTATAGCGCAGGTGAAAATCCGAGATATGGCCAATGCGCACGGGCGTTTTTCTCCCTATAAACGCAAACAATTACACTGGGATTTGAGCGCAGATAGCGCGTTTTATGCGCTGGCTTCCCACGAAACGACTCGCTCTGCCGCCACCCGCGGCCAAATCTGCTGGCCGGGGTCGTAGCGCCGAGTCTTATCGGCGATAATATGCACGCTAACTCCCAGCCAGTCTACCAGCAAAATCCACGTCGGACCGGCGTCTTCGACCACGCGCACGCGCGCCGCGCTCGGGCCACCGTCCGGCTCGATGTCTTCCGGCCGCACGCCGAGTGTGCATTCGGCGCCTTGGCCAACGGCCGTCGGCGCCAGCGCGCCTTCGCGGCCGACGACCCAATGCCCTCCCTGGCTGCGCGCTCGAAAGAGGTTGATCGCCGGCTGACCGAGCTGGCGCGCCACCAGCGGCGAATTGGGTTGGCGATAAATGATCTCCGGTGCGCCTACCTGCAGCACGCACCCTTCCGATAGCACGGCAATGCGATCGGCCATGGACAGCGCCTCGGCTCCGTCGTGCGTTACGTAGACCATCGGAATGCCCAGCGCACGGCGCAGCAGCGCCAGTTCGACGCGCAGTTCCTCGCGCAGCTTGGCATCGAGATTCGTCAGCGGTTCGTCGAGCAAAAACAGCCGCGGACGCCGCACGATACAGCGCCCAATGGCCACCCGCTGCATCTCCCCACCCGACAGCTGGACAGATGGCCGGTCCAACAGCCGCTCAATACGCAGCAGCTCGGCCACCCAGTCGACGCGCCGCTTGATTTCGCTCTCCGCTAGCTGCCGGCCCGGCGCGCGCAGGGGAAACGCTAGGTTGCGGCGCACGCTCCAGTCCGGGTAGAGGGCAAAATTCTGAAAGGCAAAGGCCACGTCGCGCTGGGCCGGTTCCCATTGCCCCACGTCCTCACCGGCCATGTGCACGCTGCCCGCATCGGCGCGCTCAAGACCGGCCATAACCCGCAGCAGCGTCGTCTTGCCGGCGCCCGTCGGTCCGAGCACGACGAGCAATTCGTCGTCGCCCAGCTCCAAATCGACTCCGCGCAGGGCGCGCACGCGGCCCAATGTTTTGTCTATCCCGCGCAGCTGCAGAAAGGTCTTCACCCGATGCGCTCCCCGCTCTGCCCATCAAATAAGCGGACTTGTTCGGGATCGAGTTGGAGCGCAGCGACCTGCCCGAGCACGGCGCGCTGGCCGGCATCGGTGCGCAGCACCCAGCGCCCGCAGGGCGTCTGCACGTGTACGTAGCGGCATGCCCCCATGTATTCGTCGAGCACGACTTCTCCGCGCAGCGCTCCCCCATCGGCCATGCGCACAAATTCCGGACGAATGCCCAGCGTCACCGGGCCGGTCGGGCACTGGACCGACAGGGGCCAGACAAAATCGCCGGCGTGAAAGGCGCCGTCGCGCACTTGGCCCTCGGCAAAATTCATCCCTGGGCTGCCGATAAAGTGGGCGACGAAAAGGCTGGCCGGCCGCGCATAGACTTCGGCAGCAGTACCGTGCTGGCGAATCGTTCCTGCCTCCATGACCACGATGCGATCGGCCAAGCTCATCGCCTCTTCCTGATCGTGGGTGACGTAGAGCGTGGTCGCACCGTCGTTCAGCTGCTGCTCGCGGATAAGCTCGCGCATGACTAGGCGCAAATCGGCATCCAGCGTGCCCAGCGGTTCATCCATCAGATAGAGCTGCGGCCGGCGCACCATGGCGCGCGCCAGCGCAACGCGCTGCTGGTCGCCGCCCGACAGCTCCCGCGGATAGCGCTCGAGCAGGTCGCCCACGCGCAGGCGCGCGGCTATCTCCTCTATCCTACGCCGACACTCGGGGGCGGCCACGGCCATATTTTCCAGTGGAAAGGCCAGATTTTCTCGCACGGTAAAATGGGGATAGAGGGCGTAGAATTGGAACACAAAGCCAACGTCGCGACGCCGGGGCGGCCACGGCCCTATATCGACCCCCCCGAGCACGATGCGCCCAGCACTGGGCACTTCGAGACCGGCCACCATGCGCAGCGTCGTCGTTTTGCCGCAGCCCGACGGGCCGAGCAGCACGGCGAATTCACCCTCCTCACAGACCAGGTCAATTCCCTTGACCGCCTGGGTTCCATCGGCATAGGTCTTGGCCAGCCCATCCAACTGCAGAAAGCTCACGTGTCGTCCAGGTTCATGTGCGAGGTGATAATATGGCCGACGGTGCACAGCGCCGTGGCGAAAAATCCGTAGCGCAGCCCCTCGCCCCACCACGGATTGAGCATCAGCCCCACGCCGGCGACCATGCCCAGTTGGACCACTCGATCCACTAGGCGCTTCATTGCTTGAGCGTTCCAAACGTCACGCCGCGCAGCAGGTGTTTGCGCACGAGGACGGTAAAGAGGACGATGGGGACGACAAAGAGCAGCACCCCAGCACACACCTGCGGCCAGGGAATCCCCTGCACGTTGCCCTGCAGGCCGGCAAAGTACACCGGAACGGTGACGGCAACTTGGTTGTTTAGCGTCATGGCAAATCCGTACTCGTTCCACGCCGAAATCAGGCAGAACACAGCCGTTACCGCCATCCCTGGAGCCGCGCGTGGCACGATGATCAGGCGGAAGGCCTGCCAGCGCGAATAGCCATCGACCAGCGCGGCTTCCTCGTAGGCGCGCGGAATTTCGTCAATGAATCCCTTCATCAGCCATACGGCGAGCGATAGGTTAAATACGGTATAGAGCAGCACTAGGCCTAGGTGGGTATTTTGCAGGTCAAATTGGCGGTACATCATCAACACCGGCACCACCACGGCCAGCGGCGGCAAGAAACGAGTTGAGAGAATAAAAAACAGCCAATCCTTTGACCCGGGAATGGCAAACCGGCTAAATCCATACGCCGCGCTGGTGCCGATGAGCACCGAGGCCAGCGTGCTTAGCAAACCGATGGCCATGCTGTTGCGCAGATAGTGATAGAAGGTGTGATCGGCCCCGGCATAGACCTCACCTAAGCGGCGGTAGGCCTCAAGCGAAGCGCTAAACCGCGGGTCCTCCGGCCCGTGCTGACTGAGGGCCGGCAGCCATTTGGGGTGCACGCTGATCGTATCGGCGCGCTCTTTTAACGAGGTCAGCCCCAGCCACAGGAGCGGCAGCGTGCCCACCGCCATATACAGCCCGACAAACACTACTCGTAGCCACTTCATGCCGCGTTCTCCCGCTGCTGTAGGCGCGCCATATAGCGCAAGAAAGCGCTGGCCAGCGCGATAACCAACACGAGGATCACGTAGGAATAGGCCGTGCCCAGGCCGACTTTCCCATCGCGGAAAACCACCTGATAGAGCAGCGCGCTGAGCGTCTGCGTAGCGCGGTCGTTGGGGCCGGTAATGGCCATGATTAGGTCGAACTGCTTGAGCGCATCGGTAGCGCGCAGCAGGACGGCCAAGCCCAGTAGCGGTGCGCACATCGGCAGCGTTATGCGGCGGAAGACGCGCCACGGCGATGCGCGATCAATGGCGGCCGCCTCGTATATATAGGTGGGTATAGCCTGCAGGGCCGCCAGCGAGATCAGCATCATAAAGGGCGTCCACATCCACACATCGACCATCACAATGGAGAAAAACTTCAGGTCGGGGTCGGTTATCCACTGCGGCTGCGGCAGTCCCAGCGCAGCCAGCAGCTGGTTTAGGGCACCGTAGTTGCCGTTGAGCATCAGCTTCCAAAACAGCCCCATGACCGCCTGCGGCAGCATCATGGGCACCAGCAGCACCGTCAGCACCAGTGGTTTGAGGCGAAAGCGATCGCGCAGTGCATAGGCCAGGGCAAAGCCCAGCACCAATTCGATGGCAACGGCGAGAAAGACAAAGAGCGCCGTCGAGCGCAGGGCCTGGGCGTATTTGGCCAATTTGAAGACGATCTTATAGTTGAGAACGCCCACCCAGCTGAACTCGCTGCCCACCAGATCGGCATTGCTGAAGCTCAGGGCAATGCTGTACAGCAGCGGGAAAATATTCATGGCGAGAAGCAGCACGAGGGCCGGTGCGACAAACCCGTACTGCAGCCCGCGTATCGTCCAGCCTCCCCCTGCTCTCGCCAAGTGCGCCCCCTACTCCATCTCCAACAGGCCGGCTTCCATAAGGATCATCTCGTGCTCCTCGGCCAGCGCGTCGAGGGCATCCTGCGGTGGGCTAACGCCGTCGAGCGCCTCGCCCAGATGCAGCACAGCGGCCGCTAGCAGCTCGTTGTAGACCGGCACGTTCCAGAAGTCGCGCAGGTGGTCAAGCGACTCGGCAAACGTCGCATTGTAGGGCGACGCCGCGCGAAACGCCTCGCTTTGCAGCAGCTCGGTATTGGCGGTAAAGCAGCCCGGATAGGTGATCCACTTTTCCTGCACTTCGCGCTGCTGAAACCAGGCGATAAACTGCTTGGCCAGCTCCTGCTGCGGCGGCGTGGTCTTCTTGGAAATGCTGAAACCCTGTCCCCCCAGCGAGACAAAGCGTCGGTCGCCGTTGCGCGGCACCTTGAAAAAGCCGACCTGCTCTCCCATGCTGGCGAC
Organism: Gemmatimonadota bacterium; assembly: GCA_038153405.1. Lineage (GTDB taxonomy): Bacteria > Latescibacterota > UBA2968 > UBA8231 > UBA8231. The sequence goes on along the minus strand of JAYOYH010000036.1, from coordinate 317 downwards.
GATGCCCGGATAGAAGGGGAAGTAGTCCAGCACCATGGCCGTCGAGCCGTTACTAAAGGCCTCGAGGTTAAAAAAATAGTCGGCATTTTCGCCGCCCTCAGTAGCAAACTGCAGCAGGTCCTTGAAAAATTTCAGCCCATCGACGGCGCCTTGCGAATTGAGGTGGCCCTGCACCTTGAAGGTCTGTGCATCGCCCCAATCGCCGCCCCAGGCCCAGAGAAAGGGCTGGAAGCCCATGACGATGGAGTCATAGCCGCGCCCCGTCAGCAGCGACGTGCCGTAGCGCTTTTGCTCCGGGCGATGAAAAAACTCGGCCA
>JAYOYH010000035.1:0-48085 GCA_038153405.1 Gemmatimonadota bacterium | reverse complement strand
AAATTTCCGAAGATCTGTGGCGCCGCCTGCCCGATACGGAGCAGACGCCGCGTCCACCGCCCGTCTTCGAGGAAATAACGGGTCCGGATTGGAGCAATTGGAGTCCGCCGTATACGGAGTCCGGCGATTCTTTTAAATCGCCGGCACCGCGCCCGCTGGTTAAAGTGCAGGTGCGCCTGCTATCGCGCGAACCGCTGCAGCGCGCCTGGCTGCGCTCGCTGCGCTTGCACTTTGTGCCGCCGCTGGTAGACACCGTCTTTGGCGAAATCTTTCCCATCGGCGGCGTCGAGCCGGGGGTTGAAGAGACGTTTACTCTCTACGTGCGCCCGGTCTTTGGACCCGACAACCCGGGGTTTGATCAGATTGTCCTGCGCTCTACGTCTTCGCAGCCGCTTGAACTGAGCGAGGTGCTGGTAGGCAGCGACAGCAGTCTGCGCTTTGGCGCGGGTACGCGCCTATGGCCCGATGGGGCGCTCGAGGTTTCGCGCGGCGACGAAGGCTCCGTCGTCGTGCGTTTTCCCGCGCCGGTAGCGCGCGGCAATCAGGTATACGCCTTTCGCTTTCGCACGCGCGTTTTTCTGCAGAGCACGGTCTTTAGCGCGCAGCTGGAAAACGCCGCGCGGCCGGGGTTAGTGCAAGACGTAGTTGGCGGCGACGCCACGCAAGTCGTGGCTACGCAGAGCCTGTCGGTCACGTCCCGCCTGCAGAATAGTTCGCTGCTCGAAGATGTGCAGGTCGAACCGGGCGTGATTACGCCCAACGGCGACGGCATCAACGACCAAGTCGATATTCGCATTACGGTGTACCACTTGGAGCGAGAGAAGAAGCTCGGCGTCGAAGTGCTGAACTTGGCTGGCCAACGCGTGCGCGACCTGAGCGTGCTGCGCTCCTTTCCCAGCGGCGAGCACGTATTTTCTTGGGATGGCCGCGACGACGGCGGTCACATCATGGCGCCGGGTCTGTACGTGCTGCGCATTCATCTGGCAACGGATAGCGGCGCCGACGGCACGGCTACTGCCCGTCTGCTGCACTTGGTGTATTGATGCGTAGCGCGCCCGCCCTTCTCCTGCTCTTATTGCCCGTCTATGCATTGGCCCAGGGCCGCTTAGAAGATCCGCAGAACTGGGGTCTGGCCACGGTCAATCCCTACGGCAATCGCTTTGAAATCGACTACGCCCGCCCCGCGCTGCACAAGTGGTACGGACTGCGCCACTTACCCGAGACCTATATGCAGCCCTGGTACGCGGCCGATACGCGCTATGCCGTGCAACCCTACGAGCGCTACGTCAACAACCTGCTCGAGGGCGCGGATTTTTACGATACCTTTGGCACGCATTTAGGGCGCGGTTGGCTGGTCTACAATTGGAGCCAGGAACAGCCGCTGCCGCGCGGCAGCCGCATCGATAAAGACACCGGCGGCAACGCCTATCAGCGTTTTTTCGGCCGCATGGTCGTGGCCGGCGATCGCCGCGACGGCGGCAACTACCGCCTGATGATCGGCGATCAGATCTACACGTTTTTCACCCCGCTCACGCTGTACAAGCCGCGTTTTAACGGCGTGCGGATGGACTATGCCAACGACGTGCTGATGGCGACGCTGCTGGCTTCGCGCCCTTCGGCGCCCGACGGCGAAGACCGCACCGACGTGACGCAGATGTTGGCCGCCCACGCCGAGATTCAGCTAGGGGGCTTCAGCACGCTGGGCTTTAGCTACGTCAACGCCCATAACGCCCAGACCGAACTCGAAGTCAACGAGGGCAACCCGCTGCGCGGCACGCTCTCGACGCAGCAAAACCGCACGCTCGATAAGCTATGGGTGCGGGTGCGCGACGACTCGCCGGGACAGGGCGATGCGGCGGCCGTGTTGGCCGATTACGAAATTGTCATCGAGGACCGCGAGGGCAACGTCTATCGCGGGCGCGAAGTTGGGCTGCTGCCCAAAATTTCGGGCGGGGGCAATGAAGGTGGACGCCTGGTCGCACGCGATGCAGAAAATATCGTGCTCGAGTACGATTTGGCGCGCTTTCGCTATGAGGATATTACCTCAGCCGATATTACGCGCGCCACGTTTGAACTGTCCGTCGCCAATGATTACCGAATCGAAGTGGCATCTAACCTGCAGACGGACGGCGAGCGCTTTAATCCGGAGATTATCTTTCTGCCCGTGCGGCGCGCGCGCGGCAACGTGCAGGACAACAGCAATACCGGATTTATCGAAGTCGACTACGGCTTGCCGACGGCCAACGAGCTGCTCGGCACCAACTGGGAGCTGAGCAATTGGCACGGCCTGTCGATGCGCGGCGAGGCCGTGCTCAATCGGCGTTTTTTTTCCTACCCCAATTCGGTGGAAAAAACGCACTATCGGCACGATTTGAGCGGCACGGCATCCTACGTGCAGGCCGATTGGAACGCCTATCCATGGGCGCTCTTTTTCGAGGGGTTCCGCATCGAGGACGAGTACACTACTAACTACTGGCTCGTCGATAAGGAAGGACGCATTCGCTACAAGGACCCCATTCCGCAAATTATGGAATTCGTCGACGACGACGACGACTACAACGCGCTGCCCGAGTGGCAGCGGCCCGACTTGGAGCGCAGCGCGGGCAATATCGTGCGCTCGCGCAGCTGGAACGATATCGCTTGGCCGGGATTCGATGAAAACGGCGACTTCATCAACGACCACAACCAAAATAGCAATTCCTTTCCCGACTACGAAGAGCCGTTTCTGCGCTTCCGCTCCGACCGCCCAGAATTTCTCTTTGGCCTGGATATGAACTACAACGGCACGATTGATCGCTTTGAAAACGACGATCTGCCCGACTATCCCTACAAGGGCGATCACCGCGGCTTTAACGCGCATGCCAAAGCCAATATCGGCCCCGGCTTTTCGCTCACGCTCGGGCGTCAGGATATGCGTCTGATTTCCGGCGACGGCCGCACGCAGTCGTGGTACGGGCTGCTGGGGTGGCGCTATCGCTTCAAGGGCGGCAGCGGGCTGCGGGTATTCGCCCACGGCGCTTCGGTCAGAGACAATATATCCGATGATTTATGGATGTGGTTTCAGCCGATGGGATCACCTGGCCGCATGCGGGAGACGCTCGATCAGCTTCCTTTTAAAGACGCTTGGAAAGGCACGTTCTACGCCGACCTAGACCAGCGCATGGGCCCCGATATACGCTTGCTGCACCGAGTTAAGTGGGAGGAAGTGCACCAGCGCGCCAGCGAGACGACCGATCTCTTCGGCTTTCCGGCTCGCCAGCGCAGCGGTTTTTTGGGTTCCATCAGCAAGATCGAATGGAGCATGCCTGTCGGTCTGGCCGTGTTCGAGCCGCGTTGGAAGAGCGAGTACCGCCGCGACCGCCCGTTCACGACGCGCTTGGATCGGGCTGAAAGCCTCGAGGAGACGCTGTTCTTGCTGTGGACCCAGCCGCTCTTTGCCGAGTCGGCGGGCGTGTCCTACTTCCCGCGCTACGGCCGGCAGCTCTTTGATAGCCAACTGCAGATCGGCTTGGAGTGCTCCTGGTTTTGGATGCTCGACGGGGCGCGCGAGGAGATTGCCGAGGATTTTCGCTCTTGGACTCTGCTCACTCAGCTGACCAACCGCGTAGCCTATCAGGGGTACCAGCTCGTCACGCGCCTCGGCGTGCAGGTCGAGCGGCAGAATTTTGCCCAGCGTCCGACCGAGCGCGCCAGCATGCTCTTTCTGTCCATTAACGCGGGGTTGGGTGAGTGATGCGGCGATTGTGCGAAATATGCGCTCTGGTTGCTCTGCTGCTTGTTGCGGGCGGCGTTGACGCGCAGCGCGCGCGCACGTTTATCATTGGTTCGCCTTCCACGCCCTGGCGCACCGGCGGTAGCGGCATCGATCCCAAGGTGCGCAGCGGCGCATCGATCGATACGACCAACTCGCCGGACGATTCGATTGAGTTCGATCGGCGCCCAGGTTGGATCAGTCCGCTCTTTTTCGAAGAGGGAGAAAACGTCGCCGCGCGCGTGTTACTGCCCGGAGCTTCGATTACGTCCCCCGACGTGGGGCGCGGTTTTGAAGCCGAGTTGCGCGGCACGGTAAACGGCAGCCCAACGGTAGCTTTTACGCGCAAACCGACGGCGTTTGAGCCAGAAGTCAACGCGCGCAACGTCCGCGTCATTCTCGACTTCGGCACGGCCATCGGCGTGCAGCGCGTGCGCTTTTATCCGCGCAACACCGTTGTGCCGACGCCAACTCACCCCTACCAAAACGATTTTCTACGCGCCTTTGAGCTATGGATAAATCCCGAGCGCCCTAGCTTGGCATCGCCCGATATACTCGTCGAGCGCAACGTGGAAAACGAAGAGCCCATCGTCGATATCGCCGTGCCGCCCCAGTACGTGCGCGTGCTGCGGCTCAAGTCGTTGGCCAACGTGCCGTTTGAGATCGATGAAATCGAAGTCTACGGCACGGGTTATTTGCAGCGAGCCACCTATCTTACCGACATCATTGACCTTGGACAGCGCGCCACCGTTGGCCCGGTGCGTTGGCTGGAAGATGCCGTCGGCGAGGCGGAGTTTTCCTCTCTCAGCGCGCGCGTGCGCACGGGAACCGATCCTACGCCACTGCGCTACAACCGGGTCGAGCGCGGCACGGATGCGGGAGGTAATCCGACGCGCGTGTTAGTCGATATTGGCCCGGATGCTTTTTTTGCGCTCGATCCGCTCGATCGCGGGCCAATTAGCGAAGACGACGTCAACTGGAGCACTTGGAGACCGGTTGCCAGCGGCGAATTGATTACCGCGCCGTCGCCGCGTCGCTACGTGCAGTTCCAGTTCGAGTTTGCCGGCGAGTTGTTTCGCACGCGCGAATTAGACCAATTCGAATTTGACTACCTCAGTCCTCCGCTGGCCGATCGCATCGTTGGCGAAGTGTTTCCGCGTCTGACGCAGGCCGAGGAGCCGGCCACGTTTCGCTATGCTCTGCGCCTGGAGCGCGCCGGCGACGAGGAGGGCAACCTGCTGCCGATCTACGGTTTCGATCGCCTCGTAGTGGATACCAACGTGGCCACGACCGACGTGCGCGAAGTGAAGATCAATGGCGAGCCAATTGAATACGCTATCGACTTTGCCAACGAGGATAGTTTCGGCATTTCCTTTCCCTTAGTAACGCAGGATCAGGCGCTGCTCGAGCTGACCTTTGACCTGCCGATTTTTCGCTTTGGCACGACGTTTAGCAGTCGCGCTTTTAACAGCGCGGCCGCGGGTGTGCCGCAGGCTGTTGTCAGCGGCAATGCCGTCAACTTTGGCCCCGGAGATGACGATGCGCTGTCGGGATTGGCCGTCTCCATTCCCAAGCCACAAATCGGCAAGCTCGTCGGCGAGATCGTTGCGAATACGCGTTTATTGACCCCCAACGGCGATGGCGTCAACGATCAGCTGGACGTGTTTTTCAACGTGTTGCAAATAACGGAGCCCGCTCCGGTAGTCTTTGAAGTCTACGATTTGGCGGGGCGGCGCGTGCGTACTGCTTTTTCCGCTGAACTCGGCATTGGGCCCGTTGAATTCACTTGGGATGGGCGAACGGGCGACGGTGATCTACTGTTGCCGGGCACTTATGTATGGGTGCTGCGCGTCGAGTCGGATGCGTTTGAAGAAGTGCACTCGGGCAGCATCGCCGTAGCATACTAGCGCGGCCTGTGGTTTGGGTGCCCTTTTCGACAAGGTAGGAGAATGATACAAAAGTTGAATATTGCGGCGGTGGTCTCCACGCGCAGAGCGCGTCGAAGGCACAGCGTACCACCCGTGCGAGCAGTTTGGATTGGCTGGGCGACGCGTTGGTTCGTGATGGCTGCGTTCCTCGCGCTGGCGGTCGGCGTCGATGCGCAGACCTACGGTTCGCGCCTGGGCACTGTCAAACGCGGTGGCAAAGTCTCGTTTGATCCCACCGGCCCCGGCGTCCTTTTTGACGCCCTCGACCCGACGGTGCGCAAGTGGTTTATACCGCAGGAACTCTACGCCGAGTACGGTTGGAAACAGTGGGAGTATTCCAACTACGCGCGCGAGACCTATCAGCGCTATGTGTCTACCTCTATCGAGGGATTCTACTTCTACGATTTGTTCGGCAACTTTCTCAACCGCGGTTGGCTCATTTTCGACTGGCGCCAAGAAAACCCGCAGCCCTTTGGCTCGACGCTGTTTAAAGACGGTCGCTTTGGTTCGTGGTTTAACAATGTCGTCATTGCCTCCGATCACAAAGGACAGTACCACTACGCGATAACGGTGGGCAATCAAATTCGCACGACGCTGACGCCGATGACCTTTTCCAAGCCGCGTTTTAATGGCATCCAGCTCGACTTTGCCTCCGACAAGTATATGGGCACTATGCTGCTCTCGCGCATTAGCGAGCCGGATGGCGCACAGACTAGCCCCGGCCAGATTACGGCCGCGGCGCGCACGGATAATACCAACTTGGTCGGCGGGCGCGTCGAGCTACAGGTCGGTGACTTCGTCAAAGTGGGTGGCACCTTTATCAACTCGCATCATTCGCAGACGCAAAACGATGCCCTATCCGGCAACTTTTTCAAAGGCAGCCTGACGGGTTCGCAAAACTTGGAAAATCTCAGCTTTATAGAAATCAAAATCAGGGACGACTCGCCGGAGGACGGAGTGGGCGGCGGCGCGCTTTTTGATTCCGATATCCTGCTGTGGGATTTAGAGGGCAACCAGACGCGCGGTTCGGAAATAGGTTACCGCGCCGTCATTGAAGGGGGGTTCCAGCGCAAGGGATTTTTGGCCGCTGACGGCAGTGAAGAAATTCTCTTGCGCTACGATCTGCTCGACCGCACCTATTCGGGGCCCGACCCGGCGGAAATTGCACGCATTCAGCTGGAGTTGGTCGTGGCCAACGACTATGCAATCGAAGTAAGTTCAGACCTGCAGACGGATATCTTTCTACGCCAGGTTTTTGTGCCGGTAGCCAACGCTCGCGGCAACGTCAGAGACTCTTCTAACCAGCGCGTGTTGGTCTTTGATTATGGCTTGCCGACGGCCAACCAGATCGCCGGCTTTACCGTAGAACTCACCGATTTGGAAGGTCTCGACGGTTATTTCGAAATAAACGTAAACAACCGGTGGAGCAAGTTCCCCAATCCCAATCTCGAAGAGCACCACGCCAGCGGCCGCAAAGCGCTGGCGTGGATGGCCAACGTCTCGCGCGTGACGCATCCCTACTTTGTCTACGGTGAATTTTTTCATACCGACCCCAACTATGCCACCTCGTTTCGCACGGTGCAGGAGACGGGTATTGTCGACTACGCCGACGATCTCAAGCTCTACGAGTACGTCGATGACAACGACGACCAGGACCGCGATCCCGACTGGCGGCGGCGCGGCTTTACCAGCGGCGATATTAGCATCTTTCCCGGCTGGGACGAAAACAATGACTTTATTTCGGATTTTAACCAGAACGACAACAACGATAGCCCCAACCGCATACCCGACTACGAAGAGCCCTTTCTGCGGTTTCACATCGAGCGTCCAGAGTTTCTCTACGGCGTCGATATGAACCACAACGGCACCATTGATCGCTTTGAAAACGACGAGCTGGCCGACCTACCCTATCGGCGCGACCAGGAGGGGTACAATATCTATCTGGGGCGCTATGTGCATCCCAACTGGCGCACGACCGTTGGCCAGCAGCGCATCGCGCAGATATCCGATAAGCGGCGCAACTTGGCGACCTACTTTATGCTCAACGGCGCCCACGCCTTTTCTTGGGGCCGTCTGCGCGTTTTTCAAGACGCGCGCAAAGTCAAAGACACGATTCGCGACGATCTGATCCAGTGGGTGCAGCCGCCCAACTCGCGCGGCGAACTGCGCCCGGTGCGCGACCCGCTGCCGGCGCGCAATACGCTGGTAAATACTTCGTGGCTCGGCATAGATTTTGAACCGATGCCCGGTCTCAAAATGAAAAATATGCTGCGCTGGCAGCTCTACCACCAGCTCGATGGCGCCAAGGAACTCGACCTGCGCGACATGAGCGATCAGACTTCTTTTCTCGGCGTGGTCAACAAGGCCGAGTATCGCATAAGTGCTGGTCCCTTTTCGCTGATCCCGGCGTGGAAGAGCGAGTTTCTGCGCTATTCATCATTTAACGCGACGGAGGCAACGCGGCGCGAACTGAGCGAAATTGGCATGGTCATCGGCCGCCTTCCCGTGATGTACACCACCTATCTGGAGGCCGGTCTCGAGTACCATCAATTCTTCCAGCTGCAGGATCCGACGCCGCCGCGCGCCGACGATAGCTTTACCGAGCTGACGGCGCTGCTGCAAATGACCGATGTGTCGGACTACCAGGGCTATCGGCTGACGACCGTGCTCGGCTTTTCCATCAGCCGCCAGGACTTCGAGGTCGAAGGGCCACGCACTTCGACGCGTGGCTTTATTACGGTCTACGCCGGAGTCGAACGCTAGCGCGGCGGGCGCGCATGAAGAAATGTCTACTTCTATACGCTCTTGCCTTGACCGCCTGCAGCGCGCGCGACGTACCGCTGCAGCCCGGTCCGGATGACAGCGTGCTCTTTGATCACACCGCGTTTGCCGACGAGGCGCTCGAGCGCGCGGTGCGCCAGGTGCTATCGCAGGAGCGCAGCGCGCTAGCCGAGGCCGACCTACAGTCAATCTACCGACTCGACCTGTCGCAGCGAGGTATCGCTCGTCTCGAAGGAATCGAGCGCCTGTCGAACCTGCGTCGCCTGCACCTGGCCGGCAATGCCTTGGGCAGCGGTGCGCTGGCACCGCTCGCCGCCCTAGCCGCGCTCGACACGCTCGACTTAGCGCACAATCGCCTCGATTCACTCGAATATCTCGCTCCGCTGCGCGCCCTGCGCGTGCTGGTGCTGGCCGACAATGCCGTGACCGACTTGGCACCGCTGGCCGCGTTGACCAGCTTGGAAGCGCTGGACTTTGACGACAACGCCGTATCCGATTTGGCGCCGCTGCGCGGCCTGCGCCGCCTGCGCCAGCTCAACTTCGACAACAATTTGGTGCGCGATATCGCGCCGCTGACCGGCCTGCCGCTGCTGCGCCGCGTCGAACTGTCGGGTAACCCACTGGAGCGCTCGACGCTGAGCGCGCTGCGCCAGCGCGGCGTCGAAGTGACGTACTACGCCGAGGCATTGACCATCAGCAGCGAGCACGTCGAGACGAGCATCCGCACGGCGCTCGACAAACCGGTGGGTCCTCTGGAGGAGGACGACTTTCTGCGCGTGCGCGAACTGGTTGTCACCGGTGCGATCGAAACGCTCGGCGGCATCGAGCATCTGCAAAACCTAGAGGCGCTATCCATTCGCGGTAGCCGCGCTCTGCTCAACGATTTGGGGCCGCTGGCCGAACTGGAAAATTTGCGTTCGCTCAATATTATCAGCACGCCGATTATCGATCTGCGCCCTCTGCGTGAATTGCGCCGCCTTGCGTCGCTGCGCGTCAGCATAGGTCGGCTGACCACGCTCAACGGGTTGGGCAATCAGCTCGAGCTGCGCGAACTCATCCTGACCGGCAACCAGATACGCGAGATTCACCAGGTGCGCCGCCTGCTGCGCCTACAAAAGCTCGACTTGGCCAGCAACGACATCGAAGATATCTCGGCGCTGACCTCGCTGCGCGGCATTACCCATCTCAACATTGCGTCCAACGCCATTGTCGATATCGCGCCGCTGGCGCGTATGGTTTCGCTCGAAGACGTGCGCATGGCCTCTAATCGCATTGTCGACGTAGCGCCGCTGTTGGCGCTGGAAAACTTGAAGATTGTTTCACTGGGGAATAATCCGCTGAGCAGAGCATCTATTGAAGAGCATATTCCGGCGCTGCGCGCGCGCGGCATTTCCGTTATCGGCATACGATGAGATCGCTCGTCCTGTGCTGTGCGCTCTTGGCGCCGACTGTGCTCTTGGCCGTTGAATCGCTGGTTATTGGCCGCGCCGGGCTCTCTTTTGCGCAGGTGCGCGAGGAATCCAACCGCCTTTCTGTAGCCGATGATTCCCTGTGGATCTGGCAGGCTGTGCGCGGTGAAAATATCGCGCCAAGCATCCTAGAGCGCGGAGGTCGCATCTTTGCCATTGCTGAAAAAGCCGACGCAGTGGGCGGCCTCTATCCGGCCCTACTGCGCACGCCGAGCATCGGGCGTATGATCGACGGCGATGCCGGCACCGCATTTGATCCGGAAGCGGACGGCGCCCAGCGCCAGATGGATGTCTATATCGACCTAGGGGCCCATTACGGCGTGGAGCAAATTCGCTTTTTTCCTCGCCTTGATTCCGGCCATCGCAACCGCTATTTGCAGGCGTTTCAACTCGGTTCCGATGCGCTCGACCCGGCGGAAATTGCCACCGATATATTTGACGTGTGCTGCGGTAGCCCTACGCTGATCAACGCGCATATCAATGCGCCGAATGACCAGAGTATCGTGCTCTGGCCGCATCCCAACGAGCCGAATGACCCGAGGCCGATGCGTCACGTGCGGCTGCGCACGCTCAGCGAGCGCGACTGGGAAGTGGCGGAGATCGAGATTATCGCCGACGGTTCGGCCCCGCCCGGCGAGTATCTATCGGTGCCTCTGGAAGTGCGCAATGCGCAACCGGTATGGGGGCGCCTGTCGGTAAACGGCCTACCGCCTGACGAACTGCCGATTATCGTGCAGACGCGCAGCGGGCCCGACTTGGCGCCGGTGCAGTACTTTCTCGAACGCGGAGCCGATCTGGTACTAGTGAGCAAGAGTGATTGGACCACTGCCATTCCCGGCATTCAGGCGCCACCGCGCGAAAATCCGCTGTGGAGTGCATGGGAATCACTCAACGACGGACAGATATCGTCGCCGCCGCAGGCCGTTATTCAGTTTCGCGTTCAGGTCCTGCAGCCCGGCACGCGCATCGAACAAGTCGCCATCGAATACACCAGCCGTCCGCTGGCCCAGGAGCTGTCGGCCGAAATCAATCCGGTCGCGGTCTATCCCGGTCAGGAGACGCCCTTTGCCATCGACCTGCGCGCGCGCCGCATCGAAGATACGGGCGGCGTCGATTCGGGATTTCGCTATATCGAAGTGCAAACGCGCGCCGAGATCGTTGCCATCGACAGCGTCTATGTGCAGGATCGTCCGGCGTTCTACAGCGCCGAGCGCTTGGTGAACGGCGGTTTTTCGCTGCGCTTTGCCGAGCGCATCAACCCACAAGGGTCGTTTGTGCAGATATTTTTTCGCGCGCGTGTATTCGTCGACGGAACGGACTTTCGCGTGCGTGCGCGCGATCGCCGCCCTACGGGAACGGGCGATGAAGACGCTTACCAATCGGCGATGGCCGCCGACGTAGACCCGCGCACGCCGGGCGGCACGTTGCGCGTGCGCTTGGCTTCGCACCGCGAGAAGCTATTGGACGATCCCCGCCTGCGCAGCGCGCTCTTTACGCCCAACGGCGACGGCAGCAACGATTATCTGGTGCTTACCTACAACGTGCTGCGCTTGACACAGCCGGCCGACATTGCGTTTGGCATTTACGACCTGAGCGGACGCCTGCTGCGCCGAGGCTATGCGTCCGAGGATCCAAGTGGTTCGTATATGCGCCTATGGGACGGCCGCGATGCCTCAGGAGCGCGGGTAGCTCCGGGCACCTACTTCTACCAGCTGCAGATCGATGCCGACGCAAAAAAAACGGCCCGCTACGGGCTAGTAAACGTCGTTTATTGAGGACCTTTGACGCGCGCTAACTAGGCCCTATCTTTACTCATCTACTCAATAGTTGCCATGATGATCAATATCGTACTCGCGCTTGCAGCATTACTCACCTTAGCCTGTCAGGACGCGCCAACGCCGCCGCTGGCGGTCAATCCGTCCGAGGTGTTCGATCACACGGAATTTGCCGACGTGGCCTTGGAGCGCGTCGTGCGCGAAGCGCTTGACCAGCCACGCGGCGCACTCGGTGCTGAGCAACTGGGTGGGATTGATGCGCTGCCTGCCGCCCAGTGCGGCATCACCTCCCTCTACGGCATCGAACGCCTGACGGGACTGCGTACGATCGATCTGGGAGCCAATGCACTGGGCGATCTAACTCCCCTGTCGTCGCTAGTCGACGTGCAAACGCTTGACCTATCCGATAACAGCGTGAGCGATTTGGCGCCGCTCTCCTCGCTGCAGCGCCTGACCGCGCTCAATCTGTCCAACAACGAGATTGTCGATATTGCGGGTCTGCGCACCCTGCAACAGCTGTCCCATCTCGATCTGCAAAACAACGAGATCGTCGATATTGCGCCGCTGGCCGATTTGCGCCGGCTGCGCCTGATCAACCTCGACAACAATCAGATCCGCGATATAACCCCTCTACTGGGACTGCGGCTGCTGACGGATTTGGAGCTTTCGGGCAATCCCCTCGCCGACGTGGCCGCGATTGATCCACTGGTTCGGCGCGGCGTCGACGTACACTACTACCAGCCTTTCGAAAGCCCATTTGATGCGGCTCTCGAAGAAGATATTCGAGCGCATCTGGGCGGTCTAAAAGGACCGGTTACCGACGATCTATTGGAAGATCTACTCTTCCTCAATACTACGGGGGCGATCCAAACGCTCAGCGGCATGAACCGTCTGGTCAACGTAGAAACGCTCTTTATCCGCTTTTCTGCATCGGAGGACATACAGGGTTTTAGCGATTTGACGCCGCTGGCTTCCCTGATAAAACTCAAGGTTCTCACCGTGCGCGACACGCCGGTCGAAAGCTTGTTGCCGCTGGCAGGATTGATTCTGCTCGAGGAACTCAACCTGCCCAACACCGGCACTTCGGACGTTAGCAGCCTGTCGAACCTGACGCGCTTAAAGTTCCTCAACCTGGCGCAAAACAGCGTAACGGATCTCTCGCCGCTGCGAGACCTCGACCAACTGGCCACGCTCAACCTGACGGACAATGAAGTCTCTGACCTCTCGCCGCTGTTGGATATGGACGGCCTCAAAAGCATCTGGGTGCGCGGGAACAACCTCTCATCCGATTCGCGCGAAAATGTCATTCCGATTCTGCGCGATCGCGGCGCTTTTGTGATTGGCCGATGAAAACGCTGCTGCTTGTCGCGCTTCTATTTGCACGGGGATGGGCCGTCGAAGAAATGGTGATCGGTCCGGGTGGCTTGCCGTGGACGGCCGTGATCGAAGAGTCGACCAAGATGAGCGTTGAGCGCGACTCGATCTGGACGTGGGACGTGCGGGCCGGCGACAATTTGGCACCGCGTGCACTCGCGCGCGGCGGTCGCGTCTTTGCCACCGTTGAAGGCACGACCACCTTTGGTACGCCAACGCTCGATTTTGCCTCGAGCGCGGCCATGGCCAAGGCCATTGACGGCGACGATAATACGGCTTTTAACCCCGACGAGATAGGCATAGCGCGCCAATCCTCGCTCTACATTGATTTGGGCGGACACTTTGGCGTGCAGCAGATTCGCTTTTTTCCGCGCCTTGACTCCGATCACCGCGACCTCTACGTGCAGGCTTTTGCCCTCGGCTCCGACAGCAGGGATCCGGCGGTGCTGTCATCGCCCGACGCCATTGCCACCGAGCCCTTTGGCAATCCATTTCTCATCAATGCCAACGTCAACTCCCCCAATACGCAGAGCATTGCCATTTGGCCGCTGCCCAACCAACCGCGCGATGATAAGGAGATGCGCCACGTGCGCGTAGTCACCCTTAACGAGCGGCCGTGGGAAATTGCCGAAATCGAAATAATAGCCAACGGCAGCGTGGCGCCGGTGGAGTTTATTTCGCGACCGCTCACCGTGCCCGGCGGCTTTCCGGTATGGGGGCGTTTGCGCATCAACGGGCGCGATCCCGACGAACTGCCCGTCACCGTGCAGACGCGCACCGGTCCGGACGCCAAACCCGTGCAGTACTTCTTGCGTCTGACCAAGTCGCAGACGCTGCGCGAGGTGGGTAGAAAGGGCTGGGAGAATATCGTCAACCTGAGCGACGTCGAGCGCGGTGAAGCCGAGCGCGGACCGATCCTGCCGAACCCCGAATGGAGCGCCTGGGAAGCGGTTACGGACGGACTGATTATCTCTCCTTCCCCCAAGGAGTATATTCAGTTTCGCCTGCAGTGGAATGAGCCCGGTTTCAAGATTGAAACGATGCACTTCGAATACACCAGCTGGCCGCTAGCGCAGGTGATGGAGGCCGAGATCAGTCCGACGATTGTCGACGCCGGGCAGGAGACGGAGTTTGCGCTGGCGCTGCAGGTCCAGCAGTTGGAAGATTCTAATGTGCCGACGTCGGGCTTTCGCCAGATGGAGGTGCAGACGGCGGCCGAGATCGTCGCTATCGACCGCGTGTTGGTCAAAGACCGCGACGCCCTCTTTACTTCGCGCATCAACCCCGGCGACGGCTTTTCAATCAATTTGTGGGAACGGATCGATTCCAAGGCGAGCTTTATCGAAGTATTCTTTCGGGCGCGCGTATTCTCAGACGGTACGGCCTTTCGCGTACAGGCGCTCGACGAGCGCGCCACGCCCGAAGCGCGCGAGATCGTTTACCAATTCGCCCAGCCTGGCGACGTCGATCCACGCACGCCCGGCGCCACGTTGGCCGTGCGCCTCTCTTCGCGCAACGATCCCCTGGTCGACGATATCCGCACCTCTACGCGGGCGTTTACGCCCAACGCCGACGGCGTCAACGATTATCTGCTCGTATCCTACAACCTGCTGCGTTTAAACCAGCCAACGCCGGTGCTGTTTGAGATATTCGACCTAGCCGGTAAGCGCGTGCAGCGCGGTTTTGCTGGCTCCGACCAGAGCGGCCGCTTTGCCCGCATTTGGGACGGACGCGATCGCTATGGTCGGACCGTGCCGCAGGGGGTGTATCTCTACCAGATTGAAGTAGACGCCGATGCCGGCATGTTCTACCGGCAAGGCATCGTCAACGTCGCCTATTAAACGGGCTTTCCCCTTCTCCTTCCTCAGGGCACCGCGTCACCTGCGGGCACCGACCAACTCAACCAATAGCCACTTTCGTCTTCGCCGCGGCATATGTAGCCGTGTGCGTGCTCGATTTCGCGCGTGCGCACATCGGGTGGCATGTAGCGCAGCGTTAGGCCGCAGCGCCGACGCGCG
Source organism: Gemmatimonadota bacterium (assembly GCA_038153405.1). Taxonomy (GTDB): domain Bacteria; phylum Latescibacterota; class UBA2968; order UBA8231; family UBA8231. The sequence continues at coordinate 32,989 of JAYOYH010000035.1, read as the reverse complement.
GAGCGGTTGGGCTCTGAGCCGTGCAGCAGCATGTCCGTATGTATGGAGATTTGTCCGGCCTTCATAACAAAGGGCACGGGGGCATCGCCCCACTGGAGCGGATCGTGCACGCTCTGTCCGAGCACGTTGTTTTCCTCGGCTGTGCTGCGCTCGAAGGGAATCTGTCCGTGCAGATGCGATCCCGGAATCACCGTCATCGGGCCGTTATCTCCGTCTACGTCGTCGATAGCCAGCCAGGCGGTGACGACTTTGCTCGGCGTCAGCGGCCAGTAGGAGGCGTCCTGGTGCCAACTGACCTGTTTGCCATCGCCTGGCTCTTTGCTGAAGTAGTGGGTCATAATGCTGACCAAATTGGGCCCCAGCAGGTCTTCGGCGTAGTCGAGAATGCGCTTGTCGTGCAGCAAGTCGTATATGCCGCGGCAGTGGCGATGCCAGCCGTTGATTGAGTAACTGGAGTGCCCGGCCTCTTTGGCCCTGTCCATCAACGCGTTAAAATAGGTTCGGTTGGCCGCCGCTTCGGCGGGAGAAAAAACGTCTAAGGGGCATATATAGCCCTTTTTGTTATACTGCTCTATCTGTTCCAGCGTCAGTTTTTTAGGCGCTCTGTTCGCGCAGGGAAAAAACCTCAGTTCGCGCTGCATATCGGGAAGGGCGTCGGTTATTGGCATGCTTTGACTCCGTTGTTTTTAGGGGCGCGTTCGGCGTGGGTCCGCTAAATAGGTGCACGGCGTTTGGTCGCCAACAATATACCCAAGAGCGCGGCATTCAATCCAGCGCGCCACAGAGCGAATGGAGGCGGACAAAAAATCAGTTGACAGGTAGAAGCCTTTTGAACCCATTATGGAGCAAACCGACTGCGCGAATTGCGAGTAGATGAGTCCATTGCAAAAATTACTGGCTGTGCTCTGCGGCATACTGTTGGGAATCGGCTCTTTTACGCTGTACTACGGCGAGGGCCTTTCCTACTTTAGCGCCAACCCATCGGCATGCGCCAATTGCCACATTATGCAGCCGCAGTTTGATTCGTGGCAGAAAGCCAGTCACCACGGCGTGGCCACGTGCGTAGATTGCCATTTGCCGCACGATTTTTTGCCCAAGTACTTGGCGAAAGCAGAAAACGGCTGGAACCACTCCAAAGCGTTTACCCTGCAGAATTTCCACGAACCGATTCAGATCAACGAGAAAAATAGCCGCATACTACAGGAAAACTGTCTGGCCTGTCACGGTCAACTCGTCGATGACTTGGTCCACGGTGCCGCGGCGCCACCCGGTTCCGTGCGCTGTATCCACTGTCATCGCTCCGTTGGACACGGCGAGAACGTCGGCCTAGGCGGTCCAGCGCAAGCATTCGAAAAGGGGATGCCTACACCATGAGCCAAGACGCACAAAAATCCAAGGTCTTTTTTGTTGTCCTACTGATTGCCGTGGCTGCAGCCAGCGTGCTGGTCACTAGTTTGTTGATCAACATAAGCGATCGCAAGCAAGAGGCGCGCGTCGCGCACGTGCGCTTGGTCGAGGTGGGCGAAGACGATACGGATCCGGCCAAGTGGGGTATTAACTGGCCGCGCCAGTATGAGACCTACCTGCGCACTGCCGAGGCCACGCGCACGCGATTTGGTGGGCACGGTGGCAGCGAAGCCCTGCCCGAGCAAAAGATTGAGCGCGATCCTTGGCTCAAGCGGATGTTTCTCGGCTACGCCTTCTCGCTGGATTACCGCGACCGCCGCGGCCATGCCTATATGCTAGAAGACCAGGAAAATACCGGGCGCCAAGCGGCACCGCTGTCCGGGTCCTGCCTGCACTGCCACGCGTCGATTATGCCGCTGTATCGCCAACTGGGCGATGGCGATGCAGCGGCGGGGTTCGACAAATCGTACCAGTATACCTACGGAGAGCTTAACTCCATGCTGCACGAGAGTGGTCATGCGCATCCAGTTTCCTGCGTCGACTGCCACGACCCGGAGACGATGGGGCTGCGCGTAACGCGTCCGGGCTTTATTCAGGGCATCCAGCGGCTGGCCGAATCCGAGGCACCGGTTGTCGCCATTCCATCTATTGAACAGTGGCGCAGCGGTTCGCGCAGTGAGCCCTACGACCCAAATAGGGCAGCCAGTCGCACGGAAATGCGCTCCTTTGTTTGCGGCCAGTGCCACGTTGAATACTACTGCGCTGGTGGGATGAAGCTGACCTTCCCCTGGGGCAACGGGTTGAAGATGGAAGACGCCGAGAAGTTCTGGGACGAGCTCGAGTATAAGGGCGGACGTTTTTACGACTACAAACACAAGGAGAGCGGTGCCGAAGTGCTCAAGGCACAGCATCCGGAATTTGAGCTGTGGAGCCAAGGCATCCACGCGCGCAGTGGCGTGGCGTGCGCTGACTGCCACATGCCCTATATGCGCGACGGTGCCACGAAAGTATCGGACCACTGGGTGCGCAGTCCGCTGCTCAATATCAATCGCGCCTGTCAGACGTGCCACCACTTTTCCGAAGACGAGCTCAAGGCGCGCGCTGACCAGATCCAACAGCGCAACTTCGATTTGCTGCAGCGCGCCGGAGCGGCGCTAATGGCGCAGCTCGATGCGATCGCCGCGGCCAAAGCGGCTGGCGCCACGCCGGAGCAGCTGCAAAAAACGCTCGAGCTACAGCGCAAGGCACAGTGGCGTCTGGATTTTATTGCGGCGGAAAACTCGATGGGTTTTCACGCCCCGCAGGAGGCGGCGCGCATATTGGGTGAAGCCGTTGACTACGCGCGTCAGGGCGAAGTGGCTGCCGTAAATTGGAACGGACCGTAGGCCGGTCGTTTTTTGCGCAGATAGCGGCGCTTGGATGCCCAGTTCGTTAGGGCAGATGCGTTGCTCGACGAAGGGGCCATAGGTTAACTGCAACGGCTCAAAGGCGCCTGTTCTAACCTCTTTGATAGATGCACTGGTTCAATGTGTTTTTCTACTACAGCGACGACGGGCCAGCCGAATGGGCCAGATTACTGCAGAGGAAGAGAGCCAAGTCGTTGGCGCGGCGCTGGAAACGAACGGGTTGTCGTGGGTGCGCTGGCACAGCGGCGTGGGGGGCTGCTGGCCACGGCCCATGCCATGATGCCAGGGGCCGCGCAGCTGCCTGTGCAGCCCCTGATCATAGAAGTAGGGCGGTCCACAGCGTGCCCCACTGGGCCTGCTGCGCAAGGCTAAGGGTTCGTGGGAAGATTTTTCTGACGGAGACTTGGCCGACACAGTGCCCGCGGGCGGCGATACGGCGCTTTTCGCGCTCGATCTAATAGACGCGTTAGAAACGGTGCGCGAGCCCGAGCTGTCGAGCCGCAAAGGGCTACAGGCAACCGAACTAATTTTTGCTACCTACGAGTTTAGCCGTCGCCGCAGCCGCCTCGTGTTGCCGCTCTGACGTCGACGACTCGGCACTGCTGACTATGCTACTAGGAGGCGCAATTGGCCCCGGCTGCTAACCTTTCATACCGGTTAGCGTAACACCTTGGATAAAGTAGCGCTGGGCGGCGAAGAAAATGGCAATTACCGGCAGCGTCATCAGAGTCGAGGCGGCCATCAGCATGCCGAATTCGCTGCCGTGCTCGGAGCGGAAGTCAAATAGGCCCAGCGCCAGCGGGTAGAGGCGCTGGTCGTTGATGTAGATCAGCGGGCCCATAAAGTCGTTCCAGGTATTCATAAAGGTAAAAATGCACACAGCGGCTAGGGCGGGGCGCGTCAGCGGCAATATGATGCGCCAGTAGATGCCGAAGAAGCCGCAGCCGTCGATCTTAGCTGCGTCTTCCAGATCGCCGGGAATGGCCCGCATGAACTGGCGCAGCATGAAAATGAAAAAAGCCGAGCCAAAGAACGAGGGCACCCACAGCGCCTCGAGCGTATTGTACCATCCCAGCGTGCGGAAGATCATAAATACGGGAATCATCGTAACCTGGCCCGGCAGCATCATCGTAGCGAGCAGCACGCCAAAGACCAAGTCGCGTCCTGGCCACTGCAGGCGCGCAAAGGCGTAGGCGGCCAGCGAGCAACTCAGCACCTGACCGAGAATGGTCAAAAATGCCAGCAGCACGCTATTGTATACGTAGGCCCAACGGTGTTCTGTGGCGATGTAGGCGCTGTAGTAGTTGTCGGTGTATTTGCGCCAGAGCGTAGACCAGCGCGATCCGCGCTCCACTTCGATGCGCACCCGCATTGTCCCTTTTTTGCCCAGCACGTCTGTCTGGTTGGCCGCCTCGTAAAGCGGCCAGATGCCCAGTTCACGCTCGTCGCGCGCATCAAGCGCTGCTAGCTTAAAGTTCACTTCCTGCCAGCGGTGCTTGCCCCAGTAGAGGGCGTCGCGACTCTCGTAGCGCGTGCCTTCCACTTCCAGTACGACGCGCCATGCATGCCACGATCGATCTTGGCGCAGCGGCAGCGTGAAGCCGAGTAGCGCCGCGCTGTCGGCTGGCAGCGGGAACTCGCCTTCTATGGCCAAGGCATCGCCCGCAGAAAACTGGTAGGCCCATTCTCTTGCGCCGCTCGCGTCGGCTTCGCGCAGTGCGCCGTCGCCCTGCACTATGCGCCAGCGGTTCACTGCGCCTTCCAGCGCATAGCTGTTTTGCGCTCTGTCGCGCAGCGTCGGTGCGCGCAGGGCAACGCTCCGGTATACGATAGCGACCGCATCGCGCACCATGGCAGCGTCGATGCGCTGTTCCATGGCGGCGACGATATCGCCTTCCCCTTGCTCCCACAGCGCCAAGGGCATGGCGCGCGCGCTGGCGGCAAAGAGCGCGCTGGTCAGCGCGGCGTGCAGCCAATGTTGGTCTTCTGTCTCTGTTAGGAAGGGTTGCGCCGCTCGGTAGAGCGCGGGGCGAGCACCTTCTCTCAGCGCATTCCAACGGCTGGTGGAAAAGCTAGCGGGTCGGTCAACGGCGCTCACCGATTCTTCGGTGGCATAGGGCGATGAGTGCACATTGGCCGGCAGAGTGGGCAGCCAGCGCGGCGGGTAGACGAAAATTTCCTCGTCGTACTTCATGCTCGTGCTCAACAGCCACACAAAGGGAAAGGCGAAGAGCACGCAGCCTTCTACTAGTGCCGTTTGCACGCCGAATTTGTAGGCAGCTGCAGGCGTCAGTTTCCAGGCCAGCAGTAGGCTTGCGGCGGCAACGGCACTGAGTATTAGAGCCAGCGTTGTCCACTCGTCTTCGATATTGCCGACCAGCGTGGCAAAGGCAAGGGTAGTCGCTATAGACCACTCGAAAAAGAAGATCAGCGCGGCGAGCAGCAGGTGCATACTAGTCGGCCTCGTAGTGCACCCAGCGCGGCGCTAGCTTGAGCTGTACGAGGGTCAGTCCTAGGATAAATACAAAGAGAATCCACGCTAGCGCCGAGGCGTAGCCCATTTTGAAGTAGCGGAAGGCGTTGTTGAAAAGATAGTAGGCATAGAAGAGCGTCGAGTCGTCGGGGCCGCCCTGCGTCATAATAAAGGCCTGCGTAAAAATCTGCATTGTACCGATGATGCCCATGATCAGATTGAAGAATATATAGGGTGAGAGCATGGGAATGGTGACGTTGAAAAAGCGCCCCCACGGCCCTGCCCCATCGATTTCGGCTGCTTCGTAGAGGTGCTGGGGAATGCCCTTGAGGCCGGCTAGCCAGATGATCATGCCCGATCCAGCGCTCCACAGGCCCATAAGTATGATGGCGCTCTTCGAGCCAAAGGCCCACGAAGCACTCTGCAGCCAGTTGGGCGGATCGCCGACGCCGAGCATGCGCAGCAGCGAGTTGACTAGGCCGACCTCTGGGTTGAGCACCCAAATCCACAAAATGGCGCTGGCGACCATCGGCACGATGGCCGGCAAATAGAACAGCGTGCGATAGACGCGCATGCCGCGCACTTCGGTGTTGAGCAGCATGGCGATAGCCAGGCCGACGGCCATGCCCAGCGGCACGCCGAGCATCATATAGGCCGTATTGGCCAGTGACTTCCAAAATAGCGGATCGTCGCCAAAGAGGCGCGCATAGTTTTGAAAGCCGACGAATTCGGCTGCGTGCAGCACGTCGTAGCGACAGAAACTGTAGACGATGGATACGAGAATGGGGCCGGCTGTCAGTAGGATCAATCCGATCAGCCACGGTGAAACAAAGCACAGGGCGGCCAGCGACTCGTGCTTTTTGAGCTGCTTGAGCAACTGTGAGCGACCGCCAAACCAGTAGGCAGCAAAGAGCAGGCCGGCCACGAGGATGACGGCTCCGACGAGCGCGTAATTCCAGTTGACTAATTGGCGCTTTTCTTGGCCATACGTGCGATCCAACTCGCGCTGCACGCTGAACTGTCCGCGTTCCAACGCCTCCTGCGGCGAATAGGTGTGGCGCACGGCTTTTTCATAGGCGCGCGCGTGCTCGTCCCACAGCAGCTGCCCAACGGGGGTCACCGGTCGAAAGCGCGAGACGCCCATCAGTTCGGCAAAGAGCAGGAAGCTGTCTTTGATGCGTCTCGGCAGATCGACGTTGTCTGCCACCAGCGTCTTATAGGTATACTGATTGATATGCGGCAGCGGCGCCATCGACGGCACGTAGGCGCGCCCGCGGCTCGAGGCGTAGCGCGCCGCTACCTCGTGGCGCAGCGCCCACACGCGATCGGAGTTGAGAAAGCGCAGCAGCTCAAAGGCCATTTCTGGATGGCGCGAACCGGCCGGTATCGCCCAGGAAAAGCCGCCCGACCAGGTAATTGAGGACTTGCCCTCGGGCGCGGGGGCCGGCACAGCGCCAAAGCGCAGATTGGGCGCGTAGTCGGCGATGTTGTTGAGGCCCCAATTGCCATCGATCTTCATCGCCACTTTGCCGATGAAAAACGGATCGAACTCGCCCGATTGAAAGGCGCTTTGAAAGGCATCGACTTTTTCTATGCCGCCTAGCGCGTCGTAGACTTCGACCATAAAGGTCAGCGCCTCTTGGATGCGGGGCTCGGCCAGCGTGCAGGTGCGCCCGTCGTCGCTCATAAACTGACCGTCGTTGAGCCAGCCGTAAATGTAGAGCCAGCTATTGCCGTAGTTGGGTGCAAAGCCGAGCTGGGTCATATTGCCGTCGGCATCGTACTGCGTCAGGCGCACGGCGTACTCTTTGAGCTCTTGCCAGTTTTTCGGCGGCTTGGCCCGTCCCTGTGCGTCGACCAGTCCGGCGCGCTCCAGCAGGTCTTCGTTGTAGTAGAGCGCGCGGTTGTCGGTGCTGTTGGGAATGGCGTATACGCGGCGCTCATTGCCCTGGCCAAAGCTGGCTTCCTGCCAGCAGGCGTCAAAAAATTTCTCCGGATGGATGCCTTGCATCAGGGCGAGCAACTCCTCTGCCCGCTCGACCAGCGCAGGGTGCTCTGCGCTGTCCACGTTGCCTTGAAGCTGCAGAGCCAGATCTAGCTGTCGACTCGGACCCCGCTGGCGCAGGGCCGATACCAGCGCGGTCAGGGCGTCGGCTGCTGTTTTGCGATCGCCGCGCTGCAGCGCCGCACTAACGGCACCGGCCATCTCTTCTTGGCGGATGCTTGTAGCCACGTAGTCGTCGAGTGAAATAAAGGCGTTGCGCACGGCCCACTCGCCCACGGAAAAGCGGTCTTGCTGCAGCATATCAGGTGGGCTGCCCCCGGCGATGCCGCACATGAGTTTTTGCGGGTCCATGCCGCCGCTCGAGCCTGCCGAAGTAACCACTTCCCATCCCGGGTGTTCGGCTTCAAACTGGCGCAGCGCTGCCTTTAGGCCGCGGTCGTTGGGCGTGCCCCAGATAATTAGTTCTTCAGCCGCTGCGGGGGCGCAGCCAGCGGTGAGAACGATCAGCGCAAAAAGTAGCATTGCCTGTGCGTTTTTTCTTCGGATAATCATGGGTCATATAACTTAAGTACGGCCGCGATTTTACGCACTGATAGCAAAGGCCATATCTTATGGAGCACAATGCAAACGGCGCGCAGCAGATAGGTGCCAATCCAACCGGCGTGCGCCCTGATCGCTGCGAAATGCGGCCAACGGAGGCTTGAGATCAGATGGAAAACGTCATTCGCGTTGCACAGGTGCGGGCGGTGCCCGAAAAGGGCAAGTTGGAGGAAAATTTTCGCGCGCTGATGTCCATTCTGAAGGAGATGGAAAACGAGCGGTTTGACGTGCTCATTACGCCGGAGTGTTTTCTCGATGGCTATATCGTCACCGAGAAGGCGGTTACGGCCGCCGATCTCAGTGCCTATGCCATCGATCCGCACGACAGCCCGTATGTCAACGCGCTATCGGCGTGGGCGCGGCAGCGCGGCGCGTGGGTCGTATTTGGCTGCACTCGCCGGGCGCCCGAGGGGGCCTACAATACGGCGCTGATCCTCAATCGCTCCGGCGAACTCGTCGACTGGTACGACAAGACGCATCTGATGGCGGAGGATACCAAATATGCCATTGGTCAGCGCCTGCCGGTATTCTCGTCCGACTTTGGCCCGTTTGGCGTAATGATCTGCGCCGATCGCCGCTGGCCAGAAACGGTGCGCACGCTGGCGCTCAAGGGCGCGCGGGTAATTTTCAATCCAACCTATGGCATGCACGACGAGCGCAACCTCTATATCGTGCGTTGCCGCTCGTACGAGAGCGAAATCGCCATTGCTTTTACCCATCCACAACAGTCGTTGGTCACCGCACCCAATGGCGATATTCTCTGCGACGATAACGGTGCCGAAACCCGCTACTCGATCACAGATATTGATCTGTCGCAGGTCGATGCACTGCGCCATTCGCCCGGTGGCTCGCATCTGACCACGCGCCGCCCCGACCTGTATACGGCCTGATGCGCCGCCGATCGCGCGGCAATGAATCGGCGCTTATACTGCGGCCGCTTCTATTGGCGTGCAGCGCCAGGCTGCATCGAAATGGCCGTATGCCAAGACCTGGTCGGCGTCCCATACCAAGTAGTCTGGTAGCAACTGCAGGTTGAGGTGGGTGGCGTTGGTGATGCTTTCGGGCGATACGCCGCCGACGACGGCCATATAGCGCTGTGCGTTGAGCGGATGGGGAAAGCAAGCGGCTAGGCCGACGTGCTGCCCGACAAAGGTTTGTCCGCCAACTGTTATGCCATCCGGCGCGAAGGAAAGCGGCAGTTGGTCTATAAACCGAGCCAGCACCGAGTTGGAGCGATCGGTGCCCCACAGCAGCAGGTTGGCGCCGTGGAGCGCGTCGTTTGAGAGGGCTTCGTCGTCGATAACGGAGATGTCGTAGTAGCTATCGCCATTGAATATGCCTCGATGGACGCCGCCGTTGGTCTGCCTGAAATAGCCGGGAATGTTTTCGGCCATCCACTGTTGTAAAAAGTTTTCTTGGGCGCTGCCGTGCGTTCCCTTGACGATATACAGGGGTGCGAAGAACAGGTCGGCAAAGGGTCCGGACTGTGCGCGCCGTTTCACCCCCGAGGGCAGCGCGTGCTGTTCGTCCGTCCTCCAGCCGTGGCCAGCGCGGACGAAGGAATGGGTCGCCTGTGAAAAGTCGAATCGCTGGGATTCGACGCCGGGCAGGTCGAGGCGGACGGCGCGCCGTTGGGGCACCGGGCCGATAGAAAAACGCAGGACGTTTTCGGTCTCTATGCTCAGCGCATCGCCGACGATATGGGCATCGATGTGCGCCGGCGTGCCGTATGCTTCAAACGCGTCGATCGACAGCCAATAAGAACGGCTGTGGCGCAGCGTATGGGCCACTAGCCGCACGCGCTCTGGGTGCTGCCGGCGCCGCTGTTGGCACAGCCACGGAACGACGCGGCGCAGCTGCTCTTCGACCATGCAGCTGTGGCCGCATTCGGGCATGACGGTGAATTCGTAGGAAATACCGAGTTGGTCAAAGCGCTGCGCCATTTGCCGCGAGTGCTCAATCGGCACGCCGCCGCCGATGCCAATATCCCATTCGCCGTGCGTCATCCACACGGCTATATTGGAGAGGTTGGCGGCGCGGTAGGCCGCACCGCGGCTCTGCCAGGAGTATTCCTCCCAGGGCATAGTTCGCATGATAAGTCCACCCGGTTTGGTCCACAGGGTATAGTCGCAGTAGCCGCAAAAGGGCGCGGCGGCGGCAAAGCGGTCGGGATAGTGCGAGGCGATATACCAGGTAGCCGCCCCGCCCATAGAACCGCCCATCAGGCTGATGCGCTGCGGATCGATGGGATAGTGGGCGCAGATAAAGTCGATTGCTTCAAAAAGGTCGACTTCGCCTGGGCCTTGGTAGACGCTGCCGGGGCCGCGACCGCACGGCTTGGCGATAACGGCTTCGTGGCCGGCGTCTTCCGCAAAGCGCACAAATTCGGCGCAGCGCCGCGCTGACTGCCCCAAATCGGAAATGGCGCCCGGGCTCAGGTCGAGAATTAGCGGCATGGGCGCAGCGCGGTTTGCGCTGGTGCAAATGGGCAGAGGCTGCAGCGTCTGATCGAGCTGCGATGCGTAGTAGAGCACTTGTCCGCTAGGCATAGTACGTTCCTTGAAGTTAGTTGCGCTGCGCTGCCGTAGTAGGCTGTGCGCTGCGCGGCAGGTTCACGCATTCATCCATACCGGCTCCGTAGCGCACGATCGACATACACAAGCAGATAAACTGGACGGAATCGATATGCAAAAACCCAATATACTGCTCTTATTTCCCGATCAGCTGCGCCACGATTGGACCGGTGCCAATCCGGAACTGCCGCTGCGCACGCCCCATCTCAATGCGCTCGATGCGCGCGGGACGCGCTTTGCGAATGCCGTCTGCCCTTCGCCGCTGTGCGCGCCCTGTCGGGCCATCCTCGCAACGGGTCGCGAGTATCCGCGCTCTCCAGTGCAGGGAAACGGCGACAACGTGCCGCTCGATCAGCCGACCCTCTACACGCGGCTGCGCGAGGCGGGGTATCACACTATGGCCTGCGGCAAGCTCGACCTCAACAAAGGCGACTGCATTGCGCGTCGTCCGGCGTGGGGGTTGGACGGTCGAGCCCATCTCAGTGAATGGGGTTTTAGCGCCGGTATAAATAACGAGGGCAAGATGGACGGAGCCAATAGTGGACGCGAAAAACCGCAAGGTCCCTATCTGCAGTTCTTAGAGGAGCGCGGCCTGCGCCTGGCCCATATCGACGATTTTGCCCGCCGCACCAAGCTGTCTTCCTTTGCTACCCCGCTGCCCGACGATGCCTATTGCGACAACTGGATCGGCCAAAACGGACTCGACCTGCTCGCGGCCGCGCCGGCCGACAGACCGTGGTTTCTCCAGGTCAACTTTACCGGGCCGCACAATCCCTGGGATATCACTGAGCGCATGAAAGCGCTCTACGCGGAGGCTGAATTTCCCCAGCCCAGTGCTGCCGGCGATGATCCGCCTGATGCCCTGCTGGAGGTGCGGCGCAACTACGCGGCGATGGTGGAAAATATCGACCGCTGGATCGGGTCGTACATGGAGGCGTTGGATCAGCGCGGCGAGCGCGACCGCACGCTCGTCGTTTTTAGCAGCGACCACGGCGAAATGCTCGGCGACCACGACCGCTGGGGCAAATCGCTGCCGCACCAGCCCTCCATCGGCGTGCCGCTGACGGTGGCCGGTCCCGGAGTGGAAGCCGGTCGAACGGTGACCGCGCCGGCGACGATTCTCGACTTAGTGGCCACGTTTCTGGAGGTCGGACAGGCTAAAATGCTGCCCGCGATGGAAAGCCGCTCGCTGTGGCCGTTGCTCAGCGGCGAGGCGGATGCAACGCGCGCGTGCGTGCATTCGGCGCTGGACAATTGGCGCGTCGCCTTTGACGGGCGCTACAAATTGGTGGAGTGGGACGATGGAGCTAGGGGGGCGCTGTACGATCTGTTAGAAGACCCGGCTGAACAACTTGACCAGAGGGGACAGGCAGGTTGCGTGGGGGTTGAGCGCGATCTGGTCGAGGCGCTACGGTCCTTCGCTAGAAGTACCCACCAAATAGGATAAATCCCCCAGTGCTATGCGCGCTTTGGCGCTCTCGTTGCCCAGCCGGTCCAGCGCCGATACGGCAATTTCGTCCAGCCGCTGTGGGATGGCGGCCTCGTCCTCTGCGGTGCTCGGTTGGACCACGGGGATCAGCGTTTCGCGCACGTCGCGGTGAAAGAGCGCATAGTCCCAGCGTGCGCCGCGCCGTCGGTAGACGATCCAGCGGTTGACGTCTCCCACATTGGCGTGTGCCCACTGCACGCGCACCTGTTCGCCCTGCACGTCAATTTTGAGCGAGGGGGTGTCCGGAGCGCGGCTGTCGAGCCAAGGTGAAGCCGGGACTAGCGCGGTCTGCGCATAGGGCTGTGCCATGAGCGAATCGACGATACCGCCGCGATTTTCGCGCAGCGCTTTCATGCTAAAGTGCACGTGGCCAGCTCCCGCCGGTGCCAGCGCGCGCGCGACCATTACCTGATTGACGATTTCGTCGGCGCCGCGAGGCTCTTCGATGCCGCTGGCATAGAGTCCCGGCCACACGTGGCGCCCCCGGGCGTTTTGCTGTACCCACCAGGCTAGGAGCATGGGATAGCTCTGCGGCACTTGGCGAATGGGCCAGTAGAGCTGCGGCGAGAGGTAGTCGAGCCAGCCCCGCTGCAGCCACAGCCGCGCGTCGGCGTAGAGCACGTCATACTGGTCGAGACCGCGAATGGAATTGGGATGGCCCGGTCGCCATATGCCAAAGGGGCTCAGTCCGAATTTGACGTGCGCCTTTTCCTTTTTTATGCCTTCGTATAGCCGCTCTATAAAGCGATTGACGTTGTCGCGGCGCCAGTCGCCCAGACTGAGCTTGCCGCCGCTGCGCCGATAGGCTGACCAGCTCTCGTCGTCGGGAAAGTCGCGCCCGTCGTTATAGGAGGGATAGGGATAGAAGTAGTCGTCGAAGTGGATGCCGTCGATGTCGTAGCGACGCAGCACGTCCATGACGACTGCGTAGGCGTGGTCTTGGGTCTCCTGCTTGCCTGGATCGAGCCACCAATAGCCCTCTTCGCCCAGTTGCAGCGCTAGGTCGGGGCGCTTGTTGATCAGCGAGCGCGGGCCGACGGGGCCGCCTTGGGGATGGTGAGCGCGGTAGGGATTGAACCAGGCGTGCAGCTCCATACCGCGCGCGTGTGCCTCGGCAATCCAGAAGGCCAGCGGATCGTAGTAGGGCTCCGGTGCCTTGCCCTGCTCGCCGCTGAGAAAGTAGGACCAAGGCTCGGTGCGGCTGGCATAGAGCGCATCGCACTGCGGTCGCACCTGAAACACGACGGCGTTTAGGCCCATCTGCGCCGCCGTGTCGAGCAGGGCGATGGCTTCGGCCTTTTGTCTCTCGCTGTCCAAGCCTGGCTCGGAGGGCCAGTCTATATTAGCGACGGTGGCCACCCATACGGCGCGAAACTCGCGCTCAATGAGAGGAATGTCGGCGTCTCGGTCCATTTTTCGCGGCTGTAGAAGGGCGCAGCCGGCGCTCAGTGCGAACGCCAGCAGGGCCAGTTGGAGCAGCGGCCGATGCCGCATAGTAATTCCGCCTTTCTACTGCAGCATCTTGTAGTCGCCCGCCTCTTCCCAGCGCGGACAGCTCAGTCCGTATTCGTCCCAGACCACCTGACCGGCGCGCAGCGTGACGCGACACGACGTTTTCTGCGTGGCGCCCATGCGCGCTCGCCCAGAATCGACTAGGCCGTATTGCCCTTCTTCGATTTCCAGCACGGCGACATCGGCTTCGGCACCGACGCCAATATGGCCGAGCTCGGGGCGGCGAATCACTTCGGCCGGGCGCTGCGTAGACCGGTAGACGACCTCGTTTAACGGCATGCCCATAGCGAGGAACTTGTCCATCGTCGAAACCATGGTCGCGTTGGGACGCATGCGGCTGCCGGTGTGTAGATCGGTGCTGATGGTGTCGGGTGGAAAGCCCTGCTGCATAGCCGGCACGGCAATGCGAAACCAAAACGAGCCCCCGCCGTGGCCCGTGTCGAAAATCACGCCCTTGTCGCGCGCTGCGCGCACGTAGGCGTTGATTTGCTTGCCTTCGTCGAGCAGCGGGATATGCGAGGCGTAGAGATGGGTGTGGATATCGCCGGGCGCCATGCGCTCGATGAGGAGCTCTTCGTAGCTGCGCTCGGGCTTGGGAGCAAAGTCGATCATGGTGATTGTATCGCTCATGCGCGCTGCGTCAATACCGCCCTGCGCCGCTTCCCAACCCGGTCCGTAGTAGTGGGCTGACTTGGAGCCAACGACGTGCTCGGGATACTGCTTGATCATATCGGCGCACGGTTCGGCGATCATCTCGCTCACGTCCTGTTCGCAGGCACCGGCCATGCCGGCACCAACGATATTGATAAAGGCCAACACGCGCGTGGTCGACTTGGCGATAATCGTATTGACGAAGTCTTCAAAGTGTTGCCAGCCCGAACTGCCCGTATCGACGCAGGTTGTAACGCCGTAGGGCAGGCACTGTTGATCGGGGTGTAGCCAGGCGAAAAAGCGGCCGTAGGCGTGTAGGTGAATGTCGATGAGGCCCGGCGTCACATAGTATCCCGTCACGTCGAGCGTCTTGGTCGCTTCGCCATCGACTTCTTTGCCGACGGCGGCGATTTTACCGTCTGTTATCGCCACGTTGGCCAGCGCATCAACGCCGTTTTTAGGATCGATGACGCGGCCGCCTTTTAACAGCACATCGTATGTCATGCCAACCGTCCCCTTTGATGAGTTTGGGCATAGAGCTTAGGAAATTGCGCCGCTGTCGTCCACCTTGATACGGCGCGTCTTTCTTGGCACTTTTATCCAACGCGCAGCTCGGCCTGGACTGCGTTGCACGGCGCCTGTGACTCCTGTGCGCGTTTTGGGAGAACTATGAATATTGCGATTATAAGCGGTTCGCTGCATCCGCAGAGCCGGTCCTATGTGCTGGCGCGGCATTTCGAAGAAGCGGTGCGCTCTCACGGCGTCGACGCCGACCTAATTGACCTGCGCGAACACGATCTGCCGCTGCACACGGGCACCGGCGACTGCAAGACGGCAGACGTGCTGGCGCTGATCGAGCGCATACAGGCGGCCGACGGCGTCGCGCTAGCTGCTCCCATTTACGTCTACGACACCAATGCCGCCGTCAAAAACGTTGTCGATCTGACCGGCCGCGCCTGGTCGGACAAGCCCGTGGGCTTTCTCTGTGCGGCGGGTGGACGTTCCAGCTATATGTCGATCATGGGGCTAGCCAACAGCCTAATGCTCGACTTTCGCTGCTTAATCGTGCCGCGCTTTGTCTATGCGACCGGCGGCGACTTTGCCAACGATCGCCAATCGGATATGCGAGTTGCCAGCGAAGAAATCCATGAGCGCATCGCCCAGCTGGCCGCAGCGCTCATAACATTGGCCAGAGCGCTGCGCTAGCGCGCTTGGAAACGGGCTACGGTCGCACCGCGACCTCGTCCTTCCACCAGTCTGCACGATAGGGCCTACCCGTCACCTGCTCGAACTTTTCCTGCAGCATGGGGCGGCGCTCTAAGTTCTGCCGTATGCGCTCGTCTACTTCGTCGGCCACGCCCGCGATGGCTGCGCGCGGTTCGGCGCCGTTTTCCACCTGTTCAACGGCTTCCAGCATCCAGCGCCGCACGATTTGCGCCTCGATAAACGGACTCATGCGCAGCGTCACGCCCTCTCTAACTGCGTCGATAAAGGGTTGGTGAAAGGACGGGTCGGGCACGATCTGATTGGCCAAGTCCTCGCCCGCCTGCGCCATGTCTGGGTTGGGCGGCAGGCCGTCGCCGTCCTCGACGATGAGCGCACTATACTGGCGTCCGGCCAGATACTGCAAAAAGCGCATCGCTGCGCGCGGATTCTTTGTCTTGGCGTTGATACCGGCCGCGCGCGTGCCGACGATGCCGCGCGAGGGATGGCCGGGCACGCGCGGCAGACGGGCGGCTCCGATGTTTTCCACTAAGTCCGGATTGCGCTGTAGGTAGACGGGTATTTGCACGATGGCCCAGCGCCCGATGTGCAGGTACGCGGCCTGCTGGTTGAAAAACCAGGCGATGCCACCCGATCCCCAGCCGCCCTGCGAAGAGAGCGAGCGCGCCTCGGCCGAGGTCGGCATGATATCGTGTTTGAGCGCCATATCGCGAAAGCGCTCCATCGCCCGCATCGCCGCCTCTTCCCCCAAGCGCGAGTGCAGCCCGTCGGGCGTGAAGATCGCTCCTCCATGGCCGACCAATAGGTCGCGATAAATCCACTCGCTATTCCAATTGGCCAGCGGAATGTGTTCGGCGCCGCTGCGCGACGGATTGTTGCGCACAGCGAGCGCGCTTTCGACAAAGTCGTCCCAGGTCCAGTCCGGCTGCGGCAGCGGTGCGCCGTGGTCTTCCAATACCTTCTTGTTGTAGACGATGGCGTTGGCGTGCACGTTGCACGGAAAGCGATACTGCCTGCCCTCGTAGCTGAGGCCTTCGCGCAGCGAGGTGTAGGTGTTGTCGAGGCCAAAGCCGAGGCTGTCGGCGAAGGGAGTTAGATCGAGCAAAATGCCCGCCTCGGCGTACGTAGCCAACTCGAATACGTCGTAGATGTCGACCACGTCGGGGCCGGTGCCAGTGGCGCAGCGCACGATGATTTTCGTGCCGTCGAGCTTTTCTACCATGCCCTCCAGTTGGGGATTTAGATTGGAGAAAATGCCGATCTGCCTGCTGCGCGCCGGGTTGGGGTCGCTGGCCCAGACCACCTGCGTTTTGCTGGGATCACCCACGCGCTCTAGCGTGCCAACGGCGTAGGCGTATAGGGCGATAAAGAGGGCGATGAGTGCGGCAAATACGTATTTCACGCGCCTAGCCTTTCACGCCGCCCAACTGTATACCGCGGACGAGAAATTTTTGAAAGACGACAAAGAGCACGATGAGCGGTGTCACGGTGATGGTAGCTGCTGCCATGATGAGCTCGGTCTGCTGGCCGTAGGTCGAATCGAGCTCCAATAGGCCGACCGGCAGCGGGTAGTACTGCTGGTCGTTGAGCATGATCAGCGGCCAGAAAAACTGCTGGTATTGGAAAATAAAGGTGATCAGCGCCAAGGCGATTAGGCCCGGCCGGGCCAGCGGCAGCGTTACGTCGGTAAAGACCGTCCACTTGCTGGCCCCGTCGATATGCGCCGCCTCGTCAAGTGCACGGGGAATGCCGAGCATAAACTGGCGCAGCAGGAAGGTGCCAAAGGCGCTAAACGAGGCGGGAATGATCAGCCCGTGGTAGCTGTTGAGAAAGCCGAGCCAAACCATGATCTGGAAGTTGGGAATCATCAGCGTCAGGCCGGGAATCATCATCGTCGCCAGATAGAGCAGAAAGACGCTGTCGCGTCCGCGCCACTCGAGTCGGGCAAAGGCAAAGGCGGCCAGCGCAGAGGTGAGCACCTGAATCAGCGTGTTGGAAAAGGCGATAAATAGGCTGTTGAAAAACCAGCGGCCAAATTTGAGCTCCAGCTTTTGACCGGTCACCGGCTCGGGCTCTTGGCCAAAGAGCACGGGATAGTTTTGCGCATGGACTGCTTCGGGCACGATGTGCACGCCGCCGGCTTCGATCTCGGCGCGCGATTTGAGCGAGGCGCCGGTCATCCACACAAAGGGCAGAGCCAACAGGAAGCCGACCAAACTTAGCGCGCCAAAGCGCGCGCGCGCCGATGTGCCGAGACGATTCACAGGTCTACTTCCTGATCGCGTCCAAAGCGCCAGTTGAGCGCCGTAGCTAGGAAGATAAAGGCGAATAGGACCCAGGAAATAGCTGCGGCATAGCCCATGTCGAGGTCTTGGAACATCTTGTTGTAAATGTAGTAACTGAGCGCCGTCGTCGAGCCGGCCGGGCCGCCGCCCGTCATTACGCGCGCCTGCTCGAAGCCGCCCTGCAGGCCGCCAATTACGGAGACGACCGTGATAAAGAACGTCGTCGGGGCCAACTGAGGCCAGGTCACGTGGCGAAAGCGCTGCCAGCGGCTGGCCCCGTCAATGGAGGCGGCCTCCAGCAGCTCCTGCGGCACGTTGGAGAGGGCGGCCAGGTAGAGCAGCATATTTTGCCCGCCGATAAAGATCCACACGCCCATTGCCAGAATGGCCGATTTAGCCCAGGCGATTTCGGCCAGCCAGGACGGCGCCAATAGCGCTAGGCCGAGTGCGTCAAAGCCGGCTTCCAACCCGATGTTGATGGGTCCGGTTTCGGGCCGGTAGAGCGATTTCCACAGGATGAAGACGGCGACGCCGGAGGTGAACTGCGGTAGGTAAAAGATGGTGCGGAACGTGACGATGTTGAAGAGAAAGCCCAGTCCGGCAAAGAGCCAGATCAGCGCGGCGAGCAGGCCGATGTTTTTCCAGCCGAGGCCAAAGCCCAGCACGGCGCACAGCAGGGCCAGTCCCAGGCAGGTCAGCGCGCCCGGGAGGCGCTGGCGCCACGTGCCGAGCGGCAATTCCTCATTGAGCAGCAGGGCCAGCGCGAGCGCGCCGCCCACGGCCGCGGGCAAGCCCATCATGAGGAAGAGGGTGTTGTAGAAGTAATACCAAAAGCGCGCGTCGCGTGGTTCGTAGGCCGACCACATGGCGCCGTCTAACTGCCATAGCCCCAAGACAGCCAGCGCGATAGCCACGCCCGGTAGAGCGCCCACGCCCCAATTCCACGCTCCGTCTTCGCGCGCGGCGACGGCCGCTCCGCACAACAGGAGCAGTAGGCCGGCAAAGAATATCCCCTGGCCGCCCTCGCTGAACCAAAACGCCAGCGCGCCGCTGTGCCCTGCCGCCCCGCTTGCGACGGCACCGCAGACCAACGCCAATCCCGTTGCCCACACCGCGGTGCCCCCAATGCGCGTGCCGCGCCACGCGTGCACGTTGGCAAGGAGCAGGCCGATCAGCCCGGCTGCCAGCGCCAGTGCGCAGGCGGTGTAGAGGATGAGTAAAGCGTTGTGCGGTGTGTCGAGCGCGCGCACGCCGAGCACATCGGCAAAGTTGCGCAGGCCAACGAACTGCGCCTTTTCACTGGGACGCAGAGTCCAGTGGTGAAAGGCCATGGCAAAGGACAGCAGAACGGGAGAGAGCGTAAAGCAGAGGAATCCGAGGAAGTTCGGCGCTAGGAAAGCGGCGGCGGCAGGCCAGTTGCGGTCCCAGCCGCGCACCGGAGTGCGTTTGCTCATCGGCGGCTCCTGCGGGTGAAGAGCAGGCCTACAAGATAGGAGTTCCCTCGGCGATAAACAAACGTGTGCTGGGCGCCAACCGTGCCCGCTCAGTCGACCTAGTAGATGACGCGCACGGAGCCCAACCGACTGGTCGTGCCGATATCGGCCTCGACTTCAACCTGGTATAGGTAGATGCCTGGCGGTACGCGCCGTCCGCTGCCGTCTTCTCCGCGCCACACGCGGACAAAGCGCCCGCTGCGCTCAAGGCTCCTTCCCCGTGCCACGAGCGTTCCACTCATATCGAATATTTGGAAGAATACCGCGGCGTTTTCGGTCAGCTTGAGCAGGTTGTACGAAACTTCCAGCGCGTCGTTTATGCCGTCGCCGTTGGGGGTAATGGTCGTTGAACGCGCTGCCAAGTTTTTAATCAGCGCACTGCGCTCATCGCTCAAGCGCACCCTCAGTTCGCCGCCTACCGATAGCGGATCGACGTCGCCCGGGCGCGCCGTTTGGTATACGGATTCGACTTGCCCATCTTCGGCGCGTTCGTCGAGCGCGCGCACTTCAAAGGTCGTTCCGTCTCGCAGCACAGTCGCCGTGAAGTCGACTTGGATAAACGTACCCGACTGGGCGATGCGCTCCCATATGTCAATGGTAAACCCCCTCTCGTCATACTGCGGCGTGAATACGGCGTCTTTATCGTCGACGCGCACCGCCAGCACGCCATCGACGGCGGCCGGCGTGCGCACCTGCAGGTAGCGAAAGCCCGTGTCGCCGCGCCCGTGGTTGAGTTGAACCTGCAGAGATAGGGTAAATTGGGTCGGCGCGCCCGCCGCGACGACGAGCGGGCTGACTTCGGCCACTAGCTCATCGGCCAGCGGCTGCTGCACATACTCAATAAAAAAGTTTTCGATTGCCGTGCCCGGTTCGGTCATCTCGACGCGAAACTGAATATAGCGCCGCGGCGCTGGTGATAGAACGATCCCATCCGTTACCGTCTGCCACGGGCTCCACTCCGGGTTGGGCTGAATGGGTCCCAATCCGACCTCGGCCGCGCCGGAGAAATCAAGTGGGTTAAAGTCGAAGTAATCCTCGGCCGAAACGCGCTCCAACTCGTCGCCGCGCTGAAGAAAATAATGCAGGGGCTCCTCGTCTGGCCCCGTGCGCGTCTGCACGACAATGGGCAGCGCCTGTAGATCGCCACCCTCGTATGACATCGCCCCCCAGATGGGATAGCCACCGCGTATAAAAAGCGGTGTGGAAGTGAACGTGCCGCTCGGCATTGTGCCCTCGGCGTATACCTCGAACTCGGCTAGTTCCCAAGGTTCACCGGTTTGTGAAATCAGCCGAATATAGCGGGTGTCGCGCCGCTCAAATCGCACGTCGACGACGGGTTGGCGGTTGGGGTTAAAGGAGGAAAAACTCAGGCCCGGCAGCGCGCGGTACGGTGCGTTGAGCGGCGAGCCTTCTTGCCCATCGCTGCTGGCCAGGGCAAAGCTGCTGAGCAACAGCCCCCGATTGTCGCTGTCTAGGCGCGGATAGAAGCGGATGCGGTCGACGCGAAAGGTTGCGCCTAGGTCGATGTAGATGATGGCGCGCCGTCCTACCTCTAGGTCGCTGTCCGGCCCCCAGGCCGTCGCCGCGTCGCCGTCGATCCAGTGCGCCAATTGTTCGCGCTCGGACAGCGCATCGACATAGCCGCCGGGCGTCAATACCTGTATCTGGGCGGCGATGAGGCCGCCGCGCTCGCGCAGGCCGGTAATGAGGTTTTGCCCGCGCTCGGTTGTCCATGTCCAGATCGAGTCGTCCGATACCCCGACAAAAGAGGCCGACTCGAGAATAGACGACCAGCGCATGGGATCGGCGCCGCGCCCCACCCGCAGCGTATCGAGGGCCTGTGCTTGGACGTACCCGACTAGCAGCGCGCCGACGAGGTATAGTGCGATGCGTTTCATTCGCCGAGCACGACTTCCACGCCGCGCGCGCGCAGTTGCGCCACTTCTACGCTTAGGGCATGTGCGTTTAGGCGGTTGCCGATAAGCGCGACAAACTGCAGGTCTTCCAATTCGAGCAGCGGCGTCAGTTGCTCGATGCGGTTGGCAATGGCGCTGAGTCGGCGCAGTTGAACCAGGTTGGCCAGGGGCGTTAGGTCGCTTACGCGATTAACCGATAGGTCGAGTATTTCGAGCCCCCGCAGATTGGCCAGCGGCGCAATATCGCTCACCATATTGTTAAAAATAAAGAGGGACGTGAGCAGGTTTAGTTCGGCCAACGGCGCGATGTTGACAAGCTGGTTATTGGCCAGGTCGAGCACGCGCAGGGGCAGTTGGGCCAGCGCTTCAATGCGCTCAATGCGGTTACCGGATAGGTCGAGTTCGCGCAGGCGCGTCAGGCGACTCAGCGTGCCGATGTCGACGAGCGCGTTGTTGGAAAGGTCCAGTCGGATTATGCGGCTTAGTGCCGCTATACCCCGTATGTCGACGATGCGGTTCTCCGCCAAGATCAGCTGGTTGAGCGAGCGATCTAGGGGACTGAGTGGAGAGACGTCTTCGACGAAATTGGCCGTGAGGTCGAGTGCATCGAGCGACGTAAGGCCACTGAGTGGAGATAGATCATCAATGGAGTTGTCGGCGGCATTGAGAATGTTCAGGCGGGTCAGGTCGCTCAGCGGGCGAATGGAGCGAATGCGGTTGCGCGTTAGTTCGAGGCGTAGCAGCCGCGTCAGCCCGGCCAACGGCTGCAGGTCGCCGATTTTATTGCCGATGAGCGAGAGGGTTTGCAGCTGGGTCAGATTGGCCAGCGGCGCGACGTCTTCCACGCCGGTATTGTTTAGCGCGAGCGTGCGCAGTTCGACCAATTCGGTGACAAAGGACACGTCTTCAATACGCGTATTGTTTATTTCAAGCGTGCGCAGCTTATTCAGCCCAGCAAGGGGAAAGGCATTGGGCACGCGCGTGTCGCTGATGTGCAGCGTAGTCAGGTTGACTAGACTTTCAATGCCGCGCAAATCGCTGATGCGATCGCTGCCCTCTATGGTCAGTCGCACGACGCGGTTCAGGTCGTCTTGGGTAAGGTTGCCGAGATTCTTGTTAGTAACGCGTCGCAGCAGCGCTTCCAACTGCAAGTCGGGTATTAGCAAGACGCCTTCGCTGCGGTAGAAGTGGACCTGTACGCCGCGCCGCACTAGGGCCGGCAAGTCGGTAGCAATTGCCTCTGCGCTGAGCGGGTTACCCGATAGTTCGACAGTTTTCAGGCGCTGTAGTCTGGCCAGCGCGGCGATGTCGGCGACGCGATTGGCATTGAGGTTGAGCAGTTCTAGGAGGGCTAGCTGGGCTAGCGGCGCGACCGAGGCAATGCGATTAAAGTCGAGGTTTAGGTGCGTTAGTTGGACGAGCTGTGCAAGCGCTACCGCGCTGAAGAGTGCGTTGTTGGACAGGTCGAGTACGGTGAGTGAATCGAGCGCACTCAGCGGCGTCGGGTCGCGGATCTCGTTGTGCGCCAGGCGCAGCTGTCTCAGACCGCGCAGCTGTTCGATTCCCTGCAGGCTCGCAATGCCGCGACGGCTGCCATCTAGCGCTTCAATATTCTCTAACGTCGTTCGGTCGATCGGGCCCCGAGGCATTTGCAAAGCCGAGCGCACGGCTCTCTCTAGTCCCGCATCGGCAAAGATAGAATGATCTACTGCATCCGGTGAAGAGGTCGTATCGATCAGCCGACGGCCCTCGTCGCTGCACGCGGCCAGCAGCAGTAAGGCGGCCAGCGCCGGGATGGCGCGACCTATGTTCCGCCGTATATACACGCTATTCTACTCCGGCAAAAACGGTCATAAAACCGCGCGTATTGGTTTGTGTTCCCTCGATCTCAAAGTTGCGCCGCGTGACCTGGAGGCCGGCCAGCGTGGTCAGCCGATAGCCCAAATATTCCGATACGTTGTTTAGCTGTACGGCTGCGACGAGGCCGTTAAACGAGTCTTCGGCACCCGGGGGGCGCGGATTGCGCAGCTGGGAGAAAATCTCGTACTCCACGCCGCCCTCTAATGTGCTGCGGCGCATGATGGGCAGGCGCGTGAGCAGCATGAAGAACTGGCTCCACTCGCGCTGGCGCGCCCGTCCGCGCAGCACAGGTGTGCGGTCAATATACTCGCTCTTCCAGCCGGGTACCAGGCTGAGCTTGCTCAGGCTGAGCTGGTATTCGACCTGGTTGACCGCGCCGAGAAACGAGGCCGTGCGGCGCATTCCAGCTAGGTCTAGTTGTCGGCCGTTGGCCAACTGCTGGTGGCGCTGCCACTTGAGTTTATGGGCGAAGCGGAGTCCGGGCAGTGGTTCGACTTGCCAGCCCATCCACGTCGTATTGACGATCGTATCTCGAGCTGGAAGCTCATCGGGCACCGGGAACAAATCGCCGCGCGAATTGGGCGGCTGCAGCCACTGCACTAGGTCGTCGGCGATCGTATCGCGCACGTTGCGCAGATCTTGGAACAGCTGAACGCACCCCAAGCGTCGATAGCTGTGATCGACCGTGGCAAGGGCGTATAGCGCTCGATTGCGCCCGGCCGACGCCTTTTCGCCCGTGCGCATCCAGCCTAAGGTCAGGCGCACGTCGGGGTGGGCATACAACCCGCCGTAGGCATTGAATCCCTTGCGGTTGCGCCGATAGGGCAAGTCGGCTTCTTCGTCGTTTTCAAAGCGGTCGATCGTACCGTTGTGGTTCATATCGACGCCGTAGAGAAATTCGGGTCGATCCGTGCGGAAGCGCAGAAAGGGCTCGTCGTAATCGGGCACGCGGTTCGGGCTGATCTCGTTGTCGTTTTGGTTGAAATCGGAGACAAAGTCGTTGTTTTCATCCCAGCCAGGAAAGATTTCCAAATCGCCGAAACTCCAGCCCTTGCGCTTCCAGTCTGGTCGCCGATCTTGGTCGTCGTTGTCCTCGACAAATTCGTAGCGCTGTATATCGCGATTGTAGTCTATGGCGCCGTTTTCATCGACCACGTCCATGGAAGTGCTGTAGTGGTCATCGACGTCGAAAGCCTCGCCGTAAAAAAAGAACGGATACGCCTGCTTGGATAGCTGCGCGGTCCATGCGTCGGCGCGCGTGCTCGCGGTGCTATGCATATTCAAGCGCGGATTGGGGTACTGTCGATAGCGGTGGTTGACATTGTACTCGACGTGTGCTTCCACTCCCTCCAGATCGGTCATTTCCATCGTAAAGCCGACGATCTGATTGGCCGTTGGCAGGCCGTATTCAAAGGCCAGTACGCGCTGGTTTGATCCGTCCTGCACATTGCCTGAAGCCCGTGCCACAGGCAGGTAAACGCGGCCGCCGTTGAGCGCGGTCTGGCGATCGGATCCCATTTCTACGGCGTAGTCGTTAGCCAACACCAGTTCCAATACAACTCGGCGAATCTGGCTCGCGTCGGGTCCGGTATAGGTAGGATCGGCAAAGTCAAAGGTCAGGATGATCTCTTCGCTGCCGTCGGCCGATAGGAAGCCACGCCGCTGAAAGCCGCCTTCGATGGAGGCGCGGAAGCCGATTTCGGCGCCGCGCGTTTCCTCGCCCGCCAGATTTTCTATCACGATATCGCTGGCAAAAAGCGCTCCGCCGCCCTCGCCATCTTCTGGCGAATCATCGCGTATGCGAACGAAGATGGCGCCGACGGGTTCTTCGTTCTGCGCGCCGAGAAGGTTGCCCTTAAAGAGGTCATCGCTGAATGCCTCGGCGCGCGTATAGCTGTGGTGGGCGTTGACAAAGGTGCCGCCGAGTTTGACGAAGTCGCCCACCTGCACGGTCACGCGTCCACCGGCCAGATTGGTATTGTCGGTCAGCTGCCGCGCCGTGCCGCCAACCATAAACGAGTTGGGATCGCTGATGCGCGAAAGCAACAGCGTCGCTTCGTACTTATCGGTGGCAAAGTCCCACTGTATGCCGTTGAACAGCGGCTTGGAAAAGGTCATGGGCGTCAGCGTCGTGCGTATTTCGTTGCCAACGGTGATGGCGTAGTGATACTGCCCCTTGTGGTCGGATGCCACTACCAAGTTGTTAAACCAGCGCCCGAACAACGAGGTTTTGGTCAGCGAACTGCCAAAAGGTTCGGGGCTGAGCTCTTGCCAGTCGTAGATCAGCCAGCCGCGCGTGACGAAGTTGCCGTAGAGGTCGTAGAAGAAATTGCCCTCCAGCGAGGTCGAAACGTAGCGCTGATAGTTTTCGCGCGCGTAGTTGGCGTATTCCCACTGCTTCCACTGGTATTCGGAGTAGAGCGCTTGCGGTACGTACCAGCGCCGCAGCGTCGGGTCGAGCGCGTCAAAGAGCACACCCGGCCCGGACGGTTCAAACGAGACCTTGCCGCCGCGCTGCACGGTCCCCAAACGCGTGCCGTAGTCCTGCGCGCTTAGCGGTGTGCTGGGCAGGGCTAGCACGGCCCAGGTTGCCAGCGCGTATATTCGCATCCTATTCAGCATGTTCTTAGCGCTTGGTTCCTCTCTCAGTATGCCAGTGAAATCGCACCCGTGTGCTTTTCATCAAATGCGTCGGCGCGCACGGTGAGCACCCATAGATAGGTGCCTGGGGCTGCCAAGGCCCCGTCGTTTAGCAGTCCATCCCACGCACATTCGGCTGGTCCAATGCCCAACTCTTGGCTGAACGCTCGGCGCACGAACCGACCGCTCAGGTCGAATAGGTCGAGGGTGACGGGCGCCGGCTTGACCAACTGCAGCAGGTTAAACGACAGTTCAAAATGCTCGTTTATCCCATCGCCGTTGGGAGTGAATATGCGATGGCCGACTGCAATTTCGCCGACCAGCTTGCCCAACTGCTTCTTTGGAATGGCGACGAAGAGCCCGGATAGTGGACCGAAGTCATCGGGACCGAAGTCGACGGCATCGCCCGCCTGCAGCTGCTGCGGCACAGAGGCAAATTGCGCGTTAAAGGCGCGTCCCGAAAAGGTCGTACCAAAGCGGAAAATGGGCAGGTCAAAGGTAAATTCTAGCACGGCGCCGTCTTGCCGAATAAGGGGAAAGCGCAGCGCAAACCCGTCTTCGCGCACGTACTCAATCTCAAAGTCGGCCGGTTGGCCGTCTATTTTTAGCTCGCGCACGGCAGTTACGGATACGTTGGTATCTATCTCTAAGCGATCAAAGCCGCGCGCGTCGCCCCTGTTTTTCAAGCGGATGCCGTAGCGAAAGCTCGCGGGCCGTTCGGCCTCGGCCAGTCGCGGGTAGACCTCGGCCCACAGGCCGTCGGCGACGGGCGGCACCAGGTATTCAAACTCGATGTTTCTGACCAACCGGCTGTCGAAGAGCCTACTTTGAAATGCCAGCTCGAATTGCGCGTAGCGCCGCGGCAGAGGGGCAGTCGCTAGTTGACCGTGCTCGACGACAAACCAAGGACTCCAGTTGTCGCCGTCTTCTGGTCCGAGAGAGACGCGATCGCGGCGCTCCAGCGCGTAGTACTGCTCGGGCGTGACCTCTGTCGGCCCGGTGATGCGCCCCTGCGAATCGCGCAGCCACTGCTGGTAGATAAGCGGCGTGTCGTCGTGGCCGGTGCGCAGGCGCACGCTGAGCTTGGAAAAGAGCGAATCGCCGACCGCGTCTTGCACCCAGCGCAGCGGCCCAATAGACGCGCGATCGCCCAAGTCGATAATGTCCGATAGATACCTGCCCTGACTCATATAACCGGTGCCATAGACTTCGATTTCGTCGAGCTCAAAGGGCACGGCCGTCAGCGATCGCAGCTTGAGCTGGCGTATGTACTGCGGCGCTAGCTGTATATCGACGACGGGATGCTCGTTGGCTGTGTTGCGCCGCACCAATACGTCGGGCGTCGCAAGGTCGGTTTCAAAGGGATTGACCCATAGCTCATAGGCGCGCAGATAGTCGTCTTGAAAAGAAAAAAACGGCGTTTCTTCCAGCGTATTGCGCGGGTAAAAGCGCACGCGGTGTATGCCGACGAGTACGGCAAAGTCGAGTCCAACCCATACGTCGCGTATTTTGGGCGCAGGGTCCGTCAGGCTAGGTCTGCGTTCAAAGGCCACGTCGTGATCTCCGTTGACCGTGCCGCGTAGCTGCTCGGCTTGCGTCGCGCCGTAAAACGCGTTGATAAGAAAGACGCGGCCGTCGCGCTCGAGCGCGCGCGGGGCAATATTTTGATCGGTTTCGAAAAAGAGCGGGCTGATCCACCCCGGTCTGTGCTCGAAGTCGATGGCCCCGCCGGGTGCGTTGGTCGTATCCTCGCGCACGCTGGTGCCTTTAGGCTGATACAGCACGGTCGGATCGCGAAAACCACCACCGCTCTGCCACGGTGCGCCTCCGGTGCCCAGCACAAAGCGCTGCTGGCCCTGCGCAGCGGCGACTGTGCTCAGCAAGGCGACGAGGACCCAGGCGTAGCGCTTCATCACTGCAGTCCTGCATTAATGGTCATAAAGAGCGTGTTGCTGCGCTGGCTGTGGCCGTCGTCAAAATGCCAGCGGCTCAGGCGCAGGCCGGCTCGCGTGACGAGCCGATAGCCCTCGTAGGCGACGCCGTTGCGCAGCTGCACGATGAGGGTGCTGCGCCAGAAGTTTTGCTCATACTCCTCGCTGTGCCCTTCCAAGAGCCAGAGCCGACTCGTTTCGATGCCCAGCTCGAGAATTGTATTGAACTGCTGGCGTCCGTAGCGCGGAAAGTAGCTGACGCCGACCTCTTCGGCCATCAGCGGCTGCGTCCACAGCAGTGCCAACATCTCTTCCAGTGCGCTGAACTGCGGGCGGCGCGTGCTGTAGGGCCGCTCGTTGCGATACTCGCTTTTAAAGCGCGGCTGCAGGGTGGCCAAGCCAAAGGGAATACTCCACTCGGCGCGGTTAATCAGGCCGGCAAGGTGGCTAGTGCGTCGACCCTCGCGCCGCTGTAGGCTTGCATCACCGTCCCGCTGGCGCCACAGCGACCACTTGAGGCGGTGCTGGAGCCGCACGTCGGGACCTACGCGCTGGTCGAGGTCGGCGTAAAGGGTCTGCTCCCACGTGTTTTGCGCCGGCAGTTCGTCGGGCCGTTCACGCATGCGTCCTTGACCGTCGACCGGCTGCACCCACTGCACTAAATCGTCGGCGATTGAGTCTTTGGTCAGAGCGGCATACTCAAATAGCCGTACGCGCCCTGCCGGTAGGTTGTGCACCCACAAACCCAATAGATACCAAGACCGCGTGCGGCCGTCTCCTGCAATGAGGTGCATGTCTTGGCGACCGATCGTCAGCGATGCGTCGGGCCCCACGTTGCTTTTCAGATAGACGTTAAACCCGCGATGGTCGCGCTTGTAGGGATAGTCGGGCAGGCGGTCGTTTTCTAGGCGGTCAATGGTGCCGTTGTGGTTCATGTCCAGCCCGATCAGCATCTCGGGGCGGTCGGAGCGAAAGCGCAAAAAGGGCTCTTCGTAATCGGGGATGAGATTGCCGTTTTGGTTGTGGTCATTGAGGAAGTCGCCGTTTTCGTCGTAGCCAGGCCAGGCGACCTCGCCGGCGGAAGACTGATAGGGACGCACCCACTCGGGCACGGCGTTGAAATCGTCGTCGTCATCGACGAATTCGTAGACCTGCGGTATGTCGGCATCGTAGATCAGCGAGCCGTTGGGTGTGGTCAGCCAGTGCGATGTGCTGTAGTCGTCGTCCATGGAAAACAGTTCGAACGAAGCCCGATAGGGATAGCGCTGGTAGCTTGCCTGTGCATAGGACGCGGTTGCCGTTTCGGCCATTTGCCGCTGGCGTTTGAGCGCTGGGTTGGGGTAGCGCCGCAGGCGGCGGTTGACGGCGATTTCGCCCTGCAGGGACAGGCCGCGCCAGTTGGGCATATCCCAGTTGATGCCGTATATCTCGCCGGCTACGGGCAGGCCGTAATCAATCGTCAACAGGCCCGTATTGCTGCGGTCTTGCACATTGCTCCCGGCGCGCGCCTGGGTGAGAAATACGGGGTTGGCCGAACTGCCGACGCCGTCCATTTGCAGGTTTGAAGCCGTTTCTACGCGGTAGTCGTCGGCCACGTCGAGTTCTACGCGCACGCTGCGCAGGGCGCCCGTAGTCAACTCCTCTTGGTTGAGCGCATCGAAGTCGTAGGCTAGCACAATGCGCTCATTGCCGTCGGCTACGAGCGCACCGCCGCTGCTTATCCCCCCTTCTACCGTTGGCAGGAAGCCTATTTCCGAACCGCGGTGCTGCTGTCCGCTGGTATCTGTGAAGACGATGTCGTGTGCCAATAGGACCGCACCCCCTTGCAAGTCCTGCGGTGAATCGTCGCGCAGGCGAACCCACAGCTTGCGGATGCTCTGGTTTTGCAGCAGCGTCAACGTGCCGTTTAAGGGATTACCGTTATTGATCTCGTTTTGCGTGTGGGCATTGTGTGCGTTGACATAGCTCAGTCCAAAGCGCATCCAATCGCCCAGCGCCAGGTCGGCGTGGCCGGCTAGCAGGTGCGTGGCGTGGGTGCCGTTGCCGGAGTTTATGAGGCCGACGTCATTCTGGTAGGGGCCGTTGGGATCGCTGGGGCGCGAAAGTAGAATCGTTGCGCTGTGCCGCTGGTTGGCCAAGTCCAAGCGCAGGCCGTTATACTGAGGCTTGGAAAAGGTCAGCGGCGTGAAGCGCGTGTAGATGGCATCGCCCACCATCAGGCGATAAGACGTTGTGCCGCGCTGGTCACCGGAAATCACTAGCCGGTCGAAAAAGCGCTCGTAGGCGTTTACGTTGCCGGGCCGCGGTTCGGAACTATTGCGCGGATCTTCGGGAGGGCGCTTAAAAATCTGGCTGCCGCTGGCCTGCGGCTGATACTGGGTCCACGTATAGACCAGCCAACCGCGGCCAATGGGCTCTCCAAAGACGTCAAAAAAGTCGTCTCCTTCCAACAAGCGGTTCACGTAGCGGCTGTAAGGCTGGCGCGCATACTGCGTATCGACGGCGTACCAAGGTTGCCAATAGGTTTCTGCCAAGTGGCGCGGTTGATACCATCTGTGCAGTTGGGGCTCGACATACTCCAACTGAAAGCGCGGGTAGAGCGCAGGCGTCGATTGCGCGGTCGACGAGGCGGTAAACAGGAGCGTCAAGACGACCATGGCTATTGCAGGTAGGATGGCTTGACGCATCGAGTTCGAGATTGCGCCGTTGGCATGTGCGCTCATCAATACGCCACCTGTATCAGTCGCACGATCTGGCGGCCGCGGTCGCGCGCGTCGACGTCTAACTTTATGCGCAGCAGGTAGTTGCCTGGCGGCACGCGCCGCCCGCTGTCATCGCGTCCGTCCCAGCGCAGGTCGTATTCGCCGCTGGGACGGACGCGTTCCTCGCCCAGATCGCGCAGGCGGCGACCACTCAGGTCAAATAGTTCTACGCGTAGACGACCACCTTCGCGAACGGAAAAAACCGTTGCGCGTATGGCGATTTCATCGTTGCTGCCGTCGCCGTTGGGCGTGCAGACCGACGGGCTGACGTCGACACCGGCAAGCAATTCATCATTGCTCAGGTCGGTCACGGCGACTAGCGACTGGCTGGCGACTAGCCCGGTTGCATCGCCGGCGCTGACTTGCTGCGTTCGCTCGGGAAAGGCGCTGTTGGACAGGGTGGCGAAAAACTGCGTATTCCCCATAAAAACGCGGGTGCGCAGGCGAATGGCGTAGAGCGTCTCGCGGCGCACGGGTGCGGGAAAAATTAGCTCGACTTGCCCTTCATTCCCGCGCTCGAGACGCACGGGACCGGGCCACAGAATCTGGCCAGCCCCTAAACGCAGCAGGCCTTCCGTGCCCGAGCGAACTTCTATCACGTCGATTGATGCGACCGAAGAAGAGCTCAATAATAGACGGTCGAATCCGGGATTGTTGGCGCTGAAGGTCGGTCGTATATACAGAGTAAACTCCTCATCGACCCCGGGCTGAATCTGACGCAGCGGCCAGAGCTCGGCCACCGCTTCGTCGGCGATGGGTGGGGCAAAGTGCAGGCGAAGGGCGCGTATGGTGGCCGCCGACTGGGGCGCTTCGCTGCGCAGGTGCACTTCGGCGAGCGCATAGCGGCGTGGTGCGGGCGATTTGAACGCTTCGCCGGAGAAGAAGTAGAACGGACTCCAGCCGCTCCAATCGGCTCCCGGTAGCTCTTCCAGGACGACGGGCCCACGTCGGTCGTCTGCTCGGCGCTCCCAGGCTACGCGACTGATCTCATTGCCGCTGTCCGAGTAGTAGTGCAGAATTTCTTCGAGCACGTTGCCCGTGCGCGTGCGCACGGCAATATGCGCGTCGTTGGGTACATCACCCACCCAACTGACGTGGGTAAATAGGCCGGGAAAAGGTAGCTTGATAAGCGGGGAAGACATGACGACTTCCGGCGCGAAACCCTCGCCGTAGGCCTGTATCTCACTGATCTGCCCCCGTTCGCTGCGCGCGGCCGGCAGCGGCAAGCGACGCAGGTCGATATAGCGCACGCGCCGCAGGCCAAAGCGCTCCTCTAACTGCAAAAAACTCTCGCGGTTGAGCCGCTCGTCAAAGAGGCGCCAAACGCGTTCGCCATCGGCGTTGAGCGATCCGTCGGATACCCGCAGCTGGTAGGCTGGCGGCGGTTCGGCCGGGGACAGCAAGCGGATTCGGTCGAGCCAATATTCGGCGCCCAAGTCGATGACGATCTGGCGTTCGTCGCGCTGTGCATCGTACTCCAGCACGTTGCCGAAGGTGGCAAACAGGCCATCCGTATAGGGGCGCTGGCTGCGCGCTTGCGCATCGCGCAGGGGCTCGTCAATAGGCGGGCGCGTCAGGCGCACGGCGTTGTCGCCAACGGTGTGCACTTCGACCTCAGCTAGGCGCGGTCGCTCGTAGCGGTAGTGGCGCACGTCGCCGCGCTCTTCTGGCGGCAGCGCGGCGTATACCGACTGCGCGACCGCAATCTGTCTTCCCGCGACCGTGCGGCGAAAGTAGTCTATCGCTCCGCGCTCTTCGGCCGGTAGTTGACTATAGGTGACGCTGTCGATCGCCGCCCCGCGCGGCCCATCTGAATCGAGAGCTTCGATGCGAATAATCTGCGCAGCAATGCCTTCGACGGATTCAGGTGTGCGCGCAGGCGCTTCCATTTCAAAGGTGAATTCGCGCTGCGTTTTATTGGCCAGATTGGCCAGCCCAACGCGCTCAAAGCTGCGTTGGCGCACGTAGGTAAACGTTACGCGACCGTCCGAAGCCAGCACGCGGAATTTGAGCAATGGATCGCCCATGCCTTCTTCTGCAAAGCGCACCACGATGCGTCGCACAATAACTAAGCGACCCAGGTCTATGTCGATCCACCAATCTTCTACGGGGCTGTCGCGCTCGGGCTCCCAGTAGGTGCCGTCGTCGCCATCTATGGCCCGATGGGCTCGTTCGCGATTTGACCCGGCTGCAGCGATGCCGCCGACCAGCGTATCCCCCTCGCTGACGTAGACGAAATCACCGGCGTTGAGGGTGGCATTGATGCTGCGGCGCAGAAAGCGCGGCGTCACTGTTCCGTCTTCGTGCAGTACGCGCGTGCCGACCGGTGCTTGCCATGCCGCCCAGTTGGCCTGTCCGCTCACTTCAATCCGGTCGGAAAACCTCCGATAGCCCTCCTGTGCGTGGCCGGCTACTGCATATAAGTAGAGCATGGCACAGAGTGCGTTACGCAGCATGCACATGCCCTGCAGGGTGTGAACCCATTCTATTTATGCGTGCAGTAGATGTGTCGAACACCGTAAACCCGCTGCGAAAAAAGAGCGACTGCAGCGCGTTGGCCGCAGCTCGCGTACAAGTGGTCAAATGGGCTAATCGCCTATATACTATGAGTCGGTGCCGCGGTTTTTTTGCTCGCCGCTGTTTGAATCGACACCACTTAACAAAGCGCACGGGGTGATACCTGTCTACCCTTTGCCCAAAACCGTTGAATGAGTAAACAAGACGCATGAACCCAGTGTGCGGCATACGAAATATCGGCATTC
>JAYOYH010000034.1:49148-51674 GCA_038153405.1 Gemmatimonadota bacterium | reverse complement strand
ACGGCTTTCTCACGATGCACTTTGCCACCGTTGACGCGGGGGCCAACGCCTATTTGCTGACGCGCGACGAGCGCTACCTGGATCTGCCGCGCCAGCAGATGGATCGCATCCTCGAGCTGGGCGAACAGCGCGATCCGCGCGACGAGCACATGAGCGGACGCGCCAACTGGCAGCAGCAATTAGACGCCATTCCGCCGGGCGACAAGACCTTTTTGGTGCCCTATCGACACGGCGACGCTGGTTGGTTTGACTGGATGCCGATGAGCGCGCTCTACCCAGTTTATCTATGGCACCTTTCCATGCGCGACGACGACTGGGAGCGCGTTGAGCGCCTGCGTCAGCAGGAAGCCAACGACTGGGACGCGGTGTATTCGTTTCGCGACAAGCACGACGCCGGCCACGAGCAGCCGTGGTCGCGCTTTTTGGCCGGTGCCCATCCCAACTATCCCGAGCGCATTCAGCAGGCCAGCTACGCGCAGGTGGTGCGCCGCATGGCGCAGGTGCGCCAGGACGGGGATGTCGGCACGCAGCACCACGTCCACCACTGGCAGTGGGGCAATCCCGTTACTTCGGAGGCGCTGGTGCAGCTGACGCTGGGCGCGCCGCAGCCCATTTACAACGGCGGTCTGCTGCACGCGCGGCTGCGCTACTTCGACGTAGAGGGACGACGCGCCGGTCTGCCGCCGGATGTAGCGGCTCTCGTCGAGGAACTGGCGGCCGATCGCACGGTCGTGCGCTTGGTCAATACGAGCGCTACCGCAGCGCGCACGCTGCTGCTGCAGGCCGGTGCCTTTGGCGAGCACCGCTTTACCGAGGCGCGCTTTCAACAGCGCAGCAGCGCGTGGCCGGGCGGGCTGGGTGGATATGCCGGCACCTACAGCGCCGAGCCCGTCGTGCAAGAAGACGCCGTGCTGCCGCTGTCTGACGGCCGCCTCGAAGTAGAGCTGCCACCGGGTACCGAGCTTTGTTTGGACTTGGCCACGCAGCGCTACGTCAACGAGCCGTCTTACGCCCAGCCGTTCTAAAAGTGGGTCTAATGCGCGAGGGGTTTTTGGCGCGTTTTGCTAAGTTGCGATGTGTAATACAGATCGGCCCGCAGCCTACACGGCTGCGGGCCGATCCGCGTTTGCAGCGAGGATACTTATTGGGCGGCTGCGAAGGCTTCCAGCTCCTGTGAGAGCTTTGCTTCGAGGTTGGTCAGCAGGTCGCCGGCGGCCATATCGTCGGCCGCGCGGTGTGCTTCGTGCGCTCCATCCTCGTGGCTGTGCGCGCCTTCGGACATGGCTTTTAGCATCATGCCCATCTCGACCATCTTGCGCATTTCTGGGTCTTTCAATGCCTTCAGCATGCTCTGCACGGAATGCACGGCGTCTGCTCTCAGAGTGCTTTTCGAATCCTGACAGCCGCCTTCGGCCTTGGTGCGCAGTTCGCCCAGCTGATCGCCTAGCTGGCCGTACGTGGCTACGGCCAGCTGCATCAGTGGCCCCGCATGATGGTGGGCGTGCTCTGTCATTTCGCCCTTTGCTGGAGCGGAGGCTTCCTGTAGCTGGACCCGGCAGCCGCACGTGGCGCAGGCCAGTGCCCGATCCGCGTTGGCGGCTACGAGAATGAGCGCAGCGGCAAATAGTTTAAGCATCATAGTGCGTTCTCCTTTTGCGTGTGAAGTGTCTTCCCCCGCCTAGTTTATACTCCATTTGGCAACACAATCAATACGGCGCGAGCCAAAATAGTTGGTCGTAGATTTCGTCAAAAGCGAATAAATTTGGAATGGCTTGCCGTCTGGTTGCCGGCCAGCAGTGCATATATTAGAAGGTGAAGTCATTGCGCGTGGGGTATACGGGGTGATATCTAGGCCCAAGGTCGGGGCGCTCTAGCGTGGTTGTGGTTTGATACGGAGGTTTTCATGGAGTCAATCGAACTAATTGCCATACCGGCACTGCTCGTACTGGTTAGCCTGGGGTTTTTGGGATGGCAGATTTGGCAGCGTACAATCGGCAAAACGCGCCGCTTGGACTTTATCACGCGCTATCGGTTTAACGAGTCACTGCGCGCGAAAATCGCCGGCGATTTGCCCAATAACTCATCGTCTGATATCGACCTAGTCTTGGATGGACTGCGTCAGTTTTTCACGATTGCCCATTATGCAGGCAAGGCGCGTATTGGCATGCCTTCCAAGGTCGTTGACATCGCATGGCATCACTTTATCCTGCACACGATCGACTATCACGCTTTTTGCAAAGGTGCTTTTGGTCATTTTTACAACCATATGCCGTCTTCGCCAATTGTACCGGCCGAAGACGTGCAGATGGAGCTGCGCCGCACGTGGAGCATTGCGTGCAAACTCGAGAACGTCGATCCCAAACAGCCAACGCGTGTACCCCTTCTCTACAGGCTTGATGCGCAGCTCAAGATAGAAGACGGCCACTACTACGAATTGGTTGAAGGGCGCGTGCGCTACGGACGGGAAGAGCAGGAAGACCGGGAGGGAAAGGGCACGGTGGCTACGCCTGTGCTGCTGTGCGGCGG
>JAYOYH010000034.1:9091-49048 GCA_038153405.1 Gemmatimonadota bacterium | reverse complement strand
CTTCTCATACGCAGACGAACGGAGTTCACTCTGTTTCAGAAGAGGGCCCAACTTCTGCTCGTGTGGCTCCTGCCCTTCATAGCCTCCATCGGCATCTTGGTTTTCTACCGAAGCGTAGATGACAAAACCCACCGTAAACCTCCCAACGATACCCCCGATGTAGGGTCGGCCATGGGAGGAGGTCTGTAGAACTCCCGCTGTGCTGTTTTGACTATTTCCCATAGGAGGATGCCTTGTGAAGAGGATCACGCGGACGGCCTCAGCCCTATTCTGTTCGTTCTTTTTCATCTCTGCTGAAGCTGCGGATAACCCATACGCCAAATCGTCCAGCGATCCCATACAGGCGCTGAATGCGTATTTTCGCGCGAACTATGCGCATGCTCGTCAAAGTGTGCTAAACAGCAGTGGTCCTATCATTGTTGCAACGGGCGACCGGTTAATCCTCATCAATCAGGGGGAGCGCACCGTGGGCACGACGGTCGACCGCGCCTACCACGATTTAAAGACCGTTGCCCACACGCCCATTGCCATATACTGTGCGTTGGCCGAGGAGCCCGATGGGCCCTTAAAAGAGGAAGTGGCCGATCGGTTAAGAGGCGTGTTGCTTCTGATAGACGGAGCGTTAGATGTTTTTGAGCAGGGTGTTTACGACGCAGAGGATACGCCGCGCCAGCAGGCGGTGCTGGAAGGTTGTACGCAGTTTGTAAATGGAGTGTTGCGCACGGGGCGCGTTTCGCGGGATGAGTTGATTGAATTTATTCGGCAGAACGTCGGCCACGCCCAAGCGAATTTGGACCGTGCAGCGGCGTATCGCATTGATAATTACCACGCACAGGCCATGGCATGGCGCGCCGAACTCGGGACTGAGCAATGGGCTTCGCTGCGCGTTGTAATTCCCGGTTCGTCCATGGCTCGGCGGCAAAGCCTAACCACGCAATACTTTGCCAAACTGCTCGGCGAGCGGGGCGAGGGCGATCGGATTGTCTACGCCGAGTCGCTTTTCGACGAGGAAAGAGCGTTGAATCGCTTGGGCACGCACCTGTTTGACATCCAAATAGGCGAAGACTTTTTCTCCGATCGCTGGCGCATGCACCGAGACGCGCTCGGTGCGTCGGCCGCCCATTACCTAGACGCGTTGCCGATGGAATAGTGCGCACCTAGTAGCGGGATAGAGCGACTCTCCTTTCAGCGCTTTTCTGGCTACGTGCCCAATCCCAGAGGGCTGTGCCGCTCAGTAGAGTCGTATCGCGACTAGGCGCACAGACTGCGGCGCAATGGATTCTACGTGCAGCGTGCGGTCGTGATAGTCCAACGAGGCGCTCGTCTCTTCCCCGTCTGTTGGATTTAAGTCGCGCACGCCGACAAATTCTTGCCAGGGCAGCTGGGGTCTCAGGCCGAGCGCGTCGAGGTCCAGGCGGATAGCCGCATCGCGCGGGGCCGTCTTATCTGTATTCTCAATCGACAGCAGAATGCGATCGCTGCGCTGCCACAGCCCCACGCGCAGCGCGCCGTCGTCCCAGCCCAGAGACGGACTCGTCCCGGAAGCGTAATACTGCGTCTCGGCATGGACGAGGCCAAAGTCGACCACAGAGGGGGGCACGTCGCCTGCAAACGGCGCGGGCAGGTGTTCGCTCGCCTGCTCGAATGCGCTCGGGTCTACCTCAGCCAGTCCCACTAACAGTAGTCTGTGGCTCGGCAGGTCGCGCACCTGCAGCACGCTGCCCGTCTTGTCTAGGGTCGCCTGGCCACCGAACGCATCCCACAGCGTGCGGGCGTATACGCGCTGGGGGTCCAAGCCGAGTGCCGCCAAATCCACGCGGAGCTCGTCGTCAATCACTCCGTCCTTGCCGTGATTAAACAGCCCCAATACGATGCGCTCGGGCGTGCGCCAGAGCGAAACCAGTAAGTCGGGATCGGTGCCCGTTACAAATTCATTGCGCCAGTAGGGGTGGTACGTCGCGTTGTTTGTGCCCCAGTCGAGCACGGATTCGGGCATGACGGGCAGCTGGGGAATGTAGGGGTTGCGCCAGGAATCGTGCATCCATACCCACTGCGCTTGGATCTGTTTGGCCAGGTCGCGCGCGGGGCGGTCGGCGCCGTCCATATTGGCCATCCAACAGATGGCCACGCCCCAGCTCTGCGGAATGCTCATGCTGCGCATGCGCTCAATGGGCATGTTGTCGACCCAGTCCAGCGGACTGGAGTCTAGGTCCCAGTTGCGCTCGCCGTCGAGCACGGCGTCCGTCCAAGTCATGGCCACGGGCAGGTAGGCGTTGGTGGAGTGAAAGCCGTTGGCGCCGGGCACCAGTCCGGCGTCATACTGCATGGCGTGCAGGCGTTTGTAAAAACGGCGCAGGTTCCACCCGTGGTAGCCGCTTTGCATGCGCCCGTCGGGCAGGCGATAGGCCAGGCCGCTCAGTGGGTCGGAAAAGAGCAGGGGAAAGGTCAGGTCCCAATAGGTGGACCGCACGCCGCCGCGATTAAAGGCTCCGTCAAAGAGGTACATGGCGTAGTCGGTATAGGTATCGTGCCAGGTGTCTCCGTTCCCCGCGGCTTCCCACTCGGAGCCAAAGTAGTCATACAGGTGATCTTCTAGGGTTTTGCGCCCGTAGCCATACACTTGAAACGACATGTGCGTAAAGCCGAACTTGCGCGCGGCATAGGGGTCGCGCCACTGCATTGCGTGAGCCACCGAGTCGGCGGCTGGCCAGCCGGCAAAGCCCTCCGTGCGCTGCTGATGCCATAGGTCTTCCCACTCTTCTGGATAGCGCGACTCGGGGTGGATCCAGTTGACGTGCAGGAGGCCGCCGCCGGGATTTTGGAAGACGTTCAGGCCCGTTTTCGAGTCGGTGCGCACGTTGCGAAAAGGCTGGTGAAAGGTGCCGTCTTCGGTCGACTGCGTCATGCGCCACCCTTTGACCATTGGCTTGAAGGGCGTGGCGATGTAGCTCAGGGCCAGCGTGTGGTCAGCGCTGAGCGAGGTTGGCTGGGCGACGATGTGGTTGATGAGCACGACCCCTTCGTCGCGTCGGACGACCTCGTGGGCCGGGACGGCGTTGTTCTGAATCCACCCGCGATCGTTGTCGGCCCACCAGAGAAAGCCGCGGCGTTCGCTGCCAATCCACACGGTCGGATAGAACGATCCCACCGTCATGCCGCTACCATTGATACCTGTATCGAGCGTAGACCAGAGCGATCCGGTCGCATCCTTTGGTAGGAGCATGGTCGTGCGGCTTGAATAGTTGTTGCCCGGACCGATGCACAGCAGGGCGTCGGCGTCCTCTTCCGAGAGGGGATACTCCAAGCGCAGGGCGTCGATCTCAACCGGATCCCCGGACGGACCGTAGGTCAGGTCGATGTAGACCAAGCCGTCCTGTTCGACCCATCCTTCGCTGCCCAGACGCAGACCGGCACCCTGCGTTTCTCCGGCAAAGCGCACGCGCCAGTCGGTCGTCTCTGTAAAGCGCGGGTCGCCCAAGGGGATGACGTGTTCGACGCCGTCGCGCACGACCACCACGCGGGCCGGCGCCGCGCTTACGTCGGCGCCGTTGGAGACGATGCGCTTGGGCAGGCCCAAGGCGTTGAGGTGGTAGGTGCGGCCCAAACTGGCCACGCGCTCATCCTGCTGGACGAGCGCGGTGTAGGGCGGCAGGACGCGCTCCACGTTGCCGTACTCGTTTTTCCACCAGTGCGCGTACTCTTTTGCCTCGTCCTTTTTGATAAACTGTCCCTTCATGGGACCGAGGGTGCGTCCGTTGGTCAACTCCATGGTGGCTTCGATGTGGTAGGTGCCCGGCTCGAGCGCGGGCAGCTGCACGATGTCCTGCAGGTAGTACTCGGCCACTTGGGTGATGCTCCCCGTCGCGATCGGCTTGTCTACGGCTTCTGAGAACACGCGGTAGTGCAGCGCCTTGGCCAGCGTCGCGTCTTCTAAGAAGTAGGTATCTCCCTTTACAAGCAGCCACGAGCGGACGGGATTAAAGCGCGTCTCAAAAGCGAAGTTCGTCGTATCGGGTGGGGTGGACGGAGCGAGCATCGAGGCGTAGGCGCCCACGCTGAACGGCACGGAGTACGAGAACAGCGATCGCTCGCCCTGCGTTACACTGACAGAAGCTAGGCCCTCTGTGACGGTTTCAGGCAGTTTTTTATTGAGGCTAAAGCCCGCGCGGCGACCGGGTGGAATCGACAAGATCTCTATCCGCTCTAGTGCGTCGGCAATGCTGACCGAAAACGTCAGTTCGACGGGCTGCTCGGTCGGGTTAAAGGCGTATAGGTCGATGGCGGCCGTACCGTCGGTAGCCAGATTCGGAATGCTATCCATCGTCATCTGCACCGAAGGAGTCTCGTCGACCAGCGTCATCAAGTTGAAGCCGTAGGGATCGAGATAGGGACCGCGACAGGGAATGCGCGCCTGCATCCAGGCTGGGAAGTGGTTTATGCCGAGCATCATGCGCCACTGGTCGCCGGCCTGATGAGGTCCGTCCAGTTCGAAACCCTCTGGCGTGGCACGCATCTCCATTTCCCACCAGCGGCCGCCGTCGGGCGCTGTGCCCGGATCGGTCAAACGGGCTTGGATCTCAAACTGGGGATTCCAGCTTTTAAACTGCTGGCCTAGCGCCAGGCGCGACGTGTCGCCGATAAAGCCGAGGGCGTTGAGAAACCACTTGTAGGCGTTGGCCTTGTTGCCCGCTGGCACGTTGGCGCCCATCGGATGCCAGTTGAGCTCGAGGCCGGCGT
Source organism: Gemmatimonadota bacterium (assembly GCA_038153405.1). GTDB lineage: Bacteria > Latescibacterota > UBA2968 > UBA8231 > UBA8231. Next base: position 44,311 of record JAYOYH010000034.1, on the reverse strand, counting down.
CCCACACGTAGGCTAGCCCCTGAGACCGACCCGCCGTTACGGCCGGTTTGTGCCCTGGCTTGATATAGGTGCGCGCGGCAAAGTAGAGGTGATCGGGATCCCAGCCCAAATAGAACGTGGTGGGTCGCGGCAGGAGCGGTTTGCTCATATCGGTCGACTGGTCGGCCACACCGCTGACGGCCAGCGCCTCTTGCCACTCGGTTGCGTTAATGGCCCCGTCGATAACGGGTGCTTGGCGCATGCGCGTGACGGCGAAGGAGGGCACCTCTATGAGCGTCTCATCGGCTCCTGCAGCTATGGTGAAAAGCAGTGCGCTCAGCGTGAGCAGACTGCGACGAAGATGTGTGCTCATATGCATGTGGCGTCTCCGTGCCGGATGCAGATTTAATCCGTTCTCAGGCCAACGTGATCGATGGGCTCGTCGGTGAATGCGACGTTGTGGTCCAACGGACCTTCGGGAAAAGCCGCTTCGCAGCCCGTGCCAAACTTGAGAATGCGACCTCGCTGGAGCCAGCCGATATTGTGGACCATGGCGATCATATGGCGCGGTCGATCGGCGCAGTTGGGCATGCCGCGATGCCACAGCCGCATGTCGCGAATCAGCACGCTGCCCTTGCGCGTATTGCCGCGGACGGGCGGAACGGTTGCGCGCCGCGCCGCTTCGGCTTCGGCGCTGATGACCGAGCCAAAGGTCGGGTCGAGATGCGAGCCGGGCCATAGCTCGATGCTGCCGTTGTCTTCCGATACGTCGTGCGGTGCGATATTGACCACCAGGCTAGCAGCCGGATGGGCCACTGTCAAGTTGGGCCACAGGTGGTCCACGTCGCGGTGCAGCGGCTGCGTTTGGCTGCCAGGACAGTTGGTATTGCCGCTGTAGAGTCCGTTGAAGAAGCGATCGCCGAGCATGGCCTGACTGACCTGTACGACGAATGGATTAGCGACGATATCGCCAAAGACAAAGGGTGCAAAAGGTGGGGGGCCCAGCATGAGGTGACCGGGCAGTCCGCCGGCGCCGCTCCACTGCTTGGCATCGTACAGCAGCTTTGCATCACGATCCATCTGTTCGTGCAGCTGCCCCAAGTGGTCGTGGGCAACGATGTCTTCTATGACGACGTAGCCGTCTGTCTGCAGGGCCGCCAGCGCCTGGGCGAGGTGGGCCGGAGACAGCTGTTGGCTGGTGCGTTCGTCTGTGTCGAGCGCAATGTACATGGCTGTTCCTTCTGTGCGTTGACGGCAGCGGGAACGGCCGTTTGCAGGCAGCGCACGTCGTTGGTTTACATGGTCAAAGTTGAAGGTTCGTATGCGATAACGCAGTCCGTAGTCAATATAGGCTTATCACTCGCGCAACAAAGTCGCTACATTTGTCAAACAGAATCGGTGCAACCCAACAAGGCGGTTATTTAATGGCCCATAAAAAACGTCCAAAGCGTCTCAGCTTGCTGCAACCGACGGATATCCAGCCATCCGTATGGGAAGTACTCAACGCGGCAAAGCGCGGACAGACGCGCCGTTTGAAGCAAATGCTGGCGCGCGACAAGAAACTGGTCTCTGCGGAGTACTGGTACACGCAGCCGCTGCACTTTGCCGTGCGCGAAGGACGCGCGACAACGGTGGAAATGCTGCTGGCCAACGGCGCGGACTCGACGTGGGTGCGCTACGGCCACGAAGATCTGGTCGTCGTGGCGCGCGACCGCGGTCACGAGCGGGTTGCACAGCTGCTTGAGGCCGATCGCCTGGTGCACAACGTTCAGCAGACGGGCCCGCTCCACACGGCGGTGCGGCGCGGCAACGTCAGCGCGGTGAGCGCGGCGCTGGCCCAGGATCCCGCCGCCATTGGTCGGGGCGACGAAGAGGGCTCGACGGCCCTGCACCGCGCCGTTGAATGCGGTCATCGCGCGCTCGTGACCTTTCTGGTTCAATGCGGTGCGCCGATTGATGCGGTGCAGCGCGGTAGCACGCACGACTGGTACCGGCCGCGCAACCAGCGGCCGCTTGACGTGGCGATGCGTCAGGGCGACCGCCAAACGGTAGGGCTCCTGCTGGGACTGGGAGCGGAATACACGCTGGACGCCGCCGTATTTTCGGGTGACAGAACAGCGGCGCGTGCGCTGTGCCGACTGGGCAGGCAGCGCGCCCGCTACGGTGCCCAGGCGCTGATTTTTGCGACAAAGTCTGGAGACGATGCGCTCGTGCGTATCCTATTAAAGGGCGGCGTCCACCCCACTCAACCCGCGCAGGGCGCACCCCGCGGTGCGGCGCTATGGCACGCAGTCGCGGCGGGGCACGAGCGCATAGCCGAGCTCCTTTTGCAGCACGGCGCGGATCCCGAGGCGTCGATTGAGTCGTCTGGCGCACCGCTGCACCAGGCCAAAGACGAGTCGATGAAGGCGCTGCTCTATCGCTACGGTTCCCGCCCAAAATCAGCGGCAGACTTCGTATTGGAAGACCAAGTTGACGTGGTCGCTGCGCTGGCCGCTTGCGATCCGCAGGGAACGTCTGTGTCGGGCTGCGGGACGATCTACACTTTTGTGATTGCCTTTGACAAGCGGGCGATTTTCGACGTGCTGCTGGCGCAAAACGTTCCCGTTCCACCCGTCGTTAACTCGTGTCGCTCCTACCTGTGGCGCCGGCCCGAGATGACGAGAAGGCTACTGGAGGCCGGCATGGATCCGAATTTACCCAACTGGCAGTGGACCACTCCGCTGCACGAGCTGGCTCAGATCAATCCGATGGGTCCCCGCCGCGCCCGTCCTGCCCAGCGCGGGGAACGCGATCAGCGCGAAGAGAGAATGGAGCTCTTTCTCGAATTTGGCGCCGACATAGAGGCGATAGACGAGGAGTATCGCTCGACGCCGCTAGGCTGGGCGGCGCGCAGCGGTCAGGAAGACGCCGTGCGATGGCTGCTGGCACGCGGGGCCGACCCCAACGGGGGCGAAGATTGGGCGCGTCCGCTGGCCTGGGCTGAACGGCGTGGCCACACCTCGATAGCGCGCGCGCTGCGGCGCGCCGGTGGGCGCTGAGGTCGCGCCGCGTAAGGGGAGATAAGCGCAAAAAAACCTTGACTAAACTCATCAGATTTGGTAAGGATAAGGCGGTTTCCTTATTACACGCTCGTGTTCTCCGAATGGGGTATCACCCCTCGACGTATCGCACCGTATTGTGGGGGTGTGTATAGGGTGCTGCGATCTGGGTGATCGCTGTTTTAGACCTTCGGAAAGGAGAGTAATAACGCTACCGAAAAAAGCAGCATGCATGCGTTTTTTAAATCATTACGTAGTATTTTTTTTCACGACACTAAAGAAAGGTGGGTGTTCGCAGATGAGAATACTGTCCAAACTTTCCCTCGTGTTTGCAATGGGCTTATCTGCCGCGGTTTCCGTTAACGCGCAGTTCCTGCACATAGGAAACCCGGACCTCCAACTTCCGGATATGACGAGCGGAGGCAAGCCCGTAACGCTAGAGATATCCGGTCTCGGCGATATGACCAATTACACGTTTGGCGGAGCGGATCTGGAGATCCCGTTTACTCTGAATGGAAGCGGTGCAACGGTCTGGCTCATTATCTATACCGACGGTTACAAGGCGCCGTTCACCATTCGCGGAGAAGGGCCGGGGCCTTACCAGGATCCAGAGCACGGCAATCCGGGCTGGCACGTAGTTAATGGCACCGATGTATTGGTCTATAAGTCCGCCGGCCAGCGCTTCAACGAAGGCGAGAACTCCATCGTATGGAACGGCCGCGATATGGACGGCAACATCGTCCAGAGCGGATCGTACCAGATGTTTCTCGCCGCGTTTGATGACGAGGCCACGCCTCATATCGTGGGCGCAGCGGCCCGTCAGTTTGGCAGTGGCCAGACCATCTATATCAATCCTTCGCGCGGCGAGTTTGTGAACTTCACGGGCGAAGTTGCCAACATGGAAAACGACTGGATTGCCGCTGGTATTGATGCATACGACTTGGTCGACAACCAGTCCGTCGTAGATGCCTGCGGTGACCGCGAAGGGTGCCCAACGGGTATGCTGAGCGCCACGCCGCTCAACGGCAGCCTAACGGAGTGGATTGGCAACAACCGCGGCGGCAACGTTGGCTGGCTCTACCGCTACCAGTACAATTGGGATACGCGTCAGATCACGATGCATGAAGATTGGGGCGAAGATGCCGGCGCCGAGTTTGGCGTGTTGAATCTCCAAGACGTCCTTCCGGGTCGTCAGTATGCCTCGACCACCAATCCCCAGAAGACCGTCGTATATGCCACGGCGGGCGTTGCGGGCACGGTGAGCAAGATTGCCGCGTACTCGATAGAGAGCGGTTCGCTCTTGGGCGAGTGGGATCTGACGGACATGTTCCTCTACGATAACAACGGAAGCGATCGTTCAGGTGGTCCCGGAACGATGGCCCGCTTTTACAACGGCGAGCCCGACCCAGCCGGTATAACCCTATCGGGTCACCACACTTCGCTGACGGTCCGCTTGGACTACGACGGCAACGTCGTATATATGAACCGCAACGGCGACGGATATGGCGACTCGCGCACTTTTTCCGAAGGCACGTTCGGAGGTCTCGAATACGGCCATACGGAAGCACCGGCGTTTAAGTACTCGCTGTACTCTACTAAGTGGGGTTGGGTTACCAACATCGAAGCCGGTTCGAATACGACGCAGAACGGTTTCGTGTTGGGCGAGGACGGTTCGGGCCTGTTCCACTTTGAGCCCAAGAACATTCCCACCAGCTGGCCGCAGTACAACATCATCGTCGATGAAATGGACGGTGATTGGGACGGCGTGTATATGAGCATCGGCGGTTTTGGCGATGCGGCAGCGGCGAACGACTTTGTTCCGGTGCCAGAGGAAGGTGCGTTGGCCATACTGTCGCACTATCCGATCGTGCACATGCCCTACGACCAGAAGCGCGCCCTATTGGGCGAGCCCGCGACGGCGGTTTACGAATTGGAAGGCGCAGCGTTGCCGACGGCGTACGAGATCAGCGATGCGGCTCCCAACCCGTTCAACCCCGAAACGTCGATCAATTTCTCGCTGCCCTGGGATGCTCCCATTCTGGTTGAGATCTACAACACTCAAGGCCAGAAAGTGCGCACCCTGCTCGACGATCGCATGAATGCGGGTGAGTTCCGCATTTCTTGGGATGGTCGTGACGACAGCGGCGCTCAGGTCGGAAGCGGTATGTATATGTATCGCGTCCAGGCGCCGAACCTGAACGTCACGAGGAAAGTCACGTTGTTGAAGTAGCTCTGCTACTTGTTTGCATGATAAGCCACCGGTGTATCCGTACGCCGGTGGCTTATTATTACTGATAGGAGGACTGCCGTTGCACTGGGTTCGATTCGCCTTTGTACTTGCCGCTGTATGGGTGATGAACGCACGGGCAGAACAGCAGGTGGTTACCGCCTGGCCGACGACGACGAACTATCTAGGATTTATTGATTTTGAGCAGGCGATAGACGGTCGCATACACGTGTTGGTCGGGGGTCAGTACGCGCTCTATTTGGACGGTGAATTAGTCGGCGAGGGCGACGGCGGTGCTGGACTGGCTTCCTACGAGGTCTCGTTTTCTCGAAATACAAACAATATAGCTCTCGTAGTGGAAGACGAAGGCTTTCCCAATTCGTACGGATATTTTCTTGCCGTTGAAACGGAAGAGGCGCTGGTCGTCGCTTCGCCCAGCGATCGGACGTTTCCCTGGTTTTGGACAGACTCTCCCCTGCAAAATGAACCGGGTGCCGATTGGATGGAGCTGAGGTCCAATCGTTTAGACCGGCACGAGGAAGACGGCCAAGCAGTGAGCTGGACGCCCGTGCAGGAAGGCTCTCTGTCGGGTGGCGCGTTTGCCGAAGTGCTAGGCTTGGACACGGACGTCAGGAGTTTGGCTGGGTATCCAGGAGGCGCCGACGGCGGACGGGGCGGTTTGCAACTGCGCTCGTTCAAGGGCGTTAACCTCGCGCTGGGCTCCTATTCTGCCGATCCAAACCTGGTAGACGGCGACATAAACACCTCCTTCAACTTTCGACGGGGCGCATCGGCGCTGCTGCAAAGTGCGCAGACAGATTTGGGCCGGTTGGTGCCCATAAGCAAAGTGCGCGTCCTGACGGAGCCCCCTTCTCGCGGATCGTTTGAAGACGTCTCGCTGCGGGGCTATAGCATATTTGTGAGCAAGGACGGCGTCGACTTCATTGAGGTCGGGTCCGCCAATAACATCGTCAATTTTCAGGAGACAACCGTCGAATTCCCGACGATTGTCGCGCGGCACGTTCGCCTAGTGGCGACGGATTTTTCAACGCGCGACGCGTCGCCCCGCGTAGGCGAAATGGAAGTCTACGGCGATGGCTTGGGGGCGAGCGGTCTCTATACGTCGCCCCCTATGAATCTGGCCGATGGCGCACCAATAAATTTTCGGGCCGTGCGTGCCTACGGCGAAGTGCCCGACCAAACGGATATGAAGCTGCGCTTTCGCACGGGCAACGACGGCGCCCTTTGGGAAGCGTGGTCCCCGTGGCAGGCGGCCAGCGCGTCGGGGCTAGACGTGGCCGAACCGCGCAGCCACCTTCAGTTTCAGGTCCTGATGGACTCGCGCGACGTGCTGGTTTCGCCGCGCTTGGACAGCCTACATATCGAATACGACGCAGAGATTATTCCGGCCCGGGGCGCGCAGTCTTGGATTGCTCCGCTGCAGGTGCCAATTGGCCAGGACGTCGACTTTACCTATCGGCTGCAAATCGAAATGGAAGGCGCTGAGGGCGAGGGCGTCGAGCGGGTTGCCGTATTGACGCAGTGGCCGGCCACCGTCGACTGGAATGCCATCACCTCTACCGGCGCGGCCAGCGTTGACCGGGAGCGTTCCTACGCAACCGACGATTCACTCGTCGTGCACTTTTCACCGCCCATCGCTGAGACAACGGAACTGACGATTCCATTTACCAGCCGCTTGCTTTCGGCAAAGCATCGCTTTTCGTCGTTTCTCTTTTCTCCCCAGTCGTCCAACCCGCTTAAAACGGACGAGCGCAGTGGCGTAGACGAGGCGAGTGGCGAGTCGTTTGCGCTAACCGTTACGACCAACGATTTCGAAATTCCCATTCTTCAGGACGTCGAGGTTAGTCCTGCGATCGTCACGCCCAATGGGGACGGCATTAACGACAGCGCGTCGCTGCGCTTCACACTAGGTCGGATGGAAGATGCCACCCTTCGGTTGGAAGTATATACCATGTCGGGGCAGCGCGTGCGCACAATTTCATACGAGGGGATAAACGCGGGCCGCTACGGCGGCTGGGATTCCTCTTCTCTGGTGCGTTGGGACGGGCGTGATGATGCGGGCCACCTAGTCGCTCCCGGCGTTTACGTATACAAACTGGTCGTTGAGCTAGATCCGACCGAACGCGCTTCGGTAGGGTCAATCGGCGTAGCTTGGTAGACGATATTGAATAACTACCACAGGTCAATGCGATTACAGACGTTTGTCCTGTTCGTCCTAGGGGTGCTCTGCACTCCGTTTTCGGTCGATGCACAGTTCCTCTCGCGCGACTTCCGCGATCTTTGGTCGAATGAGGTCTTCGAGAATTACGGAACGGCCGGCTATAGGGACTACGACTACGACGAGGAGAATCGGCGCTTTGACTACTTTGGCGACTTGCTTATCGACGGCGTAGACGTCATACGCTACAGCGAAATTCGCCGCGACCAGCTTGGCATACCAGGCAGCTACGAATCGCGCAACGCGCGCTACGATCGCTTTTTTGACAAGCTGATTATATCCAACGAGGGGTTTGGACCTTGGTCCACGCGCCTGATCATTGGCGACCACATCCGCACGTTTTTCACACCGATGACGCTCAATCTGCCCAGGTTTAACGGCATTCGATGGGATGGAGCCTCAAAGAAGAATCGCTTTAGCCTGCTTACCTCGCAGCTAACGGATCCCATTTTCGTTCCCTCCAATACGAACATCGATCAGAGCTTTGAAGATCGGCGCATTTTTGGCACATCTATTTTTGCAGGACATTGGGAGAGTCAGATTGGTAGCATTCTGAAAATTGGAAGCAGCTACGTAAATACGCATCGCTACGATGCCGAGTCGAGCGGACGGGTAAATAACCTAAAGGGTGTTATTCCCCGCGTCATGGAGAACGGCCTGCGCAAAGTGTACGTGTTTATATCCGACGACTCGCCGGAAGAAGACGCAAACGGGGCCCGCCTGCACGAGTTGACCCTTAGCGTGGGGGGGCGCCAGGTCGAACCGGTTCGAGTGAGCCGGGTGGACAATCTGTTGCAGCAGCTGCCCGTTACCAAAGATGTTTCCAGCACCGTGCTGCTGAGCCCGAATGAGATAAACTATCTGAGGAAAAACAGATCGTGGATTCGCGGCGTGATAGAGGCCAGCAACCAGCCGTTTTTCAAGGCGCTTATCTCGGAGGTCACCACGCCACTGGTCCAGGCGCCCACGATTGCAAGTCCCGAAGCCGTCAGCGGAACAGATCTCATCATTTACGAGTACGATCTGCCCGATACCACCGCAAACATTCAGTTTGAAGCGGTCGTCGCCAACGACTACAGCATAGATGTCGTCGGTGCGATGCGCGTCCCTACGCTGGCATCGGGCGACGACGACTTCTACTACGACTGGTATAACGCGAGCCGGGCGATCGGCAATCCAACGTCTTCTAGCAATACGCGTCGCATACGCTTCAGCTACGGATTTCCAACGGGCATTTCAATTGTTGGTGTAAATTTTGAATCGACGATCGCCGGGTTTTCAGCCAGCGGGGAGTACACGCGCAGCACGCGCTTTTTCCAGGCGCCCGCGCTGGGCGGTCAGCAACACCAGCGCCAGGCTTCGGCGCTGTATGTCAACGTGTCGCGCGAGATCGGCGACCGGGCTTTGCTGGGGCTCGAATACTTTGACGTGCCGCACGACTATCGAACGGACTTCTCCATTTTTGAACGGTCGAGCCGTGGTCCTACGCTCAGCGGCAGACTCTATGCGCCGTTCAATATGGTCGAGGACAACGACGACCTAGACCAGTGGCCCGACCGAATAGAGCACGAAGATCCGCTCATACCGTATCAGCGCTCTCTAGCCCAGGGTAACGGCGTCTACCCCGGCTTAGATCCCGATGCCGACGGCGTGCTTGACTTTGACGTCGACCGCGCGGGCGGCACGGATGCGTATCAGCCGTTCATATCCTATTACGCCGAGCCGCCAGAGCTCGTCTATGGAGACGACTTCAACAACAACGGCGTGGCCGATTTTCGCGAAAACGACAACCTGCCGGATTACGCCTATCCGATAGACCACAAAGGGCTACACGCCTTTGCGCGCCACAGCTGGTCTTCCGGCGTGCAGGTTCGCCTGGGAACGTACCGAGTGCGGCGCAAGGCGATAGGAGATAAGAACGAAACCACTTACACAGAGGGCAGCTATGGCCGCGAAATCGGCCAGTTGGGCACCATCCAAATGCACCATCGAATTCGGTGGGTCAAAGACTCAATTGGCAATACGATTTACAACACAAACCCCTCGACGCTGCGGCCCGATGCCCTACAAAACAGGAACAGCTTAGACAACCTGACCTACGTGGAAGCCAACCTGCAGCCGGCGCAGGGCATTGTTACGCGCCATATTGCCTCGGTTAACCACATTGATTTGCGGGGCGATATTTTGGCAGACCCGCTGATGGCAAAGCCGGGCTCCACGCTGCAGGCGACGCTGGTCAACAAGGTCGGCTGGACCTACGCTCGTGGTCGACTCAGCGTGTACCCCCAATTCAAGCACATCTTCCAATACGTGAAGTACCCGGAGCGGTCTGAGCCCTATCGAAAGCGCCACTGGCTCATGCCCATTCTCCGCGCCGATTGGCAAATCGGTCCAAAGACCAAGATCCGCACCGGCCTGCAGGGGCTGCCGTTCTTTGCGGAAATGTCGCGTGACCTAGCGGCTACAGACCAGAACTTTGATCGGTCGACCTACACGATCTTTGGTCAGAACAATAGCAACTATCTGGGATACGACCTGTCCATACTGATGGGCCTGTACCGGACAAAGCAGGAATACACGAATACGGCCCGTCCCAGCGTCGGTTTTGTAGAATACTTTTTTCGCGTGCTCATAGGGTAAGAAATGACGGAGCGTTCTATTCGCCAATTCATAGCGATGCTGCTGGTCGCGGTCTCTACGGGACCGGTTGATGCCCAGCTGCTGTTTCGCCAGGGCGAGCCCTACACCAACTATGCGTTTGAAGGGTACCGCGCCTATGAGTCGTTGATTTTTGGTCGGACGCGCTCGCCCCAGTTCGACAATTTGGGGCAGTTCATCATGAACGGCGTCAGCGTATACGAGCTAAATGAGTACCGGACGATCAATCCCGTTCCCGGCAGCATCATAACAAAGCCCGGCGTGTACGAGAGCTATCTCAACCGGCTGGTAATATCCGGCGACAATTATTCTGGCGTGAATACCAAGCTTATTATCGGTGATCGCATACGCGCCAAGTTTACTCCGCTCACGCTCGACTTAGCCGCAATGAACGGATTGAGGTGGGACTCCAACTTTAAGAATGGCTCCGTCGTCCTGCTCGCGTCGAGGGTTGATAAGCCCATTTTTGAGGCGGTGCAAAACGCAGACAACGGCATACACGGCGATGAAAAGTCCGAGTTTCGCCCGCGCTGGAGCACCTACCTACTCGGCGGCGATATTCGCACGCAGCGCGGCGGGCTGGATGCCGGCGTTACGTGGGTAAACCAGTACAGGACGGACAGCTTCAAGTCGCTCGATGAGTCGACCTACAAGGGCACGCTGCCCACTACGGGGCGCCCGCCGGAGTGGATTGTCGTCCGCGTCGCCGACCAGACGCCAGACGACTTGAGCGGTGTGCATATACGGCGCGCCAAGATGCGCATCAACGGCGTGTCGGTCGATCATCTCTTGGCTCCCTATGACAAGCTCAACCCCGACGAGTACACCCTCACCGTAACGGAGCATGTTGGCGAATTGCTCATACCGCCCGTGCGGCGCGACAACAGCAATGATTTGGTTATTGAGTTTCCCCATGCCGAGCCATCTCCGGAGGGACTGTACTCGGTGCAGGGCGATGAAAGTGCGCTGTTTTGGTTTAAGGTGCCCGGATACGTTACCGCGATGTCCGACACGGCGATGGTCGATCAGGTGTCGATCGACTTTGACGTATCGGGTGATTATACAATCGAGCTAGCCGAGGTGTTCAACGGAGCCTCGGCCAATCCGGCTACCTATTTCTACCGTGCTGCTTACGCCGACGGCAATCCCAGCGACGGTTATTTCGAACGGGTCCGTGTGCGCTACGGGCGGCAAACAGGGCGCACGCTGCTGGGCGGTCACTTCAACTTGGACCTGAAGGGCTTTATGCTGCGGTCGGAGTACGTCCACAATCTGTCTTTCAGGGCGTACCCCTCTCTGATCACCACAAACCTCAAGCACCGGACGCAGCACAGCAATGCGTTCTTTGTGGCGCTAAAGCGCGACTGGCAGAAGGTTAGCTTTGGGGCAGAGTACTTTGCCGTTGGCGATAACTACTCGACCGAACTGAGTGTGCAGGACGACGATTACCGGAGCTACTTCCAGTTTTTAACCAGCCCGTTTATATATCCGACGAACTTTAACGAGCCGCGGCTGCCCGACGAAGTCGAAGGCGAACGCCCGGCGCCTACCAACACGATTGAGTTCAACTCCGTCGATGACAACGACGACAAGGATCCATTTCCCGATAGCTATTTTCTGCGCAAAACGACGAATCTGGTGACGGGTGGTCGGTTTATTGAAGATCCCGACGGCGTATTTCCCGGCTTGGACTTGGACTTGAACGGTCGACCCGATATAAACGAGAACGACAATAGGATTCCCGACTACTTCGAACCGTTTTTGCTCTACCGCGTAAACCCCGATGCATACGATTTCGGCGAAGATATGAACAACAACGGGGTTATTGATGAGCGGGAAGACGACGACGACCCCGACTACCCGTACGAAGTCGGCCAGCAGGGTTGGAACCTCTTCAGCCAGTATAGGCCAACCCCGTATAGCTTGCTGACGGGGGGCTACCACCATACGCGGGCCCTTTCGCTAGGCGACGAGGCGCGGACGGCGTATGTGCGCCTGGAGTACGAGCGCGATATCCCATTTTGGGCCAAGGTCAAAGCGGTGGGCCGCACGAAGCGGGTGCACGACGACATTGAGGATAGGGTCTTTGGCTTGGGACGCAGTCCGATTTACCTCGAACCCGAGCCGATTCCCCTCTTTGCGCTCACAGACGAAGAGCTGCGAAATCCGCTGGGCGTGGCCGTGCTACAGGACGATCCCATGCTGCTGCGGAACAGCTGGCTGCACACGGTCTATGCAAAAGCGACATTTACGCGCTTTGAAAACATCAGCGCAGAAATCAGCGTAAAGCGGGAGACCAACCACCAGCAGGCCACTTCGTTGCAGCCCGACAACGTAATCTCCGATTTGGCGATTGTATACAAGGCGCAGCACATCTGGAATCCTTGGAAAGAGCTGCTCGTTCGCTCGCAGGTAAAGTGGTTGCACCGCCGTCTGTTGGACGATACGGAGCAGATAGCTTCGGTGAAGGAGCACTACGTATTCCCCATACTGCGTTTGGAGTATCCCGTTTCCGACCGCACATCGGTTAAGCTGGGCGCGCAGGGGGGGCCGTTATTGCCGAGCATCTACCGCAACCGGGTGAGCGATGGCGTCGACTTTGATAGCCGCGTCTATTTAGCCCAGGTAAACAACACGTCGACGTACTTGGGCTACCAGGTCAACGTAAACCTGGGGTACGAACGCCGATTTAGGGAGTTTTTGTCCGAAGATCGTAGTCAGCAAGACACGGATTACTCGCGCATTTTTCTCCGAGTTATAGCGGGCTTGAGGCCGCTGTTTTGACAGTCGTTAATATGGTAACGAATTCGCCAAATAGAGAAATCGGGCTGTCCGTCCGGTGGTTTTTGCGCTGTGCAAGTGCACTCGTGCTGCTGGTTGGTGATGGGGTAGCTCAACCCGCGGCGAGCGGCAGCACGGAGGCGACGGAGGAGATTGGGGCGCAAAGGGTGCTGGGCAGCAGCGCTTTTCTGGGGCGCTTTACCGATGAGTACACCAACTGGGGCGATGTGGACTATCCCCGTCAGATTGGTATAACGAGCAACTTGAGAAACTACTACAGTCTGATGGGAGATCCCCTGGTCTACGGATCCGAGTCCATTCGGTGGGTGGAACGACGCGGGCTGGGCGTCCAGCGCTTTGCTGGATCGGGGGGGTCGCAGTTGAGCGAGAGCTTAGCGCACGGCCAGAGCGGTTCTAGCTACGCGCGCTTGTTCAACTACGTCATCGTGGGGACGGATGGAACGGACGATTGGCAATCGCGGTTTATATACGCCAACGAAATACGCACTCGTCTCACTCCGCTTACGCTGAAGATGTCCAATCTGAACGGTCTGCGCATCGACGTGGGATCGAAGAAAAACAGCTTTTCCGCGCTCTTTTCTCGCCTGCATGCGCCCATCTATTCGTCCGGTCGGGAAAACGACCAGAGCATCAAGGCGAAGGCGATGCTCTGGGGAGCCCACTATGAACGGCACGTCGGATTTATGAATTTCGGCGCCACATTTGTTAACGCTCATCAGTACGAACCAATGATGGAGCAGAAGGCGCTGTCGACGAAAGGAGTCCCGGGCGCCATGCAGAATGCGCCCGCGATATTGGCCCTGCGCATTTCCGATGACTCGCCCACAGACGGCAAGGGAGGCGTAGTTATTCATTCGGTAAGCGTGCGGGTCAACGGCGTGGTGCGACCGGAGGTGGAGCCGTTTATCGTGCGTCTTAATAAACGCGGTGACGACAGGCAGAGCTATATGGCGGGCCGCCTGCGCAGCGGAGAGCGCAAGCCCCTGCCGCCGTTGGCCAACGACTACCAGTCGATCAACCGCGGCTCGTCGTACAACACGTATGATCCGTATATCAACTACGCGGCGTTTGACGTAGATGTCTACTATCGCGGATACGAATTTCCCTTTTGGGTTGATCACCTCTACTATCGCGACTACAAGCTGTACGGACCAGAACACGTGATTAACCAGAGCCGCGTAGAAAATGAGGGGGAATCGCCCGTCGTCGTAGATGAGGAGTTTGCCCATGAGCTGGTTGAAGAGTCGGGCGACTTCGGCTTTGCGACGAAAGCGGATCTACCTCAGGCATTCGACGGAGAAGAGTACGCTATGCTCTACGTCGACCTCGAACCGCTCGGTGAGTTTATCGAATCGGTTGAAGTCGACCTATCGTTGGCCAACGACTATCACGTCGAGCTGTCCGAAATTGATATCTCGGGAACAGCGCCTAGCCCAACGCGCTCAAACTACCGCGAACGCTATCGCTACGCGACCTACTTTCGCACGGTGGCAAGGGCAGAAGGCAACCCCCAAGACGGCACGCCGAAGCTCGTTCGCGTAAAAAGCGGCGTACCCACTGGCCTCAGCCTGTATAGCCTAAACGCGCACGGCGTGTTGCACGGCTTCGAAATAAATGCCGAGTTCAGCCGCAGCAGGAGCTTCTTCCAGTATGCAAGCGGCGTTCCGCAGCCCCGGGTGTCGCTCGATGAGCTGAGCATCAACGCTTTGCAGCGCGAAACAATGCCGGGTGGACGATCCTCTATAAACGACAACGCATTTTATCTGACCGTAAAGAAAGATGCCGAACGCTGGGGATTCGGTGCGGAGGTCTTTTCTATTGGCCCCCACTACACGACGGAGTTTCGCAGCTACATCGGGCGCGACGAACGGGATACGTCTGGCAATCCCATTGCCTATAACAACACGATGATTCACCGGCTCATAGAGGACAACGACGACGACGACCGCTATCCGGACAGCTGGTATAACAACGCGCCGAGCGGATTACAGGGGCAGTCGGACGTCGACGGCGTATTCCCGGGTCTGGACGAAGACAAAGACGGCATTCCCGACACGAATAGAAACTTTAACGCCGTGCCGGACTACCAAGAGCCGTTCCTGATGTATACGGCCGATCCGCCCGTTTACGATTTCGGCGAAGATGCCAACCACAACGACGTCATTGATGCGCGCGAGAACGATATTGTCGCCGACCTGCCATACGACATCGATACGCGCGGCTTTCACACCTATTTGAGCATATGGCCCCTGCGCGGCATGAGCGTGACGCTCGGGTTGAAAGACACGCGTCAAATTGCAGGCCCAGCTCCCGACAGGTCGCTCTACTCGCGCATTGGCTACGCGCGGCAAATACCTTCGCTCGGCAACTTTTTAGCGAGTGCTTCAATAGAGCGCATAGAGGATGGGATTGAGGACGAGCTGAGCGTATACAGCGACCGCGTTCTGACCATTGCCGAGCAGTTTGAGCTCGACTTTGCTGGTCTACAGCGCAACATCAAGGTGGCGCCCTTTCTCGAGGGACCGCGCGAGGATCCCATGCTCTTTCTCAACAGCACGCGCGGGCGCATTTACATCGATACGAAATGGGGTGGTGCAAGCTCTGCGTGGAAAATTCGCAACAAAATCAAATACGAAACCAACAACCAGCACGAGGGCAAAGTATTTGACGGCAGGCTGCAGGAGGGCCGCCGCCTCAACCGCTGGACGATGGTTAACGCCTTTGATTACCAGTGGCAGCTGAGCGAGCGCGTCAGCCTGTTTTCGGGTATAAAGATGCGCTATCGCCGCGAGTGGAACAGCGCGGATGAAGGGGACATTACCCGCGAAACGCACACCATTCCCATAGCAAAGCTGCAGTATAGGCTGACCGAGCAGACGCGCTTTCAGCTCGGCGTGCAGGGCTTGGGTTTCGCTCTTCCGTACCGGGTGAATGATTCCGCTGATTCGGACAACACGTTTCAACAATTTGATGCCGTGGCGATGGTGTCGAACAATTCGAAGTACTTTGGCTATGTCGTCTCCACAAACGCCGGCATTAGTCACAGGAACAAAGAGTACAAGAACAGCGAAATAGGACTAGCAGGCGACGAAGAGTTTGTCGCTGCGTTCGTCAACGTCATCGTGGGATTTGAGGCAGAATAGGCCATGAGTTTAGCACTTCTCGTCGGGCTGATTACGGCAGCGGGCGCCGTGCTTTCATTTCGCGCGCCAACGGAGCAGGAGCTGATAGCCTCTTTCACAGAGGCGCAGCGCTTTTACGCGGAAGGTGCATACGATCAGGCCATCGATCGTTATCGCGAGGTGTCCGTCGTGCGGAGTAGCGTTCTGGATGCAGAAACCATACAGGTCGTGGTTGGCGAAGATCACTATCCCGTTCAAGAGGCTGCTCTGTACCAAATGGGCAATGCCTACAACAAGCGGTTTTCAGACTATCGCAGTTTCTCGCAGAACGACCAGAGTCGAAGTGGCGAGTACCTGCAGCTCGCCGACAGTTCATACGCCCAGTCCGTCGACTCTTTTGAGAAGGTCATTCGCTCTGCCTCGAGCAAAGAGCTCAAAGGACTGGCACACGGCCGGCTTATAGAGACGCATTTTGAAGCAAAGAAATACGAGGACGTCGTTAGCGCGTCGCAGCGTTTGGTCGACGAGTACGGCGCTGACGACTATGCTCTGCCCGGCTTCTACAACTTGGGTTGGGCCCACTACGAAATGGGCGATTACAACGCCTCGATAGAGGCCTTTGTCGACTTGGTTGAAAACTACCCCAACGGTTATCGCACGGATCGCAGCCTGTTCCAAATAGGTGAGTGCTATTTGGCCATGGACGACTGCGGCTCGGCCGTAGAGTACTATCAGCGCCTTGTCCAGCGACAGCGCATAGACGAACTGTCAGAGGATCAGCTGGCCGCTATGCAGCGCGAGAAGCTAGCCGGTTTAGTCGATGAGACGGCGTTGGAACTGGCGGCAAAAGCGGAAATTCGCACGGCTACATGCTATGGCAAGATCGGCGAGTACGAAGCGGGCGTGGCATCGTTTCGCAGGGTCATAAAGCGCTTTGCAAGCGAGCGGACGCTCGTTGAGGAGGCCTACCTACGCCTAGCCGATATGTACGAGCAGCGCGGCGATTTAGACGGTTCCGTGCGCACCTACCGCGAGGCCATTGATATTTCTTCAGATCGCTCTTTGCGGGCGCGTATTCAGTTTGCGCTGGCAGAGAAGCTCTTTTCTCAAAAGCAGTACGAAGCCGCACTGTCGGAGTTTCGAGTGTTTATACAGGGCTACAGCGATATGGCCAGCAGTGTGGGATTTCCCCTCGATCGAGTACACTACCGAATGGGCAATAGCTACCAGCAGCAGGCTCAGTCGCGCATCGAAGGGGGCGACAAGGTGGGAGCGGAGCCGCTTCTGATGCGGGCAGTCGCCTATTACGACACCATTCTACAGGAGCAGAACACGCCGTATAAGTGGGAGTCGCTGTTTAACAAGGCGTACGCTCTGCAAACAGTGGGCGGAGCCGACAACGAGCGTTCCGCCGAGCGCGCCTACCGGTCTTTGATAGACGAGGCCGGCGCGTCGTACGCCCAGAGGGCTCTCTTGCAGCTGTCCGAGCTGAGCTTTCAGCGCGGCGAGCATCGCCTCTCAGACTCTCTAGCCAATCAGGTTCTCGTTCTCTTCCCCGACGCGGCAGGGTTGGACGATGCGCATATGCGTAGGGCGCTCGCACTGCAGAGCATGGGCCAATACGAGGATTCCATTGGCGAGTTTCTGCGCGTTGGGAGCGATTCGCGTCACTATACGAGCTCTCGCCTAGGCGCGGGGCACCAGCTGCTGGAACAGACCGAGTATGAGCAGGCACTAGAGATCCTGACAGAGGGTATGAGCGGTGCGGATGACCAACAGGTATACAGCTTTTTATACCTAATTGGACAGGCACACTCGGCAATGGGTCATTGGGCACAAGCCATACAGGCGTATGGCGACCTAATCGAATCGGAGCCGGAGGGCGAGCTCTTGGTTGCGTCGCGACTGGCCAGGGGCAACGCCGCCCTTTCGGACGACCGTTTAGCGCTGGCCGAAGGCGATCTGAGCTGGGTTATTGAGAACGTGACAGACGTGGAAAAAATTCGCTATGCCCGCGAAACGCTCATTTTGCTTCTGCTCAAGGAAAACCGCGCGACCGATGCGGTTGAGCTGTTGGAGAGCATGTCGAATGGCGAGGCCAAGCCGCAGGAGCGAGCCGAGCTGCTAAGCCGCATTATGGACTCCTATTACGCCGAGGGGCGATGGGAGGAAACGGCCCAGATGGCCAAGCGCATTCTCGCCCTTGCGTTTGAAGACCAGGCATCGGCGGAAAGGCCGTATGGCCTACGGGAAAAGGCGCTGTTTATACTCGGAGAAATTTTGGTCCGCACGTCTGATAGTGCCGAAGGCGTCAATGCATTGCAACAGTACGTGCAGCAATTTCCATCGGGTCGCTTTGCCGTGAACGCCAAGCTCAGTCTGGCAACCATAGCCTTTTCAGACGGAGATCTGGAGGCGGCAAAGAGCCAGCTAATGGAAGTTCGGACAGAAGAGCTGACATCCGAGCAGCGTTTTTTGAAGACCTACTATCTAGCCAATACGCACTACAGCCTGCGCGAGTTTGCAGCGGCCCATGCGCTGTTTGAACAAATGGTGGCCGATCACCCCAACCACGAGTCGGCTGACGCGCTGTACTTTGGTCTGGGCGAGTCAAACTATCAGCTGGGTCGTTTTCAAGAGGCGATCGATGCATACGGCGTGCTGCTGACGACGTATCGCGATAGCGACAACGCCGACGATGCCCTCTACAATATGGCGTGGTGTCTGATCGAGTTGGAACGCCAAGAAGAGGCGATGGAACAGTTTGGCCTGCTGCTGGAGCGCTATCCCGACAGCGAATTTGCGCCGTCTGCGCAGTTTACGTTTGGCGACTACGCCTACAACGCCGGGCAGTACAAACAGGCGCTCGAAGCCTATTCCATCGTGGAACAGCGCTACCGACGATCGACCGTTGCCCAGCAGGTGCCCAAGTTAAAGAAAGAGCTCACGGAGGCCATTGCCTACGAAGCCTATGAAAAGGGGCTGGCCCTAATGGATTCGGCAGAAGTGGGCAATCGGCTGGAATTTTACGAAGAAGCGATTGATGTATTTGAAGAAATCATAGAAGAGTACGACGGCACAGAGAGTGCTTTGGGCGCCCTCAGCAATATGGGCGTGTGCTTGGAGGGCATCGGCAAGTGGAACGATGCCGTTCGCGTCTACGACCAGGTTATTGAATTGTATGAGGCAGAGAAGGCAACGCGAGATGCGTATCAGTTTGCCCGATCTCATCGCGATTGGATCATGGCCTCACGGCTCTGATAGAAAAGTGTGCATAGATGAACACCCGCTTTAGTTCGCCCAGCGACACCATTAGTCTAAAAAACCTACTTCGGGATACGTCTCGCTATACCGTTTGGGGATTGCTGTGTGCGCTGGCACTGGGAGGAGGGCTGACGCTGTATATGATTCTCTCCCAGGATAAGAAAGAGGCGCCACCGCCGGCGATTACCCGGCTAATTATCCGCAAGCCGCGCTCTTCCAAAGCGTTTGTTCTGAAAAAACAGCGCATACAGCCGCGCGCGATGACAAAGAAAATGACATCTCTGACACCTCGCGTGCAGATGCCCGCGGCGCAAAGCGTTGCTGGTATATCCTCGATTGGCAGAATAGCTACGTTCGACTACAACGTCAGCCCCGATGTAAAACTCGACCTGAACGCCGGCGATGTCGATTTGTCGGCCGCGGTTATAGCAGGTACTAAAGAGCCGGAAAAGCGCATAGCCATGCGCGAGGAATTGATCGATTTGAAGGCGCTGGACACGGGTAAATACAAGGGGCTGATCATACAGGATCCATCCGATCGCCGCAGCGTAAAGGGATTTATTTATCTGGGTACGGCCTGGGCCAACGATCTCGAGCCGACCTTTGACAGCGCCGCCAAGGCCATTCCAAACCTAGTTGATGCGCTCAACAAACAGACGGGCATATCGGCACAGGTCGACGCCCATCTCTTTATCGATTCTCAAGAGCTCTTTCGGACGCCGTTTGTTTACTTGACGGCGCAGGAGGCATTCGAGCTGACCGAGCGCGAGATCGAAAATCTCGGTGAATACCTGCGTCGAGGGGGGTTTATTTTCGCCGACAATGCCAATCCCACTGCCGAGTATAGTCAAGCAGAAGCGTCGTTGCGCAAGGTTTTTCGCGATGCGCTGAGGTCGCAGGGCGTGCTGCAAGTCATTCCCAACAACCACCCGATTTACCATACGTTTTACGACTTTGACGGCCCTCCTGTTGGCTCGGAGCTGGAAGTGCCCGACAGCGGCGGCCAGCGCGGGTTGGAAAATGTCGTAATAGCCCAGCCGTCGTACAACCTCGAAGGCGTGTTCTTGGGCGATCGGTTGGTCGCTATTTACTGCGACAAAGGTTATGTCCATACGTGGGCGCGCAACTTTGGCAACGAACCCCAACTGCGCTTTGGCATTAATGCCGTTGTGTTCGCCTTGACGCAGCAGGGCTCTATTGCCCAACAGCAAATCGATTTCTTCAGTCAACGAAGCGAATGAGAGAATTGGGTATGAAATACCTGTGCGTGTTATGCGTAGTATGGTTCAGCGGATGTCAGAGCGTATTTAACCCATCGCTATCCATTTACCACAGCGATTTGTATGCTGCAGAGAAGGGGCTCGACACGTCGTCCGAGCTCATACTGGCAGCCCGGCAAAACGGCAGCTATACATCGGATGACGCTGCCTCCATAACGTTTGCCATGGAGGGACTGCGCATAAAGGTGGAGCCCTTGAGCGACGACCAGCTGAACGCGCTCTTTCCGCAAGATTCGTCAAGGGGGCGCTTTTCGACTAATCCCTATACGTATGGAGATTGGATCGATCCATTAAAGGGATACCGCCCTAAGCGCTTCACCGTGTTTCGCGTGACCGTCGTCAACGACATTTACGCGAAAGTGCTCTTGGATCCCATAAAGTCCTACTTGCTGACGGATCAGGGAGAGAAGCTGTACGCCTTTGGCATTCCCGCATCTGCGCCCTACGAGAGCTTCGAGCAGTACTATCGCGGTCTGCGCGGACAAAGCGGCAATGAATTCTATCGCTTCGACCTGCGCATGGGCAACGTGCGCAGCTCGGCCTACTTGGAAGACCAGCTCGTATTTAAAGGCGAGAGCTACAGCGGCCTGATTGCCTTTAGGCCGCTGCAGGACAAAGTAGAGTCCGTAGAGATGGTCCTGCGCGATTTCATATTCAAGTTCGATGCGTCGGGACAGCCGCTTGAGTCGCTGGATGTGGCCCTTTCATTCGAGCACACGGTCGAGCTGCTCTCAGCGGAAACGGACTAGCGTGACGGTGTTTCTCTTTGCGGGCATACTGTTTTTCGCGTGGCCGAGCTTTGCCAGCTTGCCGCCCGTTCGCGTCGCTTTGCTGCCCTTTGATGACCAGGCTGGCTTTCAGGGCGCGTGGAAATTGGCTAGCGACGTGCCAAGACTGTTGGGCACCCACTTGGACGAGATACCGGGCATCGCCGTCGTGGCGTCGGAAATAAATACCCGCACGACGGGAGACCTGGCCGAGATGGCCAAGCAGTGGCAAGGGATCGCGGCGCAGCTCGATGTGGATGTGCTCATACGCGGCCGCGTCAGCAAGTTTGGCGTTCGCCGCACCGTGGCTGGCGACCCCAATACGTTTGGCTATAAATCGTATACGCACAGTGTTAAAATAGACGAGATTGAGCTGATCGATGGAAAGTCGGGTTCGATCCTGTCCACGTTGGACGTAAGGAGAGATTCGGTAGAACGCCCGATCGACTTTAGTCTGTTTGGCAAGCCCAACGCGCAAGACCGGGAGTTTCGAGAGCTGCTGTCTGCAGAGTTTGCGTCGGAAAAGTTCTTTGCCCTAACCTTTGGCCAGCACGTGCAGAGCGTGTTCGGAGAACTGAGTCAGGCTATTGCCGATTCGCTGCTTGGGCGAGCGCCTATCGCGCTGCGAGAAGATGCGAAAGTGCTAGCCGTTGACGGGGTAGAAATATATCTGAATATCGGCAACGGCGATTTGGTCAGGCGGGGAGATATTTTCTCTGTTATGCAAAACGGCCAGCACGTCGGTGCCGTGCGGATAGAGGAAATCATAGGTCAACACCTGTCAAAGGCCGCTGTCATTGACAATGAAGGTCCGATACAGACGGGGTTGAGTTTGGGGGCGCGTTTAGTTCCAGGCGAGACGAAAAACTAAATCGTGAGGGCGGCTGCAGTCCATCCAAAGCAAGGAGTGAATCACTATGTTGGAAATTATTCAAAGCGGTGGCCCACTGATGATACCCCTCATCGTTTGCGGCTTGCTATCGGTCTGCCTGTCCATAGAGCGACTCCTCGTTCTAAATGCCCTGCCAAGCGCCGAACAGTCTAAGGAAGAGTTGGAGCAGATTGAAGGGGCGCTGCTGCGCGAGGGACAGCAGTCGGCGGTGCAGATCTGCGAAAGCGGTAAGGGCGTACTCAACTTCGTCTTTGCCTCGCTGTTAAAGCGCTACAACACGCTCATAATTGAACAGGAAGAATTCAAGGCGACAAACGAAGAGATCATCAAGCTGGGAGAAGTCGGCGGCGGCGGCGAAATGGGCCGGTTTCTGGTTATGCAAAAAGAGATCGCCGACATGAAGGATGAACTCGTTATACAAACGGAAGAATCGGCGCGTACTTACCTAGGCAAGCACTTACCCATTATCAATACCATCGGCAACATCGCGCCGCTCATTGGCCTGTTGGGCACGATAACCGGTATGATCGTCGCTTTTGAATCGATTGCCGCGTCTGGTGCCGGAGATCCCAAGGTCGTTGCTGGCGGTATTTCTCAGGCGCTGGTTACCACGGCGACGGGCCTTATCGTGGCGATACCGTCCATTGTCTTTTATCGCTATTTGGCGCGAACGGCCGACCGTTCGCTGGAGCGCGTAGAGGCCTATGGCCACGCTTTTGCCAATGCGCTCATCATGTCGGGCCGGAAGGCGAGCGCGTAGGAGAATCGGTATGGCCAGGCACCGCATCCGCAGAGCTCGCAGCTTTTCCGAAGACGGCGAGCCCGATATGACGCCCTTGATCGACTGCGTATTTCTGTTGCTCATCTTTTTTATGGTGACGACGGTCTTTCTGCAGACAAAAGGGCTTGAAGTCGATATGCCGGCAGACAGCCAGGCCGAGGAAGAGAAGAAAAAAGATATCAATGTGGCCATTGATCAGTACGGCAAAATTCAAATCGGCGGACAGGACGTCGCTCGCGAGGCGCTGCAGGAAAAGCTCAAACAGGCGGTCGAAGAAGCCAATAACGACAACATCATTATCCAAGCCGATGGGGAATGCGTTCAGAAGGATGTCGTTTATGTGGTAGACAGTGCCCGGCAGGTAGGCATTGAGGGTATTGCCTTTGTTCAGGAAAAAGAGTGAGGTCGCACTGTGGCAAAGAGAAGCTTGGCCGAAGAAGAACAAGGACTCAACCTAACTCCGCTGATCGATTGCGTGTTTTTGTTGCTTATCTTCTTTATGGTAACAACGGTTTTTAAGCAGCCCTACACGCTGCAAGTGCAGCTGCCTGAAGCGACGAAGGCCGGTCAAATAGAAGAGAAAAAACTGGTGGGTACGGTGACGATCGACGGGCGCGTAGAAATCAATAGAAATCTGGTTACCAGCGGAGAGCTCGAGTCCGTTCTGCTGCGCGAAATGCAGGATACGGGCAGCTTAACGCTCATACTGAGAACCGATCAGCAGACGCGGCACAAGCACATGTTGGAAATGCTTGAAGTGGCTAAGCGGGTCGGCGTGGAAAAGATCGTGTTGGCGACGGATGACCAGCAGGTTCAAGTCGCAACGAGAGGAATCGGCGACTAGCGCTGGCCAACGGCCGAAGCGGCTCTCGCGTGTGTGGGGTCGAGCGAGAGAATGTACTTCCACTGCGCTAGTGCGCCCTGCTTGTCCCCCTCGGCGAGCAACACCTGGGCCAGCCCATCGCGGGCGTCAATGCTATTGCCATCGTTTTCAATTACCCGATTAAACAGCTGTTTGGCCCGATCGAGATTGCCCGCCATGGCGTATGCCATAGCCAAATTCGTGTTGATTATATCGTGCCGCGAGTCGATGGTCAGGGCGAAGGTGTATACGGCAATCGAGCGCTGAAATTCTCCAATGCGAAAATAGGCTTGGGCCAGGTCGAATACGGCTAGCCCAAACGTCTGGTCTAGCGCGCAGGCACGCTCGAAAAAGCGGATGGCTTCATTTACGCGTCCGTCGAGCATATGCAACTTGCCGAAGCCGTGGTATGCTGGCGCATACAGAGAGTCTAAACGAATGGCCGTTGCAAAGTGCTGCGCAGCGGCCTCTTTGCGTCCCTGCTCTACGTACGCCAACCCCAGCAGGGCATGTGCGCGCGTGCTGTCTGGAAAAAGCGCAACCTTTTCCTTGAAGCGCTCGACGCTTTCCTCTAGCGGCTGTAGGCGCGTGAAGTTCTGGTTGGCAACGGTGGCCTGGGCGGAGTTTCCCAGCTGGGCAAAAACGCGCGATAAGTGCAAATGAGGAGCGGGCTGCCAGGGCGCTAGTCGCGCGGCCGATGTAAAGCTGGCCAGTGCCCCGTTTGGGTCATTGGAGCGCATGTGGGCCAAGCCCAGCCAATTGTGCACTTCCCAGTTGAGCGAGTCGACGCGTGCGGCGCGCGCAAAAGCCTCCCTTGCCTGTTGAATTTGGTTTAAACTCAAATAGGCCTTGCCGAGCAAGGTGTGGGCATCGCTGTTATTGGGCGCCGATCGCGTCGTTTCTGAGAGGATGTCGACCGCTCGCTGGTAGTCGCCCATGCCCTGAAAAAATACCATGGCGAGGTTGACCTGCAGCGCGGGGTTTTGCGGGGCTAGGCGCACGGCGCTTTCGAGCATCTTCCTGGACGCATCATACTGTCCCTGGTCATACAGCCTTTGTCCGGCGCGGGCAAAGTCCGTTGCGCTCCAATTAGACCGATCGACCGCCTGCTGTTGGCTTCCCGTCGGGTGCGCTGCGCGCGGGGTGCTGTCGACCGCAGACTCTTCTGTGCTGCGCGCGTCGGCCACACGGTTAAAGGAGAGCGGGCGCCAACCGCCCCGCTCGTCAATCAGGATATACGTCTTGCTAGGCAGGTCCGTCAGCACGTGCACCTGGCCGGAGGGCCAGAAGACCGACAGGGTATCGAGGCGTTCGTCGGGTCGCAAGCCAAAGACGAGACGCGGATCGCTCTGCGCCTGAAAGCCGCGTCCTCTATTGACGTAGCGCGTCCGCGTGGTGCGGCCCGTTTTTACAACGACGCGGGCGCCCACGCCATCGCGGTTGCTCTGCATGCCGGTCAGCTGCACGCCAATCCAGCTGTTTGCACGCGGCGTGTCGTTGCGCAGAAGGTCCGGCGTATCGTTGAGGTTGTTGATAACAACATCTAGGTCGCCGTCGTTATCGTAGTCAAATACAGCGCCACCGCGGCTGACTTTTTCGATCTGCCATCCAGGCCCGCCGTCGACAGGAGTGTACGTACCAGCGTCGTTTCTATACAGCAGGTTTTTCTGTGCGTAGTGCAGCCCATCGGGCAACTGCTCGAGTTGTGGATAGATGTGGCCATTGGCCACGTAGAGGTCTAGGTCGCCGTCGTTGTCAAAATCGAAAAAGCGAGTAGACCAGCCCAAATAAGGGCGCACGACGCTGCCGAGTCCGGCGGCATAGGTGCGATCGGCAAAGAGGCCCGTTCCATCGTTCAGGTAGAGCGTATTCACATCGTCGGAAAAGTTGGTTACGACGATATCGATATCTCCGTCGTCGTCAAAGTCCGCCGCATCTACGCCCATCCCGGCTTGAGCACGGCCCTCTTCGCTATAGGCGAGCCCCGCTTCAATCGCGCGCTCCCGAAAAGTCCACTGTCCAGTGTTTTCAAAGAGTAGATTGCGCTCCGAGTCGTTAGCGACATAAATGTCTAGGTCTGCGTCGTTATCTATATCTGCCAAGACGACGCCAAGTGCCGGCAGTGCAAAGTCGCTAACAGGCGTCTTCTCGCTGACGTCGACAAATGCGTTATCGCCCCTGTTTCGATACAGTCGATCGCTGCTGCTGACCATGCCCTGCGGGCCACAAAACGTATCTAATCCTTTGTAGGTGCACTTGAGGGGCCCCGTCGGCGGACGGTCAAAATCGAACTTCACGTAATTTGTGACGTATAGGTCGAGTAAGCCGTCCTGGTCCAAGTCGCCAAAGGCGGCGCTGGCCCCCCAGGCCGCATCGGCCACGCCGGCCTTTGCGCCCACTTCGCTAAACGTGGCGTCGCCGCTGTTGAGGTAGAATTTGTTTTCTCCGAGATAGGTTACGTAGAGATCGACATCGCCATCGTTGTCCGTATCGCCGACGGCTGCACCCATGCCCCAGCCGACGGCCGCAAGGCCGGCAGATTGAGTCTGGTCGCGGAATGTGCCGTCTTGGTCGTTGATATAAAGCCGCTGACTGGTCGTCACGTCGGGAGCAGACAGCCTGTTGCCGCCGACCAGAAAGAGATCGAGGTATCCGTCGGCATCTGCGTCGAAGACGGCGACGCCGGCCGACATGGTCTCGCCGATATAGCCCTGCTCGGGGCTGCCCGAAACGGTCTGTTCCACAATGCCAGCGTGCGCACTGACGTCGACAAATCGCGCAGCAGGTGGCGGTGCTGTGTCGGCCGGTCCGCTTTGGTCGGGCACGTGTGATTGCTGTGTGTCTGTGGCGTTTGACTCCGGTGGGTCGGGCGCTTCCTGCGGCCCAGAACAGGCCGAGAACAGCATCTGCGAGAGGGCGAAGAGCACGCCGACGACAGTGAGGTAGCGCCTAGGGCAGTGAGCGAAAGTCAAAGACGGCTTACGGATAGCGCAGGTCACGGTTTATGCTGGATACGGGTAGACTAACGCAGGTCAACGGGTGTCGTTGAGAAGGTTACAATGCCAAAGCGATCCGGAGCGTGAAACTGTGGCTTAGGCCGCAGAGTATTCGACCACGTCGCGTACTGGAGGTTGATGTCGCCGCCGGTCCTGTAGAGGTTGAGGCGCCACGACTGGCCCTGTTTGGGTGGGCTATCCGGCGCAAAGGGCTCGAACACGGATAGCGGTATGGCTACTTCGATCGTCCAGTAGTCGTCCACGTCAGACGAGTCGTTTAGCGTGCCCGCAATGTGGTTGGCCACCTTGATGCCGTCGGCGTTCCAGCTACTGCTGCGCTCCATATGGGGCGAGCGGTCGAGTATGGTCGTGATCGCGTTGAACTCAAAGTTAAAATAGTTTTCGACGCGTGCCGTATCCGGCGCGATAAAGACCTCGACGCAGTCGTCCCTGGAAACGGGATCGTCGCGCTGCGTGAGATGGGAAGATATAAACGCGTCGTAGGCCGTAAAGAAAACGTATAGGTAAGAGCGGTCCCACAGCATCCGCACTTCCGTCCGCTCTTTCTCTCCGCCTTCAAACCAGGGGTAGGAAAATTCGTCGATAACGGGTGCTTGCTGCCAGGCCGGCTCCGTCGGTAAACCATCGACGAAAATCGAGTCGTTTACCGAATATATTTCGTATATAGGCAGCGGGAATTCCGTTTGGGCAAATGGCGTTGTGTTGGATAAAAACAGGCAGAGCAACGCGGCGCGGGCGATGCGCATCGCCGCGCGCGTAGGGTCCGGTAGATGCATGCGGGCGCTATCCTTTCACGGCTCCCGCCGTCATGCCTTTGGTGAAGAAGCGCTGGGTAAGGAGAAAGAAAAGCACCGTTGGAACGAGTGCGATAATCGAAGCGGCAGAGATGTAGCGCCAGTTCACGCCAAAGACGCCCTGCAGGCTGGCCAGCCCGAGCTGTAGCGTGTAGAGGTCGCGGTTTTTCAACACGATCAGCGGCCATATAAAATCGTTCCACTGCGCGACAAAGGTAAAGGCGGCCAGCGTTGCCAGCGCGGGTTTGACAAGCGGGACCATAATGCGAGAAAAAATGTGCCAGTCGGAGCAGCCGTCGATGCGGGCGGCGTCTTCGAGATCTTTGGGAATGGTCGAAAAAGCTTGGCGAAGCAGGAAAATGCCAAAGGCATTTACGGCGACGGGTAAAATAACGCCGGCATAGGAATCGACTAGGCCGAGCTTTAGGGTGACGATAAACAGGGGAATTAACAGCACCTGGAAAGGCACCATAGTGGTTGCGAGAACGGCGTAGAGAATAAACTGGCGGCCGGGAAAGTGCATGCGGGCCAGGGCAAAGCCCGTCATTGATGAGAGCAGCACGTTGATAGCAACCGTGGCAATGGCGATGTAAAAGGTGTTGAGCAAGTAGCGCATAAAGGGCAGTATATCCCACGCCTTGGCAAAGTTGCTCCACACGATGGGGTCGGGAATCCACTGAGGAGGAAAGGCGAATAGGTCGGCCGACTCTGCCTTGAGCGCCGTCGACAGAAGCCACGCAAAGGGGGCTAGTAGTAGTACGGCAATACCGAGCAGTGCACAGTACAGCAGGACGAGCTGAACCGTTCGGTTATTCATTGGCGATCCCCGTCTAGATCGCCTCCTGCAAAGCGAAAATTGACGTACGATAGCAGCAGGATAATGCAGAGCAACAGGAGAGAAACGGCGGCCGCATAGCCAACTTCGAGGTATTTAAACCCGAGGGTATAGATGTAATAGGAAAGCAGGTTCGTGCGGTGAAAGGGTCCGCCCCCCGTCATGACGTATACTTCACCAAACGTCCTCAGCGAGGCAATGGTGGCCATAATGCATACGACGAGCGTGTAGGGACGAACCGCCGGCAGCGTCACGTGCCGGATGACGTTCCACCGATTGGCGCCATCCACTTGGGCGGCCTCTTCTAACTCCTTGGGAATGCCCTGCAGACCAGCCAAGTAGATGATCATGTAATAGGGCGAAGCCTTCCACAGCGTTACTACGGCGATGGCGACCAGAGCGATCGCTGGCTCAGAGGCCCAGAGCGCATCGGTCTCGAAGCCGAAGGCGCTCAAGATGACGCTAGGCAAGCCGCGCGTATCGACGAGCCACGACGTCCCGCTTAGTCCCAGGCCTTGCAGCGTTGCGTTGAGCAGGCCGTCGGCGTTGTATACCCACTTCCACACGATGCCCGCGACCACGATCGAGGTTACTACCGGAATGTAGTACGCCGTGCGAAAGAAGTGAATGCCGCGTATAGAACTGTTAACCAATAGGGCGAGGACGAAGGAAATAACGGTGATGGAAGGGACTACGATCAGCGCGTAGAGCAGTGTATTGGCGAGGACGCGCCAGAACAACTCGTCGTCCATGGCGCGCCGAAAGTTGTCGAGACCTATGTACTCTGGCGTATTGAAGAGATTGTACTTGTGCAGACTGAGCCAGAAGGTATCGACGAGTGGATAGGCAAAAAACACGGCCAAGAGCAGGAGGCCAGGTGCCATGAATACGTAGGGAGAATGTCGGTTATACACGCAGCGTTGACCTCATACTTACTGATACGTCAGCAGGTGGTTCCACTTGCGCTCTACGCGCTGAAGGGCGCTTTCGATGCTCTGTTTTCCCGCCATGGCCTTGGCAAATTCCTCATACAGCACGTCTTCCATGCGGCTCCACCCAATCACATCGGGCGGCGTCACGACAAAGGAATTGTCGATGTCTTCATACGAGAATAGGTTGGCCCGGTCTGCCAGCGTGACGGGCTCGCGTTGAAAATAGGGATGCGCCGCCGCATCCTTAGTCGAGGGTAATATGGCCACCTGGCGGCAAAACTCAAGCTGGTTGGCATCGTTGGTTATAAATAGGGCAAAGTCGACGGCGCGCTCGACGTGAGCGGACATCCTGGGCACGACGATGGCCTGACTATTGGCGGGAATGCGCCCCGAGCGCCCGCGCGGCTGGGCCGCAGGCCGAGCGACCTGTTCGAAAGACTGGTCGAAGTAACGCGTAATCCACCCGCCGGAAAACGGGAACATCGCCGCGCGTCCTTCGATAAACCAGTTCACGTCATCGCGATGCGACGCGGCCAGCGCTTCGGGCGGTATGGTGCCGTTTTGATATGCGTTGACCCACTTTTGCAGTATGGCGGCAGCGGCCGGGTCGTTGATTCGCGTCTTGCTGCGATCCTCGTTGAACAGCGGCCAAAAGCCGTCTATGTGCAGGAGGGCCCACGGCGGGGTCCCCAGCGAAGGATGCAAGCGCCAGGAAACACCGTATTTTCCCGTTTGCTCGTAGATTTGCTGGCCCATTGCCAGCATTTCATCTATCGTAGTGGGAGGCTGGTCGGGATCGAGGCCTGCGCGCTCAAAGAGCGATGTATTATACCACAGCATGGAGACACCCGTGTACCAGGGAATCACGTAGTTGCGCCCTTGGTACTGACCGATGCCGCGCCAGAAGATTTCAAACCGCTTGTCGCGCTCTTCTATCGAAACGAGGGAATCCATATCGGCAAGAACGCCGAACTGAAGAAACCGGGGTAGATCGTAAAGGTTTACGACGTCGGGAGGGGTTTTTCCCACCAGCGCAGCAAGGAGTTTTTCCGAAACTTCGCCGCCGCTTACGTCCACCCATTTAATTCGCACTCCGGGGTTTTCAGTCTCATAGGTCTGGATCATGCCGTTGATGTAGCCCGCAAAGGCATCGCCCAGCGCAATGGTCCAAAACTCAATGGTGATCTCTTTGCTCGTGTCGGTCTCGGAGGCGGCACAGCTGAAACAGCTCAAGCAAAAGAGGAGTATGGCTATGTTGCGGAACATGCGAGTACAACGGGTGTGCGCAGCGCAGTGGGATCGGAGTGTGAGCATATTCTACGCAATATACGGGGCAACGGAAGACCCGGCAACGCGGTGAAGTGCGTCTTTAAATACGAGATGCATACGACGAGCGGGCAGGCGAAAGAGGCGTGGGAAAATAGAACGGATAAAAGTCGAACGCAAAGAAGCCCAAAAAAACGGATTGTCACCTGAGAAAGCACGTGCACCAGACACGGGGAGAACGCACTATGATGAAATACATTCTTGCTATCGCGTGGCTAATGGTCGCAAGCGCGCCGGTTGCAGCGCAGCCGGCGTATGGTTCGGGCACGTTTGCCCTCACGCCGAAACGGGAGACAATGTTGCAACCGGTCAGCGTGCAGGTTCCACCGGAGTTTGACCACCTGCCCCGGGACCTGACTCTAAACCTGCCGCCGGGCTTTTCGGCCAGCGTCTTTTCGGCGCACGACTTTAACCGTCCGCGCCTGATGGCTTTTGACGCGCGCGGTGTTCTGCACGTTGCCGATATGAACAACCGCCGCATTGTCGCCCTGCCGGATGCCGACGCCAACGGCGTGGCCGATGCCGCAATAACGGTTGCCGATGGGTTTCAGCGCGCTCACAGTCTGGCGTTTATGGGAGACGCGATGTTCGTAGGCGATCGCCACCAAATCGTTCGCTACCGAGATATCGACGGCGATGGAACCTATCGCCAGCGGGAGGTCTTTGCCGATAATATTCCATCAAGCGGCAGCCACTCCACGCGCACGATCGTCCTAGACGAGGAGAACGGCAAGGTTTACCTGTCGGTGGGATGGCCCTGCGACATGTGCCGTTACGACGAGCCCGAGCGAGGGGTCATCCTAGAGTTTAATATGGATGGCACCGGCCGACGCGTCTTTGCCAGCGGCGTGCGCAATGTGATCGGTATGGCACTCCACCCGGAAACGAACCAGCTGTGGGGCACCAACAACGGACACGACAAAGAGGGCACCGGCATCCCGCCGGAGTGGGTTGATATTATCCGCGAGGGCGGGTTTTACGGCGTTCCGCTGGCCTATGGCTACAGGTCCTACATCGACTTTACGATCCCCGAATACGCCAACAATCTGCCGCTTTCTCGCGAGGACTCACTGCTCGTCGAGCGCATGGAACGGCCCGTCGCCCTGCTGCCGGCCCACACTGCACCGATGGGTATTCACTTTTATGAGGGCAATTTATTTCCAGCCCGCTATAGGTCGGCAGCGTTCGTAGCGCTGCATGCGGGCCACGCCAAGCTGGCGCCTTCGCCCGGCTACAAGGTCGTGGCATTATTTAGCAAACCCGATGGTTCCGAAGCATACAGAGAAGACTTTGTAACGGGATTTCAAACCGGCACGGAAATGGAAGACGTGTGGGGATTTCCCGTAGGTATTACAACGGATAGCGCTGGGCGCATGTACGTATCGAGCGACCTGAACGTGCACGCCATTTTTCGCATTGACCACAGCCCCCTAGTGGCAAGAGCCCAATTCGAAGTAGCCGACTCAGTCTATGCGGGATCCGAATTCCGCCTCAGAGTCACTGTGGGAATAGAGCGGGCACTCCCCGGCGGAAATCCGCCTGAAGTCGTGGCCGACCTCAGCGCATTTGGCGGTTCCAACGCAGCGCCTCTCGCGCGCGTAGGCGAGGGCGAATACGCACTTACGACTTCGTTAAATGCAGGCGTTGTCGGCGGCGTAAAGACGGTTTCCGTTCGTGTAAAACAGGGCGACGGCGGCAACGAGCACGAGATTCGCTATCCCCATACGCTGGTCGTGATGCCGCCCCAACGCTTGGCCGATCGCGTTGTTTTTGACGATGTGCTGGGCGAGGGATGGCGCGTTGAAAACAAAACGTGGTTGGAAAAGTTGCCCGCCGATCTGGGTGAGGACGGCATCGTATTTGGCGGCGAGCGCTCGGCCGCTTTCCGCGTCATGGACGGCGATTGGGATTGGGTCGTGCGCTTTCGCCCGGCAGAAACGCTCGAAACGGTGGGCTATGAGCGCCTGCGCTTTGCCGTCAATTTAGACCGCATATTCCATCCCCGTCAAAAGGCGCCGACGTTTTCCATCTACATGGGAGAGACGCTCTACGATCTGTTCCGTGGCGGACTCGTCGATACAGCAAAAGTCGGCTGGCAGGAAGTGGATATTCCCCTGGGTGCTTTCCAGCAGGTAGAAAGGCTCGGAGAAATTAGTTTCTCGGGTAATTTTTCCGGGCGATTCTACTTAGACGAAATACGGCTCGTAGGCGGCGAAGTTATTACGGCTGTTACAGAGACAACGAGCGGTGTACCCAACGTCCTGCAACTCAAACCCAGCGTGCCCAACCCGTTTAACAGCGGCACGCTCATTCGCTATTCTGTTCCTGCCGATCTGCAAGTATCGATCGATGTTTTTAATGCGACCGGTCAGCGCGTAATAAAATTGGTGCGCGCCATGCGCCGCGCGGGAGATTATCAGGTTCACTGGGATGGCCGTGACGAGCGCGGCAACGACGTAGCTTCGGGCGTGTACATTTGCCAATTGCGCGTAACCGGACGCGGGCTCCGCCAAGCGGAAGGACTGCAGGTCCGCACGCAGAAGCTGTTACTCGTGCGGTAGCCTGCAGTCGACTACATCATCGCTTAGTGATGCCTTGATAGATTCCGGGCTGGCCCCCGTACGCCGGTGCATCTCGGTCCCAAAAATCGGGGATGTCGTTTATGCGCCCCCGCCACGCGCCGCGCGAAGGCAGCATGTGGGCGACATACTCAACGCTGCCGCCGTTCGGTCCCTTGATCTCTGCAGTGCGTTGGGCCGTCTCGGCGTGGTAGTGGTAATCGTAGTCGCCGTGTCCATGGCCGCCCCAGGCATCGAGGGCCGTCGTGCTGCCGTGACTGGTGGTATCGCCGTCTAGGTATTTTCCGTACCCTGACACGCCGTCAAACCCCATTGTGATGAGGGGTGGGTGCGCACGTCCCGCGTAGTCGGATTCGTTATACAGGTTCAGGCCGCTTTGGGTCGCACTGTGTGCGTCGGCGTGATAGTGCACGCCCAGCCCTCGGCCCGAGTGAATACCCACGCTGGACAATTCTCCTGCCGCTGCCGTTATGCTCAGTGTATTGTTGAGGATCGGATACACGACGACTCCATCGACGGCTATTCCCGTTGCCGAGATACTAGCGTAGTTGTAGTGGTCCCGCTGGACGGATCCCGGTGCATCGGAAGCCAGGTCGTTGACCATGCTGTTTTCCGTCAGCGTCTCCACTTCGCCGTAGTCGCGCAGGGGAATTTTGGCGAAGTAGGCTTGGCGGCCTGCGCTGCGCGTCACCTGCTGCTCAGCATACGTCGTACCCGGCGCACCGTCTCCGGGCGGGCGCGGAACGTCCCACAGGTGGTTCATGCCCTCGGTCAGCCCATAGCTAGCAATCACCATAAAGGGATGATGTCGTCCGTCCGATCCTTGTTCGTTGGTGAAGAAGACGTAGGGTACTGTCCTTGAGCCGATGGGTGCATTATACACATCCGACACTTCCACCTTTCGAGCTAGTAGACTGGCGCGCACCGTCTTGTAGAGCGCTGCGGGGTAGCGCAGTGCTGCCCCTTCGGCCGCTAGCGTCGATTCAATCTCCGCTAGCATGGTCTCCGCTGCTGCTGATGTGGCACCGTCCGGTCCGGCCGCAGAAACTTGGGCTCTGTAGGCCTCAGCTACGTCTCTGATGGTCGCTTCTATGCGATCCGTCCCGTCCCATGTCGCCGCGTACTCGCCGTTGCTTACGCGGGCGACCCGAGTGGGGTTGAAGTCGAATGGAATGTCTAGCGACAGCGTGGGCATGTAGAGAGCAAATGCGGTAAAGGGCGTGCCTTGGTCGGCTGTCAGTACAGCTCGACCCGTTTGGACGGCGACGTTGAGTGCCGTCCAAGAAGGATCGGCGATAAACGCGCGCGTAGTGGCGTTGTATACGTGGCGCGCATCGGCGGTGACCGATATTGTGCTGCCGGTAGATACAAAGCGGAAGGTTAGGAATGCCGCCGTAGAGGACTCCATATAAAAGCTGCGATAGTCGCGCAGCACCAGCGTCCGCGCGCCGTTCAGATCGGCAACGTCCACGGCGTAATTGGCGTGCTTGGCCGAGACGAGCATGTAGGTATCGATGCCGACCTCAATGAGTTTGAACGTGGCTCGAAGCAGCGCGTCGTTGCTGTGTACGGTCGTGGCCGCCATGGCGCTAGCCACTTCAACGGTGCTAGCGAAATCTCTGCTTTGGTCGTCGATGCGCAATACGTCCTGCGTGCCGGCAATGCCCAACGAGAGGTGCGCTAAGTTGGTCAGCGAGCCGCTGTGCGGCGTCCAGGTGACCTGGCGCGTGGCAGCGAGTATGGCCGCTAGCGGTTGGGGTGTGTAGAAATCGGTTGTCTGATCGGTTGTCTGGTCGGTTGTCTGATCGGTTGTCTGATCGGTT
>JAYOYH010000034.1:0-8991 GCA_038153405.1 Gemmatimonadota bacterium | reverse complement strand
TCGGTTGTCTGATCGGTTGTCTGGTCGGTTGTCTGATCGGTTGTCTGATCGGTTGGGCTGTCTGCCAAACAGCTCCGCTCTACGGGCCCCTGTTGGCCAAACTGGTCGGAAAAGGCAAAGAAGTCGGTAAAGTCAACCTGGCCGTTGCAGTCGAAATCGCCGACTAGTGCCGCGCACGAGGCACCCGTTTGCCCCTGCTGGCCAAACTGGTCGGAAAAGGCAAAGAAGTCGACAAAGTCAACCTGGCCATCGCAGTTTAGATCGGCGGTGAGCGCAAACAACGGCGTTGAAAGTAGCAAACAAAAAAACGCGGCACAGCGCGCGGATACTTGCTTGCAGATCATGGGTTTTTCCTATCGGTGAGAGAGTGTTTTATAGAGTGCACATTGCACTAGAACCGGCTATTCTACCTCTACTTCAGCTATGCGTACGACCAAGTTGACTCCATAGGGATGCCCGTTGCCTGTAGGGCCAGCAGGCCCGATGTTTCGTCTTGGTAAAAGGCCAGTGCCTCGCCGTCGTCCAGCCGCCCGCGCCGCCCGCGCCGAGGGTCTGTGGTGCCAGACCGATGATCGGACGATCGACAACGCCACGAGAAGCTGTGCGCGGCTGTACTTGACCGCGGCGGAGGCTTGCTCGCCCGAGTCGTTCATACCTAATCTACGGTGTCGTAATGAGAGGCGTCCAGTCGCGCACATCCGCTGGAGTATGCAGCAATCCTTTTTGAGAAAGAAACGCATGAGTCCCTTTCGCGTGCTCCCTTTTTTTCTGTGGGTGCTGTGCTCGGCCATTAGCGCTGAACCGGCCGCTTCCGAGTGGAGCACGCCTCTGCAGGAGCGCGTCCTGCCGCCGCTGCCCCACAGCGTAAAAGACGCCGTCGTCGGTCGCAGCAACGGCGCGCTGATCGTCGCCGGTGGCACCGGGCTGGACGGCGCTCCAAGCGCCGCGGTGTTCGTCCTTATAGACGGCGCGGAGGCCTGGCGCGCGCTGCGCTTAGAGCGCCCGCTAACGGCGGCGGCATTTTCCTCCGTAGGCGATGCCATCGTCGTCGCTGGAGGGCGGGGCGACGGCGGCGCAACGGCGCAGAGCTACGTCCTGCGCTACGTCGACGGTCGCTTGGAGCAGACCCGCCTGCCCGACCTGCCGGCGCCCGTTTCCCACGCAGGCTCGGCCGCCATAGGCGATGTCCTTTATGTGGTGGGAGGGCTCGGCGCAGACGGCCGTCCCGTAGAAGAAAATTTTCTCTCGCTCGACCTGCAAAACGCCGTGGCATGGACAGTGCTGCCCCGCTGTCCGCTGCAGGGTCTGCACCGGCCCATCGTCGCTGCGCAGGCCGAGGATGTGCTGGTCTTTGGCGGTCCGCAGCTGATCGGTCGTGCCATGCGCCACAGCACGGACTCGTGGCGCTATCGATCCAAAGCGCTGGATGCGACCACGCAGCGGGGGTGGATCGATATGAGTGATTTGCCGGCGCCGTGGCACAGGGCGGCCGTCTTTGCCACTGGACAGTCGCACGTCATGCTGCTGGGCGGTCCGCCTGGCACCGAGCTGGGCAAGCGCATCGTCGTCTACCACACCATTACCGACGCTTATGCAATCAACGCGGCATGGAGTGGCGACGTCGCGCTACCCGTCGCCGTGCGCGACGGCAAAGCGAGGGTCTATCTGGTCGGCACCGACCGTGCGCTGCGCGCCGAATTGCAGCCCACCAACAAGCGGCTGCACGCGCTTGACTACGCCGTTATAGCGGTCTACTTAGCTGCGGTTCTCTGCATAGGACTCTTTTTTGCCCGGCGCGAGAAGACGACGCAGGACTTTTTTCTCGGCGGGCGCAGCATACCCTGGTGGGCCGTCGGCATCAGCCTCTACGCCACCGGCACCAGCGCCATCAGCTTTATGGCCATACCGACCAAGGCGTGGACAACCAGCACGCTCTACGGAGTCGAGGGGCTGGTGGGATTGCTCGGCACGGTTGCCGCTGCCTATTTGGTCATCCCCATTATACGCCGACTCGGCGTCACCTCGACCTACGAGTATCTGGAGCGGCGCTACAACGCTTGGCTGTGCATGTGGGGCAGCGGTCTCAATATCGTCTTCCAACTGGCCGGCCGCATGAGCGTGGTGCTGCTGCTGCCCGCGCTGGCCCTGTCGGCGGTGACGGGCGTTCCGGTGCTGCCGATCATCGCCGCGCTAGGCGCATTGGCCACGGTATACACGGTAGTCGGTGGCCTGTCGGCGGTGATTTGGACCGACGTCTTGCAGGTCGCCGTGCTATTGGGCGGGGCGCTGCTGGCCTTTGTCGTCATGGTGTTGGGCAGCGAGGGCGGCGCTGCTGGCTGGCTGCAGATCAGCTTGGACTACGAAAAAATACGCCTGGCCGACTTTTCTTTCGACTATGCGCAGCCGGTGATTTGGATCGTGATGCTCAACGCTCTGTTGCACGTCGGCACGGCAACCTCCGATCAGGTGATGGTGCAGCGCGTGCTGGCCACGCCGGATGTCCGCAGCGCGCGGCGCTCCTACCTGACGCTGGCTCTCATTGTGCTGCCCGGCAGCTTGCTCTTCACGTTTCTGGGCACGGCGATGTTTGGCTACTTTCGCGCCCATCCCGAGATGCTCGATCCGACGATGGAGAATATCCACGCCCTGCCGCTGTTTATCGCCCACGGCTTGCCTGCCGGCGTGTCGGGGCTGGTTATCGCCGGCCTGTTTGCCGCATCGATGTCGAGCTTGGACTCCAGCATGAACAGCGTCTCGGCGCTGCTCATCACGGATTTTTACCGCCGTTTCCGGCCGCACGCCAGCGACGCGCAGCGACTGGCGCTGGGCAAGTGGCTTACTGCGGCGGTGGGCTTTTTTGGCACCGGTGCAGCGCTGCTGATGGCTACGACGGAAATCAAGTCGGTATTCGATATGTGGAGCCAGCTGGTCGCGCTGATCCTGGGCGGCTTTGGCGGCGTCTTTGCGCTAGGTATGTTTACCCGCCGGGCCAATGGATGGGGTGCGCTGCTGGGTGCGGTATCGAGCATCGGCATCACCGCGGCGGTCAAGGCCTACACCGACCTGCACTTTATGGCCTATGGGTCGGTGGCCATCATCGCCTGTGTCGCCATCGGCTACGTCGCCAGTCTGGTCTTGCCGCACCGACCGGTAGACCTAGCAGGCCTGACGGTTTATACGGCGTGTGAAGAAAGAAAAACGGCGTGACGGCAAGCAGCGCTAGCCATAGCTTGCGCTCAACGCAGCGAAAAACCAACCCAAAAGACGAAAGGAACGCCATGAATACGCTCGACGTTACCCCTCCGGAAGGCGCCGTGCGCCTGCTCAACGACGACTTGGGCAACTGGACGACGCGCGATGGCCAGCCGGCCGGCTGGCGCCTCGAAAACGGCGTGGCACACGTGGTGCCGGGTACCGGCGACATTATGACGCGGGAGCGCTTTACGGATTTCTACCTGCACCTCGAGTTTCGCTGTCCCGATATGCCGGAGGCCACCGGACAGGCCAAGGGCAATAGCGGCGTGTTTCTCCAGGGGCGCTACGAAATTCAGGTGCTCGACTCCAGCGGATTCGCCGTGCCGGGCAAGGGGGACTGCGGTGCGATCTACAACCAGTTTGCCCCGTTGGTCAACGCCTGTAAGGCCGCTTTGGAGTGGCAGACCTACGACGTCTTTTTTCGCGCGCCGCGCGAGGGAGAACACGTCGGTCCGCGCCTGAGCGTGCTGCACAACGGGCTGCTTATTCACAATAGCATAGAGCTACCTGGAGTTACGGGCGCGGCGCTGGACGAAGCGATATACGCGCCGGGTCCCCTGCTGCTGCAGGACCACAGCGACCTAGTGTGCTATCGCAATATTTGGGCGGTGGAATTGCCGCTGAGCGGATCGGATACCTACGAGCCGAGGTAGCGGGCGCGCTCTATTCGGATGCGCTCTTTGACAGGCGTTCAACGGCGGCCAGCGCGTCGCCGCTGTGGCGGCGCGCGAAAAGAGCCGAATCAAAAACGTGGCGCACGACGCCCTGGCGATCAATGACAAAGGTGATGCGGCCGGGCAGCAGGCCCCACACCTTGTCGACGCCGTAGGCGGCGCGCAGGGCGCCGTCGGCATCGCTGACGAGGGGAAAAGGTAAGTTGTGGTGCTGGGCAAAGCGGCGATGGCTATCGCCGGAGTCGGCGCTGACGCCTACAACGGCGGCGCCGGCATCGACAAAATCGGCGTAGTCGTCGCGAAAAGAACAGGCCTCGGCGGTGCAGCCGGGCGTAAAGTCGCGCGGATAGAAAAACAGCACGACGGCGCCCTGCTCCAGCAGGTCTGCTAATCGGAGCACGGCGCCGTCGTGCGTTTCGATGCTGAAGTCAGGCGCCTGTGCGCCGACAGCTAGGGCGACCATTTCAGATTGTCACCTGGCGATCCATGGTGTAGAAGTTGTTGTCCGTCTCCTGAATTTCTACTTCGATATGGTAGTCGATGCCTTCACCGGGAAAGAGCTTGGCCAGCAGGTCCACCGCTTCGTTAAGGCAGTAGACCGCGACGTTTTCAACGCTGGGATTTTCCCCCGGCATGACGACTATGCCCTGCGGATCGAAGACTTCGGACTGCTGGAAAAGCGTGTCGCGTGCGCTGATGAGCATCTTGTGGTCGAGAAATTTGAAGATGCCTTTGAGGGCGCCAAAATCGACGGCCATATCGAGCTTTTCCAAGCGGGGAAAGCGCTCGGCGCGCACGGTGAAGCGGCCTCTCCACGTGTGGCCGTGCACCCAGGCGCATTTGCCCTCGTAGTCGAGTTGGCGGTGGGCGGCGTGAAAGTGGCTGTGTGCTCGTATCGTCTCCATAATGCGCCTAATCCAGCATCGAAATGGCTTGGTTGCGCAGATCGGCGTCCGTCTTGAAGTCGCCTGTTGCCACGCGGGTCCGCGTCGAAGAGCAGGCGTCGCGCACGCCGCGCACGCGCATGCAGGTGTGTTCGGCCACCAGGTCTACCAGCACGCCAACGGGACTGAGGCGCATCATGACCTCGGCCGTTTCCGACGTGATGCGCTCCTGGATCTGCGGGCGCTTGCACAGCTCGTTGACGATGCGCGATATCTTTGACAGCCCCGTAATCTGCTCGCCCGGCAGATAGACGACCTGGGCCGTGCCGAAGAAGGGCAGCAGGTGATGCTCGCAAAAAGCGGAGAAACTGCAGCGGACCGACACCAGACCGGGGTTGGCCGGCGCGTCAAACGGCTTCAGGTGCTGCGCGGCGTCTTCGATGGGATCTTCGCTGTGGTTGAAGTGCTCCAAGTGAACGCGGGCAACGCGCTGGGGCGTCTCCAGCAGACCGTCGCTCTTGGTATTATGCCCAAGCATTTGCAGTTGCTCGCGAATGAGTTCTTCATAGGCGTCTACAGCGAGGGTCGTGCCGTTGGTGCCGTTGACACCGTTCGATTCTGAGACGATCATGCGCTTTCTCCGAGATAAGGGGATTTATCGCTGGGAATATAGCAACCACAAAACAAATGTCAATATTCTGTACGGATTTATATTGTACAAAACATATCACAAATATAG
Source organism: Gemmatimonadota bacterium (assembly GCA_038153405.1). GTDB lineage: Bacteria > Latescibacterota > UBA2968 > UBA8231 > UBA8231. The sequence goes on along the minus strand of JAYOYH010000034.1, from coordinate 3,439 downwards.
ACAGCCCGGTTCGACGCATTCATGATCACACGTGAAAGGCAATGTGCTGTAGCAGCGTCGAGGTAGTTTGGAAGAGGTTTTTGTGGAGTGTCCTGATACTATAATATGAGTAGCCCATGTGCAAAAGGTTGCCAAGCCAGCGCTCCAGCCGGCGCATGTACTGTCACCGCGCCCGGCGGGTAGCAGCCCCTCCGCCGAGCCGTTCGACGGCGTTATTCGACGGCCAGCGACTCTCCCTAATGCGGCTGACGCCGGGCAGCCGGCCGCATACCATCAGGCCTATTCGCATTCTCGTCACCCCGTCTGCTCCTCGGTGCGGTAGCTATCAATCCTTGCCGTGACGTACGGCCATTGCCTAAGTTACGTCACGCACTCCAGTATGCCCCCTTGTCGCCGGAGGTCTGCCGTGATAGAAGAGAGCCAGGTCAATGCCTTTGCCGAACTCGGTGCTGCAACGATCGACACGCCGCTCAGCGCGGCGGAAATTGTCGCGGCCGGTGCGGCTATCCAACGCCTGCTGCCCTTTGATGCGGCATCTGGGCACTTCCGCTATTCGGCCACCTGCAGCTACTACGACCGGGAACTGCTAGACATTATACAGCACCCCTTTTTTGAGGACGTGGCCTGCCAGGTGCTGCGCGCCGACGCCGTGCGCTTTTTTCAGACGGCGATTTTGGCGACCTATCCGCAGCCCGACGCCGAATTTTCCTATGACCAGCATATCGACCTGCAGTATACCCTGTCCGACTTAGAGGCGACGCCGCGGCGCGTGGTATGCACCTACTTCCTGTGGCTGACAGACGTCAATGAAAAGCGCGCGCCGATGATGTGGCGCCCCGGCAGCCATCGGCCGCTGGCGCAGGCGTGGCAACAGCAGGAGGCGCTGCGCGGCGAGATCCCGCGCGTTATTGGCATCAAGATGGACGACCTGCCGGAGCTGGATTTCGCCCAGCCGCAGCCGCTGCTGGCGCGGGCTGGCCAAGCGACTGTGCTGAGCACGGCCATGGTGCACGGCGCCTCGCTCAACGTCGACCGCGCCGCGCGCATGGCACTGGTAATGACGTTCACGGCGGCTGGCGTGCGCGTGGGGTTACCCGAGGCCCAGCAGCGCACCAAGGACGCATACGACGCCGAGCTGAGAGGGCGACTGCGGCCGGAGCGAGTGCATATAGTAGATGGTTAATTCAGTCGCGCGTTCGAAACCAGCCGGTCAGGCTCATGCGTTCGCGCGCGGCCGGCAAGACTTCGTGGTGGATGAGGTTGCTCAGGAAGCAGACGAGCCTACCCCCTTCGGGATAGACGTCTTGGTAGGTAGCCTCGTCGCTCAGGTCGGTGTAGAGGCGCAGGGCGCCGCCGTCTTCGGCGCGCCATCCGTTGTTCAGGTAGAGGATGCAGGATACCTTGCGGTAGGCCACGGCGCGGAACTGGTCTAGATGGCGACGGTAAAAGGCTCCGGGTGGGTAGACCGTCAGATGGCCTTCGAATTCAAATAGGCCCAAATACAGCGCCCTGTTGACGGCCAACCGCAGCGCCTCCAACTCGGCCAAGTAGTGCCTTAGCGCCGGGCTGTCATCGCGTTCGTCCAGCCAGAGCACGTGGTCGCTGCGCACTTCCGGGCGCAGGTGCCAGTCGTCGCCGCTGCCGATGCCGGCGGGGCGAAAAGCGCGTTCATTCCAAGCCGTGTTGCATTCGGCCGCCAGCGCATCGACCTGCTGCGCCGAGAGAAATTGGGGCGAGATGCACCAACCAGGGTCAGCGAGGGCCTCGGCGATCGGCGCGTAGCGCTCGGGCGTGCTCATAGGCGTTGCTATGGCGCACTGGGCAGCGCCTGCCGGCGAGGAGAGCTGTTGTAAGGGCCCCCTGGATATGTAAAGGCTCTTAAATCGGAGTGAGAAAGGTACGCGCTGAAAGTGCGCTTGTCGACAACAGAGCACCTATGCGTTAAATCAGCCACGGGAGAGAAGGATGCAATTACTCGATGTGCAAAAAATATGGGACGAGGCGCCGCACAACGCCTTCACGGATTTGGCTCATTTCAAGGGCCAGTTTTTCTGCGTGTTTCGCGAGGGAGAGGGGCACGTCTCGCCGGACGGTGCCCTGCGCGTTATTGCCTCGTCTGATGGGATCGCCTGGGAATCGGCTGCGCTGATTACCTCGCCTCATTCGGATCTGCGCGACGCCAAGATTACGGTGACGCCGAGCGGACAGCTCATGCTCTGCGGCGCCGAGGCGCTGCACGATCGGACCGAATACACCCACCAGTCGCTGGCGTGGTTTTCCGACGATGGGTACGACTGGAGCGAACGCGTGGAAATTGGCGATCGCGACCTATGGCTATGGCGCGCCACCTGGCACCGCGGCGCGGCCTACGGCATGGGCTACGGCTGCGGACAGGATAACCGGCGTCTGCGCTTTTATCGCAGCGAGGACGGCCGTCAATTCCGCGCGCTGGGCGACTATTTTACCGGGGGCGACTACGCCAACGAAACGTCCATCGTCTTCGTCGGCGATACGGCCCACTGCCTGCTGCGCCGCGACGGCGATGGAGCCACCGCGATGATCGGCACGGCCGACCCGCCCTATAGCCACTGGACGTGGAAAGATCTCGGCGCGTACTTGGGCGGTCCGCATATGCTGCACCTTCCCGATGGGCGACTGGTCGCCGCCGTGCGCATTCGCTTTGGCGCCGACGATCAGCGGCGCACCGCGCTCGGCGTGGTCGACCCGCGTGCGTGCTCGTTTAGCGAGCTACTTGCCCTGCCTTCCGGCGGCGATACCAGCTATGCCGGCATGGTGCTGCACGGTGGGGTGCTGTGGGTAAGCTACTATTCTTCGCACGAGGAGAAGACGTCCATTTATCTTGCTCAGGTGGCGCTCTAAGCCCACCTGCAAAGACGAGACTGCAACGGGAGCGATGAGATGAGTGAAGGGTTGTTCGGAATGCGGGTCGAGCGAAACGTAGACGTGCCCATGCGCGACGGCGTGTTGCTGCGGACCAACGTATTTCGACCGGAGGGCGACGGGCCGTTTCCCGCCCTGCTGCTGCGCACGCCCTACGGTAAGCCAGAGGGCGGCATGGAGCGCTACGTGCGGGCCGGCTACGTCGTGGCGACGCAAGACGCGCGCGGGCGCTATGCCTCCGAAGGCGAATATGTGCCGTTTACGGAAGAGGAAACGGGCGATGCAGAGGACGGCTACGACGCCGTAGAATGGCTGGCCGCACAGCCTTATTGCAGCGGGCGCGTCGGCACGTTTGGCGCCTCGTACAATGCGTGGATGCAGTGGCAGTTGGCCAAGCTGCGGCCGCCCCACCTGGTCGCTATGTGCGCCTACACGATTCCCCTCGAGCTGACGGAGGTCGACTGGCCGGGCGGCTTTAAGCCGGGCCGCCGCATTAAGTGGTGGCGCACGACCATGGCGCCCGACCTGCGCCGGCGCG
>JAYOYH010000033.1:0-53098 GCA_038153405.1 Gemmatimonadota bacterium | reverse complement strand
TGGGCGAGTTGGAACTACTACCTACCAGCAGCTGGGTCCAGCGCCCCCACGGTCACCTACAATATGAACATCCTGCAAAGCTTGAGCAGCCGGCTGCCCTTTTGCGTCAGCCTCAACCGCCAGGATGAAATTGACGAGCGCCACGTCGTGCAGCGCATGACCTATCACCACCCGATATACGACCTACGCGCACTGGACGCTCAGAAGCGGCGCGGCGAGATCAGCGGCGTGCGGCGCACGCACTACTGCGGTGCCTACTGGGGCTACGGCTTTCACGAAGACGGAGCGCGCTCAGGCATCGAGGTAGCCGATGCTATAGAACGAGGAGCGACCGCTCGTGCATAGCTGCATCTACGAAGGGCGCGTGCGCCACCGCCGCTTTCTTCCCGTCGAGCACGCTTTCAGCTATCGCCTGTTTATGATGTACCTCGATCTGGACGAATTGCCGCATCTATTTGACCGCTACCGCCTGTGGTCAGCACACCGTGCCAACGTGGCCCAGTTTCGCCGCGCCGACCACATCGGCGATCCGCGCCAACCCCTGCAGGAGAGCGCCCGCGATTTAGTCGAAGCCGACTGCGGCCGCCGCCCGCTTGGACCGGTGTGTCTGCTGACGCACATGCGCTACTTCGGCTACCGCTTCAACCCCGTCAGCTTCTACTACTGCTACGGCGAAGACGGTGGACTAGAAGCCATCATAGCCGAAATCAACAACACGCCATGGGGCGAGCAGCACGCCTACGTGCTCGACGAGGCGCACAACGAGGGCAGGGCGAGTAAAAAGCGCTACCAATTCGACAAAGCCTTTCACGTGTCGCCCTTTATGGGTATGGATCAGCACTATACCTGGCACTTTGTTGCCCCGACCCACCAACTGAGCGTGCACATGCAGAGCCGCGAGCGCAATGCGGCGCTCTTTGACGCGACGATGAATCTCCAGCGCACGGAAATCAGCGCGCGCGCGCTGGCACGCGTGCTGGCACAGTACCCGCTGATGACGGCGCGCATCACCGGTGCCATATACTGGCAGGCACTGCGCCTGTGGTTGAAGCGCATCCCCTTTTATCCCCATCCATCCATCGCCGAGTAGAGGTGTACTATGAGCCAAACGACGCTGGACACGACGCCGAAAGCAGCCCGCCCACAGCCCACCACTCTTCCCAACGCGTGGGCCCGACGATTGGTATTGGCCAAGCTGGCGCGCTTCACAAAAGGCTATCTTATCGTCGAGGACGGCGAACAAACGCTCGAATTTGGCCGCACTGGCGATCCACTGCACGCCCGTCTGCGCGTGTGCGACCCGCGCTTTTACCGCTACATGGCCCTAGGCGGTAGTCTCGGCGCATCCGAGGCCTATATAGACGGCCTGTGGGAGACGGACGACCTAACCGCGCTGTGTCGCATCGTCGTACAAAACGGCGAGGCGCGCGACAAGATGGAGCGCGGCTGGGGCTGGCTGGCCAAACCAGCCCATCACCTCTTTCACGTTTTGCATCGCAACACCACGTCCAACAGCCAGCGCAACATCGCCGCGCACTACGATCTCGGCAACGAATTCTTCCGCCTCTTTCTCGACGATAATCTCATGTATTCGTCGGCTATTTTCCCCACGCCGCAGAGCACGCTGGAAGAGGCTTCGCACCACAAGGTCGAGCGCATTTGCCAACTGCTCGAACTCGGTCCGAACGACCACCTGCTGGAAATTGGCACGGGCTGGGGTGGGTTCGCCCTGCACGCAGCCAAGAACTACGGCTGTCGCATCACTACGACGACCATTTCGCAAGAGCAGCACAAACTGGCCGTCGAGCGCATTGCCCAAGCGGGCCTCTCCGACCAGATAGAGGTGCTGCGCTCCGACTACCGCGATCTACAGGGCCAGTACGACAAGCTCGTATCCATCGAGATGATCGAAGCGGTCGGCCACCACTACTACGACGACTACTTTCGCCAGTGCGGCCGCCTGCTCAAGCCCGACGGACTTATGCTGCTGCAGGCCATTACGATTGGCGATTGGTTTTTCGAAGCGCATACGCACACCGTCGACTTTATCAAACGCTATATATTTCCCGGTTCCTGCATACCCTCGGTCACGGCCATGGCGCAGGCGCTGGCGCGCGAAACGGATCTGCGCATCGTCGACCTGCGCGATATTGGCCCACACTACGCGCGCACGCTGCGCACCTGGCGCGAGCGTTTTTTCGAACACCTAGATCAAGTGCGCGCGCAAGGGTTCAACGAAGAATTTATCCGCATGTGGGCATTCTACTTCTGCTACTGCGAAGCCGGCTTTGCCGAGCGCTATATCGGCGACGCGCAGATTCTGCTGGCCAAACCGCAGAACCGCCGCCACGCCGAATTCGCCTGAGCGCCTCTCGGCCGCGCAATGGAAGCATACGATCTCCACCTGCTGTGGCACGGCCTGCTCGGCGCCTCCCTGCTGATGGGAGTACTCTACGCGCGCCAGCGGCAAACGCTGGACGCCACGCCGGTTGATATGGGCTGGTCTAGCGGCATTGGCCTGACGGCGCTCTATGTGGCCTGGCAGAGCGAGGGCGATCCCCAGCGGCGCCTGCTCGTCGGCGCGCTGGCCGCCCTGTGGTCCCTGCGCCTGACCTGGCATCTGCACGCGCGCCGCGGCGCGCATGAAGACGGGCGCTACGCCATGTTGCGCCAGCAGTGGGGCCTGCACGCACAGCGCAACTTCCTGCTGCTCTACCAAGCGCAGGCGCTGCTGATCGCCTTCTTCTCGCTGCCCATTCTACTCGGCGCGGCCAACCCCAAACCGCTGGGAGCACTCGACGCGCTCGCCGCCGGCATCTGGCTGCTGGCCACGGCGGGCGAGAGCCTGGCCGATGCGCAACTGGCGCGTTTCCGCCGCGACCCGAATAACGCAGGCCACACCTGCGCCGAGGGCCTATGGCGCTACTCGCGCCATCCCAACTACTTTTTTGAGTGGCTGCACTGGTTTGCCTACGTGCCGCTGGCCACCCCCTTCGCTTGGGGCTGGCTCAGCCTACTGGCACCGGCTCTCATGCTCTACCTGCTCTTTTCCGTCACCGGCATTCCCTACGCCGAAAAGCGCGCTGTCCAGAGTCGCGGCGATGAATACCGCGCCTATCAGCAGCGAACGCACGCCTTCTTTCCCTTTTTTCCCAAAGAACCCGTCCAGCGGGCTGCAGACGCCCGTACACGAGAGGTCTCGCCATGAACCACGCACTGCAATGGGCCGAGCGCGGCCTATTGCCCGACGCGCTGATCCGCACGGGCATTCGCTCCCTCTTGCGCAATCGCATCCGCGAAATCGACCCCGGTGACTGCCAGGCGCGCACGCAGCACTTACACCGCTTTATCGCAGCCATGGACGAAAGCCCAATTGCCCTCCACACGCGCGAAGCCAACGAACAGCACTACGAGTTGCCCCCGGCTTTTTTTGAAAAGGTGCTGGGACGCCATCTCAAATACAGCGCCTGCTATTATCCGACCGGACGCGAGACGCTAGACGAAGCCGAAGCAGCTATGCTCGAACTCTACGGAGAGCGCGCCGAATTGACCGACGGGATGGACGTACTCGAACTGGGGTGTGGATGGGGTTCACTGACGCTGTGGATGGCCGAGCGCTATCCCGCTAGCCGCATTACCGCCGTTTCCAATTCGGCCCCACAGCGCCACTTTATCGAGGCGCGCTGCGCCGAGCGCGGGTTGGATAACGTGCGCATCATCACCTGCGATATGAACGAATTCACAGCCGAAGGTACCTATGATCGCGTCGTTTCGGTGGAGATGTTTGAGCATCTGCGCAACTACCGCGCCATGCTCAAGCGCATCGCCGGTTGGCTACGCGACGACGGCAAGCTCTTTATCCACATCTTCGTCCACAACCGCCATCCCTATTTATTTGAGGTTAAGAACGACGATGACTGGATGAGCAAGTACTTCTTTACTGGCGGAATGATGCCCAGCGACGACTTACTGCACTACGTACAAGAAGATTTTTTTCTGCAGGGACACTGGCGGATCAGCGGCAGCCACTACGGGCGCACGGCCCGCCACTGGCTAGAAAAATTAGACGCGCAGCGCAACGCCATCGAAGCGCTATTTGCCGAGACCTATGGCGCGGCCAACAGCGCCATTTGGTGCCAGCGCTGGCGCATTTTCTTTATGTCCTGCGAAGAGCTCTTTGGCTATGACGAGGGACAGGAATGGTGGGTATCGCACTACTGTATGGCCAAGCGCTCCTAAGAGGGCAAATAGGCAAGGGCCAGCACAGCGCGCGCACTCCACAGAACGGTGCGAACCCAGTTGCTGCGCACCAACCAGGCGTGCCGCTCCGCGTCAAAACCGTTTAGCAGCGCGTTGTGACTGGGCACCTGCCAGAAGAACGTCGACAGCCATATGACCGCCAACAGGGCCAATCCGCCCCAGGCCGCGAGCGGCGATAGCCCGTCTGGCGCAAGCAGGCACAGCGCCAGCGCTGACGCACCTTCTGCCAGCATCGCCGGTCCGACTACCCATCCCGTGCGCCGCACGTGCTCGCGCTGGTAGGCGATAAAGTGACCCCGTTCGACGCTGGCAAATAGCGGATAGTGCACCAACTGCACAAACCATATCACCCCGCACATATAGCAGGTCGCCGCCGCGTGCAGCAGGAGCAGCATGCCTCAGCCCTTGCTCTTTTGCAGGGCGGCCAGCGCGCGGTCGCGCGCAAAGGCATGATCGACAATCGGTTCGGGATAGGTTTGTCCAAGCAGGACCCCAGCCGCGCGCAGCACGTGGTCTGGCGCGCGCCAGGGCGCGTGAATGTAGCGCGAGGGCAGCTGCGCCAACTCGGGCACCCAGCGGCGGACGTAGGTCCCTTCGCGGTCGAATTTCTCCCCCTGCGTAACGGGGTTAAAAATGCGAAAAAAGGGCGCTGCATCGGCGCCGCATCCGGCTACCCACTGCCAACCCATGCTGTTGTTGGCCAGGTCGGCATCGACCAGCGTATCCCAGAACCACTCAGCACCGCGACGCCAGTCTATCAACAGGTCTTTCACTAGGAACGAAGCAGCGACCATGCGCACGCGATTGTGCATCCACCCCGTCTGCCACAGCTGGCGCAGGCCGGCGTCGACCAAAGGATAGCCGGTGCGGCCGCGCTGCCAGGCGCGCAGGCCAGCGGGGTCTTCGCACCAGGGGAAATCGGCAAACTGCGGGCGCAGCGGCTCGGCGTCTAAGTGCGGAAAGTGATAGAGCAAATGATGGGAGAATTCGCGCCAACCCAGCTCGCGCAAAAAAGCGGCGGCGCCCTCGCCGGCCACATCGCGCAGGGCGGACACCGCCTGGCGCGGGCTGATCTCGCCAAAGTGCAGATGCGGCGACAGCCGCGACGTCCAGCGCTCGGAAGGGCAGTCGCGCCCTTCGCCATAGCGATCGACGACTTCCCCGACAAAGCGCTGCAGCAGCTTCTGCCCTCCCGCTTCACCCGGCTGCCATTCTGCGCGCAGACCGCCGTCCCAGTCGATGGAGGGCAGCAACTGCAGTTCGTTTAGGGAGAGCGAATTGGGCCAGCGATTGGGCGCCGGCAATGCCGAAGGCACTTGAGCGAGTTGATCGTCGAGCCCTTCCTGCAGACAGCGCTTCCAAAAGGGGGTAAACACCTGATACGGACGGCCCTGCCCTGTGGCAATGGAGTGCGGCTCAAAGAGCAGCCAACCGTCGTGCGCATGCCCGGTGATAGCGGCCGATGCCAGCGCGCGCTCGACGCGCTCCTCGTTGGCGCGCGCCGCAGGCTCAGTGCGGCGTTGAAAATAGATGCTGTCCGCACCCGAGTCGCGCGCTAAATCTACCAACACCTCGACGGCCCGTCCCCTGTACAACAGCAGCCGACTGCCGCGCGCGCGCAGGTCGGCGTCCAGTGATTTAAGCGAGTGGTGCAACCACCAGCGGCTGGCTGCGCCCTGCGGCCACGGGCCTTCTTCGTCGGGATCGTCTATGTATACGGGTAAAATAGCCCGACCGCGCGCAGACGCCTCGGCCAAAGCTGCGTGGTCGCTCAAGCGCAGGTCGCGACGCAGCCAGACGATGGCGCAGGCCGATGTCAAATGCGCCCCTTGATCCACTTGATTAGCCAGCCAACGACCGGCATGTAGGCAAAGAGTCCGCCTGCCGCATCCCAAAAGTCCCGGTGCAAGACGACGCGCCCCTCGCCATTAAAGCGAACTTGGCTCATGCCCTCTGAGCGCGCCCAATTGCCGCCATTTAGACTGCGAAACTTGATGTCCATCACCCAGCGGTAGTAGAAGTCCATGCCGGAACGGACCACGTCAACCACTTCGACATTGACCTCTTCTGTCGCCCCTAGGCTCTCGGCCAAGTATTCGGCGATCGCTTCGCTGCCTTCGATTTCTTTTACCGTATCGTTGAAGTAAGCATCTTCGGCGTAAACGCGGCGCGCGTGGGCCGCAATGGACTCAGCGCGCATCTGGCGAACAAAGTCGGTGAATGCAGCCGTGGCGCGCGCCTCGGCTTCGCTGCCGGGTACCGGCGCTTGCTGGGCTGCATGCGCCGTGCGCTGCAGGGCCTCCTGATACGTCACTGCCCTCTCCTCCTGTGCAGTTATTGCCACTGCGGCGCATAGCACCGCGACCCCAGCTAGCCGTGCAAATAGACCGTTCAATTGCGCCCGATTTAATTCGCCGACACTTCGAATTCTAGCTCTTCTAGGTGGCTGCGCATCTTCTGCAGCGCGCGGTTGCGCAGCTGGCGAACGCGTTCGCGCGTTACACCCATTTCGCTGCCAATTTCCTCCAACGTTTTGCAGCTTCCACTTTGCAAACCAAAGTACTCGCTGATAATCTGCATCTCGCGCGGTTCGAGCTTGCGCAGGCTCTCGCTGAGCACTTCAACAAGCTCCTCCTGATCGACGACCACATCGTCTCCGCCCATGGCAAATGCCTCAAGTGCGGGCGTGTCTTCGCCGTCAAACAGCGGTGCGTCGAGCGACATATCCTGCAGCCCAGCCTCCATGGCATTGCGCAGGCGATCGGAGGTCATATCCATGCAATCAGAGATCTCGTATAGCGTGGGCTGACGCCCTAAGGTCTGGCTTAAGTTGGCGGTCTCGCGTTCTACGGCGTGCTGGTCGTGAATGTGACTCATCGGCAGGCGCGCAGCGCGAAAATCGCGGGGCAGTGCCTTGAGAATGGCTTGGCGAATCCACCACACAGCGTATGTGATGAACTTAAAACCGCGCGTCTCATCAAACTTGTTGACGGCGCGTATAAGCCCCATATTGCCCTCGGCGATCAGATCCATGAGTAAGGGGCCATCCTGCGGACAATATTCGCGTGCAACGCTGACGACGAAGCGCAGATTGGCGTTGACGAGAGTCTCAAGAGCGACTTTGTCTCCGCGGCGAATGCGCGCGAACAGCTCAATTTCTTCCTGTCGTTTAAGCGGCTGGTTGTTTTTGATTTCTTCCCAATATACATCAAGGATATCGCTGCTTTTCGCACCTTTCTGATTCTTTTCGATATCGCGCATCGCGCACCTCCTAAAAGTAGACAAATTAATTTATAACGCTCTTTACTTAGACAAGGTAAAGTATTGTCTAATCTTTGTCAATGTTTTATTTGCGATTTTTGCGGTTTTTTGTTTGACAAGTCAGCCACCTATTCATATTAATCCGATATGACAAGCGAGAAGCGATATGCCATGAAAATGGTCGCACAGCGAACCGGACTGAGTCCGCATGCCATTCGCGTTTGGGAAAAGCGCTATGGCGCAGTGTCACCGGAGCGCACGGCCACCAACCGCAGGCTATACTCGGGCGACGATATAGAGCGCCTGGCCAATCTGCACCGAGCGACGCAACAGGGCCACAGCATAGGGAGCATAGCACACCTGTCGGACACCGACCTCAGGGAATTGCTCTCCGAGCGTCCTCTCGCCACCCCCATGCAGGAACAATCGCCTGACCAACCGCCCCTGCCAGAGGGCCAACCGCACGATTTTGTGCAGCGCTGCTTGCGCGCCGTATCCGACATGAACGGCCATGAACTCACCCGTGAGCTCATGGCGGCCGAAGTCGCCATGGGGCGCAATCGCCTGCTGGTCGACGTAATTGATCCCCTGATGAGAGCAGTCGGGGATAGGTGGAGCGACGGCACCCTCCGCGTAGCCGACGAACACTTGGCGACCTCGATCGTTCGAACGTTCCTCGGCACCCTACACTCGACCAATCGGCCCCCCGCAAACGCCCCTCTGCTCATCAGCACAACACCGGCCGGACAGTGGCACGAAGTCGGCGCCTTATTGGCCAGCCTGACCGCGCAAAGTGCAGGCTGGAATACGCTCTATCTGGGTCCCAACCTACCGGCCGAGGAAATTGCCGCAGCGGCGCTAACCCACTCCGCCAAAGCCGTGGCCCTCAGTATCATTTATCTGGAAGACGACACCCTGCTGCGCGGCGAATTGACCAAACTGCGGCAAGCGCTGCCCGACACCCCCCTGCTCATCGGCGGCCGCATGGCCCCACACTTCCAAGCCGTTATAGATGAGATAGATGCCCTTCGCATAGACAATCTGGCCCTTCTCGCACAATTGCTGCAAAAAATAGCCACACTGTAGTTTTTTTATAGACAAAACATTGACAAATGGTAGACCTTGAGTATTCTCTTGACAAGCAACTTAAACAACGCGCCACTAAGCGCACAACTCGGAGACTTGTCATGAAAATCGCACGCTTTGCCCTCACCGCTATGGTCGCTGCCGGCCTATGCTTCTCCGCCGATACCGCCAGCGCTCAGAGCGACAAGGACATCGTCGACACTGCTGTTGAAGCGGGAACCTTCAATACGCTGGCTGCTGCTCTGACGGCTGCCGACCTAATTGATGTACTGAAGAGCGAAGGGCCTTTCACCGTATTTGCTCCCACCGACGATGCTTTTGCCAAACTGCCTGAAGGTACGGTAGCGTCTCTGCTCTTGCCTGAAAATAAAGACCAGCTCGTTTCTATCCTGTTGTATCACGTCGTCGCCAGTGCCGTTACCTCGGATCAGGTCGTGACCCTCAGCTCGGCCGCCACAGTAAACGGCGCGTCTGTGACCATCATGACCTCCGATGCCGGCGTCATGGTCGACAACGCCAATGTCACGGCCGTGGACATTCTGGCCAGCAACGGCGTGATTCACGTCATCGATGCCGTTTTGCTGCCGCCGGCCGGTCCGACTGCCGTCGAAAACAACTCGTGGGGTGCAGTAAAGAGCGAAGCCATCCGCTAAGCAACCCCGCTCTTCTTCATCGCAGAAACCGCCGGCGCACATGGCATTGCGCCGGCGGTTTTTTTTGTGCCCGGTGCGGGCGGTTTTCTCTGCGCGCCTTTATTGCGTTTATTTAAGCCCCATGGAAACCGCTCACCTACCCATTGCCCCCAGCATCGGAGGGGCGCTCGCTTTTGCAGCCGCCTATTTTCTGGTGGGTATACCGCTCAAAGTAATCGGCGGCATCATCTACCGATTGCCCATACCGCAAAAAGTTGCCTTCTACATTCTCGCGCCTTTCTATTCGCCGCGCTCTTGGCTGCGTAGCCCTGCGCTGCAAAGCGGCCATTGTACCTTTGCCGGACGCACGGCCCTGCAGTGGCTGCTCATATCCCTGTGCACCTACGCCCTCTATTGGCATATCGTCAGTCGCTTTGCACCGCCTCCCTTCGTGCGCGCCTATATGGCCTTCCCAGCCTTTTATGTGCTGACCGAAACCATGGGGGCTGTTTTCCGCCTTATTTTTCTCAGCAGCGGACGCCTTATCTGCCCTGTTCACAACAGCCCCCTGCTCGCTCGTTCACTGGCCCATTTTTGGGGCAGCTGCTGGAACCGCTGGGTCGGCGAGTGGCTGCGCCACATATTTTTCTCTCCCCTTATGCGCTACCCTCGCCTCGGTCTGCTGGCCGCCTTTATCGCCTCGGGCATTTGGCACGAGCTAATTCTGACCGTCCCACACTATCTCATGGGCCACCCAGTCTACTTCGGCCCCATGGCAGCGTACTTCCTTATCCAAGGCCTTGCCCTGCTCATAGAGCCACGCCACTGGGATCGACGCCTGCAGCGACTCTATATGTATGTAGTCGTCATCGCTCCAGCCCCGCTGGTAGCCAACGCCGCCTTCTTACACGCCTTCTTACTTTAACTATTTTATGTCGCTATTTTTAGGCGTCTTACAGGATTAAAACTACTTCTGTTTCTCGCGTTGACGAATGGTCGACACCCGGTATATTCCCCCTGTGGACAATACATTTACTTACCCTATTAGGCTTGCATCGCAGCGCACGGGCCTCACCGCACACGTTATTCGCATTTGGGAAAAGCGCTATGCGGCCATTTCGCCCCAGCGCACGGCCAGCGGGCAACGCCTCTATAGCGAAGGCCACATAGTGCGCCTCAGGCTATTGTGCCAGTCGACCCGTGCCGGACACTCCATCGGTCAGATTGCCCACCTATCGGATGAGCAGCTGCGCGCGCTCGTAGCAGAGAGTTCCGAACCGGCTGCGAATCAACCCGACAGCGATGCACCGGGTCGCAATGCGCCCAACTCGGCGGGATCGTCCGAGGCCATTGTGGCTCGCTGTATGGACGCCGTGCAGCAGCTCGACTCGCAGGCCCTTGAAGGCGAACTGCAGCGGGCCGCGCTCCAATTCGATCACAATCGCCTTATTTCGCACGTCATAGAGCCGCTTATGGCCACCATTGGCCAGCGCTGGAGAGACGGCTCGCTGCGCATTGCTAGCGAGCACTTAGCGTCCGTCGTCGTGCGGTCCTTTATCGATACTATTCGCTCGGCCCTGCGCGTACCCGACGATGCACCGCACCTGTTAGTGGCTACACCGCTGGGGCAAATGCACGAGTTAGGCGCCCTCTTTGTCGCCACCCTCGCCGCCACTGAGGGCTGGCGCACCACCTACCTAGGCAGCAATATCGCCGCCGACGACATCGCCGCTGCTGCCTTTCGGCAGCGCGCGCGCGTCGTCGCGCTGAGCATCGTCTACTCCATTGATGCACAAGCCCTTGGAGAGGAGCTGCGCCAGCTGCGCCAGCGCTTGGGAAGCAGTGCCATCATCCTAGCGGGCGGCGCCGGTGCGACGCAGTGCCGAACGCAGTTGCAGCATATAAATGCTATCCATATCGACGAGTTCTTGCAGCTGCGACCAACGCTCTCGGCCATCAGGCTCAGCCCGGCATAATGCGCACCTGCTGTAAACTCCTCTGGATTCTCCTTTCGCTGTGCCAACCGTCTTTTGCAGCCACGCTCAGCGGCTTTGTGCGCGACGCCGAAGACGGCGAAAACCTGCCCAACGCAACCGTTTCCTTTGACAGCCTCCGCCTGGGCGCACTCAGCAACGCCGACGGCTACTACGCCGTGCAGAATATTCCAGCCGGACGCCATGCGCTGACGATTTCCTACATTGGCTACCGCGTGCAGCGCGATACCGTCGAGTTCGATCAAGGACAACAGCTCCGCCTCGATATCGAGCTGCAGAGCGAATTGATCCGCATCGAGGAAGAAACGGTGGTCACAGCCGATCGCCTGCAGGACGAACTGCGCCAGCAGGCCAGCGTAACCGCACTGCAGGCCAAGACCCTAGAGCGCCTACCGGCTATCGGCGAGCCTGACCTCCTGCGCAGCCTGCAGCTCCTGCCCGGCGTGCAGTCGGCCTCCGATATTAGCAGCGGCCTCTACGTGCGCGGCGGCGGCCCCGATCAAACGCGCATCCTGCTCGACCAGGTGCCGCTCTACAACCCGGCGCATGCCTTTGGCTTTTTCTCGACCTTCAATCCGGATGCGATCAAAGACATCACCTTCTATAAGGGCGCTTATCCCGCTCAGTACGGAGGCAATCTCGGCGCCGTGCTCGACGTGCAGAACATCGAGGGCAACCGCCGCCGCGTCAGTGGTCGCGGCGGCATCAGCCTGATCTCCGGCCGCTTGCTGGCCGAAGGCCCCATAGAGCATGGCTCGTGGCTGCTGGCCGGGCGGCGCACCTACCTCGATCCGGTGCTGGCCGTCGTGCGCAGAAACGGCATCGACGTGCCCGACTACTATTTCTACGACTTCAATTTTAAGGTACACCGGACGCTAGGCGATGACGACACCATGGTGCTCAGCGCCTATTGGGGGCGCGACCTGCTCGACTTTGCCCTCGACCCCGACGCGGAGACCTACTTCAACATTCGCTGGGGCAATCGCGCCGTGAGCGGGCGCTGGAAGCGCGTTTTCACGCCGACGCTCTTTGGTCGCTTCACCGCCTTCTACTCTGAGTATAAGAGCGATATTGCGCTGAGCTTTTTTGAGACGCCCATCGACTTTGGCAACCAGGTCCGCGACGTGTCCTTCAAAGCGGACATCGACTATTTTGCCGGCTCCAACCACACGATTAAAAGCGGCTTGCAGCTGAGTCACTACGCATTCGATTTCGCCTCTTCGTTCAATCGCCAACAACAGTTCGATCTCAATACCAACCCCCTTCTGCTATCGGCCTACGCGCAGGACGATTGGCAGATGACCCCACTCACCGACCTGCGCATTGGCCTGCGCTCTAGCTACTTCAGCGAGGGGGCGCGCGCAGTATTGGAGCCGCGCTTTTCTCTTTCGCAAGTGCTGCAGCCCGGCTGGCGCTTTAAGCTGGCCGGCGGCCTCTACCACCAATATTTGCAGTTGGTCACTTCGGAAGGCTTTAGCGGCGGCGACTTCTGGGTGCCGCTGGACGAGAGCGTGACACCGG
Source organism: Gemmatimonadota bacterium (assembly GCA_038153405.1). Classification (GTDB taxonomy): domain Bacteria; phylum Latescibacterota; class UBA2968; order UBA8231; family UBA8231. The sequence continues at coordinate 40,344 of JAYOYH010000033.1, read as the reverse complement.
GTCGTTCGTGGCAGTTGGTCACGGGCTTGGAGTGGGAGCCCTCGCAGCGCTACCGGCTGAGTGCCGAGGCCTATTACACCGACCTCGACAATCTGGTCTTACTCGACAACGACAGCGTCGCCGACAGTGACCAGACGCGCTCCATCGACGTGTTTAAGACGGACGGCAGCGGCTATGCGACGGGGTTAGAGCTCTTTTTGGAAAAGCGCACGGGCCGGCTGCGCGGCTGGCTGGGCTATACGCTGGGATGGACGCGGCGCACCTTCCCCGAAATCAACGAAGGACGCACCTTTCCCCCCAAGTACGACCGCCGCCACGACGCGTCTTTCACCGCCACCTATCGGCTCGGCAAGTGGATTGCCAGCACGAGTTTTGTCTACGGCACCGGCCAGGCTTTTACACCGGCCGCCGCACGCTACCAACTGCGCGACCCGGCCACGGGCATTTTCGAGGATCGCGCCCTGCCGGCAGAGCGCAACAGCGGCCGCCTTTTGCCCTACCACCGAATCGATGCCGGCCTGCGCCGCTCCTTTGCCCTATGGAGCAGAGATGCCGAGGCCTTTGTGCAGATTTTCAACGTCTATAGTCGGCGCAACGAGTGGTTTGTCCAGTACAATACCGAAGATCTGGCCACGGAGCCCGAAGTGGTTAAAATGCTGCCCGTCATACCGACGTTTGGCCTCAACTTTTCCTTCTGATGTCCATGCGATATACGCCAACCCACATATTGCGCACGCGTGCCACCTGGGCACTGCTAGTACTGCTAGCCGCCTGCTCGGCCGATCGCAAGCCGGGCGAACTCTTCGGCCCCAGCGAGGCCGACGTGCTGGTTATAGATGCCATCCTCACCGTCGACCAACCGCTACCCGACCTCTTTCTCAAGCGCACGCTGGAACCGGGCGCTGCGCACTCGACCGAAGCAGCGGCTATTGTAGACGCGCAGATCGTCGTGCGCAGCGGCAATCAGAGCTATAGCTACGCGCCGGACCCCGATTCGCTGGGGCGCTACCTGCCGCCGGCCGATGCCCCCATGGTCGAGCCGCAGCGCCTGTATGAACTCGAGGCCAGCACGCCCGATGGCCAGGTTCTGCGCGCGCAAACAACCACGCCACAGCGCATTAGGGTAGAGCGCTTTCTCCTCCTCGACGAGGAAACGCTGCAAGTCGACAGCCAGCTGGCGCTATTTTCCGAACTGGGAGACGGCGTTTACGAGGCGCAGACAAATCAGGTACCCTATCGCCAAGGTCTGCTCGAAGTGCGCCTCAGCGCAAACGATATCGATGCCTACCAATTGGCCATTTTCAATCTGGAAGAGGATTCACCGCTGCTGATTGAAGCCGATTTCTTAGAAGAAGACGATCTGGCAGAGTTTGACCGATCGGGCGCGTCGCCTCCTCTGGCCATCAGCGATGGAAACGCGCGTTTGCCCTGGTTTGGCATCGCCTTTGAAGGACGCCACAAGTTTCTGATATACGCCTTAGATAAAAACTGGTACGACTTTATCCGCACCGACCCCGACAGCGACGGCGGCGGCGGCGGCGGTGGCCTGCTCGGAGATCAGTTTCAACGTCCCCGCTTCAATGTAGATGGGGGCATAGGCTTTTTCGCCTCTGCGGCAGTCGATTCGGTTGGATTCACCGTATACGCGCCTTAACGGCGGCCTTCTATGCGTAGATCTCGCGCGCCGCGCGGTGCACTTCGGCGTGTAGATCGGCCGTCTCATCGGCCGTAGGCGCATAACCTCCAGACATCAGCAGTACCAGCGGCGTTCCCCTGCCTGCCAGCGTCTCTAAGACCGCGCGCTCGCGCGTGCGCAGCCCCTCCCGACTCAGCGCCAACCGACCATAGCGATCGCCTTTGACCACATCGACACCGGCCAAGTAAAAGGCGATATCGGCTCGGGCCTCGTCGAGAACCTGCGGTAGGTGCTCGGCCAGTAGCTGCGCATATTGGTCGTCGCCCGCGCCATCTTCTAGCTCGACGTCGCGCGATGACTGCTCTTTGACAAAGGGATAGTTTTTGGCGCCGTGCATCGAGAAGGTGTAGGCCATTGGATCACCGGCCAGCGCCGCCGCCGTGCCGTTGCCCTGGTGGACATCCAAATCGATTACCACACCCCGCTCTATCGCTCCTTCGGCCACTAAGGTGCGAATGGCTACCGCCATGTCGTTGAATACGCAAAAGCCCTCGCCGTGGCCGGGAAAGGCGTGGTGCGTACCGCCAGCTAAATTGGCGGCAATGCCATCCTCCAGCGCCATGCGGGCCGCCGTCAGCGTTCCCTGCACGGCCAGGCGCGAGCGACGCAGCAGCGCCTCTGACCAGGGCAGCCCCATGCGGCGCTCCTCGCGACGCGCTAGAGCGCCGCGGCGCAGCTTGTCTATATACGGCGCTTCGTGCACGCGAAGCAAATCGTCCCAGGCCGCTTCGGCCGGTTCGAAAATGTGCTCGGGCAGTACGAGCCTTTCCGCTAAGAGAATGCGCTGTAGAGCGGCAAATTTACCCATCGGAAAGGGGTGATTAGCGGGCAGTTCTACGAAGTATGAGGGACTGTAGCTAACGCGCATAAAACACCGCTCCAACGCGCGGCGCTGAGTGAGCGGTCACGCGCTATCAGCCCAGCTGTGCCAACAGCGCGCTCTGCACGTCGGGCAGGGCAAATTGGAAGCCCGCATCGAGCAGCTTGTGCGGTTCGACGCGCTGACTGGCCAGCAGGGCTTCATCGGCCATTTCACCCAGAGCCAAACGCAGCGCAAAAGCCGGCACGGGAAAGGGAGTCGGACGGCGCAGCGCGCGGCCCAGTGCGCGCGTGAAGTCGGCATTGCGCACCGGCTGCGGCGCCACCACGTTGACCGGGCCACTCAGCGCCCGCGCGCTCAGCATCCAGTAGAGCGCGGCCACGGCGTCGTCCATATCGATCCAGCTCATATACTGACGCCCACTCCCCAACCGACCGCCCAGACCCAATTTAAAGGGCAGATGCATCTTGCCCAGCGCCCCGCCGGTGCGGTCCAACACGATGCCGAACCGCGCGTGCACCACCTGCATTGGTGCCCCCGCAGCCACGGACTCCCAAGCCTGGCCTAGTTCGGCGAGAAATCCGCTGCCCGGCGCACTGTCTTCCGTAAGCACTTCGTCGCCGCGATCTCCGTATATGCCCACAGCCGAAGCGCAGATAAAAATCTGCGGCTTGCTATCGGTGCGCTGGAGTGCGTTGACCAACAGGGCCGTGCTGTCAATCCGACTGGCGCGCAGTTCGGCTTTTCTGCGCGCGGTCCAACGCCCTCCGGCGATATTGCTACCCCCCAGGTGGACGACGGCGTCGACGCCGTCCAGCGCGGCGGCATCGATTTCTCCGCGCGAGACATCCCACAAAAACTCCTCGTCGTCTACCGGCTTGCGCCGCACGAGACGAACGACGGCATGGCCCTCTTCGCGCACGTGACGCGCCAGCGCCGATCCGATCAATCCACTCGCCCCGACCAATAGCACCTTCACCTCAGACCTCCTTCCACGCCGCGCGCAGCAACGGGGCCAGCGCCGCGCGCTCCGGAGCCGGCCCGACCGTTATGCGTATGCAGCGATCAAGCGGGGAAACGCCGGGCATGCGCACAAAAACGCCGCGCGCCAGCAAAGCCGCCATCAGCGCGCGCGCGCGCGCGCCATCGCCGGCGTCAAGGGCCACGAAGTTGGTCGCCGATGGCACGATAGATGTCCCGAGCTCATGCGCCAACTCGGCATACTCACTCTTGCCTTGCTCCACCTCAGCGACTACGCAGCGCACAAAGTCCCCATCGTCGAGGGCAGCCAGTGCACCGGCCTGCGCAACGCGGCTGACGCCAAAGTGATTGCGCACCTTGTCGAGCGCTGCGACCAGCGCGGCGGGCGCCATAGCATATCCTATGCGCGCGCCGGCCATACCGTAAGCTTTGGAAAACGTGCGCAAATGCACCACGCGCGCGCGCGCCAGATCGGGGGTTAATAGCGCACTCTCCGGCGCAAAGTCAGCATAGGCCTCGTCGAGCAACAGCACGCTCGCATCGGGCAGGCGCGCGATAAAGTCGGCCAGCGCCGCGCGGTCGTGCCAGGTGCCCATCGGATTGTCGGGATTGGCTACGTAGACGATTTTGGGCTCGATATCTCGCGCGGCATCGGCCAGCCCCGACAGATCTTCGCAATCGGCGCGGTAGGGCACCTTATGCAGGATGCCGCCGTAGCCTTCGACGTGGTAATTAAAAGTTGGATATGCCCCTAATGAGGTGAGTACTGCGTCGCCGGGATCGACGAGGAGACGCACGAAGAGTCCCAACAAATCGTCAATACCGCTGCCCAAGGCAATTTCGCCGCGCTGTAGGCCGTGCTTTTGTGCCAGCGCCGCGCGCAGCACATAGCCTTCGGGATCGCCGTACCAGTGCACCTGTTCGATGGACTTGACCATGGCCTCATGTGCACGCGGCGAAGCGCCAAAATTGCTCTCGTTGGCTCCCGTGCGCACGTTCAGCGCGCGGCCCAAGCGGCGCTCTAATGCCTCGGGAGGGACAAAGGGCACTACCGGCGGCAGTGCATCGACAATGCGGGAAAAGCGCCAATTTTCTAGCATGTATTTCCAGTGGCTGGCCGACCAGCCTCTCCTTACTTTGGTATATACTGCAATATCACTGCGGCGAAAGGGCACCGATATGACGGGCTTAGCCCCCCACGAACGCGAGGCCTTCGGCCTGCGGCTACCCAGCGCCACCCACCCCGAATTGCGCCGCGTCAAAGGGCTCAATTCGCCGCGCCAACAGGGCCACAAGGCGTGGAATGCCGGGTGGTTACTCATGGACTTTCTGCAGCGCCATCCCCTCGCACCGCAGTCCCGCGTGCTCGATGTCGGCTGCGGTTGGGGATTGGGGGGCATCTTCTGCGCGCGGACCTTTGCCGCGCGCGTGACGGCAACCGATATCGATCCACTCGTATTCCCCTTTGTCGACCTGCACGCACAGCTCAACGGCGTTGACATCGCCACGCAGCCGCTGGATTTTTCCCGCGTTGACAGGGCGCTATTAGCGGCGCACGACATCGTGATAGGAGCCGATATTTGCTTTCGCCAGAATATGGTGCAAATCGTACTGCAACTCGTGGAGCGCGCGCTGGGTGCCGGCGTCAAACAGCTGCTCTTAGCCGATCCAGGGCGGCCTTCCTTCTTGGCGCTTGGTCGCCACTGCGCAGAGCATCTGGGCGCCTCTCTGCTGGCATGGACGACCACCGAACCGCTCATCGCCTGGACGGGCCAGCGCCCAACGATCCGCGGGTATTTGCTGCTGTTGGGCTCGTGGCCTACCCCGTCTCCGGCATAAAGGTGGGCAACGCAACGCCGCGGCCCAGTTTGTAGATACGCAGATTAGCTCGGCCACCGCCAGCCGATCGCCCGCTTGCATACTGCGTATTTTTGGCGTCATGGGGCCCCAATATCCCCCTGGCACCCAGCGCTGTCAAGCGAAACCCATAGCCCCCATTGCCACACTGCGTATATTCTGCCCATAGGCTCCCTTTTCACCATCTGCGGAAGACGACGATCGATACCGTTACCCAACTTGCACTCGGCGCTGCTGTCGGCGAGGCCGTGCTCGGACGCCGGGCAGCGCACCGCGCGGCACTGTGGGGTGCTGCCGCCGGCCTAACCCCCGACCTAGACGTGCTGCTGGGCGCCTTTACCAGCGAAACAGTGCAGTTGGGCATTCACCGCGGCCTATCGCACTCGCTGCTCTTTGCCGCCGTCGGCGGCCTGCTCGGCGGCAAGTTGACAGCGGCGCTGCATGCGCAACTGAACGTGCACTGGCGCAACTGGGCGACGTTGTGGTTTTGGGGATTGCTAACCCACGCACTGCTCGACGCCTTCACCATGTACGGCACGCAGTTATTCAATCCCTTTAGTTCCTATCCCGTCGCCTTTTCGACGATCTTTATCATCGACCCGCTCTATACGCTCCCCCTGCTCTTTTTCCTCATGGCCGCTCTGCGCCATCCACCCGACGCGCGGCGGCGGCGCCAACTCAACGGCCTCGGCCTGGCACTCAGCTCGTGTTATTTGCTGCTGACAGCGGCCAACAGCCTGCACGTGCGCGCGACGTTCGCCGACGCCCTAGACGATCAGGGCATTACCTACCAGCGGCTCTTTGCGACTCCTACTCCGCTTAACAACGTGCTGTGGATGGGCCTTGCCGAGTCCGACGATGCGCTCTACGTCGGACTCTATTCCCTTTTTGATGAGAAGCCGCCAACGCGCTTTCGCCGCATTGAAAAAAACACCGCGCTAGTCGCCCCCTATTGGCAACAGCGTCCGCTGCGCGCGCTGCGCTGGTTTTCGCGCGGCTATTACCGCGCCCACCGCGAGGGCGACGATGTTTTTTTCAACGATCTGCGCTTTGGTCGCTCCGACATCTGGCTCGATGCCGATGGGAAGTACATATTCTCTTTTCGCCTACTGCGCGACGCACACGATGCCGACCTCATCGTCGACTTTGCGCGGCGACCACCGGCCTTTGCCGCCAACTCGGCGCTGTTGGAGCGCTTTTGGCGCCGCATCGGCGGCGACACCCGCGTCGTCGAATACGAGATTCACGCCCACTGAGCCAACCGGGAGAACCGCTATTGCACTACCTGTTCATCGCCCTACTCATACCGAGCGCACTGCTGGCCCAACAGGCACCCTATGGGTTGGCAGAGCGCCAGGCCAATACATCGCTGCTGCTGGACAGTCCCGGATACGCGCTGGCGGCCATGAAACTGGAGCGCATATTTGCCGACCTGCGCTTTTCGTCATCGCTGCACCTGACCCATGCCGGCGACGGTTCCAATCGCCTCTTTGTCGTCGAGCGCAGCGGCACCGTGCGCGCATTTATCAACGGCGAAGGCGCACAGGCTAGCACATTTATTGACCTGCGCGACCGGGTTCGCACGCCGTCTAGCGAGACCGGCCTGCTCAGCATGGCCTTCCACCCGCGCTATCGCGACAACGGTCTGTTCTACGTCTTTTACACCACCGGAGACCTCATCACGCGCGTGTCTGAATTTAGCGTCGATCCCGGCAACCCACAGCGCGGCGTTCCATCCAGCGAGCGCGTGCTGCTCGACGTGGAACAGCCGGCCGGCAATCACAACGGCGGGCAAATCGCCTTTGGTCCAGACGGCTACCTTTACATTGGTTTAGGCGATGGCGGACGCGCCAACGACGTGTTTAAAAACGGCCAAGATCCCACCACGCTGCTCGGGGCCATTCTCCGCATCGACGTAGACCGGCGCGAGGGCGACTTGGCCTATGCCATTCCAGCCGACAACCCCTTTGACGGCAGCGCCGGACGCCGGCGCGAAATTTGGGCCTGGGGCCTGCGCAACCCGTGGCGTTTTAGCTTCGATCGCCAGACCGGCGAGCTGTGGGCCGGCGATGTCGGCCAGAACGAATGGGAAGAAGTCGATCTGATTGTGCGCGGCGGCAACTACGGCTGGAACACCATGGAGGGCTCGCACTGCTTCAACCCATCCAACGGCTGCGATAGCAGCGGACTCGTATTACCGCTATACGAGTACAGCCACAGCGTGGGCCACTCCATTACCGGCGGCTATGTATACCGCGGCCCCCGCCTCATTCGACTGCAGGGGGCCTACGTGTACGGGGACTTTGTCGATCGCCAGGTCTGGGCGCTGCGCCGCCTGCCCGACGGGCAGGTAGAAAACCAGCTACTCGCCCTCAGCCCATCGCCCATTGCCAGTTTTGGCGAGGACGAGCAGGGCGAAGTCTATATCGTCGGATTTGACGGGGCCATCTATCGACTAGCCGATAAGGACGACGCCGATCCACCGGGCAATATCCCCGCCAAGCTTTCGGCGTCCGGGCTGTATGAAGACATGGCGACGCGGCGCCTGGCCCCGGGCATAATACCCTATTCGGTCAACGCCCCGTTTTGGTCCGACGGCGCCGATAAGGAGCGGTTTATCGCCCTGCCCGGCACGGCGCAGATCAAATTTTCGCGCGAAGATCACTGGACCTTTCCCGCCCAAAGCGTGCTGGTGAAAAACTTTTATTTAGGCGAGCAGCTCGTCGAAACGCGCTTCTTCGTCAAGCGCCCAGTTGGCCAGGCATGGGACGGCTACAACTATATGTGGGACGGCGACGAGGCCACGCTGCTGACCGAGAGCGTCACGCGTACCTATTCCGTAGGCGGCCAAGAGCACACGCACTACTTTCCCAGCCGCGCCGAGTGCCTGACCTGCCACACGCCGCAAAGCGGCTATGTGCTGGGCGTGCGCACAGCTCAGCTCAACGGCGATCATCCCTACGCGCAGGGCACCGATAACCAACTGCGCACGCTCGATCACATCGGCCTGTTCACAGAGCGCATCGGCGCGCCGCCCGATCAGCTACCGCGCCTGCCGCGCTACGACGACGAGCGCATCCCCCTCGGCGAGCGCGCCCGCGCCTATTTGGAGGTCAACTGTGCGGGCTGCCACCTACCCGGTGGCAGCGGACGCGGCGATATGGATATGCGCTTCTCCTCGCCGCTAGACGCGACGCGCCTGGTCGACGTGCCACCGCTCTACGGCGATCTCGGCTTAGACGCGCCGCGCCGCATTCGCCCCGGTCAGCCGCAAAACTCCACGGTGCTGGCGCGCATGCGCGCGCTCGACAGCAGCCGCATGCCGCCACTGGCCTCGCTGCGCGTGGATTCCCAAGGAACACAGCTGCTGGCGCGCTGGATAGCCGCACTCGGCGCAACCGCCGTCTTCCAAAGCGAGGCTACACCGACCTATCTGGCCCTCGACCAAAACTATCCTAACCCGTTTAATGCCCGCACGGTGATTCGCTATGCGCTGTCGAACGATGGGCACTTTTCTCTGATGATCTACGACGTTCTAGGACAGCAGGTGCGCCAGCTGGCATCCGGCTACGCCGCGGCCGGTGACTATGCGGCGCATTGGGACGGCCGCAGCGACGACGGCCGCGCAGCGGCCAGCGGAGTCTACTTTTACCTTCTGCGGCACGATCAGCGGACGCGAGTGCAGCGCATGGTTCTGCTGCGTTAAAAGACCGAGCAACAGGCAAAGCAAAGGGGGTGTGACCGCACTGCAGGCGCAGCCGCACCCCCGACTATATCACCGTCTCTGCAGGCGCTTGTCTACAGCAGTTTCCAAGCCTTGTCGACGTCGCGCTGATAGGCATCGACCTTGCCCTTGAGCACGTCGGCGACCTTCACTACCTGACCGCTCTTGCCCGACTCGTATACCGCTTCGCTCACCGCCTTGCTGCGCAGCCCTTCCTCCACGTCAATTTCCACCGGCCTGCCCTTGCTCAGCGCGTCGATAAAATCCCACAGCTCCAGCGTCACGCCACCCGTAATGCCGTAGGGAAAGAGCTGCTCTCTCTTGCGCTGACTGAGCGTATCCAAATAGAGGGTTTGCAGCTTGGGCATGCTGAAGGTCGTACCGTCGAGCAGTTGGCACTCGCCGGCGGCTTGAAAAGCGGCCGGATGAAAAATATCCGAATCGATAATCGATCCCTTAGTGCCCGACATCGTCAGTTGCGTAAAGCCCTTGCCCGGTGCACTAATGGTCCACGACCAGGTGCCCACCAACCCGCTCTTGAAATTGAAGATACTAGTCCAGAAATCCTCCTGCGCACTATCGACGATCGTACGACCCTTTTTATGGGGGCGCTTATACATGTGTTCGACGCGCGCATACACGCTGTCGATCTCGCCGAACCAGTAGCGCATGGTGTCGACCCAGTGGGCGCCGCTGTCCATGATCATGCCACAACCACCCAACTTGCGATCAATGCGCCAGTGCCAGTTGGGCACACTTTGCGGATCTTGCCAACCGGCGCGAATGGCCCACCACATTTTGGGCTGGCCCAATAGACCATCGTTAAACGCCCAGTGGATCGTGCGCTGACCAATGGCGCGGCGACACTGCTCAGCGGTGGCGGCGACGAGGCCACGCCGCTTGGCGGTCGCGGCGATTTTCTTGCTGGCGCGCACCGTGACGCCGATGGGTTTTTCGCAGAGTACGTTAACGCCGCCGTCGAGCGCCTCACACGCCAATACGTGGTGCAGTCCGTGCGGACTGCAAATATCTACGCCATCGACCTGTACATCGCTGTTGAGCAGCTGCTCTAACGTGGCAAACGTGGCCACGTCCCAACCGGAATTTCTGCGTAGGCGATCGGCAAAGTTCTGCGCACGCTCGACCGCTTCATCGACGCAGGCGACGATGCGAAAGCGAGTCTCGCCCTTGCCGAGCAGCTCTTCGTATCCATTGAGATGCGCGCCGGCCATGCCGCCGCAGCCGACCATAGCTAGATTAATCACCTTGCCCTTCTTCTTTGCTGCCATTGCCAAACCCCTCCCTAAAATGAGTTGATTTTCGAGCAATATAGAACAAAGGGAAGATGCGCTCAATCCGCATATATGCGCTGCTGTACGCCAAGACACAGGCTGCGCATGACTTGCATTGATTTGTGTGGTCTAACAGCAGAGCTATATTACTCGGCGACCTCTACCCCCCTCGCCTCCCGAGCATGGCATGATAGATATCAACGCAGCCAAGCGCGATTTCGACGAGCATGGATTTGCCGTGCTGCGCGGCTTTATGGATGCCGGTCAGATCGCCCAGATCAACGCCGAAGTCGACCGCTATATAGCAGAAAAACTACCTGAGCTGCCTGAGACGGCGGGTTTCTACGAGGATAAGGGCGATCTCTCAACCCTAATGCGCCTGCAAAATATGTGCGACTACGATTCCTTTTTTCACGCTCTCTACTACGGAGAGCGCATGATGGAACTGTGCGCACAGCTGATGGACCAACCGGTGCGGGGAAAAAATTTGCAGTGGTTTAACAAACTGCCCGTGCGCGGCAGGGAGACGCCGCCGCATCAAGATGGCTTCTACTTTATGCTTGAACCCAACGAAGCGCTGACGCTTTGGCTATCGCAGGACTGCGCCGACGAAAAAAACGGCTGCGTGCGCTACCTGCCCGGCTCACATCGCTGCGGCATGCGACCGCACCAGCGCACAAACATACTCGGTTTCTCACAGGGCATAACAAACTACGGCGAGGACGACCTGCGCAGGGAAGTCTCCGTCTGCACGCAGCCCGGAGACCTGATCGCCCACCATTCGCTGACGGTGCACCGCGCCGAAGCCAATGCCAGCCTGCGACCGCGACGCGCCTTGGGTTTTGTCTACTTTGCCGAGTGCGCGACGGAAGATGCCGAGCGCGCCCAATCCTACCGCCAGCAGCTCTATGCCGAATGGGAAAGGGAGGGAAAACTATAGCGCGTCGGTGCGCTTTAGGGCCGCGACTCAGACCAATCTTCCGCGCCGCGGCAGGCGAAATGCCCCCTGCTGAAACCACCCCCAACCGACGTAGAGCATAGCACACACGACGGCGACCTTGACGAATAGCAGCAGGGCGCCGAACAGGCCGACGACCGCGCCGAGCACCGCTTTGGCACCGATGAATAGGCCGGCGAGTACGGCGAGCACGCCGAGGACCTTGCCCAACCCGCTCTCGCCGCTCAGCCAGCGCGCACCCATATAGAGCGCGCCAGCTGCGAGTGCGATCGTAGCGACGAGTACTACGGCGGCAAAGAATCCTCCCACGACGGGAAAGATCAGTTCGATCGCCAAAATGCCCCCCCAAATAACCAGTGCTATACCCAGTATTTTTGCTAACATAGCGTTTTCTCTCCTATCAATTGACCTAGCCATGGCCGTCGTCTAGCCGTTCGCCTTAGCACGCATCGCCTCCAGTTGGCGATCGACGCGCCGCTCGGCTTCCAACTTCTCCAACGCACGGATCTGCGCGTCTACGGCCGCCCGTTCGGTCCACGCTTCGGCTTCCGCTTCGGCAGCCATCGCCCTCTCTTCATAATGTGCAACATCGCGTTCGCATTCGCTTACGCGTTTTTCGATGTCAGCAAATCGCGCGCGTACAGCACCGGCCGATTCGACGTCGATCGCAAGGCCCTGCGCTTCCACGACATCGACGACGCGCAGGCGCAGGGCCTTCTCGCGTTCTCTGGCCTGCTCCAGTCGCGCGCGCAGTCCGTGCAGCTGCGTGCGCAACTCCGCCGTAGTCTGCCGACGCTCTTCCAACGCAGTTTCTAAATGCGCGCCGCGCTCAACGAGCTGCGTTTTTTTGATCAGAAGCAGTCGCGCTGCGGCTTCGTCGCCGTCTGCCAGCGCTCCCTCGGCCGCACACTGGCAGTCGACAATGCGCGCTGCGTTCGCGGCGTGCTCCTTGGCCAAGCGCTGCTCTCCAGCAGCGGCTCGTCCGAGCACGACGACGGCGCGCTCTACGCATCCTTCCATATCGCGCACCAGCTGTGCGACAAGTTTTTTCGGGTCTTCGATCTGCTCGAGTAATTCGCCGATCTCAGCGCGACACATTGCAGCCATGCGGGCCAATACACTCTGGGCCATATCCACTCTCCTCTGCTACGGGTTAGTCTATCCGCAGTCGGACAGTGCAACCTCCGTGCCACCCTTACCGAAATACCCCTGTGGCCGAAAGACTCCCGCTTTTGCCGCACAGTCTGGGCAAAAGAGCCGGCGAACGCCCCTGCCAAAGGCGAAACTCGCCAACGCGGTGGCCGCGCGCGCCAAGGCGCAGACCAGAGCCGGCGTGCTCAATCGGTTTCGCGCGCCGCCCAATAGCGTTCCTCCAACAGCTCTACGCCGCGTATCGAATGGCGGTACCAATCCAGCAGCAATGCGTCTTTCTCGTCTTTGCTCAACGACCAAGGGACTTCTTGTAAACGCATCTTAATCGACAGTTCGCGCAGCGTAAGCGCCGCGCTTACGGAAAGGTTAAAACTCTCCGTAAAGCCGTACATGGGTATGCGCACATAGGCGTCGGCCGCCTCCAGGACGCGGGCACTCAGACCGGTCTCCTCCGTGCCAAAGAGCACGGCTAGGGGCCTGTCTACCGGTACTTCTTCCAACTGCAAGTCATCGCGGTGCGGCGTCATGGCAAAGAGTCGGTAATCACCCTCCTTGAGAGCGGCCAGGGCGCGCGTTGAATTATCGATCGCCTCTTCGCGGTAGCGGTGCAGCGTCAGCCAGTGCGATGCCCCCCTATCGACGGCGGGGTTGAGGTTGTATTCGTTGCGGTTTTCTATTATGTGCACGTCCTGCACGCCAAAGCACTCGCAGGAACGCAGCACCGCTGAGGCGTTGTGCGGCTGGTAAATATCCTCCAACGCCACGGTCAGCCAGCGCGTGCGCTCGCCCAACACTTCCTCCATGCGCTGCTGGCGGCGATCCGATACAAAATCGCGCAGGTGCGTCAGGAGTTGGTTTTGCTCGTTTCTGTTCAGAGCAATTCTGCTCCATCAGTCGCCCGGCATACGTATACGCTTGGGTCATTTTGTGTTTGCTCACGATAGGCGCGCGCCGTTTCCTCGACCAATGCGTCGACCTGCTCCGCGTCGACCAAGGCTACGGCACAGCCGCCAAAACCGGCGCCCGTCATGCGCGCCCCGTAGCATCCTCTGTGGCGCTGTGCGCATTCGACCATCTTGTCGAGCGCTTCACTGGACACCTCAAAATCGTCGCGCAGGCTAACGTGGCTCTCATTCAGCAGGGCGCCCAGCGCGCCGGCGTTGCCCGCGCGCATGGCTTCGGCTGCTCGTTCGGTCCGCGCATTCTCGCTGATGACGTGGCGCGCGCGCCGACGCGTAATCTCGTCCAATTCGCGCATGCGCTCGCCAAAGTGCGCCTCGTCTACGTCGCGCAGCGCGCCAACATTGAAAAAGCGCGCAGCGGTCTCGCACTGTGCGCGCCTCTCATTATAAGCCGAATCGACTAGTCCACGACGAGTACCGGTGTCGAGCACGACGACCGATACCCCCTCCGGCAACGGAACTAATGTGCCCTGCAGCGAGCGGCAGTCGAGCAACAGGGCGTGATCGGCGCGACCGCACGCCGAGATCATCTGGTCCATAATGCCGCAGTTGACGCCGACCCAGCGGTTCTCTGCGCGCTGTCCCAACAGCGCCATCGCCGACGCGTCCCAAGCCCAACCGGCCTGTGCGCTAAAGGCGCGCGCCACGGCCAGTTCAACAGCGGCCGAGGACGAAAGTCCCGCGCCAACCGGAACGTCGCCGACCATTGCTCCCCGCCAGCCGGTCAGCGCCAAGCCCGCATCAGCCAGCGCCCAAGCCGTACCTTTGACGTATTCGAGCCAGCCGTCGCCAGCCGGTACGAGCTTATCGACGCTGGACAGGGCAAAAGAGCCCTGTTCAGCAAAGTCGACCGAGTGCACCTCCACGCGATCGTCCTCTAGGCTGCTCCCCGCGATATAGACGGCCCGATCTATGGCCATCGGCATGACGAAACCGTCGTTGTAGTCGGTGTGCTCGCCAATCAAATTGACGCGCCCCGGTGCCCGTGCCACCCACTCGGGCTGGCCCCCATAGCGATCGACAAAAGCGGCAATTGCTCTCTCTGCGGTCATTGAATCTCCTCGCGATACCAACAGCGACACCTTACCTGTTGCGCCGGTGCGCTCGATTGTTCGTGCGTGTCAGCGCAGTTCAACGCTGGGCTGCGTAGTGCACCTCACTCTGCTGGCGCAGGCGCTCGGCCGCCTGCTCCGGCGTCAGGTCGCGCTGCGCCTCGCCCAGCATCTCGTAGCCAACCATAAATTTTTTGACACTGGCCGAGCGCAGCAGCGGAGGATAAAAGTGCGCGTGCAAGCGCCAGTGCTGCGCATCGCGCTCTCCGCCGGGCGCCCCGTGCCATCCCATAGAATAGGGAAAAGACGTCGAGAACAGATTGTCGTAGCGCACCAGCAGCCGCCGGAGCAGGCGCGCCAGACTGCGGCGCTGTTCGAGCTGTAGTTGGTCCATGCGCTGCACCGGATCGCGGCATACGACCAGGGTTTCAAAAGGCCAGAGCGCCCAGTGCGGCACCACGGCGACCCAGTGAGCCTCCTCGACGACCAGACGCTCGCCCTCGCTCCGCTCCAAATCGATATAGTCCTGCAGCAGCGGCCGTCCGTGCGCACGCATATAGTCGGCCTGCATAGCCTCTTCGCGCGCAGCCTCGTCGGGCAGCGCGTTCTGCGCCCACACCTGTCCGTGCGGATGCGGATTCGAGCACCCCATTACAGCGCCCTTGTTTTCAAATACCTGCACCCAGCTGTAGCGCGCTCCCAGTTCGCGCGTCTGTTCGGCCCACGCGTCGACGACGGCAGCGATATCGCCTTCCGCCATCTCCGCCAAGCTCAGATCGTGGCGCGGCGAGAAGCACAGCACGCGACAGGTGCCGCGAACGCCTTGGCGCACCAGCAGTGGATATTGTGATGCCTGCGGTTCGGGTGCGTCATCCAATAGGGCGGCAAAATCGTTATCAAACACAAAGGTCTGCTGGTAGACCGGATTGCGGGCGCCGCTGGCCCGCTCGTTGCCAGGGCACAGATAGCACTGTGGGTCGTAGTGCGGACGCAGTGGCCGTGTTCCATCTTCGAGCTGGCCCTGCCAGGGGCGCTTAGCCCGGTGCGGCGAGACCAACACCCACTGGCCGTTGAGGGGATTGTAGCGGCGATGTGGATGTTCGCTGGGGGAGAATGCCATGGCTTTAGTCCCCGTAACCGTCTGGATGCCGCACGTGCCAGTCCCAGGCGCTCTGCACGATGCTTTCCAGATCGCCGTACTGTGGCTTCCATCCCAACACCTCGGCGGCCCGATCTGCCTTGGCCACCAAAAATGACGGATCGCCTGCGCGTGGGGCTTCGATGCGCGCTTCGATCGATCGTCCGGTTACCTGCCGCGCCGTTTCGATCACCTCCAGCACGGAATAGCCCTGGCCATTGCCCAAGTTGATATAGTCTGATTCCCCTCCAGCGCGCAGGTAGTTCAGCGCCAGCGCGTGTGCCTGCCCCAGATCGGCCACATGCACGTAGTCGCGCACTGGCGTTCCGTCAGGCGTCGGATATTGATCGCCAAATACGGACAAATACTCGCGCTTGCCCAGCGCCGCAAAGAGCACGTTGGGCACCAAGTGCGACTCGGGCTCGTGGTCTTCACCGCGCTCGACCGTAGCGCCGGCCGCGTTAAAATAGCGCAGGGCGACAAAGCGCATTCCGTGCGCCGCGTCACAGGCATCGAGTGCGCGTTCTACCAGCAGCTTCCCCCAGCCATAGGGATTTTCTGGCCGCTGTGGATGCACCTCGTCCAGCGGCGAATACTGCGGCTCGCCGTAGGTAGCCGCCGTGGAAGAGAACACGACCTTGCGCACGCCGGCGCGCACCAACTCGTCGAGCAGCACCAGAGTTTGCGCAGTGTTGTTCTCGTAGTAGCGCAGTGGATCCTGCACCGATTCGCCGACGTAGGTCAGTGCGGCAAAGTGCACACAGGCTTCGATGGGCTGAGAGGTCAGCACGTACCGCACTATATCTCGATCGCCCACGCGCCCCTCGTGCAGCGGCACGCCGTCCGGCAGCGCGGCTCGGTGACCGCGAAACAGGTCGTCCAACACTACGACATCTTCCCCAGCCGCGCGCAGCACTTCTACTGCTATGCTGCCAATATAGCCCGTTCCACCCGTAACCAGCACCGCCATATGCCAAACTCCCATCGCCTTTCAGCGCGCTGGGCCGCCCCGCCGTGGCGGCCGTCTCCTATATTTACTGTGCATTGCAAAACATAGAACCTAGGCGCGCACCGTCAAGAATACTTGACGCCGGAGCATCCGGTCTTTTCGTTAACCGACACGCACCCGTTTTCCATTGGAGCACGCTCACTATGTGTGGACGCTTTGCCCTCTACCACAACAGCGCAGCGCTGGCCGAACACCTCTACATGCGGGATGTCGCCGTCGAATTTCAGCCGCGCTACAATATCGCTCCCACGCAGGCCGTCGCCGCTGTTTTGTGCCCGCCCGAACGGAACGAGCCCGTGCTCGATGCGCTGCAGTGGGGCCTAGTGCCCTTCTGGGCCAAGGATGCCCGCATCGGCAGCCGCATGATCAACGCGCGCGCCGAGACCGCCGCAGAAAAACCCGCCTACCGCGCAGCCTTCAAACGCCGCCGCTGCCTGCTGCCGGCCAGCGGTTATTACGAGTGGAAGAAGCAGGAAAACGGCAAGACCCCGCACTACGTTACCATGGTCGACGACCGCCCCTTTGCACTGGCCGGCCTGTGGGAAGAGTGGAACTCGCCCGACGGCGAGCTGCTTCACACTTGCACGATTATAACGACTGAGGCAAGCGATCGCATCGCTCCGTTGCATCACCGCATGCCCGCGATCTTGGGCGATACAGCCCAGCGCCGCTGGCTGGAGACCGACCCCGATGATCGAGCAACGCTGCAGGCATTGCTCGTGCCCTACGACGACCCCGATCTGCAGTTCTATCCCGTGTCTCCACAGGTCAACGCAGCGCAATGGGATGATCCAAGCTGCGTCGAACCAGCTCTCAACGAGTAGCTAAACGCCTTCGACACACCACACATACAATTGAATTTTATCGCGGACTTATTATCTTACATACTCGACCCTTAACGCTAACGTCATACGTCGGGAGTAGCGTTCGTGCAGCCGAATAAGCTAGAAGTTATCGCCGATATGGAGGATTTTGTCGAGGGTCAGCTCCCCATGCTCAAATCCGTCGAGGATAGCTGGCAACCCAACGATTTTCTCCCCGACATGACCAGCGAGGGCTGGCGGGAATCCCTGGAGGATTTTCGCGCCGCCGCCGCCGCCATACCAGACGACGTGCTCGTCGTGCTGGTCGGCGATATGGTCACGGAAGAAGCCCTGCCAACCTATCAGACGCTGCTCAACAGCTTCGACGGCGTTTCCGACACGACGGGGACCAGCGACAGCCCTTGGGCGCGCTGGTCGCGCGGCTGGACCGCCGAAGAAAACCGCCACGGCGATCTGCTCAACCGATACCTCTACCTGACCGGGCGCGTCGATATGCGCGCGGTCGAAGTGACCATCCAGTACCTGATCCGCAACGGCTTTGACCCCGGCGCACATCAGGACCCCTACAAGGGCTTTGTCTACACTTCGTTCCAAGAGCGCGCCACGCGCATATCGCACCGCAATGTCGCGCGACTAGCTCAGCACGCTGGCGACGACCATCTAAAGACGATCTGCGGCATTGTAGCCGGCGACGAAGCCCGCCATGAAAAGGCCTATACCGCCTTTGTTTCGCACATCTTTGACGTCGATCCCAGCGGTGCCATTATCGCCTTCCGCGATCTGATGAGAAACCAAATCGTCATGCCCGCTCACCTGATGTACGACGGTAAAGACCCCGACCTATTCGACCACTTCTCTATCGTCGCACAGCGCATCGGCGTATACACCGCTCAGCACTACGCCGAGATCATAGACCATCTGGTCGGAACGTGGTCGGTTTCAACCCGCACCGGCCTATCCGCCGAAGCGGCCGAAGCCCAGGACTTTCTCTGTACTCTCGGCCCGCGCTACGCGCGTTTGGCCGAGCGCTCACAGCGCAAATTGGACCAGAGCACATCCCTGAGCTTCAGCTGGATATACGATCGCGCGGTGTAGCTTAGTGAGCCCTGCTGGGCCCGGTGGCCAGCAGCGACGCTTTAGGTAGGGAAGGCCACAGCTCATGTCCCCACAGAGCACAGACCCCTTTTTCGCCTTTGCCCAAGGCGAGGTAGAACTGGCACAGGGCGCCCTGCTGATAGCCCGAGAAGCGCGCCCCGACCTCGACAGCGCCCACTATCTGCGCGTCTTAGACCAGTGGGCCGACAACTTTGCCGCGCAGAACATGGGCCGATCGGCCGCAGAGGCCATAGATCCGTTTAACATTTATGTATTCGGGGAACTGGGGTTTCGCGGCAACCAAGAGGCCTACGACGATCCGCACAACAGCTATATCGATGCCGTCATCGACCGCCGCATCGGCATTCCCATTACGCTATCGCTGGTCTATATAGAGATCGGCCGACGGCTCGGACTGCCGCTTTCCGGAGTCAACTTTCCCTACCACTTTCTCGTGCGCTGTGACGCACCGCCCGAACCCATCTTCATCGATCCCTTTGCCGGCGGTCTGCGCCTCGATCGCCTGCAGTTGGCCGAGCGCCTGCCCGTAGTCGACGGCACACAGCTGCGCTTTGCCGAGGAGTATATTGAGCCGGCATCGTCGCGCGACATCCTGGCGCGCATGCTGCGCAATCTCAAGCGCATTCACGTGGCCGAGCGCCGCCTGCGCAATGCCGTGCGCTGCGGCGAGCGCATTTCTTGGCTATTGCCAAACGAAGCGGAAAACTATCGCGATCTGGGCTTCCTCTACTACCGTGCGCACGAATACGGAAAATCGATCGCCGCGTTTGAGCAGTACCTTCGCTGGGCCGAAGATCCGCATGACGGCGAGGAAATACGCCAAAACATACGCGTTATTTCAGGGCGCTTGGGCCTGCTAAACTAGACAAAAAACGCCCTACGCCATGCGCGGCAGCAAACTGCCCCACGCTTCGAATTCACCGCTTAGGCGCTGTTTCTTTTCGGCCACCATCTCGCATAGTGCATCTATTTCTTCGTGCAAACGGCGCAGGGCCTCGGCCCCGGCGCGTTCCATCTCGGCGTGCGCAACATCGCCCTGTAGGTGCTGCAATACCGCGGCGAGCTCTTCGCGCAGCACCTCGACTTCGCCGGCAAGGCGCTGGGCGACCTCGCCCAGCGAGCCCCGCAGCGCCTCGACTTCGCCGTATAGCTGGCGTCCGCGCTCGCTGACTTTAGCGCCCAACACCTCTACATCGCTGCGCAACTCTGCCCCGCGCACGACGATCCGTTCACTGACCTCGCGCCAGTCGAGACGCAGTTGAGCACCGCGCTCGCCAATGTGCTGCAGCGCCCTTTGCCAGTCGATATCGGCGCTCTCTACAGGGCGCCGATCGGCATCGCCATCTCCGATCAGCGCTGCGCTACAAGCGCCAATTTGCTGGCGTAAATCGACCAGATCACTGCGCCAATCCGCGCCGCGCTTGCCAATTTCTGCGCGCAGGGCCTGCATTTCGCTGCGCACGTGCTGCAGCGTTTCGGCAACTAGTCCACCGGGGACGACCGGCATCTCGGCCATCAATTCGCTCATCTGCACGCGCTGTGGAGCAAAGGCCGATCTCGTCGCTCGTGCCCTGCTGCGACGGTGGCGATTAAGGCGTCCTTCCTCGAGAATTTTATCGGGCACTGGCGTCAAATCGCCGACCAGCCCCAGATACGAGAAGCCTTTTAGCACCGCATAGGTGATATCGAATTCGTTACTAAAAAAGCCGTTGCGCGTCGATGCCTGATAGCGGTGGTGGTTGTTGTGCCAGCCCTCGCCGAGCGTGATCAGGGCCAGCAACCAATGGTTGCGACTCTCGTCGCCCGTATAGTACTGCTGCTTACCCCAATAGTGCATCAGCGAATTGATCGTGTAGGTCGCATTGCTCAGCAGAAAGGTCGATACAAAGTAGCCCCACACCACCCAGTGCCATCCGCCTAGGACAAAGAGGGCAACGCCCAGGGCAATGGGCGGCACAAACCAAAAGCGATCGGCGAGGCGCAGTTCGGGGAAGCGAGCCAACTCGGGCACCAGTTCCAGATCGGTGTCGGCGCTTTCCTCATAGAGGAACCACAGCCAGTGGGCGTGCCAGAATCCCTCGCGCGAATTATGCGGGTCGGCCTGTTGATCGCTTTCGCGATGATGCACGCGGTGGTGAGCTGCCCACCACAGAGCTCCCTTCTGGGTTGCCGTAGCGCCCCAAACGGCCGCTAAAAACTGCATTACGCGCCCCATCTGGTAGGTCCGATGAGAAAAGTAGCGATGGTAAAAGCCGGTTATAGCAAACATCCGCACGGCGTACAACAGCGCGCACAGAGCCACGCCCGTCCATGAAAAATGCGTGGTAAATACGAGTAAGACCGAAAGCTGTAGTAGGATAAAAGGGACGACTGCTGCGGTCAGCGTACCGCGGCTAGTGCGCCACAAAACCAGCGTATTGGCCGATCCATTTTTCATTGTGTCTTTGCAATCTCCTTAGTCGATAAAAAAGAAACGGGGTCGCATAGCCATGCCGCTCACTAAGATACAATGCCCGACAATGCGTGCAACACCACCGACACACATCGTTTGAGCCCTGCGCTCACTCTGTCTATACTTTGCCCGATGAGCGCATGACCACCCCATACGATAGGATTGCCCGATGTCGCGCAATGGCTACCAACACATCGTCCACGACTACTACATCGAGCGACTGCGCGCCGCGGCCGCAGAACGCCAGCACACCTTGCGCTCCCTGCGCACGCGCGCGCAAGCACTGCGCTACCGCGATGCCGCACGACGTGCCATCGCCCGCGCCTTTGCCCCGCGCCCTCGCAAGACGCCGCTCAATGCGCGCATTGTTGGCTGCGTAGATCAGCGCCACTATCGAATAGAAAAAATCCTCTTTGAAAGCCGACCGGGCAGCCTGGTCAGCGCCCATCTGTACCTGCCGAAAAAGGACGGACCTTTCCCGGCGGTGCTGGGCACCTGCGGTCACGACGCGGCCGGCATCCAGGCTGGAATCTACCAAGCGTTCTGCCAGCGCCTAGCCCGCGCCGGCTTTGCCGTGCTGATCTACGACCCAGTAAATCAGGGCGAACGAGACCAATACTGGCATCTGCCCGACCGCAGCGCCGTTGCCTCTTGCACGCACGCGCACAATATGATGGGCAAGCAGTTGGAACTAGTCGGCGAGTTTTTTGGCGCCTGGCGCGTTTGGGACGGCGTGCGCGCACTCGACTATCTACTGGCTCGACCCGAGGTCGATTCGACGCGCGTCGGACTGACCGGCAATTCCGGTGGCGGCACGGTTTCCACCTGGCTATGGGCTCTCGACGAGCGCATCACCATGGTCGCTCCCAGCTGCTTTGTCACGACGTTTCTGCACAATCTGGAAAACGAGCTGCCGGCCGATTCGGAGCAATACCCTCCCGGCGTCATCGGCGCTGGGCTCGACATGGCCGACTTTCTCATCGCCCGCGCACCGGCCCCAACCCTACTGCTGGGGCAGCACTACGACTTCTTTGATCGCCGCGGACTGCGCCAGGCCTTTTCCGATGTCGCTCGCTTCTACGACCTGCTGGGCGCGCCCCGCTCACACCGCGACCTCTTTATCGGCCCCCAAGGCCATGGCTTCTCGCGCCACAACCAGGAGGCGATGGTCACCTTCTTTGCCCAACACGCCCAGCTCGATCGCCCCCCGCGCCTCAGGCAGACAGTTGCCTTAGACGCGTCGGTGCTCAACACTACGCCCGATGGCAATACGGTGGCCGCCGGCGCCGAGCCCATCTACGCGTGGATAGGGCGGCGCGCAGACGAGTTGGCACAGAGGCGCTCGTCGCATACTAAAGAACAAATGGCCAAGCGGCTGCGCGCGCTGCTGCACCTGCCGCAGCGCAGCAGGACACCGCACTACCGCGCGCTGAGACCTCAGCGCATAGAAGGGGCTACCTGCGCGCGCTACGCCGTCGAGAGCGAGGCCAATGTACGCGCCATTCTCCACAAGCGCCTAGCCGACGCTGCGCGCGGCCACACGCTCGACATAGAGCGGCATGTGCAGCTCTATCTGCCGCACATGCGCGCGGCTGTCGAACTGGCAAGCGTCCTCCCCGGCGTGGCCCCCATATACGGCCTGGACCCGCGCGGTCTGGGCGAGTCGCTGCCTGATGACGGCGATTTTTTTCACCCCTATGGCATGGACTATATGTTCCACGGGCATGCCCTACTGCTTGGAGAAAGCTATTTGGGCCGGCGCGTGCACGACGCATTGGCAACGCTCGACCTGCTGGCGGCCGAGGGCGCGCGCACCATCGATCTGCACGGACGCGGGCAGGGCGCGCTGATCGCTCTCTGCGCCGGCCTGCTGCACAAGAGCAGCGGCGCCGTGACGCTCTACAACGCACCGCTATCCTATGCAGCCTGGTGCCACGCGCCGCTGGTTGCCTGGCCGGCGGCCAACGTTCTGCGCGACGCGCTGCGCTACTTTGACTTGCCCGACCTCTATCGAGCCCTCGGCAACAGGCTAACGCTGATCGAGCCGTGGGGACCCGATATGCAGCCGCTGCGGGGGCGGCCACTGCGCCAAGCACTGGCCGATGCGCAGCTACGCGCTTAACAGCTGTTCACTTCGACGAACCTGCGCCTGCCAACGTAAGGTTGCGCGGTTGCAGTATCAGCGCGCGCTCGCTCGGGCGCAGGTAGCGCATTTTTTACGCTCTGCTATCACAGCTTGACCGCGCACCGACCAATTCCTAATCTAACGCGCACACGCGAGGAGAAATGAGATGCCCAAGCTATTTGGCCGCACCTATGACAAACGCCAACTGCTCGACCGAGTAGGCGACATCAGCCAGCTCATCTACGCGCGGCGTGGTCGCACCGATGAGGGATTTGCCCAGGGAGCCGATCTGATCGAAGTCGGCAACGCCTCGGGACTCAACTTCAGCATCCTGCCCGGGCGCGCGCTCGACATCGCCTCGGCTACCTACAAGGGCCAGTCGCTGTGCTTTCGCGCCAGTCCGGGCGACGTCGGCCCAGCCTTCTACGACCCGCGCGGCTTTGCCTGGCTGCGCGGCTGGTTTGGCGGCCTCGTCACTTCGTGCGGCATGACCTTTACCGGCCATCCCGAAACCGACCCCGAGTTGGAAAATGAACAGATGCCTCTGCACGGCCGTCTGTCCTATATCCCTGCGCGCGATGTGTCGATCAGCGGAGATTGGCACGGCGACGACTACAGCCTGCACATCGGCGGCAAAATGCGCGAAGCCGTGGTCTTTGGCACCAACTTGGAGCTAACGCGCGAGATCTCGACGACGCTAGGAGAAAAGTGCATTCGCATCCGCGACCGCATTGAAAACCTGAGCGTCGATCCATCGCCGCTTATGTTTGTCTATCATTGCAACCCCGGTTTTCCCCTGCTCGACGCCGGCGCACGCCTCGTGCTGCACAGCCGCCTGAGCACCGAATGGCTGGAGGATCGCCCGGTAGGACCAGAAGAGTACGCCGTTGCCAAGGGACCGCAGGCCAAGGAACACGACGACGTCTTTGTACACCGCCCGCTGGCCGACCGCAGCGGCACCGTGCACGTCGCGCTGATCAACGACCGCATCGAATTGGGGCTCTACTGGAAATTCAAGCGCAGCGAAATACCCCTAATCAACCAGTGGCAGCACTTTCATAGAGGCACTTATGTAACGGGTATTGAGCCGGGCAACGCCTCCATGCTGGGGCGCGCCTGGAACCGCAAACACGGCTATCTGCAGCATATCGAGGGCGGCGAAATACGCGAGTTTAACATGGAAATCGGCGTGCTGGACGGCGCTGGGGAAATTACCCGCTTCGAGCGCGAGGTAAAGAATGGCCTGGCCACCAACCGCAGCCGCAAGGCCAAGCGCAATTAGCCAGCGCGCGCTGCGCTATCTACAAAACAGGTCACGGCGCATAGCGTCGGTAGAGCGCGACGATGCGCGCCGTGACCTGCTCTTCTAGGTAGCGTTCTCGCACGCGCTGAAAGCCGGCCTGCGCCAGTTCGGCGCGCCGAGGGCCGTCGGCCAGCAGCGCCGTCACGATAGCGCTGAAGCCCTCGACATCTTTCAGCGGGAAGAGCGCACCCGTACGGCCGTCGACAATCACCTCGCGACAGCCGCGAATATCGCTCGCCACTACCGGCGTCCCCATGGCCGCCGCTTCGATCAGGCAGCGCGGCAACCCCTCCCGGTGCGATGGCAGCACGCATAGGTCCATGCTCATATAGAGTTCGGGCATGTCTTGGCGATCTTCGAGCAAGACGCAGCGATCTGCCACGCCGTATTGCCGAGCCAAGTGCTGCGCATCCACGGCATCGGACTGCTCGCGCCGCTCGGGAATGCCCACCAATAGGAAGCGCGCGCGCGCATTTTGTTGCGCCACGCGCGCGGCCATTTCAAAAAACTCCACGCATCCTTTTTCTCGCACCAGTCGCGTCACCATACCCACGACCAGATCGCCTTCGGCCAAGCCGAGTTCGCGGCGTTTTTCCGTGCGCGCATTCGGATAGAGTTCTCGATCAAAGCGCCGTTCGTCGACGCCGTTGCCGATCCAGTGCAGGCGCGGCGCTTCTTTAAAGCGCGCCTCAACTGCATGTGCGTAGTCGGCCTCGCTTTGAAATAGCAGGTGGTCAGACCAGCGAGCACACCAGCGCTCGGCAGCCACCGCGGCCACCCGATGCACGCCGCGACTGTTTTCGTTGAAGAGAAAACCGTGCACCGTGTGCACGACAAGCGGCGTGCGCGCCCACTGCGCCGTCACCGGTCCGAGCAGCGTCCCCTTGGGATTGTGCGAATGGGCAATGTCGAAATTCCCTTCGCGCAGCGCGCGGCGCAGCGCCAGCACACAGCGCACATCCGTCCACGGCGCCACTTCGCGCGCAAAGGGAATGGGGATCACCTCGAGACCGCAAGCCCGCAGTGGTTGCACGTAGCCGCGATCGCCGCAGACAACAGCGACCTTAAAACCGTGCTCGCACAGGCGCATCAGGCGCGCGCGCATTAAATAGGCGACGCGATCGGTGGGAAAGATGTGGGCGACGCGCGCACTCATCGGCGCGCTATATACCGGCTTGCACCCACACGTCGCCCAGCGCGGTAGCGGTAGCGGCCACCGCGTCTTCGCGCCCCATCTGGCGCACGCGCTCGCTGAACGGCTCGACCATCACCGGGCCATCGTAGCCGATCTGCTGTATGGTCGAAAGAAAGGCGACGATATCAATGACGCCCGTCTCGCCGGGCAGCGCGCGCCGGTTGTCCATCTGTTCGTGGACGTGCACGCCAGCCGGTGCGTCGTTGACGTGCACGTCGACGACCTGTTCGGCAGACAGCGCGCGCAAATCGTCTGCGCTCTCCTCCGAGGTATACCAGTGCCAACTATCGAGCAAAAAGCCGACGTTGCCCCCCACCGCAGCACATAGTTCGCCCATGTGCTGCATGGTGTGGGCAAAGGGGTATTTCTTGCTCGACCACGCCGTTTTGGGACCGACGTATTCCAACCCGAGACGAATGCCGTGCGCCGCTAGGACGGTAGCCGCTGGTTCAAGGCGCGCTACGTGAAAACGGAAATTTTCCTCGTAGGTTAGCTCGTCGGAGGCCGGCGCAATCCAGGTGGCCGTGCGCAACACGCCCAATTCGGCCGCAACCTCGGCCAGGGCCGGCAGGCGCGCCAAATCGGCTTCATAGGTTGTTTGATCCTGGCGAAAGTTGGTCGGGAATCCCCAAGCCGACAGGCGCACGCCGGCTTTTTCGGCCAGATCCGTGGTCTGCGCTGCGCCGAGTTCAGCCGCCTCGGCAATCGAAAAGTGATAGCCCTCAAAGCCGTGGCGCCGGGCCAGATCTAATCCGTCGGCCAAATGGTCTACTTTGGCGCCGAGGGCGCCGGGCGCTAGCGAGCGAAACATGGCATTTCTCCTATATAGCTACGTTGTTCTGCGGTCGCCCCTCGAGAAAGGCGATGACGTTGTCCACCGCACCTTCGTTGAGCAGCTCGACACCTTCCGGCGTTTGGTCGGCCGCATGCGGCGTCAGCACAACCTGCTCGCACTGCAAAATCGGGTGGGCGGCCGGCAGCGGCTCCTGCGGAAATACGTCGAGCCCGGCGCCGCCCACGCGTCCGGCGTGCAAGCTGGCGCACAGGGCGTCGATGTCGAGGACATCGCCGCGCGCGCCGTTGAGCAGCAGAGCGCCCTCTTTCATAAGCGCCAGTTCGCGCGCGCCGATCAAATGGTGCGAGTCGGGCGTCAGCTTGACGTGCAGGCTCACGACATCGGATGCCGACAGCAGCTCGTCCAACTCGACAAAGCGCACGCCGAGCGCGCGCTCCCGCTCGGGCGAGGGGTTGAAGGTCCAGGCGATAACCTCCATGCCGATAGCCCGTCCCAAGCGGGCCATTTCGGCGCCAATCGCGCCGGTGCCCACGATGCCGAGCACTTTTTTCTGCAGCATGGTATTCATGCGTCGAGTCCAGCGCCCAGCCTTGAGCTCGGCCGTCTGAAAGTGCGCCCGCTTAGCCAGGGCGAACATCAGACCAAACATGTGCTCTGCGACGACCGGAGCCGTGCGACCCGGCTGGTTTGACACGACGATACCCAATTCCCTAGCGAGGACCAGATCGATCATATCGGTGCCAATCGAACAGGTCGTTATCATCTTCAAGTTCGGCAAAGAGCGCAGCTCATCGCGCCAGGTGACGACACCGCGCGAATTAATAATGATCTGCGCATCCTGCACGCGCGCTATCTTTTCGGCGCTGTCTGCAGGGCTCGCATCGTATACGACGACGTCGCCGTACTCGCGCAGGCGCTCTAGATGGGGCGAGCCGGCGATTTGCACCGGATCGTCACCGGGCACGACAATGCTAACGCGTTCCGACATAGTTCCTCCGCTCCATTGCTGGTGACATGGCTTTTTTATATTTTCGCAGCGCACACAATATAGGCAAGCAGCACCCCACCTTCCAGAGCATGAGGTTAGCGACTATGCCGAGAGAGCGGATCGCCCCGGCGCGCGAAGAAGTCGCCTTCCGCGCGTTTTGGTCGCCCACATTGGCAAGGGGGCAGGTGCGCATATGAATCGCCCCAAAATTATCTTTTCGCGCTCCTGCAGCGAACCCAACCCCAACCCCGACTATCCCAACGGGGACGAGGGACGCCTCTTCGAGGCCTGCTGGCGCCTGCTCGAAAGCGGTGCGCTGCGCTGCGAACCCATCGTCGACCCTATCGTTTCCTTTGACGATCTCCTCAGCGCCTATCCCCAAATCGCCCCTGCGCCCGAGCAAAACATCAAACTCGGAGTCGAATTCTAATATGCAGATCTTGCTCAATACCATTCTCATTGAACCCAACCGCCACACCGCTGACAAGACGCCGCAGCGGCCGCTGATCGAACGCCTACCCGCCCTGCAGCGAGCCGGTTTTAGCGAGCTGGAAATTTGGCAATATCACACCTCGGCCCTCGACGCACGCGGCCTCGGCCAGCTGTCGGCTCACCTCGATGTATGCGCCCTGCGCGCCGCCGCCCTGGGCGCCTATCCCTTCTTGCACTTGGAGGGCCCCGAAGGCAACGAGGCCGCCACACAGCTGGGGCGCACTGTGGCTTATGCGGCGCATCTCGGCGTAGACATATTTAAGATCTTCCCCGGGCGCGTTGCCAGCCATCTGCTCGATGCCGCTGCGCGCACGCGCTCCGTGCACAATCTGCGCGAACTAGCGCAGCAGCTAGCCGCACGCTCCATACAGCTGACGCTGGAAACGCACGGCAATACGCTCTGCGACACCCGCGAGAGTACCCTGCAGCTTCTCGACGAGCTGAGCGACCTCGATAACGTAGGCATCTGCTTTCAGCCCTATACGGATCAGGATACCGACGCGGCCATCGCCATGTACGACGCACTGGCACCGCACGTCCAGCACGTCCACCTACAAAATCGCTCCAGTGCCGACGGCACCTGCACTCTGCTGGAGAACGGTGACTGGCTCGACTATCGCCGCCTGTTACCGCACATCCGCGACAGCGGCTTTGACGGACCACTCAGCCTAGAGTTCACCGCCGATATGGCCACGCCCGATAACCCGCAGGCCGATCTCAATCGCCTGTTGGACAACGCCGCGCGCGATCGCGACTTCGCCCTCAATGTCTGGGAAACGCAGAATGCCCCGCCGTAGCCATAACGCACGGTGTTAAAGCGGTTAAACAGGTGGATTACCGTATTCCAATATTGACATATCTATATGTTTATGATACAATTTATGAATAAATTGACTGCTCACTCCACCGCCTGAGACGTTCCCATGACCGCCGAGATAAAACGCGCGATTTCCCCGGAAATTGATCTCAACAACCCCGAGTTATACATCAATCGCGAGCTCTCTTGGCTCGACTTTAACTTCCGCGTATTGGAAGAGGCACAGGACCCGCGCAACCCCCTCCTGGAGCGGGTGAAATTTCTCGCCATCGTCGCCAGCAATCTGGACGAATTCTTCGAAGTGCGAGTAGCCGGCCTGCTGCAGCTGCACGAATCCGGCGCCGATCCCACCCGCCCGGACCGCCTGACCCCCGAGCAACAGTTGGTCGAAATCAGCAGCAAAGCCCAGCGCATGGTCGCCGAGCAGTACCGCTGCTGGAACGAAGCGCTGCTACCGGCTCTGGCCGACGAGGGCATCCGCTTCTGGGAAGCGCGCCATCTGCAGGGCGATCACCTCGCCTTTGTGCAGCGCTATTGGCGCGAGGAATTGGAGCCCATTCTGACGCCCATCGTCGTCGATCCGGCACACCCCTTTCCCAGCGTCATCAACAAGGCGCTGAGTATTGGCGCCCTGCTCCAGGTCGGCGGCCAAACGCTCATGGGGGTCGTTACGGTCCCGCGCGTGCTGCCGCGCATCTTGCGCCTGCCCGACCGCGACGGACGCCAGCACTTTGTCACCTTAGCCGGCGTAATGGATCTGCAAATTAGCGAGCTATTCCGCGGCTACGACGTCGCCGCCTCGGCGCCGTTTCGCGTAACCCGCAACAGCGAACTCTACCTGAATGAAGAAGAGGCCGATAACCTGCTGGAGGAAATTGCCGAGCAGGTTAAAAACCAGCGCCAAGCCGATGCAGTGCGCCTGGAAATCTCCACCAGCGCATCCGAAGAACTGGTGCACCGCCTGCAAAACCAGTTTGATATCGACAACAATCTCACCTATCGAACGGACGGCCCGGTCAACCTACACCGCCTAATCACCCTCTACGACCTGGTACAGCGCTACGATCTGAAATATCGCTCTTTTACGCCGGTAGCGCTGGATATGCCAACCGAACCGTCGCCGTTTTTCGAGTCTATCCGCAAAAAAGACGTGCTGTTGCACCATCCCTACGACGCCTTTTCCACCGTTATAGACTTTATCCGCATGGCCGCCAGCGATCCGCAGGTATTGGCCATCAAGCAGACGCTCTACCGCACCGGCGACGACTCCGCCGTGGCGCAGGCGCTAATTCGCGCGGCCGAACGCGGCAAAGAAGTGACGGTCTTGGTCGAGCTAAAAGCGCGCGGTGACGAGGCGGCCAATATCGAATGGGCGCGGCGCCTCGAGGACCGAGGCGTGCACGTGGTCTACGGGGTGATGGGTCTCAAAACGCACTGCAAGCTCTGCATGCTGGTGCGGCGCGACCAGGATCGCTTGCGCCGCTACGCGCACATGGGCACCGGCAACTACAACCACGTCACCGCGCGTTTCTATACCGACCTGGGGCTCATCACCGCGCGCGAAGATATAACGGCCGAAGTAGCCGAGGTATTCAACCTGCTAACGACGCATAATCGCAAGACCCAATTCGACAAGCTACTCGTCGCCCCATCCGGCCTTATGAAGGGCATACTCGAGCGCATCGACCGCGAAATAGAACACGCCGAAGCCGGCCGGCCAGCCGCGATTATCGGCAAAATGAACGGACTCATGGACCAAGCCATTATGCAGGCCCTCTATCGCGCTTCGCAGGCCGGGGTGCAAATAGACCTGATCGTGCGCGGCATTTGCTGCCTGCGAGCCGGCGTGGAAGGCGTCAGCGACAATATCCGAGTCTACAGCATTATCGGCCGTTTTTTAGAACACAGTCGCACGTTCTACTTTGCCAACGGCGGCCAGGAGGAAATATGGCTGGGCAGCGCCGATTGGATGAACCGCAACCTGCGCGGGCGCGTCGAAGTCGTCTTTCCCGTCGAGGACGAAGCCCACAAGCGGCGCGTCTATCACGAACTGATTGAGCTAGCGCTCAACGACCGCAGCAAGGGGCGTCAAATGCAGCCCGACGGCACCTATATGCGGCGCAAAACCAAGGAAGACGATCCCGTATTTGGCATGCAGGAACAGCTGATGGACATGGTAAACGGACTCTCGCCGGCCGAGTACGCCCAGGATTAGGGAAGATCATGCCCATGCAAAGCCAGACGCGCGCACAGCTCGCACAGCTCAGCAGCGAACTCGTCGACGCAACCCCGAGAATCGGCATCGTATTAGCGGCCGGCCACGGCAAGCGCATCCGCTCCGAAACGTCGAAGATGCTGCACGAAATATGGGGTGAAACAACCGTGCTGCGCGTAGCCAAAGCCATACAGAAGGGCCTCGACAGCCCCAACCAGATCATCGTCGTCGGCATTAAGGGACTGGATGTGGCCGAGGCAACTGGCCGTCAGGTCGGCCGCCGCTTTGCCTATCAGGAAAATCCCGTTCTCGGCCTGCCCGCCGGCACCGGCGATGCCGTGCGCGTCGCTCTCGACGAGTTTGCCCCCTTACCTCAAGAGCGCGACATCTACATTTTCCTCGGCGATATGGGCCTGCTCACCGGCGAAGTTGCCGCGCAGTTTCGCCGCAGTTTTGAACAGTCCGCCTGCGATATGATGGTCCTCACCGGCTCCTATAGCGGACCGCATCGAGAAAACTACTACGGGCGCATCGTGCGCGTTCCGGCATGCGATACCAGCGGCGAGTCGTCGGGCGAGGATGAGGGCAAGGTGATCGAAATCATAGAGCACAAGGATATTCTCCGCCTTGAAGAAGGAGCCGCTCACCGGGTTCAGTACAACGGACGCACCTACGAGTTGACCCGCGATCAGCTGCTAGAAACGCGCGAAATCAACACCGGGGTCTTCGCCTTTAAAGAGCATGCGCTGCGCCGCCATATCGAAGAAGTCGACACCGACAACGCGCAGGGCGAGGTCATGCTCACCGATCTGGTGCACATCTTTAACCGCCAAGCCCTCGTCGTGCGCGCGACCATTGCAGCACGCGAAGAAGAAATTCTCGCCTTCAACGTCAAAAGCGTGCTTAGCCAAATGCAGCGCATCGCCCGTCAGTGGGCCTACGATCGCCTCAAAGACACCATCACCATTGCCGATGACGAAGATTTTTTTATCGCCGAAGAAGTCATTGAGCACATTCTCGCCCTAGATCGCGACCGCGGTCCGCTCGACATCGTAGTCGGCAAGGGCGTGCACATCGGGCCGCAGGTGCGCCTCAATCGCCGCGTGCGCATCGGCGACCGCAGCCACCTAAGCGGCCATGTCGAGCTCGGGGAAGACGTATTGATCGGCAGCAGCGTCGAGCTAAGCACCTATCCGCACCAGCGCTTGATTCTCGGCGATCGCGTCGCCGTTCTCAACCGCGACATTATTAAGGGCGACCTCCAGATCGGCGAGGATGCGCGCATTGAGTCGGGCGTCATACTGACCGGCAGCGACCAACATCCCATGCGCATCGGCCGCCGCGTCACCATCAAGGGCACGTCGTACCTCTACGGCTGTCAGGTCGATGACGATGTCTTTATCGAGCACTCCGTGCTCAAGTGCAAGCGCGTCGAGCAGGTGCGGCGACGCGACGGTCAAATCCAGCCCATACGCTACGTCTTGCCCGCACCTGAAGGGCTCGACTCACTCGGCGATCTATAAAAAAACGCCCCGGCCGCCGCTTGGGCGACCGGGGCGTTTTCACCCGTTTACAAGCAATTGACCTACGCGAACTGGACGCCCAGATGCGCCAGCAGATCCTTGCGCATCTTGCACACCATCGTATAGGCCGGGTCGAAGACGTTACCCATATCGTACTCGACGCACTGGCCGAGCAGCTGGTGTGCGCTGACCGCATCCAATCCGAAATCGCCCTCCAACCAGCGCAGCATTTCGCTCGTCGCGTGCTGCACGCACTGGTCTAGCGGCCGAGCATTGCCCGCAGTAAAAATATGGGTTTCGTTTTCGCCGCGCGGCCAGCCGACGCCGGCATTCTTGACCAAGTCGACGCTAAAAGTGACGTCAAAAGAGATCTCGACACCGGTGCCGACAATCTCGCCGTCGCCCTGCACGGCGTGCCCATCGCCCAGGTGGAAGAGCGCGCCCGGCGCCGATACCGGAAGGTAAACTTTCACGCCCTGCACAAAGCCGCGATAGTCCATATTGCCGCCAAAGGTCGACGAGGTCGCCGTGGAAATAGCCTGACCTCTGGGCGGCGCCACGCCAAAGCAACCCAACATCGGCGCGATGGGCAAAACCATTCCCTCGAGGCGGGTCTGCGGCTTGGCCAAGTGCACTGTGCCGGCTTCCAGATCTACGTCCCAACGGCAGACCGGATCGCTGCTTTGGCTGCCATCGGGATAGTGCGAAGTGATCATGTGCATATCGCCGGGCGCCTGTACGCCGGATACAAAGCCCGGATCGAGGACGTTGGACGCCACCGCCAATCCGGTCCAGCCCCAGTCTCTATTGGGCCACAGCTTGTCAAATGTCACGACCAGCGCGTCGCCCTCTTCGGCCCCCTCGACGTAGAAGGGCCCCGTCATGGGATTTCCGCGCTCCGTGACCTGCTCACCGCTGGCGTCGCGTCCGCGCGCATCGACGGTCGTCGTGCTGACCGAATCGCCCGGCACAATGCGCAGCACGGGCTCGTGCCAGCCAATAGTGGTATGGTAGTGTTTTGGTGAAAAATCGTGATGTGCCATGGTGTCCCTATCCCAGTTTCACTTGTCTGCCGCTGCGCGCCGACTCGTAGATGCCGTTGATAATCTCCACGGCGTGGCGCGCACTATCGAGCGTTATGAGTGGATCGCGCCCCTCGGCCAGCGCTTCGTACATATCGACGACGATCTGCGTATGGCCATCAAAGCCAACGGCCATAGGTTCGGACGAACCACTGACATCCTTATTGGCCCCGTAGAGTGCGAGCAGTTCCTTCTCCTCTGCACCCTCCGCATCGCCCATCAGCTTCCAGCCTTCGAGTTCGCTGTGGATCTTGGAAACCGACCCCTCCGATCCGTAGATAGTGATGCGCTGGTCGTAGCCAGGATAGCAGCAGGTCGTCGTGTAGAGCGTGCCCAGGGCACCGTTTTTAAAGCGCAGTACGGCTGCGCTCTGGTCTTCGGCTTCGATTTCGTGACCAAAAATGCCGTACATGCCGACCACCGAGTCGACCGGACCGGCTAGCCACTGGAGCAGGTCGACGGTATGCACGCCCTGGTTCATCAGCGATCCACCGCCGTCCATATTCCAAGTGCCCTTCCACTGGCCGTGCGGCCCCTCGTAATAGCTCTGCTTGCGATACCAAGGTAGGTGGCCATGGACCCCGATCAGCTCGCCCAAGCGCCCGCCCTGAATCGCATCGCGAATGCGTATATTGAGCGGATCCAAACGCGCTTGAAAAATGCCGGCGATTTTGACGCCGTGCTCCTTGCCGGCGGCGATGAGCTGATCGACGCGCTCGGGCTTTATATCGGCTGGCTTCTCGACGATCATATGCTTGCCGGCGGCCGCCGCCTGAATCCCCATTTCCGCGTGCATGCCCGACGGAGTGGCAATATTGACCACCTGCACCTGGTCATCGGCCAATAGCTCGGCGAAATCGGCGTAGGCCTTGCAGCCGTATTCACTGGCCGTCGGCTCCAGCCGCCCTGGGTCGCTATCGCACACGGCGACCAGGCGCGCACCGGGGGCGGCGGCTATCGCCTTGCAGTGATGGCGCCCCATGCCCAGGCCGACCACGGCAAATCCCGTTTGTTCTGCCATACCTATCCCTTCTGTACTGTGTTGCTGATTAAAAAATTGGAAAGACCTTCGGACCTCCCCCTTCGGCGCGGATACACCCGTTGACTAAAGCACCGGGATTTTCACAAAAAAGCTTTCGCGTGCGACCCACGGTGAAGAGATATTTGCGCCCCGTTTGCAATTGTTCGGAACCGCTCTCTTCCTTGTGCTTTTGGGTTGCCGCGTGCAGGCGCATCGGCTTGTATTCGCGCAGCTCAAAGAGGTCGACATAGTCTCCGCTCTCGAAGCCATCTATATAAGCCACCTGACCGCCATCGTCAACGCGCACGAAGAAATCCTTGAGATTGTTGTTACCCGTCAGCTTCTCGAGACTGGTCACCTTTAGGGCGAATGCCGGCTTTTCCTGGTGGCGCTTTGCCTCCGGCGCCACGACTAGCGCGCCGACCAGTATTTCGCGCAGGCCTGCACGGATGCGCACAGCGACGTTTTGGGGTTGGTGCACGTTCTCCATAACCTTCCACGCCTCGCTAATGGCATAGCCACAGGCCGCGTCAAACACTTCGCCAATACCCTGCGACACCAGTTCTTCGGGGGGCACGTCACCCAGTTTGCCCACCTCGTTGACGTCGGCAAATTCGAGTGGCTCTTCGCTGCAGGCCAACTGAAAATCGGCCAGGTCACCAAGGCGACCATCCGCATTTAGGCAGGCCATATAGTCGCAGCTCTGTTTGACTAGCTCTTCGGCAAAACGCGCGGCGCGAAATGCCTCTAACATAGCTACCGTATCCGCATCAGCTTTTTCCCGCGCCTGGCCGCGCAGTTCGTGTCCGACCTGATCGGTTAGCGCGCGCAGCGCCTCTTCGTAATAGGTCGTCACAGACTCGTGCGTATACTGGTCGGGAAAGTCTCGGGAAAAGTTGAAGTTGACGCGCAGCGCTTCCAGGCGCATTAGCGCCGCGCCCGCGTGGTCGAGTATGGGAATTAGGGGGGTCAACTGCCGGCTATTGGCATCCAGCGATCGACTGTGTCCCATCGCATTCATAAAGGCGCGCACTTCGACCATGAAGTGGTGATCGCGCTGCACGCCGCCGGCAGGGACGTGTAGCATGTCCTTGACCTTCAAATAGCAGGCCACTTGCTTGATGTTGTTATAGGCCTTGTTGGCACTCGTACCTTCCGTGCCCACCATGCGCGCCATGGCCTGCAGGTCGTCCACAGCCGACGCTGGGTCAACGAGAACGGCCCATATGTGCTGATCGAGCGGCTCGATAGAAGCGAGTAGCTTGCCGATTTCCTTGGCTTTGCTGCCGACCTCCGCCAGGGCAACGTCCTCGAGCTCGGCCATATCGGCCGATGCGACATCAATGTGCTCACTCTGATAACCCGTCTCGATAAAGCCCTCGCCCTCATCGCTGACCGGCAAACCAGGCAGAGAAGGCAAATTCGCCGGCGCTGGGCTCTTGGGTTTATTCGCGGCGCTGCGCACGAGCATAGCCTTGCGATCGTCACCCTTCAGCGGCGCGCTGCTGACGCTACCTGCTCCGCTACCACCCGCACCTACGCTCTTGCGAATGACCGGATTGCGCGCTACCTCTGCGCGCCTTGCAACCACCTGCGCCTCTGCAACGGTCGGCACCACAGACCGCATGGGCTCAAAGGAGGCCAGCGCCTTTAGGCGCACATCGAGCAAAAATTCGACTTTTTTCTTTTGCCCTTCGTCGCCTTCGCACTCTGCCCGTGCGGCATCCGCTTCAGATTCGTACACCTTGTACAGCGAGGACTTGAAATGGGCAATAAAGGCGTCGAGCGACCTCACGACCTGACCTACCCGTGCACCGCCTTCCGGTTCATCGTCGCCATCGTATTCATCATCCTCGTCGTCGTCGTCCTCCTCCTCGTACTCGTCGTCGTCCTCGTCTTCGTCGTCCTCGAACTCCTCTTCCTCTTCCTCTTCCTCTTCCTCTTCCTCTGCGTAAACCTCTTCGCTTTGTAGGTCGCGATCCAGTCGACCGGGCAGACCTTCTACTCGTGAGTCGACCTCCTCGAGATAAATCTGGCGTTCCTCCAAGCACTGGCGCATGCTGGCCGCATAGGATTGTTCGCCCAGCGCCTTAAGGCCCAGTTTGATAATTTGATCGATATTGTTGCGCCCCTCGACAAAGGGTTTTATAACGCCAACCAAATTGATATTAGCGTGCGATAAGGCCTTCGCCACCAAGATGGAAGCGCACAGGTCGAGGACAAAGCGCTCGGCAACACCGCACGCTGCATGGAGTTCAGTTCTCATGCACACCCTGCGATAGAACTTGAGCAGCGCGTTCTTGAATTTGCCGCCGCTCAAGCGAGCATCGTGCAGCGACTGGATAAAGTGGATGCAGTGGAGGACTTTGGGCGTTTCGGCGCGAAAGGTGTCGATGTCGACATCCATGCGTATCGCGCGCATCTGCAGGAGGTAGGGTACGTCGGGCACCTGGCGCGTGATCAACACGATCGGGTAGCATATCTCTTCCCAAACATCCACTACGTCTTGCGGGTTGAGTTCGAGTAATTTGCACCACTGG
The DNA here is from genome assembly GCA_038153405.1 of Gemmatimonadota bacterium. GTDB lineage: Bacteria > Latescibacterota > UBA2968 > UBA8231 > UBA8231. The sequence continues at coordinate 3,214 of JAYOYH010000033.1, read as the reverse complement.
CGCCAAGTGTTGGCGGCGATATGACTGTGGTTTTGCAGCTGCGAAAGACCATCGCTAGCGAACTTATTCATGCGTACCTGCAGTCTCGGCGCGCCCTGTATACTGATCGTCGCCGTGCGCACCGGCACAGCGGAGACCAGACTAAACTATGTGTAAATATATGAATCGGAGGAGACCGCGTAAGCTAAAATACAGCGACAACAGCATATAAAAATTGAGGCAAGCAAAAATAGACCACTTTGGTTGAATTATGATAAATTCGGGCTGCAATCCGCTATCTCTCTACTTCGCTGGACGGCTGCGAGACGTAGCTGACGTAGAGCGTTTCCAAATCTTCCCGCTCCAGTTCTTCGCGCGTCAGGAGGCGAACGAGCTGGCCACCTGACATAATGCCCACGCGGTCGGCGACCTCTTTGGCGCGAAAGATATCGTGCGTCGTCATCCAAATGGCCTTGCCTTCGACGCGCAGTTCCGCCAGCAGTTGGAGAAACTCGGCGCCCGATTTGGGATCGAGACCACTGGTTGGTTCGTCGAGCAAAATCACTTCGGCGTCTTTCATAATGGCGATGGCAATACCGAGCTTTTGTCGCATACCTTTGGAAAAGCCTTTTACGCGCCGATCGAATGCATCGGCCTGCAGCCCCACGCGCGTTAGCACGCCCTCGCAGTCGGCATCGCTCACCTCATTGCGCCCTCCCAAACGGGCGAAAAAGTCGAGGTTCTGACGAGCGGTAAAGTTCCCGTACAGCATGACGTTTTCCGATACGTAAGCCACGTGCTGCTTGGCGCGCAGCGGTTCCTGCGTCACGTCGATGCCGCAGATGCACACCGTGCCTTCCGTCGGTTCGGTAAAGCCCAGTGCAACCATCAGCGTCGTCGTTTTGCCAGCGCCGTTGGCTCCGAGCATGCAAAAAATCTCACCCTTAGCCACCACTAGGTTGAGCTCGCGCACCGCTTTGACCGCACCGTAGTGCTTGCTGAGGTTGATGATCTCCAGCATCTTAGCGCCCTCGGCCTCCCCCGCGTCCGCCACCGCCGCCATCGCCGCCGGAGCGCAGCTTGAGGCTTTCAAATAGCTCGAACTGCTCTTTGCTGAGGGTATTGATCACCGCCCCATCCAATTTACCTTGCACCGCGTTGACCTTTTCCATGGCCGCCTGCGGATCGCTGGCCATCCCCCTCGTCAGCTCCTTGCGCTGGTCCCATGCGTCCTGAAAGGCATACTGCAGCGCCTTCAGCTGGTCGCCACCCACGTTGAGCTCAAAGCAGATCAACGCCCAGTCGCGGTCAAGCGTGGCCAGCGGCGCGCCGCCGCGCCCGCGGCCGCGATTGCCGCCGCCCTGCGCCTGCACGTATGCAGCCCACGCAATGAGCGCCATAAACAAGATCCAACTCACCTTTTTCATTTTGTTCTCCTCCGTCACTGACGGCGACTGGCTCAGGTTATATCGGTGCGCAAAAACGCAACGAAGGCCACCATGAAAAACAGCACGGCAAATACGATCAACAGCAGCACATCAGTCGAGCGCACCTGCAGGCGCATGCCAAGATTTTCGGGGCGGTAGTTGAACACGGGCATATCGTCAATTGCGTAGTCTTCGTCGTTACTACTACCCCAAAACATGCCCTCGTTGCCGCTCTCGGCCATTTTCTCATCGACGTAGCGCGCAAACTGGCGTTGGTAGGAGCGCAGCGCATCGACCAGCTCTTGCTCGTGGCGCACGCCGGTGACGCCAATGTCCGTATTGGCATAGACATAAGTGGCTACCGGCGAGAGGCGCGTTAGGTTGCGCGCCACGTCGACCTGGTGGCTCAATTGGCGCTCAAAGTCGCGCACGATCTCCTCGGTGATGCGGTGGATATCGCGCTGCAACACTTCGCGGCCCTCGACCATTTTGCGGCGCACGGCGGCGCGCTCCTCGCGGCTCATATTGCGGAAATTGCCCCGCCGCATCGAGCGCATTTCGGAAAAGAAGGCATCGTTGAGCGCTTTGGCGCGCTCGGCAATCATGCGCTGTACCTGGCCGACGTCGGGCACGGGTGCAACGATCTCAGCCAAATAAGGACCCGAATTGGGCACGATCAGCGCCAGCAAAACCCAGATGGCCAGCAGGCTAAAAATCGAGGTCGAGGAGCGCCGAGCGAGCACCGAGACCATGAGCCCAATGGAAAACATCACGGCGATCAGCACCAGCGAAACGAAGCCCGACACGATAAAGGCCTGCCAATCCTGCAGCGAAAACACAATCTCGTCAGACGTGTTAATGAGCAGAGCGGCCAATACCAACGAAGTGAAGAACGGCAGAGCCAAGCTCATATAGCCGCCGATCCACTTGGCGAGAATGACCAAATCACGCGGCACCGAATACGACATCAGCAACTTGAGCGTACCGCTCTCGCGCTCGCCGGCCACCGCATCGTACGAAATGAAAAATGCCAGCAGGCTGAGGACGACGCCGACGACAAAGAGCATATCGGCCACCGGCAGCATGAGCACCATGGGGTTGGTCGTAAAGTTACCCTCAAAACCCGGCAGAAAGTTGCCGCCGATCTGCGCCGTGCGATCGGTGGTCTTTTCCATGCCGAAAAACAGCACCTGGAAATCCTGCGGCGGCCGGTCGACGCGCACGCCGAGATTGTCGAGGTCGCGGTAGCTGCCGTACTCCTCGGCCTGCTGCTGGTAGAGCTGGCGGTTCTGGCTATAGTCGATGCGTTTGGCCGCTAGATCAGCGCGCAGCACAAAGACGCTCAGCGAACCCAGCACCACGCAGAGCACGGCGCATACGACAAAGCGCAGCTCCAATAGGTTCTGCACCAACTCCTTGCGCACCATAATCCACAGCATAGCCGTCTCTCAGCGCATTAGGTCGTAGCGCAAAAACGCCACGTGAGCAGCGAGAAAGAATGCTACGTTGAGGGCGACCAGCACCAGCAGATCAGAGCGCACATCGACCAGCGACGCCGTCAGTTCGGGCAGCGGCGGCGCAAAAGCGGGTAACTCGCTGGGATCGAGCGGCGCCTCCATAATTTCCTGGCGCTCTTCCGAATCGACAGCCGACTCGGCCTGGCGGCGGCGCAGTTCCGATACCGCTTCCACTTTGGCTACGAACTCCTCGCGATAGCGGTCGATGTATTCGCGCAGGTCGGCAAAGCCGCGCAGTCCGGTACCGGCCATGCCCGTCGTCGCGTGGACATAGCTGGTCGACGGCGATAT
>JAYOYH010000032.1:0-54916 GCA_038153405.1 Gemmatimonadota bacterium | reverse complement strand
GTGCGGAAGCAGCGGGTGCGGCAACCGTGCCGGCAATGGTCAGCAGCAGCTGTCCGACGGCGGCGCTGTCGCCTGCCTTTACGTGCACGGCTTCTACTATGCCACCGGCAGAGGCGGGCACTTCGATAACGGCCTTGTCGGTTTCTAGCTCGATGACGGGCTGGTCTTCCTCAATGCGGTCGCCCACGGCGACCAGCACGCTGACGACATCGCCGCGCTCGATGTTTTCGCCCAGGTCGGGCATGTTAAACTCGATTGCGGTGGCCGATTGCGGTGCGATCGGCGGGACGGGCGCCGACTCGGGTGCGGACTCTTGCACTGCGGTATTTGCAACCGGCGCCGGGTCTGCGCTTGGCTCGGCACCGGTCTCGCCTGCCGACTCGGTGCTGCCGATGGTCAGCAGGAGCTGGCCGACGGCGGCGCTATCGCCCTCTTTCACATGCACGGCCTCTACGATGCCACCGATGGAAGCGGGCACTTCGATAACGGCCTTGTCGGTTTCTAGCTCGATGACGGGCTGGTCTTCCTCAATGCGGTCGCCCACGGCGACCAGCACGCTGACGACATCGCCGCGCTCGATGTTTTCGCCCAGGTCGGGCATGTTAAATTCTGTCGACATAGTCTTTCAGTTTCGGCGCGCGCCGCGTTAGCGATAGACGGGATTGGGTTTCTCGGGGTCAATGTTGAGGTCGCGCATGGCTTTTTGCACGACGTTGTATTCGATTTGTCCGGCATCGGCTAGCGCGCTGAGGGTTCCCAGGGCGATAAAGCGCGCATCGACTTCAAAGAAGTCGCGCAGTGCTTCGCGGCTTTCGCTGCGGCCAAAACCGTCGGTGCCCAGGGCCACGGGCGCTTCGGGAAACCAGCGCGCGATGGACTCGGGCAGCGCTTTGACGTAGTCCGATGCGATTACAAAAGGGCCCTTCTCGCCGTCGAGGCATTCCTCGATATAGGACCTTTTCTTAGCTTCGCCCGGGTGCATGCGATTCCAGCGCTCCGCATCGAGCGCATCGCGGTGCAGGTTTTTGAAGCTGGTTATGCTCCACACATCAGCGGCCACGTTGTACTGCTCTTCGAGTAGCTGCTGCGCCTCGAGCACTCGGTTCATAATGGCTCCGCTGCCGAAAAGCTGCGCCTTGTGTTTGGCGCGCTTTTTGGTCGCGCTCTTAAACTTGTAGAGGCCTTTAAGGATGCCCTCTTCGACGCCTTTGGGCATCGCTGGCATCGGATACTGCTCGTTCTCCACCGTTATATAGTAGAAGACGTCTTCCTGCTCTACGTACATGCGACGGATGCCCTCGCGCACGATTACGGCAATTTCGTAGGCAAAGGCCGGATCGTAGGCCATGAGGTTGGGCACCGGATAGGCCAGCAGATGGCTGTGGCCGTCTTCGTGCTGCAGGCCCTCGCCGTTGAGCGTGGTGCGCCCGGCCGTGCCGCCGACCATAAAGCCCCTGACGCGCATATCGCCGGCCAGCCACACCAGGTCGCCGATGCGCTGCATGCCAAACATCGAGTAGTAGACGAAGAATGGGATGGTGTTGATGCCGTGCGTCGAATAGGCCGATCCAGCCGCAATAAACGACGACATGGAGCCGGCTTCGGTTATGCCCTCTTCGAGGATCTGCCCGTCTTTCGATTCCTTATAGTAGGATACGACGTCCTTGTCCACGGGTTCGTAGAGCTGGCCCACGCTGGAGTAGATGCCAAACTGGCGAAAGAGCGGATCCATGCCGAAGGTGCGCGCTTCGTCTGGGATGATCGGGACGATATACTTGCCGATTTGCTTGTCCTGAAGCAGCTTGCGCAACACGGCGACAAAGGCCATGGTCGTAGCTATGGTGCGATCGCCCGAAGCCTTCGCAAACTCGTCCCACAGGCCGTTCGGTGGCATTTCTAACGGCGTGTTTTTTGCGCTGCGGCTGGGCACAGCCCCACCCAAGGCGCCGCGCCGCTCGCGGATGTACTGCATCTCCGGACTGCTTTCATCTGGGCGATAAAAGGGCGCTTCTGCGACCTCGTCGTCGGAAATGGGAATGCCGAAGCGCGTCCGGAAGGTGCGTAGTTCGTTCTCGTTGAGCGACTTTTGCTGATGGGTGATATTCTTGCCTTCACCGGCTTCGCCCATGCCGTAGCCCTTGATGGTCTTGGCTAGTATCACCGTTGGAGCACCGCTGTGCTCCGTCGCAGCCTTGTAGGCCGCATAGACTTTTTCCGGGTCGTGACCGCCGCGCCGCATTTTCACTATTTGCTCGTCGGACAGATGGGCAACCATCTCGAGCAGGCGCTCGTCCTTGCCGAAGAAGTCCCTGCGGATATAGGCGCCGTCGGACACGGTGTACTTCTGATACTGGCCATCGACGACTTCGCCCATGCGCTGCACGAGCGCGCCTTCTTCGTCCTTCTCAATCAGCGAATCCCAGTCGTCTCCCCAGATGATTTTAATGACGTTCCATCCCGCGCCGCGGAAGGCTGCTTCGAGCTCTTGGATTATTTTGCCGTTGCCGCGCACGGGGCCGTCTAGGCGCTGGAGGTTGCAGTTGATCACCCAAGTGAGGTTGTCGAGCTTTTCGCGCGAGGCCAAAGTTATGGCGCCGAGCGTTTCGGGTTCGTCGCACTCGCCGTCGCCAAGGAAGGCCCAAACTCGGCCGTCGTCGGCCGTCTTGAGACCGCGATTTTCCAGATAGCGATTAAAGCGCGCCTGGTAGATCGACATAATCGGCCCGAGTCCCATGGATACGGTGGGGAACTGCCAAAAGTCGGGCATGAGCCAGGGGTGCGGATAGGACGATAGACCGCCGCCGGGCTGCAGTTCGCGGCGGAAGTTGGCCAGTTGCTCCTCGCTCAAGCGGCCTTCGACAAAGGCGCGGGCATACATGCCGGGCGCCGCGTGACCCTGAAAATAGATCTGGTCGCCCGAGTGATCGCCTGACCGAGCGCGAAAAAAGTGGTTGTAGCCAATCTCGTACAGCGTCGCAGAAGATGCGAAGGTCGATATATGTCCGCCGGGCGCGGCCTTGTCGCGGTTGGCGCGCACGACCATGGCCATGGCGTTCCAGCGCACGATGCTCTTAATGCGGCGCTCTATCTCGCGGCTGCCGGGAAAGGGGGCCTGCTCGGAGCGCGGTATCGTGTTGATATAGGGCGTGTTGGCGGTAAAGGGCAGGTCGATACCAGCCTGTTGGGCGCGCAGTTCGAGCTGCTCTAGCAAGTGGCGCACCTGCGCCGGAGACCGCTCCGCCAGCACATAGTCGAGCGATTCCAACCATTCGCGCAGTTCTATTTCCAATTCCTTCGCTTCTTCACTCATAGCGAACGCGAGTCCTCGTCTTCTGGGATGGGGCGCGCCGGGTGCGCGTTGTTAAACAAATCAAAATAAGAACTTCGACATTTTTTGCAAAGGATCAACCGCAGCCGTAAACGTGCCCGTCACCGGGCAGATGATCACCTGTTTATATATATTAACGAGCCGTAGCACGCGAGGAACGAGGCGGTGATTGCGCCGTCTCCCTATGGGGAAAGACGGCGCGCCGCGTGGCGCGGATAAACGTGGGGTTGTTCACACTCAGATGAATCGCAGAGGACATCGAGCTGTTTGGCTCAGCGTTATCTTATCGCTACTCGTGCACGTGGTCGGGCTTTACGTCGTGCGCGACCTGTGGCTGGATGAGCTGGAGACGGAGTCGTTCCGCGCGCGCTTGGCCAATATCGCCCCCCAGTTTAAACCGCGCCGCTTGAATATCGCGCAGAACGCCCTGCAAGAGCCGCCGGTCGAGTTTAAGCTCGAGTATATCGCCGCGGAGCGGGAGGCGGTCGAACTGAGCGAGCGCGATCTGAAGCTACAGGTCGAGCCGGAAGAAATCGAGCTGCAGGAAGTGCCGCTGGCGCTGCGCTCGATCGCCAGCGGCGCCAAAGAGGACGAACCCATCATCGAGGCCGTCAACATGCTTTCGCCGTCGGAATTAGGCCTGGCCGACAGTCTGGGCATTCCCTCGATGGATCTGCTGCGCATCGTCGATATGGCGCGCGCCAATAAGGATCACGCCGCGGTGATCGTCGACCCGAACAGTCGGCGCGACCTCACAGGCTATGTAAATTTCACCCAGCTGCGCGTGTATGGCGCGGGCAGCGGGCGCGGAGCGCTCGATGCGCTGGGGCGCTACCTGCGCGATAACTCGCGCATTTTAGCCAGCGTGCGCGACAAGACCTACGACTATTTCCTCTCCGAGAACCTGCTCAAGGACCCGATCCACTTCCTCTTTGAGGACGGTGGACTGACGGCCTATCGCGACGATGTCCTCACGCATTTTTCGCCCGAGGAAAAGGCCATGTTGGGGCGCTATTTGCGCGAGGGTGGCTTCTTGTTCATCGAGGGCAGCAATCGCTATCTGCGCGAGATGCGCGGTCATTTGCGCTCGATTTTGGGTGGAGATGCCGTGCTGCGCCCGGTGCCCGTTACCCATCCGCTCTACCATGCCTTCTACGACTTCAGCGGCGGCTTTCCCGGCGAAGACAAAGCGCGCGCCCTTGACGTGGGCGACAATCCCAGCTGGTACTATCCCACCCAGCAGCGCGACGAACTGACTGCGGCCGAAACGGCCGCCTATTTCGACCCCAACGCCGAAGACGCGCTGCAGGAAGAGCAGCCGCCGCGCCTAGGCATTTGGGGCGTGGAGATGGATGGTAAGCTCGTAGCCCTGCTCAGCGATATGAGCTTGCACGCCAATTGGGGGCTCAGCTTCAGCATAGAGGGGGCCGGCACCGAGCCCGTTCTCTACTCGCTTATGGCCGGTGCCAATATCATCGCGTACGCGCTAACGCGCGACGGCGGGCGCACCCCTCAACTGCCGCCGCCGGCTTGGATGAACAGGCGCCCGACAGTTAAGGCCCAACCCGGGCTGGACGATCCCGAGCGCGTCGTCGATCGCGGCGTGGCCGACGGCGAAGTCTTTGCGGCGCTCGACGCGTCGCTGGCGCTGGTGCAGGCCCCGCTGGGCGCGGCCATTGAGAGCGAGCTGAAGTTGCGCATAGATGGCCGCTATGCACTGGAATTGTTGAAGACGGGCTACAACGGCATTCTCCTGCACAATATGCCAGCTGGGCCACACTGGATCGAGCTGAGCTATGGCGGTCAGACGCAGCAAATGGACTTCGAACTGCGGGGAGGACGGGTGCTGACGCTCAACTTCGCCCTCAACCGCTTTGCCTTTATCAGCCAGTTGCGCATGGGCAAGCAAGAAGAGCAGGTGCCGTTGGGACAGTGGCAAGGAGCCTTTCCCGATTTGAAAATGGAGGAAATTTTCCTCGCCGAAGACCGCGAATGGCTTGAGCAGGGTGAATCGGATCCGGTTGGCCAGTAGGTAATGGAGGCGTGAAGGTGCCTCTATGCCCGCAAAGCCCTTGCTTTTTTATTCCGACATTCTATCTTACCTAAGTGCTTTATTTCTATGACAATACACACAAAAAGATCTTTTTTTGAACGCATTTTTCCTGCTCCGACTCCCGGTTGTGCTGGCATTTTTTCTGCTGCAAGTCTGCGCTGTTTGGAGCGATGAGAACGCTTTTCCGGCGGCGCGCGGCATTTACATAAACGCGCACGCGGCGGGCAGTGCGCGCGGCGCTAAACTGGTCGATGGGCTGGTCGATGCGGGCGGCAACGCCGTCGTATTCGACGTGAAAGATCGCCTGGGCCGGCTTAGCTATGCTTCATCGGTTCCCCTGGCGCAGGACATCGGGGCTAGCGCCGAGGCGCCTATTCGCGCGCCGGCTGCGCTGGTGGCCGGTTGGCGGGAGAGGGGCATCTATGTCGTGGCGCGCCTGACCTGCTTCCACGATGTCTTACTGGCCGAAAAGCGTCCCGAATATGTGCCGCTTTCGCGCAGCGGCAAGGGGCTGTGGGCGGAAAAGAATCGACCCAACTGGGTCGATCCCGCTCTACCGCAAGTGCAGCAGTATCTGATTGACTTGGCGCTGGAGGTGGCGGCCCTAGGAGTCGACGAGATCCAATTGGACTACGTGCGATTTCCAACGGAAGGCAACCTAGCCGATGCCGTATTCTCCTTTGATCCACAGGAGTTGCCCAAGGATGCGGTGATTACCGGTTTCGTCCGGCGCCTGCGCGCGGCCCTGCAGCCTGTGGGCGTGCGCCTATCTGCCGATATTTTCGGCATTACGGCCTGGGGGCGCCGCGCCGATGTGGCGACTATTGGGCAGAGTGTGGACGATTTGCTGCCCCATCTCGACGCCGTTTCGCCGATGCTCTATCCGTCCCATTTCGAAGATGGGTTCAACCGCATTCCCAGTCCCGTCGACCATCCCTACTACTTTCTCTATCAGGGGTGCATGCGGCTGCGCGCGCGCGCGGCCGCCCACGGCGTAGAAGTCCGCCCGTGGGTGCAGGCCTTTGACTACCGCGTGACCGACTACGACGCGTCGTACATTACGGAGCAACTGCACGGGGCCGAAGAAGGCGGTGCACGCGGCTGGCTGCTGTGGAATCCAGGCAGTCGCTACGAGGTGGGTTTGGCGGCGATCGCCCACTTTATTGCGGGTACGAGCACGGTGCGCGACCACAGCGAGCGCTTTCCCAAACCGCTGGGGGCGTTGCTGCCGGAATAGCGCCTAGGCATCTTTTTGGCGCAGGCGCTCTTCGAGGCGCGCCCATCCCATATTTTCCCGAATGAAATAGCGCACGTCTTCGGTCACCCAGTAGAGACAGGGAATGACCACTAGCATCAGGGCAGTGGCCGTGGTCAGGCCGTAGACGATGAGCGTGGCCAGCGGTGACCATACGGCCGATTTGCCCGTCAGCCCGAGGGCAATGGGCAGCACGCCGCCGACGGTGGTGACGGTGGTCAGCAGAATCGGGCGCAGGCGCTTGGAGGCCGCGTCGAGTATGGCTTCGCGCACGGCTAGTCCGCGCTGGCGCGCCGCGTTGGCAAAGCTGATGAGCACGATCGAGTCGTTGACTACTACGCCGGATAGGCCCACCATGCCGTAAATGACAGTGATGGAAAGGGGGTAGCCGTTGGCGATGAGGCCGACCATGGCTCCGGCTAGGGCAAAGGGTATGGTGGTGAGAATAATAAAGGGCTGGATGAGCGAGCGGAACTGCACGACGAGAATGAAAAAGATGCACATAGCGCCCAGACTAAAGAGCAGGACGATATTGTCAAAGGCCTGATCGAATTCTTGGAACTGCCCCCCAAAGACCAGCGAATAGCCCGGATGGGTTGGAGCGATCTGTTCCTGAAAGTACGCTCTTAGATCGTCAACGGTGCGGGCGGCGGCCCCCGTTTCGCTCTCTTCTGCATATACGGTAATTGTGCGCCGGAAGTCGCGGCGTTTGATTTCGCTGAAGCCGGTGTCGCGGCGCAGGTCGGCTACGGAGCCGAGTCGCACGAAGTCGCCGCCCGGCGTGCGCACGTCGATGTCTTCTAGGCGACTGCCCGCAGTGAACCAGGTCGGCGCATAGCGAACGAGGATCGGGCGCTCCTCGTCTTCGGCGCGAAATGTGCCGGCGGGTTGGCCGTTGAGAGCGCTCTGCAGCGCGTAGCCCACGTCGCTAGACGTCAGTCCGAGGCGCTGGGCTTCGGCGCGCTTGAGCTGATACGTTAGCTCGCCCTTTCCCGGCACGTAGTCGTCGCCGATGTTGATGAGTCCTGGGTGCGTGGCTAGGCGTGCCTTGAGCCGTTCGGCGATGGCATCGAGCGTCGCGTAGTCATCGCCCTGTATTTTGGCTTCGATGGGAAAGTCTTTGGGCGGGCCATTTTCAATGATCTTGACGCGCACATCCTCCTGCGTATAGCCCATCTGTGCGGCGGCTTGACGCACGTATTCAACCATGCTTTCCAATCGCCCTTTTACTTCAGAACCGTCTGCAATGTCGACGATAATCTCGGCGTAGTTCGGCCGCGTAAAGGTGCGGCTCTCGGTATTTTGCACGCCGACGTTGACTAGCACCCGCTCGACGTGCTGGGCGTATTCGTCGGGCATGGCGCGCACGATGCCTTCGAGCCGCTGGCTGTGGCGGTCGGTCTCGTCGAGCGCAGTCCCCTCTGGCAAGGTCAGCCAGACGGCGAAATAACTCTGCGGGTCGGAGCTGAATAACTCCTGGCGCAGCTGGGGAAATACGAAGCTAGCCGAAACGAGTATGGCGGTGGGCACGCCGATGGAAACGGCGTAGCGTCGCCAGGAAGGCAGGATCGTTGCCAGCAGTCCTGTATAGCGCTGCGTCAGGCGCTCGATGCGACCGTCGAGCGGACTCATTTGCCGCCCGCCGCCGAAGTCGGCGATATGCGATGGCAGAATGAGAAAGCACTCGACGAGCGAGGCGGCCAGCGTCAGGCTGACGGTGATGGGAACGACCTTGAGGAATTCGCCAATCGTTCCGGGCAGCAGGACCAGCGGCATAAAGGCGGCGATGGTCGTCAGGGTCGAAGTTAGCACGGGCGACAGCACTTCTTGGGTGCCGACGATGACGGCTTCCGTGCGCTTCCAGCCCATTTGCAGATAGCGATAGACGTTCTCGATAACGACGATAGCGTCATCGACGACCATGCCCAGCACGAGCACCAGACCAAATAGGGTGTTCTCGTTGATCGAAGAGCCCATGAGTTTGAGCAGGGCAAAGGCCAGGCTGAAGGCGATGGGAATGCCAATGGCGGTTAGCATGCTGTTGCGCCAGCCGATAAAGAGCCATAGCACTACGATGACCAGAACGCCTCCGGCCAGCGCGTTGGTCTGCAGGTTTACTAAGGCATTGCGCACGCGGACCGAGGTATCGTTCACCAAGTCTATATGCATGCCGGGCGGCAGGGTCTGCGAAAATACCTCGATGCGCTGATGGATTTTGTCGAGCAGATCCAACGACGAGCCGACGTCTTTCTTAGTTACGCCGAGGGCAATGCTGCGCCTGCCCTCGAGGCGCGAGCGCGCCTCCTCGCGCGCGTAGGTGTCTACGACGGTGGCGACCTGGTGCAAGCGCACGTGGTTACCCTGTGGGTCGCGCGATACGACAGTGGACTCGATGTCCTCTATACTGCGGAACTGGCCCTGGTGGCGCACGAGAAATTCCGACGTGCCCAGCTGCAGCGTGCCGGCGGGTATATCGGCGTTCTGCGCCGCGATGGCCGCGCCGATATCGCCCAGCGACAGGTTGAGCTGGCGCGCGCTCGGCGGATCGACCTGCACGTGTATTTGGCGCTCGCGATCGTCGAAGAGGAATACGCGGTCCACCTCCCAGAAGTCTTCTATGGCATCGCGCAGATCGTCGGTGCTCTGGCGCAGCTGTTTATAAGAGATATGCTCGTCGCCGCTGAGGGCAACTTGTACGAGTGGAATGAAGTTGGAAGACTTAATTTTGATGTAGAATGGATCGAGAACGGCATTGGGTAGGCTGACGCGGTCGATGGCCTGGCGCGTTTCTTGATACTGGCGCTCAAACTCATCGGAGGAAATGTCCTCGAACTGCATCGAGAATTCGACGCTGCCTTCGCTGGAAATCGAATTAAACTGGCTGACGTAGTCTATTTTTTCTAGCTCATCTTCGGCCGGCTGGGTGATGAGGCGCTCGATATCGGCAGCCGAGACGCCAGGGTAAGAGAGGACGACGAAGAGCCACTTGAGATTGACCGGAGGCAGGTACTCCTGCGGCATTGTCACATAGGCACCGGTACCTCCCAACAAAAAACAGGCGCTGAGTAGGTTGGCGATAAGTGGATTGGCGACGACCCAGCCGAAGAGCGATTTCACGGTGCCGAACTCGAGGGAATATGCCGCCGCCCGGCCGGCTGCACGCGCAGTCCGTCGGCCATCTGGGAACCCCCCGCAGCCACCGTCTGGCCAGCGCTCAGGCCCTCCGTGATGAGAAACAGGCCGCCGGGTAGTTCGCGCCCAATGGTCACCGGGTGCTGGCGCAGGTGCGTCATGCCCTCGCGCTGATCGGCAATGTAGGCATAGGTCGTGCCGGCAAACGAGCGCAGGGCATCTTCGCTAACTAGCACGCCGCTCTGGATGTGGCTGCTGGTCAGCTCGACGGCGGCCAGCGCGCCAAAGGCGCGTGGGATGTCATTGGCCGCCTGCAGTTCTACGGCGTAGCGGCGCGATTGCGGATCGGCAACGCGCGAAAACGAGCGCAGCTGCGCCTGGAATGGCGGACTGCCATCGCGAGGGGTGATGTGCGCTGAGAGTCCGTTTCTCAGCCGCTGGACTTGGTCGCTGGAAACGGCTGCGCGCACTAGTACCGTATCGGTTGCCGCTAGGCGCACCAGCGGTTGGCCTGCGCCAATGGCCTCGCCCACTTCGCAGTAGACGGCGGCGATCTCGCCGCTAAACGGGGCGCGCAGAGTGCTTTTTTCTAAGTCCAACTCGGCCATGCCCAACGCTGCGCTGGCTGCTCGTACTCGGGCTGCAGCGCTGTCCTTTTCAAACGTCGCTCGTTCGAGCTCTTCGTCGCTGGCCGTGTCGTCTGCGCGCAGCTGGCGCACCCGCTGCCAGCTCTGCTCGGCGAGTAGGGCGCTGCTGCGCATCGCATCCAACTCGGCCCTGCGCATCTGTAGCTGCAGGGCAAAGCGCTGTGCATCCAGGCGCAGTAGGACGTCTCCCCGTTCGACGCGCTGCCCAATGAGGGCCGCGCGCGCGGCGACGATGCCGCCAACCTCACAGGCCAGTTCGGCTTGGCGATGCGGGTGCAGGGTGCCATCTAAGTGCATCTGCAGCGGCAGGGATACTTCTTCGACGATGATGGTGTCGACGCGCGGCAATTCGTCTGCGCCCAGCGCGCTCAATAGAACGCAGAGCAGTAGTGCAAGCATTGTGTGCATGTGTTAGACCCGAGAAGGTACAGCTATAGCAGCGGACGTATGCGCTCCCGCATTGGGCTGATGATAGCACAAAAAATGGGGAGCGCAAGAGCGCGCTCCCCACGGACTTTTACGGCGTTGGCTCGTTATCGATAGCGCTTCATTTGGCCGCTCTGCAAGCGGTTCCAGTACTCAGTCAAACGCTCTTTGATTTGTGGGCTGAGCAGGATGCCGCCGATGATGTTGGGAAAGGCCATGCTGAGGATCATCAGGTCGGAAAAATCGATCACGTTTTTCAATTGGGTGACGGCGCCGACAAAGACGAAGAAGACAAATAGCAGGCGGAAGACGATCATCGAACCGGTGCCAAATAGATACTCCCAAGAGCGCTCTCCGTAATATTCCCACGAAATCATCGTCGAGTAAGCAAATAGGCAGATGACAATGGCTAGTACATACTCGGCGCCGGGGATCACCGAGCCAAACGCCATAGCGGTCATTTCGGCGCCCTTGCCCTGCAAGTTGGGATCCTGATACACGCCGGTTAGCATCACCACGAGCGCGGTCATGGTGCAGATGATAATGGTGTCGATAAACGGTCCGATCATGGCGACGATGCCCTCGCGCGCGGCTTCTTCTGTCTTGGCTGCCGAGTGCGCAATGGCCGCCGAGCCAATACCGGCCTCGTTGGAAAAGGCCGCGCGGGTGATGCCGGTAACCATGATGCCCAGCACGCCGCCGTAGAGCGCATCGCCGCTAAAGGCTTGGCTGATGACGAGGGCGATTATGGCCGGCACCTGGCCGACATTCGACAGGATAATAAACAGCGCGCTGATTACGTAGAGCAGACACATGGTCGGCACGAGGCGCGACGTTACGTTGGCGATGCGGCGAATGCCGCCGATGATAACGACGCCGACGAGGGCCGCTAGCACCATGCCGACCAGCCAGTTGTAGGTTTTGAAAAACGGACTCAGCGTGCCCAGCGCTTCCAGCGTTTGGTTGGACTGAAACATATTGCCGCCGCCCAGCGAGCCGCCGATGCACAGCAGGGCGAAGACGACTGCTAGGGTGCGGCCCAGCGGTTTGAGGCCCTTGCGCTCGAGGCCCTTTTCCAAGTAGTACATCGGTCCACCCGTAACGCGTCCGTCGGGGTGGATGTCCCGATACATTATGGCCAGCGTGCAAGAAGCCAGCTTGGATGACATGCCGAAGACGGCGGTGACGATCATCCACACGAGTGCGCCCGGACCGCCCGTGCCGATGGCCACGGCTACGCCGGCGATATTGCCTAGGCCTATCGTGGCCGACAGCGCGCTGGTCAATGCTTTGAAGTGCGAGATCTCGCCGGGATCGTTTGGGTCGTCGTAGGTGCCGCGAATAACGTCGATGGAATGGCCAAAGGCGCGGATGGAGAAGAAGCCGAAGAAGAGCGTGTAGTATATGCCGCCCAGCAACAGTACGCCGACGATAAAGGGCACGCCGGTGCCAAAGTCAAAGAGCAGGATTGAGGCCAGCCATCCGACGGTGCCGCCGAGGATATTGTCCAACTCGTCTAAACGGCCCTGAATCCAGCTGTTCTGGCCTGTTTCCTGTGCGCTTGCGGGCAGAGAGATCAGCAGTAGTGATATTACCGCCCACGGCATCCCCGGGCTTGGCATAAAAGAGCGCATCAGTTTTTTTCTCCATTGCTTTGTAAGAGGGTCTGCAGCTGCTGTAACTTTTCCGGCTGCATGTGCATGGCGTTTTCCGGAGCGGGAAAGCGCAGGGCCTCTACGTCGTCGCGGAAGCGAATAAATACCTCGCGCATCTGCTGATGCACGTTGATGTAAGGCGTAGCCAGTGTCAGAGCGGCGTCCGATATACCCAATAGATCGTTGACGACGAGCACTTGGCCATCGCAGTGAACGCCGGCACCTATGCCGATTACGGGAATGCGCAGGCGCTGGCTGATGATCTGCGCCGCCTCTTCCGTCACTAATTCCAAGACGATGCCAAACGCGCCGGCGTCTTCGAGGCGCAAGGCCTCCTCCAACAGGCGCTGTGCGCCTTTGGGGCCCTTGCCCTGAAACTTGGGGACGGTGCCGCGGCGCTCGCTAAAGAGATAGAAGTCGCGCACCTGGTACTGCGGAGTGAAGCCGAGGTGGCCCATGATGGGGATACCGGCATCGGCTATGGCGCGCACCTGGGACAGTACGGGAGACCCTCCCTCTAACTTTATGCCCTCCGCGCCGCCCTCTTGCACTAGGCGACCGGCGTTGATCAAGGCCCTTTCGACGGAGGGTTGGTACGCCATGAAGGGCAGATCGGCCAACAGAAATGCGCGCTCGACGCCGCGGCGGACAGCGCGCAGGTGATGCAGGATGTCCTCCATGGTGACCTGCTGCGGCGAGCGGTATCCGAGCACGTTGGTGCCGAGCGAGTCGCCGACAAAGACGATATCTATTCCGGATTCGTCTTGCAGGCGCGCGGTTGGGTAGTCATAGGCCGTCAGCATGCTGATCTTTTGCTGCTGACCTTTTTTCGCCTGCAGTTGGGCAACGGTCGTTTTTTCGCGGGAAGCGTCGTTGGACATAGAGACCTTAGTTTGATTTAGCCAATAATATGTAGGCCTGCCTCGGGTAGCAAGCTGCACGGCGCAGCGCCGAAATCGCCCCGCTGGCAAATCGCTGGCCTGATGGGAGCGCGCCGGGAACGGCCTCGCATAGAGTGAAAGAGCGGTCTGAGCGACTCCCGTTTTTGCCATTCGACGCTCTGGTTGGCGCGGGGTGCACCTCCGTCTTGACAGACTTTGAATGCGGATTTAAACTAGACTGCTTAGTTTCGAGATGTAAGCCAACGCACAGCTCCGGAGCTGTTTCTGGCTCCTTTCTCAGAGGGGATCGTTCTCATCAACTATGGCTAGCAGTCGCATACAAGTGAAGAAAGGCCTCAACCTGCCCATAACGGGTTCGCCCGAGCAGGTGATCGACGAAGGCGCGGCCGTTCGCCATGTAGCCGTCATCGGTACGGACTACATCGGCATGAGGCCCACGATGGCCGTGAAAGAGGGCGACCAAGTAGCCCTGGGCCAGCTGCTATTTGAAGATAAGAAGACGCCCGGCGTGCGCTATACCTCTCCTGCCAGTGGTAACGTCGTCGCCATCAACCGAGGTGCCAAACGGATTCTACTGTCGCTGGTCATCGAAGTGGCAGGTGACGCCGAAGAGCGCTTCGAGGAATTCTCCGACGTGGCGCCCGACCAGCTCAGCCGCGAGCAGGTGCGCGACAAGTTGGTGGCCTCGGGTCTATGGACGGCGCTGCGCACGCGCCCGTACAGTAAAGTGCCCTCGCCGCACAGCGTTCCGCATTCGCTCTTTATCACTGCGATGGACACCAACCCACTGGCCGCCGACCCCCAAGCGGTGCTGGCCGGTCATGAGGCGGATTTTGCCCTTGGCGCCCGCTTGCTGAGCAAGCTGAGCGATGGGCCGACTTATTTGTGCAAGGCGCCGGGCGCATCCGTTCGCGCCGAAGGCTGCCAGGAGGTCGAGTTTGCCGGCCCGCATCCGGCCGGCTTGCCCGGGACGCACATTCACTTCGTCGATCCCGTAGGCATGAATAAGACCGTTTGGTATATCAATTACCAAGACGTGGTTGCCGTGGGTAAGCTCTTTGCGACCGGACGCCTTTCCTGCGAGCGCGTCGTCGCGCTGGCAGGCCCGCAGGTAGAGCGGCCGCGCCTCGTGCGCACGCGCTTGGGCGCCAACCTAAGCGAGCTGACCGCCGGCCAGTTGAAATCGGGCGAAAATCGAATCATCTCCGGCTCCGTATTTTCGGGGCGCGCGGCCGTTGGACCGTTCGACTTTCTCGGTCGCTACCACGGCCAGATTTCGGTATTGGCCGAGGGCCGCGAGCGCGAATTTCTCGGTTGGCAGAAGCCCGGCGTCGATAAGTTTTCCGTCAAAAACGTATTCGTGTCCAAGCTGCTTCCCAGCAAGCTCTTTAACTTCACTACGTCGATAGAGGGTAGCGATCGCGCCATGGTGCCTATCAGCGCCTACGAAAAGGTGATGCCGCTCGACGTCGTGCCAACGTATTTACTGCGTTCGTTGATCACCGGAGATACGGATCAGGCCCAGCTGTTGGGCGCGCTGGAGCTAGACGAGGAAGATTTGGGCTTGTGCACGTTTGTATGTCCGGGTAAATACGAGTATGGGCCGCTTCTGCGGAAAAATCTCGAACAGATTGAACTGGAAGGATGAAATAGTGCGATGAAGCTGCTGAGAGATTTGTTGGATCAGGCCGAACCGCTTTTTCACAAGGGTGGTCCACTGGAAAAGGGCTACGCGCTTTTTGAGGCGGCAGACACCTTCTTATACACGCCTGGCAGAGTAACTAATGGGCCGACGCATGTGCGCGATAGCATCGATCTCAAGCGCACGATGATCACCGTGGTCGTCGCGCTCATCCCGTGCATATTCATGGCTTTCTGGAACACGGGCTATCAGGCCAATTTGGCCATGCAGGAGATGGGGTTATCTACGGCTGGCGGCTGGCGTGGCGTGGTGATGGACATCGTCGGACTGGGCTATTCGCCGACTAGCTTTATCGCTAATATGCTGCATGGCGCGCTCTATTTTCTGCCGGTTTTCCTTGTGTGCAACATGGTCGGCGGATTATGGGAGGGGCTGTTTGCCACCCTGCGCGGCCACGAAATAAACGAGGGTTTCCTCGTCACGGGCATGCTCTTTCCGCTGACGTTGCCGCCGACGATCCCCCTGTGGCAGGTGGCCCTGGGCGTGAGCTTCGGCGTAGTCGTCGGCAAAGAAGTCTTTGGCGGCACGGGCAAGAACTTTCTCAACCCGGCGCTGACGGGTCGCGCCTTTCTCTACTTTGCCTATCCGGCTGCCATCAGCGGCAATGCCGTCTGGGTGGGAGCCGACG
Organism: Gemmatimonadota bacterium; assembly: GCA_038153405.1. Lineage (GTDB taxonomy): Bacteria > Latescibacterota > UBA2968 > UBA8231 > UBA8231. Next base: position 39,188 of record JAYOYH010000032.1, on the reverse strand, counting down.
GCTATACCCGGGCTACGGCGCTGGGCATTGGCGCCGAGAGCGGGATGGGCGCCGTGCGCGAGTCGGTTTCTTTCATGGACTCGTTCTTGGGAACGATTCCCGGCTCGATGGGCGAGACGTCTGCGCTGGCCTGTCTGCTGGGCGCCATCGTCCTCATCGTCACGGGCATTGGCTCCTGGCGCATCATCGTCAGCATGGCCCTTTCCACGTTTTTCTTTGCCGAATTGCTCCACTGGATCGGCAGCGACACCAACCCGATGTTTCAAATGGACGGTCTGTGGCACTTGGTTGTCGGTGGCTTTGCCTTTGGCTGCGTCTTTATGGCTACCGATCCGGTCTCGGCTTCTATGACGGAGGCGGGACGCTGGTTCTACGGAGCGCTCATCGGCCTAATGACGGTGCTGGTGCGCGTGATCAATCCGGCTTTCCCCGAGGGCGTCATGCTGGCCATCCTCTTTGGAAACGTCTTCGCACCGGTCATCGACTACGTCGTCGTGCACGCCAATATTAAGCGGCGGTTGGTGCGCACGGCCGTTAGCAACTAAGCGAGGTATCACGTGGCAAAAGACACAGTAGGTAAGACGTTTGGCGTCGCCTTGGCCGTTTGCCTGGTCTGCTCCGTTCTGGTTTCCGCAGCGGCCGTATCGCTGAAGCCAACCCAGTCGGTCAACAAGGCGCTGGACAAAAAACGCAACATTCTGATGGCCGCAGGCCTGTTAAAAACGGGCGAGAGCGCAGGTTCGGCGCGCATCGACGAACTGTATGGGAATATCGAAGCCCGCGTGATCGATCTGTCGACGGGCGAGTACGCCGACGTTAACCCCAGCGACTTTGACGCGCGCAAGGCGGCTATTGACCCAGCTCAGAGCGAAGCTATTGCGCCAGCAAAGGACTTGGCGGGTATTAAGCGCCGCGCCAAGCTATCCGATGTCTACGTGGTGTCGGACGGCAAGCGCATACGCAAGGTCATCCTGCCGGTCAATGGCAAGGGACTGTGGTCGACGCTCTACGGCTTTCTGGCGCTCGATGCCAAAGACCTCAACACGATTCGCGGGTTGGTCTACTACGAGCACGCCGAGACTCCTGGCCTGGGTGGCGAAGTCGACAACCCCAACTGGAAAGCGCTGTGGGATGGCAAGAAGGCCTACGGCGAAAATGGGGAAGTGCGCATCGAGGTGATCAAGGGGCAGGTCGTACCCGGCAACCCGGCGGCGCAGCATCAGGTCGACGGGCTATCCGGCGCCACGATCACCGCGCGCGGGGTGAAAGACATGTTGCAATATTGGTTAGGCGAGGAGGGCTTTGCCCCCTATCTCGACAAATTGCGCGAGCAAGGAGTGAGCTAAAATGGCCGACAAGGCGAAAGACGTCCTATTCAATCCGCTCTTCAATGACAATCCAATCGCCCTGCAGATCCTGGGAATTTGTTCGGCGCTGGCGGTGACGACTAAACTCGAGACCGCTGTCACCATGTCGCTGGCCGTTGTGTTTGTCATTTCCATGTCGAACACGGCCGTTAGTCTGATTCGCAACTTTATTCCCAACAATATCCGCATTATCGTGCAAATGACGATTATTGCCTCGCTGGTGATAATCGTCGACCAGTTTTTGCGCGCCTACGCCTTTGATGTCAGCAAGCAGCTATCGGTCTTTGTTGGCCTGATTATCACCAACTGTATCGTCATGGGGCGCGCCGAGGCTTTTGCTATGAAAAACGGCCCCGGTATGAGCTTTCTCGACGGATTGGGCAATGCGCTGGGCTATAGTCTGATTCTGCTCGTCGTCGGCTTTTTTCGCGAGCTATTCGGCTCGGGCAAGCTGTACGGTATAGAGATGTTTGCCTTGGCGAACGAAGGCGGTTGGTACGTGCCCAACGGCATGATGCTGCTACCGCCGAGCGCCTTTTTCCTCATCGGCTTTTTTATCTGGTTGCTGCGCGCAGTGAAGACCGAGCAGATTGAAGAGGAGAACTAGAAAGTGGAAGTGTATCTGAACATTTTTATGAAATCGGTGTTTGTCGAGAATATGGCGCTGGCCTTTTTTCTCGGCATGTGCACCTTTCTGGCCGTATCTAAAAACGTCAGTACGGCCTTTGGCCTCGGCATTGCGGTCACCGTTGTGCAGCTGATTACAGTTCCGGCCAACAACCTCGTCTTTCAGTATCTGCTAAAGGAAGACGCGCTGGCCTGGGCTGGTCTGAGCGGCGTCGACCTGACCTTTATTGGGCTAATTAGCTACATTGGCATTATTGCCGCCATGGTGCAGATTCTCGAGATGTTTCTCGATAAATACGTGCCCGCCCTCTACAATGCGCTCGGCATCTTTTTGCCGCTCATTACCGTCAACTGCGCCATTCTCGGCGGTTCGCTTTTCATGGTTGAGCGCGATTACACTTTTGCGGAGAGCGCCGTCTTTGGACTGGGTTCAGGGTTCGGCTGGGGACTGGCCATTGTCGCCTTGGCCGGAGTGCGCGAAAAGTTGAAATACAGCGATGTGCCACCGCCCCTGCGCGGCTTGGGCATTACGTTTATCACGGTTGGCCTGATGTCGTTGGCCTTTATGTCGTTTTCCGGCATCCAGCTTTAATCCCGAGGAGAAGCGAGCGTTCAAATGACTGAAATCGTATCCGGAGTAGGCATGTTCATCGCCATCGTGTTGGCGCTGGTGGCCCTCATTCTGGCTGCCCGTTCCAAGCTGGTGGCCAGCGGCGATGTGCGGATTCTCATCAATAACGACGAGAGCAAAGCCCTGTCGGTGCCGGCCGGCGGCAAATTGCTCAACGTCCTCGCCGACAACAAGATCTTCGTCTCTTCCGCCTGCGGCGGCGGCGGCACCTGCGCCCAGTGCAAGGTGCACGTGCACGAGGGGGGGGGCGATATCCTGCCGACGGAACTGACCCACATCACCAAGGGACAGGCGCGCGAGGGTATGCGCCTATCGTGCCAGGTCAACGTCAAGCAGGATATGAAGGTCGAAGTGCCGGCCGAATTCTTCTCGGTCAAGAAGTGGGAGTGCGAAGTCGTGTCGAATGACAACGTCGCGACCTTTATCAAGGAATTCGTCGTCCGTTTACCCGAAGGGGAAACGCTGGACTTCGAATCGGGTGCCTACATTCAGATCGAGGTGCCGCCCTACGAAGCCGATTACAGCGGTTTTGAAGGCATTGAAGAGCGCTTCAAGCCCGACTGGAATCGATTCAAGGTGTGGGATTTCAAGGCCGTCAATACAGAGACGGCGGTGCGCGCCTACTCGATGGCTAACCATCCGGCCGAGGGCAATATCATCATGCTCAACATTCGCATCGCCACGCCGCCGCCGGATCGCTCGTCGCCGACCGGTTGGAAGCAGGTGCCGCCTGGCATAGCCTCGTCTTACGTGTTCAGCCGCAAGCCGGGTGACAAGGTGACGATCTCGGGTCCCTTTGGCGAGTTCTTTATTCAAGAGACCGATCGCGAGATGGTGTACATCGGCGGTGGCGCGGGTATGGCGCCGCTGCGCTCGCATATCTTCCACCTCTTCCACACGCTGAAGACGGGTCGCAAGGTATCGTACTGGTATGGGGCACGGAATCCCAACGAGGTTTTCTACGAAGACCACTTCCGCAAGATCGAAGAGGAGTTTCCCAACTTCACTTTTCACATTGCCATGTCCGATCCGCGTCCGGAAGATAATTGGACGGGCTACGTGGGTTTTATCCACCAGGTCGTCCACGAAAACTACCTTAAGGACCATCCGTCGCCCGAAGATATTGAGTTCTACATGTGCGGACCGCCGATGATGGCACAGGCGGTGTTCAAAATGCTCGACGACCTCGGCGTGGAAGAAGAGATGATCCGCTTTGACGACTTTGGTTCCTGAGCCGCGCCTAAGTGCGCGCCATTCTCTCTCTGGGATAGGATAATGACTTCGCTAATTGCCGCATTTATCGCTTTTGGATTGGTCATGTTGGCCATGGCCGTGGGCGTGATTTTCTCCGATCGCCGCATCAAGGGATCGTGTGGCGGTCTGAGTTCAATGAGCGACCGCTACGGTCAGCCGATGTGCGAGTGCGGGGCCAAGCCCGGATCGTGCGGCGGCGAGGAAAAGAAATCGCTGGATGCGGTACTGGCCGCTAACTAGCGTGCGATGAGTTTGTGTATGAGCGGTGGACGTACGTCCACCGCTTTTTTTTGCGCTGCGCTGCCGCAATCGGAGTAGGTCATGTCACCGGACAAGCGCAACAAGCCCAAAGTGCTGTCCTCGTACGCCGAATCCAGTCGCTACATGGGCATGGGCATACAATTTGCCCTCTCTACCCTATTCGGGGCGGGCGGTGGCTGGTGGTTAGATGGCTATTTCTCCACCTTGCCGCTCTTTGTACTGGTTGGCATGTTCTTGGGCGCAGGCGCAGGGTTTTACCACTTGTGGTTAAAACTAATGGACATGGAAAAGAGAGATCGGGAGTCGAAAAAATGACCATGGAATGGGAAGGTGTCGCGCTCGGAGCGGCCGTCGGTTCGCTGACGGGGTGTCTGGCGCTGTGGGCCCTGCGCTGGTCGGATGGCAAGGGACACCAGGTGTTCATGACGGCGTTTATGGGGGGGATGCTCATACGCCTCCTGCTCATCGCAGCGGCTTCTGCATATGTGCTGTCCTTTACCGACACGCACGCCCCGAGCTACATCGTCGCTATGTTGGGTGCTTATCTGCTGTTTTTGGGTATAGAGATATACTACGCGCTGGCAAAAAATGCCCAGCGCAAGCAGGCCGAAGTAGGAGAGGCCGCAAAAGCCGATTAAATTGTCCATTATAGACCAATTTTTATTGACAGATGTCGCGGGCCTATTTAGTTTATTCACCCCGTAAACGTGTTGATAGATTACATTTCCCGACGCCCTTTAAAGCAGTCTGACGATATTCAATGGCCGGAGACGCGCACGCGGCTGATGCCGCATCCCCGCAAGTAGATATAATTGGGCATATTCTCAATCAGAACTACTTGGAATTGCCCTTTGTCGATTCGCAGCATCTTCTCGCAGGAAAAGTTGAGTTGCCTCAGTTCCCCCCCATTGTGCTGGGGGGCGTTGAGATCGACTTGTCGATTACGCGCCATGTCGTGATGATGTGGGTTGCTAGTGCGGTGCTGATAGGGATGCTCCTTAGCTCTTTCCGCAAGGCCAACGTCGTGCCTTCTGGAGTGGCCAACTTCTTTGAGTCAATCGCCGTGTTTTTGCGCGACGAAGTGGTCGATCCCATCATGGGGCACCAAGGCAGAAAGTATCTTCCCTTCCTGCTGACCATTTTCTTCTTCATTCTCTTCTGCAATCTGCTCGGTCTCGTCCCTTATAGTGCGACTGCCACAGGCAATATAAACGTGACGGCGGGATTGGCTATGTGCACGTTTTTCGTCATGTTGGGGGCGGGCATTGCAAACAACGGCTTTTTTGGCTACTTCAAGAGCCTGATTCCCACGGGTGTGCCGGGCTGGCTACTTTTCATCCTCGTTCCCGTGGAATTGATTAGCCTTTTCGTGAAGCCCTTCGCGCTGTGCGTGCGTCTCTTTGCGAATATGACAGGTGGCCACGTTGCCATTCTGGTCTTTCTAGGTTTGATCGTCATACTGCAGAGCGAGTGGGTTGCACTGGGATCCGTGCCCTTTGCCGCGGCCATTTACTTACTCGAGGTGTTTGTCTCTTTCGTACAAGCGTTTGTCTTTACCCTGCTATCGACGGTGTTTATCGGCATGGCCGCGCACCCGGATCACTAGCGGGGATTCTTTCATAAGAGAGGAGTGTCGCAAGATGGAAATGCAGTGGGCTTATCTGGGCGCCGGTATCGGCGCGGGTCTGTGCACGATCGGTGCCGGCTTGGGCATTGGTCGCTTGGCCGGTTCGGCCATGGAAGGTATTTCGCGTCAGCCGGAAGCGGCTGGTGATATTCGCACGAATATGATTCTGACGGCTGCTCTCATCGAAGGCGTTGCCCTTATCGGTGAAGTTGTTTCGCTGTTGGTCGTCCTCACAAAGTAGTACCTAAAAGGATTAGCTTCGACTTATGCTGCTAGATCCCCATTATGGGACTATAATCTGGACGATCATCACCTTTGTGTTGGTTCTATTCGTCTTGAAAACATTCGCTTGGCCCCAGCTCTTGGGTGCCTTGGACGAGCGTGAACGTCGCATTCGCGAAGCCCTTGAAGGGGCTGAACGAGCGCGCGAGGGGGCTGAAGCCGCGCTGGCTGAACATCGGACAACGCTCGCAGAAGCCGAGTCCGAGGCGCGTCAGATCGTTGCCCAATCGCGCGAGGCGGCTGAGAAAGTCCACCAGGACATCGTTGCCAAGGCACGCGAGGAAGCACAGAGCATGGCCGAGCAAGCGCGTCAGAGTATTGAGCGCGAGAAAAACGCGGCCATCTCCCAGCTGCGCCGCGAAATGGCCGATTTGGCCGTGCTGGCGGCTAGCGCGCTGGTCGATGCCAATCTCGACGACGAAAAGAACCGCAAATTGGTTGACGAACTGATCGCCGGAATTCCCGAGAATGCTCAGCGCAACTAGCGGCTGGGCGCAACACGTTACCATACGAGCAAAACGCGAATGAACGCTCCCGAAGTTGTGCGGCGCTACGCGGTTACGCTGTTAGATGCCGCCGAAGAAACGGGCGTGTTGGATGCTGTGCGCAAAGACGTTCAGGGCGTGCTCGAGACAATGGCCAGTTCGCAAGAGCTCGTCGATTTTCTCGCCAACCCCCTGCTCAGCGTCGAAGTGCAGGATCGGACGCTCGTTGCCATTTTTGACGGCAAGGTGCAGACGCTTACGCGCAATTTCTTGTCGTTGGTTGCACAGCGCCGTCGCGCCGGGATCCTCGTTGCCATTCTGTCCGCATTCGCCGAAATGGTGGAAGAGCGCGAGGGAGTTGTCAGCGCAGAAGTGGTCTCGGCCGTGCAGTTGAGCGAAGAGCAGCAAGGCCGCTTGGCCGAGCGCTTGGCCGCATATACGGGTAAACAGATACGCTTGCATGCGCGCGTTGATGCTGAGCTGCGAGGGGGTCTTGTAGCGCGCGTGGGCGACACGGTATTCGACGGTAGTCTCAATACGCATTTAGAACGCCTGCGCCGACGATTGGTCGGCGCCTGAGCGTTAGCCACAGGTTAGTAACAAGCAAGCAATACAAAGAACGAGAAGGGGTAGATTCTATGGCCACCGAAGCGATGGTCCAGCCCGACGAAATTTCTCAGATACTCAAGCAGCAGTTGCTCGGCTTTGAGAAAGAAATCGACATATACGAGACGGGTACGGTACTCTACGTGGGCGACGGTATAGCGCGCGTCCACGGTTTGGGGAATGTGCGCGCTACCGAGTTGGTGGAGTTTCCCAACGGTGTTATGGGCATGGCGCTCAACCTCGAAGAAGACAACGTTGGCTGCGTGCTCTTCGGCGACGATACGCTGATCAGCGAGGGCGATCAGGTAAAGCGCACCGGCCGCATCGTAGAGGTGCCGGTTGGGCCGGAGCTGCTCGGCCGCGTCGTCAACCCGCTGGGGCAGCCGATCGACGGTAAGGGGGATATCAATGCCGCGCAGACCCTGCCAATCGAGCGCAAGGCCCCCGGCGTTATCGCCCGCCAGCCGGTTAAAGAACCGCTGCAGACCGGCATTAAGATCGTCGACGCTACAGTGCCGATCGGTCGCGGTCAGCGCGAGCTAATCATCGGCGACCGTCAGACCGGAAAGACGGCCATTGCCGTCGATGCGATCATCAACCAGAAGGGCCTCAACGTACAGTGTATATACGTGGCCATCGGACAGAAGGCTTCAACGGTAGCCAAGGTCGTCGCCGAACTCGAAGCGGCCGGTGCCATGGAATACACCATCGTCGTATCGGCTACCGCCTCAGAGCCTGCGCCGCTGCAGTTTCTCGCGCCCTATGCCGGTTGCTCGATGGGCGAGTACTTCCGCGACAATGGCCAGCATGCGCTCATCGTCTACGACGATCTGTCCAAGCAAGCTTGGGCCTATCGCGAGATGTCCCTAGTGCTGCGCCGTCCGCCAGGCCGCGAGGCCTATCCGGGCGATGTATTCTACCTGCACTCGCGCCTGCTCGAACGCGCCGCCAAGATGAACGCGGATCTGGGTGGCGGCTCCCTTACGGCCCTGCCCATCATTGAGATTCTCGAAGGCGATGTGTCGACCTTTGTGCCGACGAACGTCATCTCCATTACCGACGGTCAGATCCTGCTCAAACCCGAGCTATTCTATTCGGGCAACCGCCCCGCCATGGACGTCGGTGCTTCGGTGTCGCGCGTGGGATCTTCAGCGCAGACCAAGGCCATGAAAGCAGTGGCGCGCTCTATCAAGGGCGATATTTCGCGCTACAACGAAGTAAAGGCCTTTGCTCAGTTTGGTACTTCTGACCTGGATCAATCGACGCGCAACCTGCTCAACCGCGGCGAAAAGCTGATGGAAATTCTCAAGCAGGGCCAGTATAAGCCGATGCCCTTGCAAGAGGAAATCGTCGCGCTGGCCACCATCGACTCGGTGCTCGACTTGCAGACGGCCGACGTGCGGCGCTTCGAGGAAGAGCTCATACAGTATATGCGCGATCACCAGGGCGATTTGTTGAAGGCCATTCGCGAGACCGGCGATTTGAGCGAGGAGAATGCGGCCAAGCTCAAAGAATCCATTGCCAGCTTTAAGGGCACGTTCCGCCGTTCCGAAAACTAGGATAACGAAGGGAAAGAGAAGTGGCTACACTTCGCCAGCTCAGAACGCGCGTTGCTAGCATTTCCAATATTCAGCGCGTTACCAATGCCATGCAGATGGTCGCCGCTGCTAAGATGCGTCGGGCGCAAGATGCCATTGAGGCAGCGCGCCCCTATGCGCAGCAGTTGGACGCGGTGTTGGGCAATCTGCAGAAGAGCATTGATCCCGAGGAAAATCCGCTTTTCCGCGAGCGCTCCGCCGAGCGAATTGCGCTCGTTGTCGTGACGGCAGACCGCGGTTTGTGCGGGGCCTTTAATGGCAGCATCTGTCGACGCGTGCAGGGCGAACTCAAAGAATACGCGGGCAAAACCGTCGAATTGGTTACGGTTGGGCGCAAGGGATACAACTACTTCCGCAATCGGGATGTATCCATTGCCACCAACTACAGAGAGGTTTTCCGCCAGTTGGAATTTTCCAGGGCGGCGGAAATTGCGCAGGGCCTCACGAAGCGCTTTATCTCCGGTGAGGTCGACCGCGTATTGCTCGTGTTCAGCGAGTTCCGCTCCGTAGCTCAGCAGGTGCCGATCGCGCAGCAGTTACTGCCGATTCTGCCCAAGCAAGAAGACAGAGGGGAAGAGCGGGAGGTAGACTATATTTTCGAACCCTCCCCGGAGGCCCTGCTCGACACGCTGGTGCCTCGGCACGTCAACTTTCAAGTTTGGCGCGCGCTACTGGAAGTCAATGCTGGATTTTTTGCCGCGCAGATGACGGCCATGGACAATGCGACCAAGAATGCCGGCGATCTACTCGACGAATTGACGCGCGAAATGAATAAGGTGCGGCAGTCATCCATCACGCTGGAATTGATGGATATCATCGGCGGCGCCGAAGCCGTGGCTTAGCGGCGTTTTACTCTTGAGGAATAAGAAATGAGAGAAGGAAAGGTCAAAGAAATTATCGGCGTGGTCATCGACGTCGATTTCGCTGGCAGCGAATTGCCGCCGATATATAACGCCTTGGAAGTAGGCGAGAACGATCGGCCGGGCGATACGCGCCTGATACTCGAGGTGCAGCAGCATCTCGGCGAAAGTCTCGTGCGCTGCGTGGCGATGGATTCAACCGACGGTCTGACGCGCGGTGCATACGTGTTTGATACGGGTGCGCCGATCCAGATTCCCGTGGGTGAGCAGGTATTGGGACGCCTCTTCAACGTGATCGGCGAGCCGATTGATGGCAAGGGCGCGCTGCCTGACGACGTGCCGCGCCTGCCCCTGCACCGCGAGCCGCCTACCCACCAGGACCAGGTTACATCCGACCAGGTGCTGGAGACAGGCATCAAGGTTCTCGATTTGATTTGTCCCTTCGCTCGCGGCGGTAAACTCGGTTTGTTTGGCGGCGCCGGCGTGGGTAAAACGGTTATTCTCACCGAGTTGATCAACAACGTCGCATCGGGTCACGGCGGCTACTCGGTCTTCGCCGGCGTGGGTGAGCGCACGCGCGAGGGCAATGACCTGCTGGGCGAATTGGAGGAGTCGGGCGTTATCGACAAGACGGCAATGGTCTTTGGCCAGATGAACGAGCCGCCGGGTGCGCGCCAGCGCATTGCGCTAACCGGCCTGACGATTGCCGAGCACTTCCGCGATCATAGCGGTCAGGACGTACTCTTTTTCGTCGATAATATTTTTCGCTTTATTCTCGCTGGCGCCGAAGTTTCGGCTCTGCTTGGGCGCATGCCGTCGGCCGTGGGCTACCAGCCGACGCTGGCTACGGAAATGGGTGCTCTGCAGGAGCGCATTACCACGACCAAAGACGGTTCGATCACCTCGGTGCAGGCTATTTACGTTCCGGCCGATGACTACACGGACCCGGGCGTGGTTACCGCTTTTGCCCACCTCGACGGACGCATTGTGCTGGAGCGCTCGCTGGCTGACCAGGGACTCTACCCGGCCGTCGATCCGCTCGCTTCATCCTCTCGCATCCTCGACCCGCGCGTCGTTGGCGACGATCACTACAACGTCACCCAGCGCGTTCAGGAAGTTCTGCAGCGCTATCGCGACCTGCGCGAAATCATCGCCATTCTCGGCATTGATGAACTATCGGACGAAGACAAGTTGGTCGTGGCGCGCGCGCGCAAGATACAGTTTTTCCTGACGCAGCCCTTCCACGTGGCCGAAGTCTTTACCGGCACGCCCGGTGCCTACGTGAAGGTTGATGACACCGTGCGCGGATTCAAGGGATTGGTCGAGGGCGACTACGACGACGTGCCCGAACAGGCGTTCTACATGGTCGGCACGATTGACGAGGCGCTGGAAAAAGCCAAGGGCATGTAAGGCATGGCCGCGTTCCAACTAGACATTGTCACGCCGGAAAAGACCGTTTACTCGGGGCAGGTGCGCCACGTGCAGGCTCCGGGCAGCGAGGGCAGCTTTGGCGTCCTGTCCGGCCACGTGCCCTTTCTCACCTCCCTGCAGATAGGCATCCTCAATATCGACGAAGAGGGCGGAGCGGAGCTGAAAATGGCTATTAGCGGCGGCTTTGCTCAGGTCGCCCCACAGGGCGTCACCGTGCTAGCCGAAACGGCGGAACGCGCCGATCAGATCAATGTCGATCGCGCCCGCAGCGCGCGCGAAAGGGCTGAGGGTCGCCTCGCCCAATCCGCCGCCGAGGCCGTTGACTCGGCTCGCGCACAGGCTGCGCTGGCTCGCGCGCTCAATCGCCTCAAGGTGAGCGGCCAACTATAGTGCGTCGTAGCTCCTTTTTTCTAGGCCAACCATCTGCCGGTGGTTGGCCTTTTGCTTTGTGTTGCCCACGCGCGACAATTTATTCTAATTGGTGGAATACCCGTAGCTGCAAAGGTTATCTATGGCTTCCGTTCCCCGTGGACTGAGTGATTTCCTGCACCGCTATATTCCCGAAATAGAACGGGAGATGTTCGAATTTCTGCCCGTGCAGGAACCCGAGGACTTTCTCTATGCGCCCATGCGCGACTATCCGGAGCGCGGCGGCAAACGCTTTCGCCCGGCGCTGGTCCTGCTCGCCTGCCAGGTGTTTAACGGCGATATGAAAAAGGCGGTGCGCACGGCTGCTGCATTCGAAATGTTCCAGTCCTTTGCCGTCGTGCACGACGATATCGAAGACGATTCGGAAATGCGCCGCGGCAAGGCCTGCTTGCACAAGATGCACGGCACGCCGTTGAGTATTAATATCGGCGATGCGCTCTACGCCAAGGTCTTCGAGGTGCTCAGCGCCAATCGCCCTCTACTGGGCGCTGAGAAATCGCTGGATCTGATAGAGGAAATGATTCGCGGGTCGCGGGAAACGTTTGAGGGGCAGGCCTACGACGTGGGCTGGATACGCCAACGGCACATTCCCAGCGAAGAAGAATTCATGGTTATGCTGCGCAAGAAAACGGGCTGGTACACCGGGCGCGGTCCTTGCACGGCGGGAGCGATCATTGCCGATGCGACACCGCAGCTGCGCGAGACGGTCGGCCATTTTGGCGAGGCGATGGCCATCGCCTTTCAAATACGCGACGATCTGCTCAACCTGCGCACGTCCGAACAGGATGCATCGGTCGCGCCGGGATTGACTTCGGGTGCCTATGGCAAGGAGCGCGGAGGCGATATTGCCGAGGGCAAGCGCACGCTCATTATCATCGACCTGCTGCGCAAGTGCTCGGCGCAGGAGAAGATGGAGGTGCTGGAGATTTTACACGAAGATCGGCAGCACAATACAGTCGAGCAGATCGAACGCGTCATCGCGCTAGTCGAGCATTACGGCTGCTGCGAATACGCCGAAGAAGTGTGCATGGAGAAGGCGCGCGAAAGCCGCCACTATTTGGAGCAGATACCGCAGAACACCGGGCGCGACATATTGGCGGAAATGCTCGATTTTCTCGTGCAGCGCGCTTTTTAACGCGAGCGTTTCCTACGGCATGGGGTTGAGCACGTAGGCCAGCAGCAGCCGCGTCGTGTTGACGATACCCTCGCGCGAGCAAATCTCGTAGCCGTGCGTATTGTCGCCGGGATAGCCTATCAGCGCTGCACGCGCGACGATTCCGCTGGCTCGCGCAATGCTGCTGTCGCTGGCATAGGACGTGACGACGGCCTTCTGCACATTAAAACCTTCGGCGATAGCCAGCGCTTCCAGATGCCTGTTGGTGGCGGCGTGGTAGACGCCCCGCGCATCCTTTTCTATGAGAATGGGATCGCCGCTGTTGCGCGTGCCGTACTCTTCAGCCGCTGGAGCAATGTCGACGGCAACGGCTGTATCTACGGGTAGGTTGGCCAATGCGTAGGCCGCGCCCTGTCCGCCGATCTCTTCGCTTTCGCTTGCCACCACGTACACGTCCTGTGCGGGCTGGTTGTCGGCCAGCTGCTGCGCTACTTCAAAGAGCGCGGCCAGTCCGGCGCGACAGTCTAGGTTATAGCCGCACAGATAGTCCTCCATATGCCAGAGGTTTTTGCGGTGGCGCGCGATGCAGACGCGCGTGCCAACGCGCACGCCGCGCTCGGCCAGTTGGCCTACCGATAGCTTGCACTCCACCCACATATCTTCCCATACCAGCCCTGCGCCCTCTTTTAGCTTGCCGGCGGGACTGGCATTGGACACGTGTTTGGCGCCGATGGACAGCACGCCGGGCACGAGGTCGTCGCCCAGCACTTCCACCGGCGTTTCGCCGATGGCCCAAGGGTGCAGTCCGCCGACCGGCACGACGCGCAGGCGGCCGTCTTCCTCCACGCGTTTGACGATCATCGATATCTCGTCTTTATGGGAAATGACGGCGATGGGTGCATTGCTTTGCCGACCCTTTATGTGGATGATGATATTGCCGGCCGCATCCTGCCAGGTCCGCTCGCCCAGGCCGCCAATCAGGTCCTGCACGAGGGCGTCCGCTTCTGCCTCGTAGCCCGAAGGAGCGTGTATGGGCAGCAGGCGTTCTATGTGCGACAGGAGCCGGTTTTCGTCGATTTGCAGTGCCATGGAATCGTCCTTTTTGCCGCCGAAGATAGTCGGTCCTGCCGAGTGCGTCAAATAGAAAGGCGCCCGCCTTTTGAGCGGGCGCCTACGGAATCCTATAGGCAGCGCATTAGGCGGTAGCTGCCAGAGGCCCGATGATTTCCTCGGCCAAGTTGCGCAGCGTTTTTTGCAGCCGCAGGCGGCCGCGATTGACGCGCGACTTGACCGTTCCTACCGGACAGCAGATGATCTTTGCGATGTCTTCGTAGGATAGACCGTTAAGGTCGCGCAGCAACACGGCTTCGCGGAACTCGTCGGGCAGCTGGTGTATTGCTGCAACCACGGCGTCTTGCACTTGGTTAGAGTCGGCGCGTTCGCCGGGCAGGCGCTCGCGATCAACCGGCTCGTAGAATGCGGTGCGCTCTTCATCTTCGCTGGGTCCAATGGGAATCCAGTGCCAGCGCTTGCGTCGGCGCAGTTCGGTTTTGGCCAGGTTGCCGGCGATGGTATAGAGCCACGTCGAGACCTGTTCGATAGCCGGATACTGATGGCTGTGCCGCATGCAGCGGAGAAAGGTCTCCTGAACGATGTCCTCTGCCGTTTCGCGGTCGCCGACAAAGCGGTAGACGAAGTTGTAGAGGGGAGTGCGATAGCGCTTTACCAAAAGGGAGAGGTATCCCTGGTCTGTTGCTGCTCTTTGCAACACTTGTCGATCGCTGAGCTTTTCCATGGCTTCCATAACGCGTCCCTTTCGTAGTGGCCTGAATAGATGGCACAGGATTTGGGGAAGCTAACGCGTGCGGGCTCGCCGCACGTGCAGGGTGTTTAGCAAGTTCCGTACCGCAGCTGAAATCGGCTCTTTTGCCGCGATTATAGCCGAAAAAAGCCCCATTTTGTATTGATTGATCGAAGATCTTCCTCAGAAATCTGAGGAGGTACCAGAAATCTGATGGTCTCACTGTACCCTATTTTGACTTTTGACAGGGCAGGTAATAGTTTTCTAAACCCATTAAGTACAGCCCATCGCGAATGGAGTTGAGTGAGTGCAAGAATTGGTAGAGCAGCTGAAATCGCTGTGCGAAAGTGCGGGCGTCGACAAGTTCTCCGCCGAGGAGATTGTCGAACTGCTGGAAGACGGAGAGGAAGTGGGGTGGATTCTCGAGCAGGTAGGACAGGCCGCTGATAGTCCTATCGGCGACCTATTGCAGCAGATCGCAGCGCATGTGGCACCGGAAGCGCCTGACCAGGAAGATGGTGAAGGCGATAGCGAGACGGCTGGAGAAGGCGATGTCGAGACGGCAGACGAGGATGATTTTGACCCGGCCGATCTGAATATGGAGGAACTGCGGGGCATGTTGCCCCCAGGGGTTGATATGAGTCAGGTGCAGAAAATGCTCGCCTCGCCGCGCGGCGCGCTACTGGCCGACTTCGGCGCTTTTTGTCAGGAGCGCGGCGTGGAGATGGATGCGGGACAGGGCGAAATGAGCGACGCGATGCAGGAACTGCACGAGGAATGGCTGCAAACGCCGCGCGAAGCTCTGGAGGGAAAGAAGCCGGCTGAAATGCTGGAGGGCGGCCGGCTGTTTCCAACCAAGGTCGAGACGTTTCGCCGCGAGATGCCCAAGGTGGGGCGCAACGATCCGTGCACCTGCGGCAGCGGCAAGAAATACAAGAAGTGCTGCGGCAAGGCGGCCTGAGCCATGCGGGTTTCCATGTGTATGAGGAGGCGAGATGAGCGTTGATTTAGTGCGGGCTCTGCTAGAGACTGGGGCGCTGCGCCTGGCACCCGAGGGAGCGGTATTCTGGTACACGTCGGGCACGGTCGGACCCTACTACATAAATACCGAAAACCTATACGGGGGGCCGGACGCCGCCGCCGATCTACTGGCTTTTATCGATGCGGAAAAAGCCCATCCGCGCTTTGCTTTTGATCTGCGCGAGCGCGTGCTGGGCCAATACGAGGACAATGCGATCTATCGGCACGTCGTCGATGCGCTCGTGGCCCGTGCGCAGAGCGCGCTGGCCGGCGAGATCGATGCCGTATCGGGTGGTGAGCGCCGCGATTGGTTTTTCTCGCTGGCCGTGGCCGAGCGCCTGGGCAAACCCAATCTGCTCATCTTCAAGAACCGCCAGAAGGTGCTCTTTGACGGCCAGCAGGTGTCCACCGCTGGCGTCGAGGGGTTGCGCACACTGCACGTGGCCGATCTGGTAACGGAGGCGTCGAGCTATTTTCGCGACTGGATACCGCTGGTCGGCGAAGGGGGCGGGCAAATTGTCTACAGCGCCAACGTGGTCGACCGCGGTCAGGGAGGTATTGAAGCGCTGTGCGAGAGGGGAGTGCCGTCGAGTGCTCTGCTGCGCGTTGACGAAGCGCTCTTTGCGCGCCTCGTCGAGGTCGGGCATATCAATGCGACACAGGCGGAACTGCTAGCGGCCTATTACCGCGATCCACACGCGGCGATGCGCGCCTTCCTCGTTGAGAATCCGCACTTCTTGCAGGCGGCGCTGCAGGCAGATGATGCGCGCACCCGCGAACGCGCGCAGCGCCTGGTCGACGAGAACATCTACCGGCTCGACGAGTAATTTCCGCAACGGCTAAACTCGCGTACTATCCGGCCGCTTCGACCAGTTGGTCGCTCTCGTCAACGCGAACCGATACCAGCTGCGACACGCCTTCTTCGGGCATGGTGACCCCGTGCAGCGTATCGGCAGAGGCCATGGTTATTTTGTTGTGCGTCACGACGATAAACTGCGTTTTGCGCGCGAACTCTTTAAGCACGCGCACGAAGCGGCCGATGTTGCTGTCGTCCAGCGGCGCATCCACTTCGTCGAGAATGCAAAAGGGACTGGGCTTGACGAGGTAGATGGCAAAGAGCAGCGAGATCGCCGTCAGCGCGCGCTCGCCGCCCGACAGCAGGGCGATACTCTGCAGCTGCTTGCCGCGCGGCCGTGCAATAATTTCTATGCCGGCCTCTAATGGGTCGACGCCCTCTTCTAGCGTCAGGTCGGCCTGCCCGCCTTCGAAAAAGCGCGCGTAGGTCTGCTGGAACTTTTCTCGAATCTGACCGAAGGTTTCCATAAACATGCGCCGCGCCGTGCGGTCGATGAGGTTGAGCGTCTTTTTGAGATCTTCTGCCGCCACCACGAGATCGTCGCGCTGCTGCACTAGGAAGTCATAGCGCTCCTTTTGCTCGTCGTATTCTTCCAGCACGCCTAGGTGCACGGAGCCGAGCCGATGCAGGGCTTGGCGCAGCTCGTCCAGTCGGCGCTGCGATTCCTCGGCATTGACTTCCTCTTCCGGTGCGCCCATGGCCTCGACGTCGCAGTGCTGCTCTTCCTGCAGCCTTTCGCGGATGGACTTGGCGCGATTGCCCAGTTCGGAAATGCGCAGCTCCACCTGGTGCCTGCGCTCGCGTTGGGCGTTGAGCGTGCGCTGCATGCGGCTGATCTGCTCTTCCAAGTCTCTGTTTTGCGCGTTGAGCTGTGCCCAGTGTTGGCGACGCTCGTCCTGGGCTGCGGCCAGCACCTCGCGCCCCTCGTGCAGGTCGCGCAGTGCCTCTTCTAATCGAACGATATCTGCACTGCGCTCTTCCGATTCGCGCGCGGCCTGCTCGCTTTCCTTCTGCAGGCGATCGATATTGCGCACCAAGTTTTCCTCGATATTGCCCAGGCGTTGGGCATCGCGCTCTAAGCTTTGGGACGATTCGGCCGTGCGCGCTCGTTCAACGCGCAGCACGCCGAGCTGATCGCGTTTTTCCTGGCGCGTATTTTCGCTGGCGCGCAGTTCGACTTCACCCTCCTCGATGGCCTGTTCGATGCCTCGGGTTTGCTCGTCTATTTGGGTCAGGCGCTGGGTCTGCGCGGCAATGGAGTCGCGCAGCGAATGGCTGCGCTCGGCAATGCGGGCCGCTTCTGCGCGCAGCTGTGCCAAGCGCGCCTCTAGGCGCTGCACTTCTTGGCCGGCGCTCTGGTGGCTATGGGTGGTATCGCGCTCCGCTTCGCGGCACTGATCGACTCGGTCGTCGAGGGTTTGCTGCATGTCTTCAAGCGTGGCGCGCCGCCTGTCCTGTGCCTTGATCTGCAGATCGAGAGCGACGAGCTGGGCCCCCTGGCGGGCGAGCAGGTCGCGCAGGGTGCGGATTTCGCGGCGCCGACCGAGGACGGCTGACTCCTCGTCTCCGGCCTTGCCGCCGGCTATGCGCCCGTAGAGGTCGATGGCATCGCCATCCGGAGTGATAAAGCGCATGGCCGCCGATGCGTTGTGGCGGGCCAATTCCAGCGCGCTGCCGAGATCGTCGATTAAGTAGGTATTGTGCAAGAGGTGCTGCAGCAGCGGCACGGCGACAGCGTCGACGCGCACGAAGTCGAGTAGGGGACCGCGCAGGCCGGGTGCCGGTGACAGCGCAGTGCTAGGCTGGGGTGACAGCGGCCAGTCCAAGGGATATATACCCGCTCGCCCCGAGTTTTCTTTGAGATGGCGTATGGCGTTTATAACGCCGCTGTCGTCTCGGGCGATCAGCGCTTGGAGCGATTCGCCCAGTGCCGTTTCTACGGCGCGCGCATGCTCGGGTGCCACCTCGATTAGATCGCCGAGGACGCCTTGGAAAAGGTCGGCATAGGGCGATTCCAACATGAGCGTGCGCACGCCGCTAGCATAGCCTTCGTAGCCGGAGCGCAGCTTCTGCAACACCTGTAGGCGCGCCTCGTTGGCGGCGGTTGTGCGAAGCAGTTCGTCTCGCTCCGTCTGGAGGCCGTATAGGCGCTGGCGCGCGGCGCCGACTTTGGCTTGGGTCTGTTCTTGGTGCAGGCGGACCTCGCCTAGCTGGGCGCGCGCCGCTTCGATCTGAACGCCGAGCTCGGCGTGGCGCTGATGTGCGCTTTGGCCCTCGGCGTCGAGGCTTTCCAACTCGCTGCGCATGCCCCCCTCGCGCTCGTCGAGTGACTCGCACTCGGCCTGTTGGCGTTCGAGTGCGCGACTGCTGTCGGCCTGCTGCCGCATGTAGTCCATGCGCTGGCGCTGGCGCTGTTCGAGTGCGGCGCGCAGAGCGCGATAAGCTTCTTCGCTCTGCTGTGCCTCCCTTTCACGCTCGCCTAGGGTGGACTCGGTGGCCGCCAGCGCTTGGCGGACTGCGCCTAGTCGTTCAACTGCTTCGCTGCGCTGGGCGCGCGTCTGCTGCAGCTGGTTTTCGTAGTCTTTGGCTTCGCGCTGGGCGCGCTCGACGCTCTGTTCGGCCGCTTCGCGCCGACCGCGCAGCGCGACCAACTCGCGCTCTCTGTCGTGTATTTCCTCAATGCGGCTGTTGAGCTGCAGGCCGGCTTCTTGCATTTGCCGTTCGGCGTCGGTCAGCGCCAGACGCGCCTTTTCCAGTTCGGCTTCGCGCGTGGTAAATTGGGTATAGTCGGCTTCACTGCCGCGATTGAGTTGCTCAAATTCCCCCTCGAGCGGTTTGAGTTCAGTGCGAATGGCAAAAAACGTGAAGCGCCCCAGCAGGACCTCTAAGTTGTCGAGTTCTTGCTTGTATTCCTGATAGCGGCGGGCGCGGCCGACCTGTCGTCCGAGGTAGTCGACCTGGCGCTTGACTTCGGCGATGATGTCTTCGATGCGCGTCAGGTCTGCCTGCGTGGCTTCGAGGCGGTTCCACGTCGAGCGCCGGCGCGTCTTGTACTTGGTGATACCGGCCGCCTCCTCTAGGATGCGGCGGCGATTTTCCGTTTTTTCGCTGACGATTTCGTCGATCATGCCCTGTTCCATGACCGAGTAGGCGCCCTGGCCGAGCCCGGTGTCCATCAGCAGATTGGTGATGTCGAGCAGGCGGCAGGGAATTTTGTTCATCAGGTAGTCGCTCTCGCCGGAGCGGAAAAGGCGGCGAGTCAGCATGACCTCGTTGAATTCGACGGGTAGGATATTTTCGTGGTTCTCAATCGTCAACGCGACTTCCGACATGCCGAGCGCCTTGCGGTTGCGCGTGCCCGAGAAGATGACTTCCTCCATTTTGTGGCTGCGGAATGCGCCGGCTCGCTGTTCCCCGAGAACCCAGCGGATGGCTTCTACGACATTTGATTTGCCGCATCCGTTGGGGCCGACAATGGCGGTAATGCCCGGGTCAAAGGGAATGACGATTTTCTGGGCGAAAGACTTAAAACCAAATACTTCCAGTTGAGTGAGACGCACGATGCAGGACTCCCGATAGATACACCGCTAGTACAGGGGTGCATATAGGCATTGATTACGACCTGTGGGGGGAGCGGCGGGCACCAGTTGGGGAGAATGGGGCCCTATCGCCCGCATCTGGGGAAGGGGACGCGGCGAAAATATACACAATAACTTGGGTCGAGCGATGCATATAGTACTGTATATTGGATGTGGGGTCAAGCATTTTGTGCGGCTTGACGCGCGGCGCTGCCGGGTGCAGATTAGCGCAAAATGGAGGTAAGGAAACGATTGAATATAGAAACGCTCCACGGCCAGATCGTCGCGCAGCTGCCCGAGGATCGGCGCGCGGTGATGAAGGCGCTCAACGACGAATTTGAGATGGGGGAGACCATGCGTCTAATTCTCGCCCTCGTTGCGGGGGTCAATCAGCGCGAACGACAGATCCTGCGCTTGCTTATGACGGACATCGAGAAGATGGAGGCGCAGAAAGAAAGCGGAAATCAGTAGAGGATCAGGTGCGGAAGTCGATATAGTATATATCGCATAGTTGGATACTAAGTAATACCGGAAAGCAGGAAGACGTGTTGGAATACGCACTTGGTTTCGCCCTGATACTCGTGCCGCTGTGCATGCGCATCGTCACGGCCAATTCGATGAGAAAACGCACCCAATACATGCAACAGATAGACGGCGAGTTCCGCGCTATCTCCGACGAGATGAACGCCGTTCAAACCGAGCTGCAGGACGCCGAGCGCCAGCAGCGGCAGTACGCCATACGCCGCTCTCGCCTACTCAACGAGGTTGCCGCTGCACGCGGCGAGTTGGAGCGTCTGCGCCGGCCGGCTGGTGTGCGCATCGCCGCTTGAGCGAGGTGGTGTGTCCCAGTGGCAGGCAGCGTATCGCATAGGCGATAGCGCACTCGCTCTCCAGGGCGCGTCGCCGGCACTAGAGGCGTGGGCGGCTAGTCTCTACCCCTGCGCGCGCAGCGAGGAACGTGCCGAAGACGCGCGCGCGTTGTACCTTGCCGGGCAAGAGGGTGCCTACGGAATTTGGGAAGGGGGCGAGCAGGTCGCATTGGCCGCGACGCAGCGCGCCTTTTTTATTGAGCTCGAGTGGCGCATGACGCGGGCGCTGATGGAGGGACTGGCCCACCGCTACCAGCTGCACGCTGGCGTCGTCGTTCGCAACGGCGGTGCACTTGTTGTATGCGGCGCGTCGGGTGCGGGCAAGACTTCGCTGTGCGTGGCCCTCGGCCTGCGCGGTGCTGCCGTCTACAGCGATGAAGTCGCCGCATTCGACATGGACGCCCTGCGCGTCGAACCTTTTCCCCGCGACCTCATCGTCCATGCCGGCACGCAGTCGCTCTTTCCCGAGTTAGCGTCGATTTCTGTGCCCCCTTGGAAATCCTTTGCCGATCGAAAGCACCTGCCGCCCCGCGGTTGGTGTGCCAGCGCCGAAGGCGCCGTGCCCTGCAGGGCGCGGCTCTTTACGCGCCTGCCGGGCAGCGGACCGTCCGCGCTGCGACCCCTCGGTCAGGCAGAGGCGGCCCAGCGCATTTTAGAGCAGTCGTTCAACGTCGCGCAGTGGGAACAGCGGGCCATCGACGCGGTGGCCGCGCTGGTCGAGAACCACCCCGCCTGGGAGTTGGTCTTTGCCGATGCGCGCGGCGCGGCCGACCACCTATTGGCATCAGAAATCGTTTGGTGAAGAATCTACCGCACCTTCGTCGCGCCCCATGGCGATGATGTGCTCGGCCTGAATTTCTCGGCGTCCGGCATAGCCGCCGTCCAATTCGTGCCAGTAGCCCACTGCGTTTTCGCCGCGCTTCCAGCACAGCAATACCCAGCGGCCTTCAAAGGTCGTTGGAAAGTCGATGAGCCCGTGCTCCAGGCCGCCCTGCGGAAAGCGCACGCCCAGCGAAAGCAGATCGTCTTCGACAATCTGCACGATATCCCGCTTCAAATAGCCAATGCGACGGCGGTGCTGTTGAAACTCATCGTTGTCCGGATTGTGCGAATCGCTCACTTCGCTGCCCCACAGGGCGTCGAGGATGTGCAGCTTCTGCACGTGGTGTCCGAGCGCGGCCTTCTTGGCCTCTAAACGCTGTAAAATAGACTCGATGTGCGGCAGGACTGCATTGGCTTCGGCCACGGTAAACGCTTTGCTCGGCATGGTCTATCCTTTGCTTTTGAAGGCAGAGTATAGGCAAACGACTGTGTGGGTTCAAGGGGACAAAACTCTTGCGCCCGCCTGTTCTTTGCAGCATATTAGGTCCGATTTAGGCGGCGGTATGCGCGGAAAAAAAGAAACCCTATATAATCCATAAGTTTGTTATTTGTATGGCTGTTACAATTAACGATGTCCGTGTTGTGGCCGGGCTTGCACGCCTGCGTTTTAGCGAAGGCGAAGAGCGCGTTCTAACGGGAGAACTCAACGGCATTCTCTCCTATATGGAGAAGCTCAACGAGTTGGATACCGAAGACGTCGAACCGACTTCGCACGTGCTGCCCATGGCCAATGCATTTCGCCGCGACGAGCCCGAACTCTTTCCGTCGCTGGCGGAGTTGCGATCCATCGCGCCCGACCGACAAGGCGACTATTTCAAAGTTCCGAGAATAATCGACTGAGCGCGGCGACAGAATACCTGTCGCCGCTTCTCTTTATACCTTTGCGAACATGCGCAGGACCAAAGGAGTCAGACGTTGACGCAAGAGTACACTGGGCCCAAGTACGTCGTCGTAACGGGGGGAGTTATGAGCGGCGTGGGCAAGGGGATCACGACGGCCTCCATGGGAAAGATTCTTTCCGAATACGGCTATCGCTGTACCGCGGTAAAGATCGATCCCTACCTCAACTACGATGCCGGCACCATGCGTCCGACCGAACACGGCGAAGTCTGGGTGACGGACGACGGCGGTGAAATCGACCAGGACCTGGGCAACTACGAGCGCTTCCTGGGGCTGGATTTGCCGCGTCGCAACAACCTGACTACCGGGCAGATCTACCACACCGTCATAGAACGCGAGCGCCGCGGTGAGTATCTCGGTCAGACGGTGCAGCCGATTCCGCATATAACGGATGAGATCACCGCGCGCATTCAAGAGGCTGGCAAGGGATTCGACATCGTGTTGGTCGAAATTGGCGGCACGGTCGGCGACTACGAAAACGAACCGTTTCTCTTCGCGATCAAAGCGCTTGAACGCGAGCTAGGCGAGGAGAATTTCGTGCACGTTCTCATTACCTACATGCCGATTCCCCAGCACGTTGGCGAGATGAAGACCAAGCCGACGCAGCAGGCTATCCGCATGCTCAGCGAGCACGGCATTTTTCCAGACTTTATCGTCTGTCGCGCGGAAATTCCCATAGACGAGGTGCGCAAAAAGAAGATTCAGGTTGGCGCCAACGTGCCCAATGACCACATCATCTCGGCGCCCGATGTCGAGACGGTATACGATATTCCCCTGACGCTTGAAGCGGAGGGATTGGGCACGAAGTTGCTCAAGAAGCTCTCGTTGGAACGGCTTCGCGAGCCCGATTGGCACCGCTGGGAACAGCTAGTGCGCCGCAGCCGCGAGCCCGAAAACAAGGTGCGGGTGGCCATGGTCGGCAAATACGTCGGCATTGGCGACTTTCAGCTCACCGATTCCTATATATCCGTCAACCAATCGCTGGTGCACGCCGGCGTGGCTTGGGATGCCAAGGTGGAGATCACCTGGATTGATGGACACAGTTTTGAAAATGGCGAAATGAGCCTGAGCGAGTTGGAATGCTTTGACGGCATTATCGTGCCGGGGGCCTTTGGCAGTGGTGGGGCCGAAGGCGTGGTTCAGGCCATCCGCTATGCGCGCGAGAACAACGTGCCGTTTCTGGGGCTTTGCTACGGTCTGCAGCTGGCCGTTATCGAATTTGCGCGCAATGTGGCGGGTATTAAGGGCGCTACATCCGAAGAATTTGACGAAAACTCCGAGTGGAATGTAGTATGCGTACAGGAGAGCCAGAAAGGTGCGATTGAGGGCGGTCGTATGGGCGGCAGCATGCGTCTGGGCGCGTACGCCGCCGTGCTGAAAAAGGACAGCCGCGTGCTCGAGTTGTACGAGGAGTCGGGTCGTCTAGCAGAAGACGCCGATCGCATAGGGCAACTGCTCGAGATGCCCGAAGAGGCGTTTCGCATTGGCATGGTCATGCTGGAGCGCGACAAGGTCGTACTCGAACGCCACCGCCACCGCTACGAAATTTCGCCGCGCTACGTCGAATTGTTGGAAGACGAAGGGCTGGTATTTTCTGGCTATCACCGCCGCGTCGACGGAACGCGTTTGATGGAATTTCTCGAATTGACGGAACACCGCTACTTTGTCGCCACCCAGGCGCACCCCGAGTTTAAATCGCGCATGGACAATCCGTCGCCGCTCTTTTCGGGCTTTGTCGGCGCTTCTCTGGCCTATCAGCAGGAGCGCTTGGCCGACGATGGGGGGCAGGTCGCCGCCTCCTGAACATCGCGTGCACTGGTCTATAGTTCCAATCCTGCGTCGCGCCCTATGCCACGGGGCGCGACCTTTTTTTGGCGCCGTTGTCCTGCTGCTCAATCACTGTGCTCCCATTGAACCCGATGCGCCGCGCGTGGAAGCACCCGATGCCGATGCCGAGGCTCGGGGCGTGTTTCTGCAGTTGAATCGTCCGGGGGCGCGCTTAGAGATCCGCGCCGATTCGATTAGCGAGTACAGCGAGCGACAAGAGGCGCTGGCGACGGGGTCCGTGCGCATGGCTTTTTACGATGCCTCTGGGCAGGCTGGGGTCGATCTGCGCGCCGACCGCATGCATCTGGACCACCGTACCGGCACGATCGCTATGGCGGGCCATGTCCTCATGCACATGGGCGATAGCTTGAGTGCGCGCACCGACTCGCTGCGCTGGCATCCCGAGGGAGAGCGCGTTGCCATACCGGGCACTCTGCGCATTGAGATGGCCGACGGTGTGGAGACGGGACGCGATCTGGAAACGGACTCTTCAGCCGATAGCTGGGCGCTCAGCGATGTGCACGGGCGCTGGCAATGGGCCGACGAAGAGGTTGATGTGCGCGCCGAGCGAGAGCGCAGTCAGCGCGTCGGCGGTGCGCTGCAGGTGCGCTATGAAAAAGCCGAACTGCAGGTGGCCGGCATGCAGCTGCGCTGCGCGCTGGCCCACTGGTTGCCGGATGAACGCCAACTGGTGCTGGGCGGGGGCGTGGAAGGGGTGGATTCATCCGGCGCGTTTAGCGCCCGGCATGTCGAAGTCGACATCGACCAAAAGGAACTGCGCGCGCGCGGTCAGGTGCGCGTCCAGCGCGGTCAGGCACAGTTGGAGGCGGAGGAGTGGCGCGAGGCGTGGCGCGAGCACCGCTCGCAGATTGCCGGCCATCCGGCGCGCTATCGCCGAGCCGGTCGCCGCATGGAGGCGCTGCGCATGGACTATGAGCGCGATGATGAGCGCGTGGAGGCCAGCGGCGCAGTGCTATTTAGCGAGGGCGAGCGGATGATGAGAGCGCAGACCATGGTCTACGACAGTCGTCGGGACGTGCTGCGCGCAGGCGGTGGGGTATCGGTCAAGGGCGAAGCGTGGGAGGGCGTGCTAAGCGGCGATAGCCTATTTTTTGATCTGCGGGCAGAGCGCGGCTGGCTGTTGGGAACGCCGCGGTTGCACAGCAGAGAAGAAAACGACCTGCGCTGGGAGGCTGACTCGATGCACTTTGATATGGCCGCTCGCGCGCTAATGGGCGACGGCCAGTGCGCGCTGTCCAGCGGCGACGTGCGCATCCGCGCGCAGCGCAGTCGCTATGCGGCCGACGCGCAGCGCTTTACCTTTGGCGAAGGCGTCGTGTTGGAACGCCGCACTGACGGTGCGTTCAATCAATACCGCATCGAGGCCGATTCGATGGTCGTTCTGCTCGACGACGGGGTGGCCCAGCGCGCGGAGATTGGCGGCGCGCTGTCGGGTAAGATAGCAATAGATGGACAGCGCACTAGCTGGTTGTCCGGCTCGGGCGGCGCCTTCACCCTGCGCGACGACCGACTGCAGCAGGTCGACTTGGCGAGCGATGCCGACGTGACCTATCGCCATGCCGGTCGGGACGAGGTGAGCCGATTTCGCGGCGACTCGATGGTGCTCTACTTTGACGAAGGGGGGCTCTATCAGGTTCGCGTCGAGGGCGATGCGCGCCTAGCATCGCGCCTGGTGCGGGCGGGGAGCGAGGCCACTGTAAACAGCGTCAAGGGAAGCGAAATGGATCTATACTTTGTCGATGGTTCGCTGGCCAAAGTGAAGGTGGGGCCGGATATCGAGGGCCACTACCTCCCGGCAGAGGACGGTCCGTAGTGGCACTTCGAGCCGATAATGTGCGCAAGCGCTACGGAGGACGAGCCGTCGTCGACGGCGTCAGCATCGCGGTGGAGTCGGGCGAAATTGTCGGTCTGTTGGGACCCAACGGAGCCGGCAAAACGACTACTTTCCACAGCATGGTTGGCTTTGTGACGCCGGACGACGGCCGCATCGAACTGGACGGCACCGATATAACGGAGCTGCCGATGTATCGCCGCGCGCGCCGGGGCATTGGCTACCTGCCGCAGGAAACCTCCATTTTTCGCCGTCTGACGGTGGCGCAAAACATTCGCGCAGTGCTCGAAATGCGCCCGATGAAGCGGGCTGCGCTCGAAGAGCGCCTGGAAGAGTTGTTGGTAGAATTGCATCTGGAGCCGCGCGCCGACCAGCGCGCCGATACGCTGTCGGGCGGCGAGACGCGCCGCGTGGAGATCGCGCGCGCGCTGGCCTGCGATCCGCGCTACATCCTGCTCGACGAGCCGTTTGCCGGCATCGATCCGCGCACGGTAGAAGATCTGCAGAACATTGTCTCCGAACTGCGCGCCAAGGGCCTGGGCGTGCTCATTACCGACCACAACGTGCGCGAGACCTTGGCTATTACCGACCGCGCCTACATCATGGTCGACGGGCGTATTCTAACGGCGGGAACCGCCGGCGAATTGACCAGCGACGAGCAAGTGCGGCGCATTTATTTAGGCGAGCGCTTCCGCATGGACCGCTGAGCCACTTCAGCGGCCATATCGTCACTTGACACTTTTTCCCCTTTAATAGTATACTCTCTTTACAGCAATTATCGAACCAGCTATATAAATACTTGTAAAAGTATTTAGATAAGTAATTTTATGCTCCGAATTGCGCAAAATCTGAGTCTTCAGCAAAAGATGGCTCCACAGCTTATTCAGTCGCTGCAATTATTGCAGATGTCGACGCTGGAATTGGAGCTGGAGATCAAGCAGCAGTTGGAGATCAATCCCCTGCTTGAAGAGACGATGGAGCAGCTCGAAGAGACGGAAGAAAGCGCCGAGGAAACAGAGGGCATAAAGGAGGAAGAAGAGCTCCCACAGGAGAGCGAAGAGGTCGATATCGACGCCCTCTTAGACGACCAGTTTGACATGGGATCGTACAATAGCGAACGCACCGAATACGATCCCAATTGGGAGGTTGATCGCGAGCCGCAGGAAAATCGCATCACGACGATACCGCCGCTAGTCGAGCAGCTGCGCGAACAGCTGGCGCTGGGCGAGCTGTCTCTTGAGGAGCGCGAAATCGGCGAGTACATCATCGGCAACCTCGACGACAGGGGCTATCTGGGCTGTTCGATCGAAGATATTGCTGCCGATCTGGACGTCGAGGTCGAAGAAGCCGAGCGCATATTGCGCATGATCCAGTCTTTGGAGCCACCGGGCGTCGGCGCGCGCGATCTGCGCGAGTCGTTGATGATCCAGCTGGCGTTTAGCGACGAGCCGCTGGCCGAGTTGGCGCTGGAAATTGTGCGCGACCACATGGAAGACCTGACGCGCCGTCGCCTCACGCGCATTACACGCGCGCTGAATATCTCCAACGACTTGCTCAAAGAGGCGTTGGAGATCATCGAGAATTTGCAGCCCTATCCCGGTTCGACCAGCAGCAGCGACTACAACGGTTTGCTGACGTTGGATACGGAAGTTTCCTATATCACGCCGGATCTCATCGTCGAGAAGATCGGCGAGGACTGGGTGGTATCGCTGGCCGATGGCACGCTGCCGGCGCTGCGCATCAACCCCGAATACGCCGATTTGCTCAAGCAGCCCAAGCAGCAAAAGGGCCCCGACGATGTAAAGACCTACGTATCGAAAAAGCTCAACGACGCGCGCTGGCTCATCAACGCCATACATCAGCGCCGCACGACCATGCTCCGCGTCGCCAACTATTTGGTCCGCGCTCAGATGAACTTTTTCGAGCACGGCTCTTCGCATTTGCGGCCCATGGTGCTCCAAGACGTAGCCGATGCGGTGGAAATGCACGTATCGACTATAAGCCGCGTGAGCAACGGCAAATATATGCAGACGCCACACGGCGTATTTGAGCTGAAGTATTTTTTCGACAGTCGGGTCAGCACGGACGATGGCGAGGACGTTTCGGCCCGTTCCGTAAAGGACAAGATCGGGCGCATGGTGTCTGACGAGGACAAGGCCAAGCCGCTGTCCGACCAGGAGATTGCCGACCGCCTGAGCGAAGACGGCCTGCAGATCGCGCGGCGCACGGTGGCCAAATACCGCGACCAGCTCAAGATTCCCTCGCAGCGCTATCGCAAGGCGCTGTGAAATAGGGTGCTCTAAACGCCAAAACCCGCGGCCGAGAGGCCAGCGGGTTTTTTTGTGCGCGGTAGCGTTGGGAGCTGATCGGAACTCCGGGGGCGTCTAGCGTAGGCGGCCCTGTTCGTCGAAGCGCATGTCCATCAGCTCGCCGACCTGCTGCAGATCGGGGTGGTTGGCAATCTCGCGCAGCAGCGTTTCGGAGAGCTCTATTTCGCCGATGTCGAGCGTGTTTTTAATGCGCACAACGCGCGCGCGCTCGGGATGCTCTAAACGCTGCACGTCTATGGCTGCCTCGATGGCCTGGCGATCGCTGTCCATGATCACGGGTATATTGGCGCGGTTGAGGAAGGTCGTGGTAAAGACGTTGGCGTAGGTCGCCTGAAAGTCGATGGATTCGTAGAGATCGCGCGTAATGATATCGGCTAGGCCGACGCCGTTGGCGTTGCCGTGGCTCTCTTCCGTTAGGCCGAGGGCGACGATGCGTGCCACGCCGGGCGATTCGGGCTCCTTGACGCCGGGCAGCAGCATGCGGCCGACGACGTTGGTGTCCATGCCGGTGCCGGAGATATTCTTGCCCATCTCCTCGACAATCAGCAGATCGACGCCCTGCACCATAATGCGTGGCATGGCGGCGCGGGCCTCTTCGAGCAGGTGGGGCTCGCGGCTCTCGAATTGGTCCGGGCGCAGTGCTTCGACGCGCAGCGTTTCCTCGTAGGCATTTTCGACGATGGCCAGCCCCATGCAAATCGGTGCCTTGGCCAGAATCTCAGCGCCCCAGGCGGGGATGAGGCGCGCCAGGCCTTCGGCGCCCTGCGCATGGGCTATAGTCGCTCCCTTATGGCTGCCCAAGCCAATGGTCATCATTTTCATCAGGCCGCTCTCAAAGCGCCCTCGGAACGAAGTGTGCGGCTTGATGCGGTTGATCAGGACAACGCCATCGGCCTCCCATGCCAGGCGGTTGAGCAGCACCGGCGTATCGTCGGCCAGTCGCCCTACTTCGACCACGTCCATCGTCGCTTCCACCGGACAGCCCATGGCCTCCAGCGTGATGCCGTAGCTGGCCAACACCTCTTTCTGTCCCTCGGGGTTGGCGCCGCCGTGGCTGCCCATGGCCGGCAGCAGAAAGGGCTGTCCACCCGCCTCCTTGACGCAGTCGACGACGGTGCGGGTAATGAGGGGAATATTGGCGATGCCGCGGCTGCCAGAGGAAACGGCAATGCGCTGCCCCGCAGCGATGGATCCAGCCAAATCGGCTGCGGCCAGCGTTTGGCGCACGCTGGCTTCGACATCGTCGAGCGCGGTGGCGGCAAAGTGCTGCTTTACTTTGGCCATGCGGGGCAGTTGCATCGCGTATCTCCTATGTTGGGGCTGGCGATCCTAGCCGACTAGCGCTTGGCGCAGGTTGTGCGCTCGCTCGCGGATGGGACGCTTGGGTTTGGGCACCGGTTCGCTGGCCTGTGCGATCTTCCAGATAAAGACCTGTGGTCCCGCGCCGGTGAAATGCGCCTCCAAATGCGCGTCAAACTGGTCGGCATCTTCGATCGTGTAGACGTTTTGGATACCGGCACCGCGGCAGATTTGCTCGTAGTCGATCTGGCCGGCTCCGGGCACCGGCTGGTTGCCCGTCACTTCGTAGGTGCCGTTCTCGGTGATGACCATCGTCAGGTTGGGTGCCGGGCGCTGCGCCAGCGTGACCAGCGTGCCCAAACACATCAGCGTCGAGCCGTCGCCGTTGATGACAAAGACGCGGCGTTCGGGTTGGGCGATGGCCAGGCCGAGCGCGAAGTCGGCCGCGTGGCCCATGGCGCTCTCGACGTGGGCAAAGTCGAGCGGCCCGTCGGATAGCTCGGCCCAGGGCATGGCCACGCTCATGGTGGTGACGACGACTTCGTCCGTGCGTCGCGCCGCTAGCTTCTTCAGGCATTCGTATTTGTCGAGCATATCAGACGGTCTCCGGGACAATAAGCACGGCGGTGGGCAGAGAGGTTTCCCGTGCCTTGGCGAAGGCGGCCGGAATCTGTGCGATATCGCCGTCTTCGTGCATGGCGGTGTAGGGAATGTCCCAGGCCTTGAGCGTCGGCTCAAAAAACGTCGCCGCCGTATCGACGCGCGGGGCACCGGGTTCCATGGTCTTGTAGCCGCGGTAGCCGACCATCATGACGAGGGGTATGCCCATATTGTAGGCGGTGCCGCGAAAGCCGTCACCCGCTTCGAAAAAACCCGTGTTTTGGATCAGCACGAGCGGAGTGGCGCCGCCCAGATAAAGCCCGGAGGCGAGGCCAAAGGCCTCGCCTTCGCGGCTGGTAAGAATGACTTCGATCTGCGGATGGGCCCACAGGCGCTCAAAGAGCGCGCGCGAACCATTGTCGGGTACGCCGACTACGTGCGTAACGCCCTGTTCCTCAAGGGCGTCAATGATCTTTTCTGAACTTAACAAGGGGATACGCACCTTACTCGGCAAAAATCGAGCGGTTGGAGATACCGTAGGCCGCCCCCTCGCGCTGGATGCCGCCGACAAACTGCGCCGTGCGTCCGGCCGGTGCACTGCCGGCGTAGTAGGCGCTGAACGACTCGTTGAACGTGCCGAGCCCGGCGCGGTTGGCCGCCGTGTCGGCCCCGGCGCCGATATAGGCGTTGTTGAAGATGCCGTTTTCTTTCAGACCCTGGCCGCCGGCTTCTTTCACGCGCGCATCAATAGTGCTCAGCTGAGCGCCGGCATCGTCGCCGGCTACGGCGCTGACCATGACCTCGCGCACGCCGTGGTGGCGGATGGCCGTCCAGGTGCTAAAGCCGTCTTCGACCTGCCCCGAGCGCACGATATCGACCTCGCCGGAGACGACGCGCGGCTGCGGTTCGATAATGCTGTCGAGGTTGGGAATGCGCGAAACCGGATAGATCAGGCCGGCCGGCAGGTCGTCGCCAAAGTAGTCGACAAAGGCCTTGCGCGTAATTTCGATGCGCTCCCAGGTCTTGGCCGGATCGTCGTCGACGGCGACGAGGATTTCCATAAAGACCGTCTGCTTGCGGAAGTCGACGCCCTGCTCGGCAAAGGGCTTGGCGTACTGCTCTTCTAAGATGAAGTTCATCTCCTCGACCAAGTCGTCGCCCAGCGTCGTAATCATCTGATCGCCCTTCTTGTGCAGCACGGAGGCGCCGGAGGGCTGGTGGTCGATCCACGTGCCGTAGTCCACCTTGCCGCCGCCGATCGTGACCTTTTCGCCTTTGACCGCTTTGATCTGCACTTCAAACAGGGCCGCTGGGTCGGGAAAGCCTTCCTGATGCGTGAAGCGCGCCATGCGATTGGAGCGCAGCGGGCCGCCGGTAACGGCGTTGATCAGGGCGCCATAGATCTTATTGAAATCGTTTTTACGCGCATCGCACTCGTCGCGGTCGGCCGAGGGCGTGGTCCACAGCACGTCTGTTTTGTAGACGTCGGACCAGTGCACGCCGCAGGTAGTCAAGCCCTTGTTGAGGTTTTCGATGGTGCCAAACCACTCGGAACCGACGTCGTTGGCATACTGCGTGCCGACGTTGCCGGATGGCTCGACGAGGCGCACGACGTCGCCGTTGTCGTCGCGGATAAGCACCTCGGTGGGATTGGAAAAGACGGCAATCGAGTTGTGGCGAATAATGTTGACCTGGGCCATGAGGTTCCCCTTTTTTCGTGGATTGATTCGAGATTAAAGTGGCGTTGCGATATGTTTTTGCGGTTAGATAAAATAAAGAGGAATGGCGGTGTGAACAACAGGAGGCTACCGAAGAAGCGCTGCATTGCACTCTTGGCCAAAAAACCAGAGGCTGGTCAAGTGAAAACGCGCCTGCAGCCGTGCTGCACCCCTGAATGCGCCGCTGCGCTCTACGCTGCGTTTCTGCGCGACTCGGCCGAACTGCTGGCGGCCGTCCGCGCCGACGAAAAAATCGTAGCCTATGCGCCGCGCGATGGGCGAGAGGCACTGCAACGGCTGCTGAAAGGCTGCGGCGATTTTACCTATGTGGCACAGGGCGAGGGCGACCTCGGCGCGCGCCTGCAGGCCGTCGTGCAGGGGGCGATAGGGCGCGGCGCCGAGCGCGTCGTGGTGATCGGTTCGGATAGCCCGAGCTTGCCCTGCGAATATATCGAGCGCGCCTTTGAACTGCTCGAAGAAAACCAGGTTGTGCTTGGGCCAAGCACCGACGGCGGCTACTACTTGGTCGGTCTGCAGCGCACGGCGCGTCCTCCATTTTCACATATCGCCTGGAGTTCGGGCGCTGTGCTCGAACAGACCTTGCAGGAAATCGGCGAGCAGGCGCTGGCGCTCTTACCGCCTTGGTATGACGTCGATACGCCGCGCGAAGCGGCCTTTTTACGCGTTCATCTGCGCGCGCTGCGTCGGGCCGGAAGCGCGAGTGGACGACACAGTCTGTCGGCGTTGGAAGGCGTTGAACTGCCGCCCCCGTCCTAACTAAGCGCTGTTTTGCGGGGCTACATGCCCATAAATCGATAGCCGGCATCGACGTAGATAATCTCGCCGGTGATGCCCGAACTGAGCGCGCTGCACAGGAAGAGCGCGCTGTTGCCGACCTCTTCAACGGTGACGTTGCGCTTGAGCGCGGCGCGTTCGGCATGCGTTTCCAGCATGATATTGAACTGACCGATGCCGCGCGCGGCCAGCGTCTTGACCGGGCCGGCCGACAGGCCGTTGACGCGGATGTTGCGATCGCCCAACTCGCGCGCCAGATAGCGCACGCCCGATTCTAGGGCGGCTTTAGCTACGCCCATCACATTGTAGCGGGGGATGGCGCGCATGCTGCCCAGATAGGTCATGGCAACAATGCTGCCGCCGTTGTCCATCAGGGGCACGGCGCCGCGGCTGAGGGCGTTGAGCGAATAGGCGCTGACCGATAGAGCCAACTGGTAGTGTTCTTGTTCAATGCCGAGAAAGTGCCCGTCCTCGAGGTCCTCGCGCCGCGCATAGGCGATGGAGTGCACGGCCGCATCGAGGCGCCCGTACTCGCTTTTGACCTTGTCGAATGCGGCGGCAATCGAATCGTCGTTGGTCGCTTCGCAGGGCACGACAAGCGGCGTTTGCGATAGTTCGCCGACTAACTTATTGATGCTGTCGTGTTCGCGCTCGCTCAGATAGCTCAGCGCTAAGCGCGCGCCGTGCGCGTCGAGCGAGCGGGCGATGGCCCAGGCGATGCTGCGGTGGTTGGCTACGCCGGATACGAAGGCAAATTTGTCCTGCATCAACATGGTATAGCTCCTTTATATCTTCTACTGGTCTAAGTCGCTCTTTTGTTTGAATAACTGCTCCCACTCGTCGATCTCGCTCTCGTCCAACGACAGGTTGGGATCGAGCTCTCTTGCGCGCTGCGGTTGTGCGCGCCGAGTGGGCTGTTTAAAGACCTTGGCAAATTCGTCGATCTCGTCGCGTGCGGGCGTCCAGTGCGGATCGGATCCCGGATCGACGTCCTCGGCCCGGTCGGCGCGTTGGACCGGGCGCTCCAACTCCTCGGCAAAGGTCGGCGAATCGACAAAGGCAATATTGTGCCGCGCGGCAAAGCGCTGAATTTCGCGATCCGATGTGACCACGCGCAGCCAGCGCGCGCCGTGCTTACGGGCGACGGCTTCCATAATGAGGTCGTCGGCTTTCTGCGGACGGCGAGAGAAAAATATATCTATGTCGCCGCGTTGCTGGTAGTCCGCGTGACCGATTTCTGGGTCGCCATCGTAATAGATGGACACCCGCAGATTGCCGCTCTTGGCATGGGTCGACAGCACGGCTTCGATGTGGTCGCGCGCCGCGGCCAGACTTTGGTTCTGCGTTTCGCTGTAGAGCGGGACGCACTTGATCAGGTTGTATCCGTCGATCAGGATATGTGGGCGATGCTTGGCCATGGTAACGTATCGTTTTTCTACGCGCGCTCGCTCAGGGCGATGCCCGTGCGGTTAAGGCGGTACGACACGACGCTGCTCTTGGCATAGGCTGCCATCTTGCGCAGCTCGCTGAGCTGCTGGCGCAGTGCCCCTTCGCGGCCTTCTCGTGCAATGAGTAGGGCAAAGCCGCCGCCGCCGGCACCGGTAATGAGGCCGCCCTCGCTCAGCTCGCGCATTGAAGAATGCTCAAATAGATGCTGCAGCGTTTCGCTGGTGGCGCCCGGGTCGAGGGTGCAGCGCAGCTGCCAGTAGCGCGTAGCCAGCTGCCCGAGCTGGGCGTAGTCGGTTCGGCGCAGGGCCTCGACCATGCGATCGTGAATTTCGAGCGACTCGCGAATGGCCGGGTAGCGTTTGGGGTCGCGCGTCAGATAGGCGTCGAGTACCTCGTTGAGCCCGCGCGTCGCCCCGCGCGCGATGCCGGTGTCGAAGAGGACGACGCGCTCGGCAAAGAGCGACTCGTCGATGCCGCTGATAAATTGGCGCTCCGGTGCCGGCAGGCCGTCGGTCGGCGGCGCGTAGAAGGCCTTGATGGCCGAGGGACCGCCGCAGGCGCCCCGTGCATCCTGCCATCCGCTGTTGAGGCCAAAGCTCTGTTCGAGCAATACGCTCTGGTCGTAGAGGCCGGGATACTCGCTTTCGGCCTTGCCGTAGGCGTGGCCCGAAAGGCGGTAGAGCATTTTGAGCACGGCGGCGGCTAGGATGCTGCTCGTGCCCAGGCCCGAACCCTGCTGCACCTTGCTGCTGGTCACCAATTCGAGGCCGCCGCCGCCGGTAAAGGCCGCGACGTCGTCGATGATATTGTCCGAATTATCGCGGACGATGCCGACGTGTACTAGCGCCTGCTTGACTAAGCGCAATGCCTCGTCGCCGCCGCGGCGATAGGCGAAAAACAGCTTGCTCTGCGTGGCGTCGTCTCCCTTGTTGCTGGCCTCAAAATCGGCTTTGAAATCCATCGACAGCGAGCGCAAAATGAGCTTGGGCTCGGCTAGACGTCGCGCTCTGACCGTCAGCGGCGGCGAGGCGCTTTCCTCTCCCTCCATCTGCAGGTCGATGCCGAGGTTGAGCGTCTTGCCGCCCTGTTCTTTGCTGCGCATGTGGTTGTCGGAGGCGTTGGCGCTAGAAAGGCCGATGCGCAGGGGCGATTCGACGAGAAAGGTGCGACTGAAATCGTCCTCAACCATGCGCGGTGCGGCGTCGCGCTCTTCGCCCAGCGCCGCTAGGCTGCGCCGCAGGTCGATGCGCTGTAGCTGGTTGATGCGCGTCTCGTACGCCTCGGCCAGCTGGTCGTAGGCCCCGTTCTCCTTGAGCTTGGCAATGGGTTCGCCATCGATGCTGCAAGAGGGTGGAGAGCGCCGGTGCCAAGCTCTGGCGTCGGTCTGCATGCGGCCGTATAAATCGGCCAAAATGCGCGCGGTGCGCATGCCGCGGAGGCGGCGCTTGGAATTTTGCTGCTTGTCGATGTAGGTGCTGAGCGCCTTGATCGCGGCAAAGAGCACTTTGGGATCGCTGTCGGGCAGCAGGCGGAGGATCTGGCGGTGGTCTATATCGGCCTGTGCGTCGACGGCGTCGACGGTGACCTTGGGCAGTTCGCGTTCGATGGCATCGGCGAAGAGCTGGGTCCATGCCTCGGGCGCAATAGCCGAAAAGAGATGGTCTATGGCCGCGTGCGTCTGCAGGTGGCCGAGCAGGGCGTCGTTGAGCAATAGGTGGCGGATAAACTGGCGGCGTTCGTCGCGGCTGGTCTGACCGCTGCGCACGCGCTCTACGATGCGATCGATTAGCTCGGTTGCCTGGTCCAATTGTGCCACCGCCGCTAGCCGTTTGAGATATTCGTCCATGGGT
The DNA here is from genome assembly GCA_038153405.1 of Gemmatimonadota bacterium. GTDB lineage: Bacteria > Latescibacterota > UBA2968 > UBA8231 > UBA8231. Next base: position 2,990 of record JAYOYH010000032.1, on the reverse strand, counting down.
GTATTCGTTTTCCGTGAGAAGGCGACTTGTGCGGTCTATGCTATGCGCGCGCGCAGGCCATTCCACAGCGTTTCGCTTACGCCGGCTTTGCCATCGCCCATTCGCTGGGCGTGGCACAGGCCTGCCGGCCTGGGGTTGGCCTCGAGGAGGACGGCGCAGGGGCGTCCTGCGACTACGTCAATCACGAGGTCGATGCCGACCAGCAGCAGGTCGGCAAAGAGGGCCGCGGCGCGCTCGGCGTGCTCAATGGTTTCGCGCCAGAAAACGGGGTCTAACGCGATGGGCTGCCAAGCGCCATCGCGGCGATAGACCAGCTGGTCGCGCAGCGATGCAACGGAGGCGATGCGGCCGCCCCGACCGCGCGAAGCGGGCGACCTGTCGTGGGTTCCTAATTGGACGTAGTGCGAGTCGGCACAGCGCCGCGCCCCGCACGTGCCGACGTTGATGCGCAGGGCCAGCGTGCGCACAGCGTCCTCTCCGTGACCTCTAAAAAAAACGCCGTCTCGCCGGGCCTGCAAGAGCGCGTCGCCCCTTGCGGTCTGCGTCCTTGCGTAGTCCATCCAGTCGGAGGGGCTGTCGAGGTAGGCCACACCGCGCCCTTCGCTGGCGTCGTTTGGTTTAGCGACGACGGCTGCATGCCGCTCAATAAAGTGCCGGGCTGCGTCGCCGTCGCACACGGCAACCGAGCAGGTGGTCGGCACCTCGAGACCGCAGCGTTCCCAGGCCACTATCGTCGCCGCCTTGTCATCTGCCAGCCGGGCCCCATCCCACGGGTTGACCTGGGGCACCGATAGGCGCGCCGACCACGCTCTGTGTAGGGCTTGCTCATCGCGGCCCAAGCTGAGGAAGTGGGCGCTGTCGATGGGCAGCGGTGCGTCGAGCGGGGCCTCGACAAAGCGCTGGCTTTCCATATCGAAGAAAATGGCGCGGCGCGCACAGTTGCCGTCGTCGATCCAGTCCACGTGCACGCCGAGCACGTTGAAGTGCGCCCGGCCCAGCGCGGTCGAGTCGGCGCTGAAGGCATCGACGACCAGCGGGTAGAGCTCGTGCGTAAAGAGGGCGGTCGCCGCGCAGACAACGGCGTGGTTGTGCGCGGCCGGCAGCAGCTGGCGCAGGCGTTGGGCGCTCGGGGGATGCGGCGCTATGCAGAGCTCAGGTGCTAGGGGTTGGCTCATGCGGGCATCGCGTGCCAATTCGACGAGGCGCTGGCGAAATGGGGCCGAGTAGGCGAGCGCTTGGCGCGCAGCACTGGCGCTTTCTGAAGCCGACCAATTCCATCCGGCACACAGCGCATCAAGTGCGCTCTCGCCGTCTTCCTCCCAACCGCTGAGGGCATCGACGAGGGCGTACTTAAAGGCGACGCTGAGCTCTTCATCGCGCAGCGATGCGGCCGAATCAAGTCCCAGGGCGCGCGCGGCGCATTCGCGCGCCTCGGGGCTACTGATGCGCATCGACCGCTTGGCGCAAGGCGTTTAAATAGTCCTCGCCCGCCTTGGTCAAGTCGGATAGCACGATGCGCGCCTGTTGGCCGATGGCGTCGGCGTCGACGGCGCGGCCCTCGGCGGTGGCGCGCTGCTCTTCTACGACGGCCTCGCGCAGGGCGACGCGATCCCACAGGCCCAGGCCGATATTCGGCTCGACCAGCACGACGCGCCAGTCGCTAATGCGGGATGGAAAGGTCTGGTCGCCGCGGCGCAGCACGTACTGCGAGCCGCAACGCTGGCCGCGCTCGTCGTGCTGTGGGCGTATATCGACTAGTGCCCCCTCTTCGGCAAAGACCGGGGCGACGAGAAAGTCGAGCATCATGTAGCGCGGGTTGCCATAGGATACGCCGGCTAGATCTCGACCGATCGGGCGTCCGGTCTCTCGCTGGTAGGCCTCTGCCGTGCGCGTTTCGTAGGCGGCTAGCGCCTCCATGACGCGGGCTCCGGCCTCGGCCAGCTTGGCAAAGAGCGTCTCGCGGTGCGCTTCCTGCACGATGTCGGGCGTAAATAAGTCGAGATTGCCCCCGCGTCCGACGTTGGTCACCAGCTGTTTGCTGTTGAGGGTTATCCAGTGCGAAATATGCCATTTGTCGGCGGCGTTTTCGGCCTGGGGCGCGTCGGTCGAAAGGATGATGCGATGCGATCCGTAGATGCTGGTGCGCGGACGGCGCTGGCGATCAACGGAGCTGCCCCAATCGACGATCTGGCGATCGACAAACGAGCGCATAAAGTCCTCTGTCGCCCAGTATTCCGGCGAGGAGACGACCACCTCCTGAATGGAGACGTTGTTTTTGAGCGCGATCTGGTAGGTGAAATCCACCGCTTCGCGCATGGCCTCTTCGTCGAGGCTGCCATCGACGCGGCGCAGAACAAAGACGCTCATGCCGCGCCCGCCCGAACCGGCTGCATCCTTGACGATGGCGATGCGGTGGCGATGGGCAAAGTCGGCCAAGCCCGGATAGGGTGTGCCTTCCCGGCCGCGTTCGATCCACTCTTTGACCTGTGCCTCGCTGGCGCCCTCGCCATAGCGGCTGAGCCAGTCGATCTCCGCGGGGATCTCCACGCCGGATGAGGGCGGGAAGATGTCTGGGTATTTGGCCTTGTCGTAGGTAGTCCAGGTGTGAAAAAGCGACTGGATTGTGTAGGGCAGTCCGCACGCTTCGAGCTGGCCCTCGTCGTAAGACGGGTCGCCGTGAAACGGGTAGATCAGTGCGGCCAGCACGGGGCGCGTGAAGGTGGCAGCCACGCGAATGCCCTTGGCTGGTACGGTCGCTGCGCGCCGCGCCGCCTCCTCGTCGGACAGCCCTTTGTGGCGCTGCAGGGCCTGGGCATAGGTCTCGGCGTCGATATAGAAATGGCCGCTGGCCACGCGCGCCGTCGGCGGCTGGCCGTCGGAACGTTCGATATAGCGGCTGATGATGAGGTTGGCTCCCGCGCGGCCCTGGTCGCGCAGCTGGCGGCACAGCGTCGGCCCTTCGCCCAGAGCACGCGAGTAGTGCGTGCGGC
>JAYOYH010000031.1:0-55344 GCA_038153405.1 Gemmatimonadota bacterium | reverse complement strand
CGCTGCCGTCGATATCGCGCATCGCCCATTCCGGATAGACGTCGCCGCCGTAGCTCCACAGGCCGATATGACCCCACACCTCAATCCCCGCCCGGTCGGCCGCCTCCAGCACGCGGCGTAAAGGCGCGTCGTCAAAACCACCGATCACACCAGCCACCGGCGGATAGATGCCGTCGTTGGCCTTGGGCCAGCGATCGGCGCGCGAGCGCCAGTCCTCAAACGGACCGCGCGCGGCCACTTCCGGCGCGGCGGCAAAACCCGACGTATGGCAAATCGGGCTCTCTGGCATAATGGTCGTCAGACCGATTTCGTCGCGCAGCCATACCAGCGAGTTGGGGTTTTCCGCCACGTACTCCGTCCCGCAAAACCAGATGATGCGCTTGCGCATAGCGTCTGTCCTTTCGCCGGTTTCACCTCATAAATACTCTACGTGTGCAAAGGTCTGCCCGTCGGCGCGAGCGAAACAGCTCCATCTGCTGCCGCCCACCTCGCCCAGCGCGCACCAGCGAGTACTCCAGTCCGGTCAGGGAAGTATAGGCGTACTGCAAACCGCTAAACGCCGGCACAACTCATCCCCCTGCCGGAAATGGGATCGTCTAATGGATATCCGCCACGTCGAGCAGATACATCTGGCGTCCGCCGGCGTGCGCCGAATCGACCATGACCTGCGTGGCGGCGCGATTGGCCCGCGGATGCAGATCGCAGCGCCACTCGCCGCTATACTCGGTCGGCGCGGAGAGCGCACCGAGCTCGATGCGCCGATCGGCTCTGATGTCGTAGAGATACAGCTCCTGCGTGCGCCCCTCGCCCAGTGGATAGGTATCGTTGAGCACCCAGCGCCCTCCGGGCAGATAGGTGCAGTGGCCGTTGACGCGCATGGAGCCCTGCCCCACGGGCTCAACTTGCCCATCGCCGTCGCCGTACAGATAGAACGCATCCCCCGCTGAAGGGTGCCACGACCAAGCCAGAATGTGTGCGGGATCGCGCCAGATAAAGTGCGAGGTTTTGCCGCAGTCATCGACCACGCGCACGTCCGTCCCATCGAGCGCAGCCGTCAGCATGCGCGTGTGAAAGGGACCGTCGCCAAAGCGCCAGCGGTGCAAGAAGATAAAGCGCGCACCGTCCGGACTAAACAGCAGGTGGTTAAAGTAGTGCTTGGCCGCGCTCAGGTCGCCGTGCGGATAGGGCAGAGCGGCAATCTGGGCGACGGAAACAATCAGCTCGCTCGCCCCCGTATCCAGGTCCTGCAGCCAAATACCGACGTCGTCCGGCGCCAGCACATCGGCATTGGGGTCGGGTATCCCGGCATAGCCGTAGCCCGGACGCATATCTTGAATGCGGCGAAAGTCGGCACATACGCCCGTTCGTCCATCCGGGCTCAGCGAGTAGATGGCACGCGGCAGCGTGCGGCTGCGGCCGCTGTCCAGATCGAGGACGCGGCAGACAAAGATATCGCCTTCGCGCTCGTTCCACACCACGTGGCGCGCGCGCCCAGGGCGCCACTGCAGCATGCAGCCCTGCTGCCAGCACCAGGCGCGCGTGCGCCCGATCTCGCTCCAGCGATCGCCGTCACCCAAGTCGATTACGCCGAGAGCGATTTCGTCGTCGGGCCGCGGCGAGCGGCCCTCGAAATCGGCCTCCATGCCCAGCACATAGCGGTCGCTCTCGTCGAACTGCCACTTGTCGTAATAGCCAAACCAGTGGACCTGCGGACCGCTCGTCACCGGTCGCATCGGCACGCTCATGGCACCTCCTTACCGCGGGAACTAAACGGGCGTCACGCCCTTCTTAAGTATGATATTGCTGTACTTGGCCACATCGCCCGTCATGACCACGGCAAAGGCGGCCTGCGCCCGCTCGTAAAAGGCAAAGCGCTCGATGCCTTCAACGGGGCCGACATCGGGCCAGTGGCGCGCGACAATCGCCTCGTAGGATTGGCGGATCTGCGGATCAATGCTGTCGCCGGGAACCGGTTCCATGACAAAGGCCGCGCTGTCGACGTAGGTATCCAGTGCAAAGAGCGGCAATATGGCATCTAAGAGCGCAGCGATTTTGAGGCCATCGGCGCGCAGCGTCTGTGCGTTGCAGGAGTGGCCGGGAAAATGAGCGTCGGCCAAGACGATTTCATCGCCGTGGCCCATGCGGCACAGCAAGGCCAATAACTCGGGACTGAGCAAGGGGGAAATACCCACTAACACGACGCTGCTCCTTTCACTCTAAATTTCGCTCTGGCATTGACATACAGCACATTAGCGCCCTATAATCTATAGCCGAAAAACATCCCACTCTTTCGCGGGACGCGCCCATGAATGTTATTACTGTTGCTCGCCAAATAGGCAGTCGCGGTGATTGGATCGCCGAGCAAGTCGCCGCCAAGCTTCAGTACGAATACGTCGACCGAAAGCTGGTCGAAGAAATCGCCCAAATTACCGATACCTCGCCCGAAGAGGTCGAGCGCTACGACGAAAAGGGAGAGGGTCCCGTAAAGCACTTCCTCAAGCGCCTCTTGGTGCCGGAAGTGGCGCCGGGCACATTCCCACTGTCGGCAGCCGCCTACGCCCCCGAGTTCGGCCTCGAGTTTTCCTATGTCCGCGAGCACAACAGCAGCGGCGTGACCTATCTGGATCGAGGCACCTATCAGCTGCTTATCACGACGCTTATGCAGGACTTTGGCCAAACGGGGCGCGCCGTCATTGTCGGACGCGCCAGCCAAGTCATTCTCGGCGACCATCCCGCCGCCTGCCACCTCAAAATCGTTGCCCCCTTCGAACAGCGCGTAGAGCAAATCATGCGATCGCGCGATATGGACCGCGACAACGCGCACAAGCTGGCTGAGCAGCACGACGGCTGGCGCAAAGCGTACCTGCGCAATGCGCACAAAGCCGACTGGGACGACCCGCTGCTCTACGACTTGACGATCAACACCGGCCGCGTCTCTCCGGAAGTCGCCGTCGATATCATTGTCGATTACATGCGCTCGTCCCACTGAGCGCACGGCCCAGCGAGGGATGGAAAGAGCCGCGCTTTCTGTCTACGAGGCCACGCGCTGCTCGGGTAACCACCACAACTCCTTCTTGGCCGTTGGCACGAGTTCTAGCGTGCGCGCCATGACCGCGCGTTCTTGGTCGGCGTCTAACGGTGCGTAGCTTTCCGCTACGCGCACGTGGTCCTCTACGTGTTCCACTGTATCCATACCGACGATAGCGACATCGGCTTGGCTCATGGCATAGCGCAGATGCAGGTGCCGATCGACGGCCGGCACCTGTCCATAGGCCATGACCTTCATGCCGATTACGCCCATGCCGCGCTGGCGCGCCGCCGCGATGCTCGTGGAGACAAAATCGTTCCACACCACGTTAACCGGGCCGGCCGGATTGAGAATCGTATCGAAATCGTATTCGCCCACCATGCGCTGAAACTGCGCCGGTGCCGTATGACCGGTTAGCCCGACAAAGCGGATCTTGCCCGCCGCTCGGTATTCCTCTATCACGCGCAGGGCGCCGTCTGGTCTCAGCACCTCGTCCAGGCTCTCTTCTTGATCGATGGCGTGCACCTGCATCAAGTCGATAACGTCTAGCTGGAGCCGCGCAAAACTGTCCTCTATCTCGCGTTTGAGTTCGTCGCCAGAGCGCTTGAGGCATTTGGAGGCGATAAACAGCCCGCTGCGGTCGCGGTCTTTAAGGGCGATGCCCAAACGGCGCTCGCTCTCCTTATAAGAGGACGCCGTATCGAGGTAGGTAATGCCGCCATCGATAGCGCGATGCACGACCTCTACGGCCGCGCGGTCGCTATCGGCCAAGTTCCAGCATACACCGCCCAAACCCAAGCCCGTGACCTCCACTCCCGTCTTACCCAATATCCTGCGGGGAATTGCCATCCGATTTTCTCCGTTTGCAGATGAGCGTACAACGAAACCCCATTCTCTACCCACTGTCAAGCGAACGGACCACATTGCCCGCAGCACACCAGCGGCGCTATCTTTGCCTGTCACATCGCACGCGAGGAAAGCCGCTCATGCTGGATGCCAACCAATTACGACAGTACCGCCAAGAGGGCTACGTGCTGATTGACAGAGCCGTTCCACCCCCTTTGCTCGAACCGCTGCGCCAGGCGGCTCAGCGCGCTACGGAGCGCGCGCGCAGCGGCGAATGGACCCATCGCCGCAGTGCGGTAGACGGCGATATTTGGGGCATAGGACATCTGCTTCACCCCGATCTAGCCGAGCCCGTATTCGCCCAGTATATGGCCAGCGATGTAGTGATCGATATCGTCGCTGAGCTATTGGAGGTCGAAGAGGCGGAATTGCAGTTGGAACTAGTCAATATGCTGGTCAACCCGCGCGAATGCGACTACGCCATTAACTGGCACCGCGATCTGGTGCGCGAAGACCTCGAGCCCGCCGATGAATTGGCGCGCCTGCAGGCGCTCAAGTTCAGCGTGCAGTGGAATGCAGCCCTCTACGACGACAACAGCTTAATCATTGTTCCAGGCAGCCACGTCCGCGCTAAAATGCCGCGCGAACGGGCTATTGTAACCGACGAACCACAGGCCGATATGCCCGGCCAGTTCGTCGTCCAGCTCAAAGCGGGGCAGGGCGTCTACTACGACGCCAACCTGCTACACCGCGGTGTCTATCCCCACACCGCGCGCCGCCAAACCATTCACTGCTGTATGGGGCACATCGCCGGCGCCCGCCAGCGCACCTATATCTACGACACCCTGCCGTGGATGGACGACGATGCCTTTGCCGCAGGACTGCCGGCGCGCCTGCAGCCTCTGCACGCAAATTTTAGAGACAGGGCTGCTCGCTATAGAGCCCGTAGCTGACCGGCGGCCCCTCACGGCCAGTGGCGCATCAGAATATGGCCTCCCCGGCCCAAACGCTCGACGACAACGCGCAGTTGTTCTACCGCACCTATGCGCAGCGCTATCTCTGCACCGTATTCGCGCACTGCCCGCTCATAGGCCCTTTCGGCATCGGCCGTTCGCCCGAGTTCCAAATAGACGAGCGCGACGTTAAATGCCGCAACCGGGTCGTGAACGTTTCCTAAAACGTCTTCAAACTGCACCGCTGCTTCTTCCAAATAGCCTAGCTCGTACAGGCACCGAGCATAGTTGATGCCTGCCATCAACTGTTCTTTGTCCAGTGCTAATGCCTGTGCGTAAATGCGCGCCGACTCCTCCACGCGACCCTGCTCGTAGAGCAGCATGCCCCAGCGCACATACACCTGTGCGCTGAGCGTGTCATCGCCAAGGCGTTCGTATAGTGAAAGCATCTGTTGGTATATCACCTCGGCTTCTCTAGCCCAGCCATGCGCCTCAGCCCAGTTCGCCAGCAGTTCGTATGAGGCACCCATCTTGCGCAGTTGTCCGACAGGTACCCACTCGCCTATTTGCACACCGTGCCACAAAATCGAGATGGCCATTCCCGATGCACCCATATCCATTAGCGAAGCAGCAGCAGCCCACGGCACCAAGTACGCGCCCTCTCTCCGGTATCCCTGCGCATAAGCGCGCACGTGAGTCTTCTCCCCTTCACTATCACCCAGCCGATTTGCAATCATTGCAGCTACGTAGTGCGCTGTCAGATAGTTTGGGTAATTTGCCAGCAAGTTATTGACTGCATCGCTCGCTGCTTGCCACTCCCTGCGCTCGTAGAGGTGCATCACATTGCGCAGAGTCGCGTCTACGCAGCGTGGACTACTTCTCATACTATCGCTCCACGCCGCCCAGCGCTTACCCACATCTTCTGTGCGTTGAAATACGAGCACGGCTGGATGATCGTATGCCAGAAAAGAGGGCTCTCTCCCATCGTCCTCAAAGCGCAGCGGACCGAGTTGGGGATAGACTTTAAAGCGTTGAACAGGCGCAAAGCCCAACTGGCCTTCCCACAGATTTTTGTAGAAGGACGCCACCGCGGGGTAGCGATCCGGTGCCCCCATGTATTGGCTGTAGCGATTTACGTCAACGACGGTGATATAGTCCACTGGCTGCACGCTATCCCAGAGAAAAAAAGCTGCCGCGCCACAGCTCAGGTAGTCCGGCGTAACGAAGAGCGTCGTTATGCGTAAATCAAGGGGCTGATAGCGCGGTTCGCGTATAAAAGGCCGCATCGTAAACGCCCCGCCCTCTGTGCCGATGGACGCTCCTTCAGAGATGTGCCTTTCGACCCAGCGACCTGCCTGTATCCGGCTATCTTCTATTCGATATACATTGGCAAATGCCAGACCGTATAGCGCTACGTGCACGGTGCACATACCTGCCATTAGAGCGGAAACCCAGCGATTTTTTCTCCATAGCCACTCCATCCACTGCGCTGCAAAAATGGCCAATGGGGGGAAAAGCGGCAGCAGATAGCGCACGTGTTTGGTGTGCAGTCCACCAATACTCAAAAAGCAGAGGATACACCACATCAGCATTGCCGCATTCGATCGCCAACTAAAGCGCATCGCCCACGCAAAGCCGGCGAGTATGAGCGCTGTCAGCGGCCAACCAATACTCAGTGGCCACAGATCCGTCCAGTAGTGCAGATAGGGGAGTGTATGCATGTCATATAGAGACCACGGTCGCACAATTTCTCCGCTCGCCACGCGCAGCGAATAGAGAAAGTCATCCGTCGTCTTGCCCTCAACTAGGCGTTCGGGACTGAACAGCAGGTAGGGCTGCACTAGAGCGAGCAGCACTAGGGCCAACGCCGCGGCCAACCACAGGTGTCTATCCCTGAGCCGCACACCAACCTCGCGCCACGAAGCGGCGCGCATACAGTGGCACGTCAGTAGCGCTATGCCCAGCACTAGTCCATTGAGACGCGTTGCGCCCGCGATGCCGATCAGCGCGCCCGCCAGCGCATAGCGCTGCCAGCGGGCTAGCCCGCTAGCCTCCCATGCAACGAAAAACAACAAGAGCACGCACGTGAATACGCCGTCGACTAAATAAAAGTGCGCCTGTTGGACGACGAGCGGCGCACAGGCCATCCACAGCGTTGGCAGGAGTGCCCACCCCTCGCCCAAGTGTCGACGCGCTAGGTGCCACGTCAGCACTAGACTGACCAAAGAAATCAGCACGGCTAGGGTGCGCGCCGTTCGATAGAGCGTATGAAGGTTGGAGAAATCGGCGTTCGCTAGGGCCAGCGCACCTTTGGCAAGATAGATGGGCACCAATCCGTACGCCGTTAGCGGTGGCTGCAGGGGGTCGTCTAACTCGAGCCCCGCTCCCAATAGCGTCGCTTCATCGGGATGAAAGCTGTGGAAGGCCTCGCCGACCTGACCGCGATCCCAGCCGACGACGCGCAGCGCCAATCCCAGCACACACACTGCAACGAGCACAGCGCGACAGATCGCCCTACTGGTCTGCGTGCCGTTCACAGCAGACGACCTACAGATCTACCGGCCGGTCGATCGGGCGCGGCTGGCTCCCGTGCAAATAGAGGACCTGCGCCTAGCGAAACGCAGCGCTCGAGGTCTCGGGGTGCCATTTTTCGTTGGGGTTGTGACCGGCCTCGTCGTACAGGTACTGCTCGTAGCGACACAGGCGACCGTTATGGCGCAAGCCACCGTGCGAAATGTTGATGCCAAAGGTGAGTTCGGGCGCATCGACCCAGTGCGGAGTCAGCAGGTGGTTCCAAAGCAGGGCATCGTCGCCGACCTCATACGAGAGCACGTCGTCCTGTGCCAAATGCTCCGGCATGACCTGCTCCTTTCTGCTATCGGTAGCCCGCTCCAGCGGCACCCAGCGGTCGGGCTCGCGAAAGCCGTGGAATACTTTGCGGCCGCGCACGTTCCAGAACAGCACGTTGGAGCGGTCCATGTGATAGCCGGTACAGGTGTTCGGACCGGAGACCCGAGCCAGTGCGTAACAGCGGTCCCAGGTAAAACCGTGGTCGAGCAAGAAGCGCTTCCACGGGACCAACACCTCCTCGGTAAAGCCCGCGAAAATATCGCCCGGCCGGTCGAGCAGCGTCACATCGGGAAAGCGAAACTGAAACGAGGTGGCCATCAGTTGGTCAAACGACATGCCGCGAAACTGATCCATCGCGTTGCCACCGTCGCCCGTCTGCCGCATCTGGCCGGTAATACCCGTAGTGCGCTCATCGGTGACCAATCGCTCGACAATGTCGCGCGTGGAGGAGAACTCAAACGAGAAGGGCACGCACTCGCCCGCCATGAGGAAGTTCACGCGCGAATCCCAGGCGCGCTGAAACTCAGTCGTCGTTGCTACTGTTCTGTGCATTGCCACTATCCTCGGTTTCTTGGTGTAAAAACCACCGCGTGCAATAGACCCACTAACTATACCGTCTTCAGCGCTGAGAGCCGCCTTCCCTTGCTATAATCGCCATAGGACCCAGCATTTTACCGGATTGCTTATAGATCGACCGGGCGGTCGATCGGACGCGACGGCCCCCCGTGCAAATAGGGATCGTCTTCGCGCGGCCAGCGCATCTTGTAGTGCCGGCTGCGCGTCCGCTTATAGCCGGCGTTGTAGTACGTGCTAGTGGCCAGCCACGACAGCAGGCGGTCTTTCAGCTCGGCGCGCAGCGCAGCGCATTCTGGACGATCCCACAGGTTATACAGCTCGTGCGGATCTTCCTGTAGGTCGTAGAGCTCGCCGGCTTCCTGACCGATGTAGTAGACCAGCTTGTGCCGTTGTCCGCGCATCATAATCTGGTAGTTATCCTCGCAAAACACCCACGCGCGCGGCGCGAATGCTGCGTCTCTGCCCTCCCAGTACGGTTGCAGTGGACGCCCCTCCAGATAGGTAGGCACGTCGAGACAGGCCGCCTGCAGCACGGTCGGACCAATATCCATCAGCGAGGCCAGATCCTCCGTGTGCTGACCGCCCATTTCGGCCACGCGCCGGCCGTCGCGCACGATCATCGGCACGTGCACGATGGGATCGTACATCAGCCACTTGTAGGCCATCCAGTGATCGCCGAGCAGCTCGCCATGGTCCGAACAAAAGATCAGCAGGCTGTTTTCGAGGTGGCCCATCTGCTCCAACCCATCGAGTACCTGACCCAACTTTTCGTCGACGGTCGTGATCTTGGCGTAGTAGTGGCGGCGCATGCGATCGATGTCCTCATCCGTCGGCGAGTACATATCGATGACCGACTCGTGTCCCGTCGTCGCGTGCATATGCCGATGGGCCTTGTGCTGGGGCGGCTTTTCGTCCAGTTCGCCCTCGCGCATCACCCGCCGCGGCAAATCGCGCCCCTCGTACAGGGCCAAGTGGCGCTGCAGTGGGTCCCACGGCTCGTGCGGTCCGGTGAAGCCGACCTGCAAAAAGAAGGGCTGTTTACCGCTGTAGTCGCGGATCCACGCCAGCGCCGAGTCGCCGATAAATACGTCGCTGTGAAACTTCTCGTCTAGGTGCCACGGCACACCCTGATACTTTTTCAGCCAGTCGGGGTCGGTCTTGTTGCGGTCGTTGGGACGCTGCACGCCGTGGATGCGCATAAAGCGGCCCCAATCGTCGTCGGCCCCGCCGCTGTCGAGGGTCTTGTTGGTGGGGTTTTCCACGATCACGCGCTCGTGAAAACCGCCCGCCACATCGCGCGGTGTAAAGTGCATCTTGCCGATATTGACGCAGTGATAGCCGCTCTCGTTGAGGTCTTGCACCCAGTTTCGGTGGGCGCCCCATGGATCGAACGAATACGTGCCCGTATTGTGCGGATACATGCCCGTGAACGTCGCCGCGCGCGAAGCAACACAGGTCGCACCCGGGCAATAGGCGCTGCGAAAGGAGAGTCCTTCGGCGACCAAGCGATCCATCGCCGGAGTAACCATGTGCTCATAGCCCCACGCGCCGATGGTGTCAAAGCGCTGTTGATCGGTCATGATCAGGATAATGTTGGGGCGCTGCGCCGGTGCCGTACTCATTGCGCACCCTCTCCATCGGCCGACGCTTCATTGGCCGACTCGTCGGAAGACTCTACATAGTCATCGTCTTCTGCCGCATCGCGCAGCAGTTGGCTAATGCGCTGGTTAGAAGCGATTAGCTTGCCGCGCACCATAAAGAGCACATTGCGATAGATCAAACTAGCCAATAGCGGATCGCTGTTGAACTTGGGCATTAGGGTGCGACGATTGATCACCAGCGCCTTCACTTCCGTTTGGGCGACCACCGTGGCCGAGCGTGGTTCGCCCGTCAGCATGCCCGCTTCACCGATGCTGCTCACGGCCGTTTCCGACAGCAATAGCATGCCGCCCTCCGTATGGATTTCCACCGTGCCGGCGAGGACGACGAACATGCTCTCGCTCTCTTCGCCTTCTCTACAAATCGTATCGCCTTCTTTAAACGAATGCGATACGCAGATTTTCACTACTTCCCGCACCTGCGCTGCCTTGCAGTCGCGGAAGATAAATAGTTTCTGCAGTATAGATAGAAGAGAGTCCAAAGCACCTCTTTCGTCGTATGGTTTGGCGTTCAGTAATAGCTCGATTGGAACTGCACATGCGGAGTTGTTAAAATAGACAAGACCACATTTCACAGGCAAGCCGGAGTTTGCTATGGCCGAAGAAGACAACGACGATGGTGTAGTGTATAGGGGAAAGCGCACCCGCCACGCCTTCTCTCTCGGACGCAAACGCGTCATGGAGTATGAGGCCATGGCCGACTGGACGCTGCTGCGCAGGCGCGAAAAGCCCATTGCCCGCCTTTTTCACGCCGCCTATATCGCCAAGACGCGCAGGCGCACACCGCGGCCCATCACCTTTGTCTTCAACGGTGGACCAGGAGCCGCCTCTGCCTATTTACACATGGGCGCCTTAGGACCGCATCGCGTCGTATTCAACGAGGACGGCTCGCTGCCGCCTCCTCCGACACAGCTGACGGAAAACCGGGAGAGCTGGCTGCCCTTTACCGACCTGGTTTTTGTCGACCCCATCGGCACCGGGTTCAGCCGGACGATTTTGCAGTGCAAAAAAGGCGAGGAGAAAGACTCCAGCGAAGAGCCAAAGGAGAATACCGAGTTTTGGGAGGTCGAACGCGACCTCGAATCGCTCGGCGAATTCATGCAGCAATTTCTCTCGCAGCACCAGCGCTGGACCGCTCCCGTATTTATCGCCGGCGAGAGCTACGGCGGCTTTCGCGTCGCCAAGCTAGCGCGCCTCGTACAGGAGCGCTACGGCATCGGTCTCAACGGCGCCATTCTCATCTCGCCCGCCATTGAATTTGCCTCCATCCTCGGCTCCGACTACGACCTCATGCACTGGGTCGAGCTGCTGCCTACCATGGCTGGAGTCGCCTTTCACCACGGGCGCGCACGCGGAAAAAGTGCCGCAGAGTGCCGGCGTTTAGCCGAGGACTTTGCCCAGGGTGACTATCTGCACCTGCTGGCGCGCGGCGCTTCCATGCCCGCTGCCCAGCGCCGGCGCACCATTGGCCAATTAGCGCGCCTACTCGGCTTGGACGAGGCACTCATCGACCGAGCCGGAGGGCGTATAAACCGCGTCGTTTTCGCGCGGGAGCTGCTGCGCGACCAGCGCCGCTACTGCGGTCTATACGACGCGTCGCTTACCGCGGTCGACCCTTTTCCCGACCGCATTTCCTACGAGGGACCCGACCCGACGCTGGCTGCAATCGATCGCCTATTTCGCGCCGGTATCAACGCACAGCTGCGCCAGCACCTAGGCATCGATACCGAACTCGAGTACGAGCTGCTCAGCGGCGAAGTGCACCGGCACTGGAAAGCAAAGAACGAGCGCTTTATTCGCCAGCAGGTCGGTGCGATGGACGACCTGCGCTACGGCATGGTGCTCAATCCGCATATGCAGGTGGCCATCAGCCACGGACACTTTGACATGGTCACGCCCTACTTTTCTTCCAACCGCATCGTCCAGCATATGAAGCTCGACGAGTCGCTCAAACCCAATCTGCACATCAGCCACTACGACGGCGGCCACATGTTCTATTCGTGGGAGCGCTCGCGCAAAGCCTTTGCACGCGACATGCAGTCATTCTACGGAAAGGCGATGGGGTAAATAGCATGCAGATCGTCGATCTCAGCGTGGAAATCCATCGCCAGCAGCCCAGCCCACAGCCCAAGCGCGATGCGCTGCAGTCGCTGCCCGGCTCCGGCTCGGTTTCCGTGTCTATCATTACGGACGAAGGAGTGGGCGGCCGGGGCGACGCCTCATTTGGCCGCATTGGGGGTGCACCCGACGCGCTAGCCGCTCTTATCGAGCACGAACTCAAACCGCTCATCGTCGGTCGCGACCCGTCCATGGTGCGCCAGCTGCACGTCGAAATGCGCCGCGAAACGGAATACCACGGCACGCAGGGACTGGCCACCATAGGCATGGCCGCCGTCGATACGGCACTGTGGGACTGTTTGGGCAACGCGCGCGGCGTGCCCTGCTGGCAGCTGTGGGGCGGTGCCCATACTACGGTGCGCGCCTATGCCATGGTCGGCTGGCTCAACTACGACGACGCCGAAGTGCGGGCGATCTGCGCGCGCGCCGTGGCACAGGGGTTTCGCGCCGTCAAAATCAAAGTGGGTTACCCGACGCTGCGCCAAGACGTGCGACGCATCGAAACGGTGCGCGCAGCCGTCGGCGACCAGATCGACATCATGGTCGACGCCAACCAGTCGTTGACGACGGCCGAGGCCATTCGCCGCGGGCGCGCCTTCGAGCGGCTGGGCTGCCTGTGGTGGGAAGAGCCCATAGCCGCCGACGATATCGACGGCTACGCCGCGCTCGTGCGCGCCCTCGACATACCCATTGCCACCGGCGAAAACCTCTACAGTGCCGCTGAATTTGCGCGCTTTTTCAAGCGCGAAGCCGTGGATATCGTCCAGCCCGACCTGCGCCGCGCCGGCGGGCCGACGGCCCTGCTGCAGGTGGGCTATATGGCCGATGCGTTTCGCATTCCCTACGCCTCGCACGGCGGCGGCCCCGTGCAGCTCAACGTGATGGCGTGCCTGCCCAATGCGCTCTATTTGGAAACGGGGTTACTTTCCGACGACTCGCCGCTCAAGCTAGACGACGGCCACGTGCAGATACCGCAGGGACCGGGCTTTTCGTGGAAGTGATACAGACGAAAAAAACGAGACGATATGAGCCATTTTAGCGAAGTAATAACGGGCAATCCCGCGCACGACGGCTGGCCCTATTCAGAAGCCGTGCGAGCCGGCGACTTCGTCTTTGTAGCCGGCGTAGCAGCCGAAGACGAACAGACCGGCCAGCTGCAGGGAGCAACCATTGAGGAGCAGACCGAATTCGTCTTTGCCAAGATCGGACGCATCCTCGCCCACGCCGACGCCGACCTGCGCGACATATGCCGCGTGGCCGTGCACTTGGCTGACATCGAGGACTTTCAGCGCTTTAGCGCGACCTTCGCAGTCATTTTTGACTGGCAGCCGCGACCGACGCGCATCACCACGCAGTCGGGGCTCTATCCGGGCGTGCTAATCGAAGTGGAGTGCACGGCCTACAAGCCGCAGCCCAAGGCCTAGTCTCAGCGCTCGAAAAGGGCACGCGCGAAGGCCTCTCCCTCAAACGGCTGCAGATCGTCAGCGCCTTCGCCGACGCCGATTAGCTTGACGGGCAGATCCATCTCCTTGCGCAGCGCTACGACAATGCCGCCTTTGGCCGTGCCGTCTAGCTTGGTCAAGACCAGCCCCGTCAACTCGGTCGCATCGTTGAATTCGCGCGCCTGCGATAGCGCATTCTGCCCGTTGGTTGCATCGAGCACAAGCAGCGTCTCGTGCGGCGCCTGTGGGTCCTGCTTGGCCAGCGCGCGGCGAATTTTTTTCAGCTCTTCCATTAAGTTCACTTTATTCTGCAGGCGCCCGGCCGTGTCCACCAGCAGCACGTCGACCTGTCTGTGCCGCGCCGCCGCCAGCGCATCAAACGCCACGGCCGCCGGATCAGCCCCCTGCTGCGCGCGCACAATATCGACTTCGGCGCGCGCGGCCCACACATCTAGCTGCGCCACCGCACCCGCGCGAAACGTATCGCAGGCTGCCACTAGGACTTTTCGGCCCGCATCGGCATACTGCTTGGCCAGTTTACCCACCGTCGTCGTCTTACCGGCGCCGTTGACGCCCACGACCAAAACGACGAAGGGCGTGCACGGCAGCGGTTGGTCGCCCAGCGGCAGGGCGCCGTCTGCTCCCAGATCCACCGCCGCGGCCAATTGCTCCTGCAACAGCCGCATAACGCCCTGCTGATCGCTGACCTTTTTTTCGCGCACAGCACTGCGCAACTGGTCAATGATATCGACAGCGGTATCGAGGCCTATGTCCGACTGAATCAAAATGGCCTCTAGCTCTTCCAAGGTTTCCTCATCGACGCGACCGCCTATCGGCACAACCGCCGCGATCTTGTCGTGCATGGCATCGCGCGTCTTGCTGAGTCCCGCTTTAATCTTGTCGAAAAAACGACCTAACATTGCCATCTCTCGCAGTATGCTGTGTGGTTGTTCTATCGGCCCAGCAGCGCCGTAGCCGGTGCCAAACGACCTCAAACGGACAAATTGGCGCGGCACAGTATATTATCCGAGCGGCCTTTTTTGTCAAGGGCTACATGTGGGCAAATCATTTATAGACAAAATCTTACAGCAATCAAAGCCGCTGCCATTTCCTTGACTTTTGCGCCGATCCTACCTAGGTTCTGCCTTTTTCTTGCGAAAGAGCCGCCGCTTTGCTAAGTCCTGCTTGCACTTCTATTTACCGCTTTTTCAGCGCAGTCCTATTCTGTGCGCTGTGCTGGGTGCCCGACGCCCGCGCGGCGCAGGGCGATTTCATGCCTGTAGACCAGATTAAACGCGGCATGAGCGGCTATGGTCTGAGCGTGTTTCAGGGCACGCAGATCGATACGTTTGGCGTAGAAATTCTCGGCGTCATTGCGGACGGCATCGGCCCGGGACACGACTTGATCCTAGCGCGCCTGTCCGGCGCGAACTTAGAGCACACGGGCATTATACGCGGCATGAGCGGCAGTCCGGTCTACGTCGACGGACTGCTCGTCGGCGCCATTGCCTACGGTTGGTCCTATTCCAAAGACCCGATCGGCGGGATCACCCCCATAGGGCCCATGGTCGACGTCACGCAGCGCGCAACGGCCTCGGCCAACGAGGGGCCCGGCCGCCAATCGATCGACTTCTCACCAGCCGAATGGCTCAGCGGCGAGCAGATACCGCGGCGCGCGACGTTGGAACGACTCGCCACGCCGGTGGCGCTTTCCGGCTTTTCCGGACTGGCCGGCGACGTGTTGCAGCAGGCCCTGGCGCCGCTAGGCATGGACGCCGCCCTCGGACCGGGCAGCGCCGCTGTAGACCAACCGGTGCCGACCATCGAGCCGGGGGCCGGTTTGGGCGTGCAGTTGATCAGCGGCGACCGCAACGCCACTGCCATCGGCACGCTGACCTGGACCGACGGCGAGCGCTTTGTCGGCTTTGGCCATCCCATGCTGCACATGGGTGCCACCGAGATGCCTGCGACCAGCGTCTACGTCCACCAGATCATTCCCAGCCAAATCAGCTCGTTTAAACTCGGCGGACCCGTGCAGCCCTTTGGCACCGTGCGCCAAGATCGCCAAGCCGGCATTGGCGGACTGATCGGAACGGTGCCAGCCATGGTGCCCGTCGCCGTCGACCTAGCCACCGGCGACGGTAATCATCGGTCTCAATACGCCGTTATGCGACACCGCGACCTACTGCCTGTCCTAGTGCGCTCCGTGCTCATTTCGGCGATGGAATCGACCGAGAAGCTCGTCGGTGATGCGGCGCTTTCCCTGCGCACTACAGTCGCCCTGCGCGACGGACGCCGCGTCGAGTACGACCAATTTTACAGCGGCACTTCGGCTGCGCTCATCGCCTCGATAGAAGCCGTGCAACCCCTGACCTCCATCGCCCAAAGTTCTTTTATTGGGCTCGATATCGACTCGGTCCATTTTGCCGCCGACGTGCGCGAGGCCCTGGCGCTGGCGCAGATCACGGGCATGCGCTTGCCCAACGCCGCACTGAAAGCCGGGCATGTCGGCCTAGTAGAAGTAACGCTACAGCCCTACCGCAGCGCGCCCATTCGGCACACCTTGGAGTTGGACATACCTCGTGGCACGCCACCGGGGCCGCTGCTCGTGCGCGCCAGCAGCGGCGAATCGGCGCGTCAGTTCGAGCGCACGCGCCGACCCGATGCCTTTGTGCCGCGCAGCGGCGACGACCTGCTGCACCTGGTGCAAATGCCGGGGCGCGCAGACGAACTCGTGATCGAAGTGCTACTGCCGGAGCCCGGCCTAACGGTGCACGGGCGCGAATTTCCCTCGCTGCCACCGTCGGCGCGCGCCGTACTGGAGAGCGAATCGTCCTCCGGCTATTTGGGCTCCGTCAGCGAGCGCGTCTTGCTACGCGTGCGCCACACCGTGCCCTACGCGCTGGTCGGTGAACAGACCGTTGAAGCCATTGTAGAAACCCACTGAACCGCAGAGAGACTGAATTCCATGACAAAGGCAATCCTCGCGCACGTGTTCCTATTGGCCGTGTGCTCCATTCCAGCCAACGGCGAGCGACA
The DNA here is from genome assembly GCA_038153405.1 of Gemmatimonadota bacterium. GTDB lineage: Bacteria > Latescibacterota > UBA2968 > UBA8231 > UBA8231. The sequence continues at coordinate 38,834 of JAYOYH010000031.1, read as the reverse complement.
CAAGGTGTGGAGACAGTTTGGCTACGAGGCATTCGCAGCAGGTAAAGCGCAGGGCATCGCCATCGAGGCCGATGGCACGCTGCGCCCCGCCGCCGCTCTGGATAGCTTTGCCACTTTTGACGCCGAGCGCGTTTGGGATATTGCACAGGGCGACGACGGGACGATATACGCAGCAACGGGCGACGATGGACGCCTCTATTCAATCGACAAAAATGGCGCGAGCCAGCTCCTCTTTAACTCGCCGGAGATATCCCTGCACGCGCTGGCCATCGACCGGAACGGAACGCTCTACGCCGGCAGCGCGCCGGATGGGATCGTCTACAAAATCCCGCGCAACGGCCAGCCCACTACGCTGGCGCATACCGGCAGCCACTACGTCTGGGACCTAGCCTTTGACGGGCGCGGTCGTCTCCACGCGGCGACCGGCGAACCGGCCAAGGTGCTGCGCATCGCCGCAGATGGGCAGATCGAAGAGGTGTTTTCTCCCGACGACCGCCACGTCATGTCCCTGCTCTTTATCGACGACACGCTGTATGCCGGCAGTGCGCAAAAAGGGCGTATTTACCAGGTCGGCAACGGCAAGGGACGCCTGCTCTTCGAGGCCGCACAGGAGGAAATTCACGCGCTGGTCGGCGATGCGGAAGGCGTGCTGTATGCGGCGGCCATCAGCGGCGAGGGCAGCGACCAGGGCACCGCGCTCTACCGCACGGAATCCAGCGGCAGCACCTACGAGTGGTGGAGAGAAGGCCGTGCACCGCTGCGCGACCTAGCGCTGGCCGACGGCGCGCTGCTGGTAGCTACAGATGACGGACGCATTTTGCACCTCGATGCGGTGGCCCGGCCGAGCCTATTGGCGCACGGCGAAGACTTTAAAACCAATCGCATGCTGCGCGCAGCCGATGGCTCGATCTATCTGGCATCGGCACATACTGGCCAGCTGCGCCGCTTGGGGTTGGCCCGATCGCAAGGGCACTACGAATCCAAGGTCGAAGACTTTGGCGGACACGCGCAGTGGGGCCGCGCAGAATGGCGCGGCAGCGGCGTCCAGATACAAACGCGCAGCGGCCACAGCGCCGAGCCCGACGCCACTTGGAGCGATTGGTCGACGCCACGGGAGCAAAGCGGTGCTGCTATAGAGAGTCCGGCGGCCCGCTACATACAGTATAAGATCGAACTCAAGGGGCGAGAGGCCCATCTGGCCGACCTAACGCTATACGGCCAGCGCGCCAACCTGCCGCCGCACATTGCCTCGCTGGAAGTCCTGCCCTACCGCACGCCACAGGCGCGCGGTGCCAACCAACAGCAGCCGCCCGCCGCACAGAACCAGCGCAGCACCAACCCGCCGCAGGCGCGCAGCCTGTACTTGCTGCGCTGGCAGGCCAGCGACCCCAACGACGAGGAGTTGGTCTACGACCTCTATTTGCGCGGCGAAGGGCAGCAGCAGTGGAAAAAGGCACACGATGGCGAAGAGCGCTCGTCGCTGCTGTGGGATACGGCGACAATGCCCGAAGGGTGGACTCAGCTCAAACTCGTCGCATCAGATCGCGGCGAAAACCCACCGCACGAGGCGCTGCACAGCGAGCGTATTAGCGCACCGTTTGCCATCGATAACAGTCCTCCGCACATTGAGCTCAAGGCACGCGACGAGGGCGACGGACAGGTGCGCATCGAGATCGAGATTAGCGACCGCATATCCGCGCTGCGCAAGGCGCAGTACAGCATCAACTACGGCGACGAGGAGTATCCCATCGGCGCCAAAGATGGCATCTACGACAGCCGGCGCGAGACGGCGGAACTAACGCTTTCCAACCTGGACAGCGGCGAGCACGTAATTGCGGTGCAGGCCTGGGATGCGCTCGACAACGTCGGTGCACAGCAAATCGTCATACGCATAAAATGAGCGATCACGCTACCTACATGCGGCGCGCGCTGGCCCTGGCGCGGCGCGCGCGCGGGCGCGCCAATCCCAACCCCACTGTCGGCGCCGTCGTCGTGCGCAATGGACGCATCGTCGGCGAAGGCGTAACCAGCCCGGTGGGAGGAGCACACGCCGAGGTTAACGCCTTTGCCGCTGCAGCCAAACAGGCGCGGGGCGCCACGCTCTACGTCACCCTCGAGCCCTGCGCCTTTCACGGGCGCACGCCGCCCTGCTGCCAGGCCGTAGTGGCGGCCGGCATCAAAATGGTCTACTGCGCGCTGGAGGACCCCGACGTCCGTGTCAATGGGCGCGGCATCGCCCACCTGCTCCGCCACGGCATCCAAGTCGACGTCGGACTGCTCGGCGACGAAGCAGCCGCGCTGCATGCGGCCTATATCACCCACCGCACGCAGCAGCGCCCACACACTATTCTCAAGCTAGCGCAGACCCTCGACGGGCGCATTGCCGCGCGCGGCGGCGACGCGCGCTGGATAACCGGGGAAGCGGCGCGGCGCCACGCCCATCGCTGGCGTTCCTATGTCGATGCCGTTGCCGTTGGAGCCAATACGCTCATTGCCGACGATCCCCTGCTCAGCGTGCGCCACGTCAGGGGACGCAGCCCGCGCCCCATTGCCATCGACGGGCGCTTGCGCGCCCACCCGAGCGCCCAACTCTTCGCGCAGCCGGGCGCCGTGCTGGCCACCGGCAAGACGACCTCGGCGGCCAAGCGGCGCGCCGTAGCGGAAGCCGGCACCGACGTGTGGACGTTTTCAACGCGGAACGGCCGCATCGATCTGCGCGCATTTGCCCAGCGCGCCGCCGAAGAAGATATAACCAGCCTGATCGTCGAGGGCGGTGGTCAACTGGCCGCGGCCTTTCTGCGCGCTCGACTCGTCGACCAGGTGCATATTTATTTAGCTCCGCGCATTTTAGGGGAAGGCATCGCCGCCATCGCCGACTTACACATTGGGCAGATCGCAAACAGCATTGCGCTCAAAGACGTGCGCACGCGCCGCTTGGGCGACGATCTGCTCTATACAGCCGAGGTGGAGTACCCGTGTTTACAGGACTTGTAGAAGAAGTTGGGCACGTGCGCCACGTGGCGCGCCAAGGCTCCTTTCAGCGCATGCAGATCGCCGCCGCATCCGTGCTTGAGGGCATGGCCGTAGGCGATAGCGTAAACGTAGATGGGGCCTGCCAAACCGTCGTCGCTTTCGACGACGCGAGCTTCAGCGTGGAGACCGTTGCCGAAACGCTCAACCGCACGACACTCGGCCAGTTTCAGAGCGGCCGCCCCGTCAACCTCGAACGCGCCATGCGACTGGGCGACCGGCTGGGGGGACATCTGGTCCAGGGGCACGTCGACGGCGTGGGACACATCGCCGCGCTGCAGCAAGCCGATGGCGAATGGCGCATTCGCATCGCCGCCCCTGCCGAGCTACTGCGCTACATTGCCGGCAAGGGATCTATCGCCGTCGACGGCACGAGTTTGACCGTAGCCGCTCTGAGCACCGAGGGGTTTACGATTTCCGTTATCCCGCATACATTTGATCATACTGTCCTTAGCCAACGCCGCGTCGGCGACGCAGTCAACCTCGAAGTCGATGTCATCGCCCGCTATATAGAACGCCTGCTCGCCGCCGGCAGCGATTCCAGCGCCGGACTGAGCTTTGAAACTTTGCGCGAGATGGGATACTGAAGTGCCGCATTTTAACACGATAGAAGAAATCGTAGAAGACCTACAGAACGGCCGCATGGTCGTCGTCGTCGACGAGCGCGCCACGAGCGGCGAAGGCGACGAGGTCATTGGCGAAGGCGAATTGATGATGATCGCCGAGCTGGCGACGGCCGATGCCATCAACTTCATGATGCGCCAAGCCGGCAGTCCTCCCACCGTTGCCGCCCATCGCGACCACTTGTCTAAGCTCGACATACACGAAGTGGCTACGGGAGGCCGCGGCCCGCGCGGCGCTTCTATCATGGTTTCGATCAACGCGCGCGAAGTCGAGGGCACCGGCGTTTCGGCGACCGACCGTGCCCTGACTATACGCCGTTTGACAGATACCAACAGCACGGCCGAAGACTTCGTGCAGCCCGGCCACGTCACGCCGCTGATGGCACAGGCAGGCGGCGTGCTCAAGCGCGCTGGCCACACCGAAGCTGCGGTCGACCTAGCGCTGATGGCCCACTTTCAACCCATGGCATTGATGGCGGCCATTCTCGACGACAGCGGCGATGTGGCCGATACGCCCTACCTGCTCGAATTTGCCGAGCGCCATCGCTTTAAAATTGCCACGATTCACGATTTGATCGCCCATCGCCGCCGCACGGAAAAACTCGTGCGCTGCGAAGCAATATCGCCCATGCCAACGGAACTCGGCGAATTCACCGCCTATGCCTATCGCAGCTTGGTCGACGACAACCCCTACATTGCCATGGTGTACGGTGATGTCAGCGACGGCCAGGACACGCTGGTGCGCATGCACTCGGGCTGCCTAACCGGCGACGCACTGGGCTCGCTGCTGTGCGATTGCGGCGAGCAGTTGAGGCGCTCCATGCAGATGATCGTCAACGAGGGCCGCGGCGTCATCGTCTACATCCAGCATCACGAAGGGCGCGGCATCGGTATCTTGCACAAGCTAAAAGCCTACGAGTTGCAGCAGAGCAAGGGACTCGATACGATCGAAGCCAACCATGCCTTGGGGCATCCGACGGACTCGCGCGACTACGGCATTGGCGCCCAGGTGCTGTACGATCTCGGACTGCGCCAAGTGCGCTTTCTGACCAACAATCCCAAAAAGCGCGTCGGTCTGGAGGCCTATGGCCTATCCGTCGTGAAGCAGGTTCCGATAGAGTCTACACCCAACCCGCACAACCTGCGCTACTTGGAGACTAAACGCGATAAGATGGGACATATCACGCTGCTTCCCAGCAGCGAACGGGAGAAAGGAAACGGCTAAATGCCCAGAGTGCACGAAGGACAGCTCGACGCGCGGGGAAAGCGCTTTGCCATCGTCGTCAGCCGCTTTAACGACCTAATAACAATGCGCCTGCACGACGGCGCCTTAGACTGCTTACAGCGCCACGGCGCAGAGGATGGCGACATAGAAGTGGCCTGGGTGCCCGGTGCATTCGAACTGCCCATGGTCGCCCAGAAACTGGCCCAGACGGGGCGCTTTGACGTGGTGATCTGCCTCGGCTGCATCGTGCGCAGCGACACGCCGCACTTCGACTACGTGGCCGGCGAATCGTCCAAGGGCATCGCCCGAGTCGGCCTCGACACCGGCGTCCCCATTACCTTTGGCGTCATTACCGCCGACACCGTTGATCAGGCCGTGCAGCGGGCCGGCGTCAAGGCGGGCAACCGCGGCTGGGATGCCGGCATGAACGCCATTGAAATGGCCAGCCTAATGGCTTCCATCGAGTAGATGGAAGAAGACGACGATTTTTTCGGCGACGGCTCATCAGAAGACGAGGCACCGCCCGACAGTCGCAGCGGTGCGCGCCAGGTGGCGCTACAGGCGCTCTATTGGGAAATGAGTCAGTCCGGTAGGGCTGAAGATGCCGTCGGCCAGCTGTGCGAGCGCTTCGCTCTTTCGCAAGGCGTGCGCACCTTCGCCGACGAATTGGTGCAGCAGGTACATGTGCACGGCGACGCCATCGACGCATTGATTGCTGAGACATCGACGCGCTGGAGTCCGGAGCGCATCGCCCGCGTCGACCGCTTGATACTGCGCCTCGGACTAGTGGAGATGCTGCACGTCGACGATGTGCCGACGCGCGTGGCCATCCACGAAGCCGTCGATCTGGCACGCGCGTTCAGCACCGCCAAATCGTATGCCTTTGTCAACGGCATTCTCGACGCCGTGGCCAAGCGCCAAGGCCTAGGAGTGTGAGCGCGTGCGCCTCGGTTTGCTATCCGACGTTCACGCAAACCTCGAAGCGCTGCAAGCAGTCCTTCAATCGGGCCATCAGCGCGGCGTAGAGCAGTGGGTGTGCTTGGGCGATGTCGTAGGCTACGGCGCCGACCCGCTCGCTTGCATCGAGCTGGTGCGCGAGCACTGTCAGACCGTGCTAATGGGCAACCACGACGCGGCAGTAGCTGGCCTAATGGACGCGCGCGCGTTCAACGCATTTGCGCGCATCGCCTTGCAGTGGACGGTGGAACAGCTACCCACCGCGGAGCGTCACTACCTGGCATCGCTTCCGCTCGAACGCTCTGCCGAAGCCGTTCATTGTGTGCATGCCGAACCGCATCGACCTGCAGCCTGGAGCTACGTTGTCGATCTGCACACGGCCAGCGAGGCGCTGGACCACACATCGGCACCCCTGTGTTTTGTCGGGCACTCCCACCGCGCCTTTGTCTGCGCGCGGCACGGCGAGTGCACTAGTCTGTGCGCAGCGCGCTCGGGGGTGGTCGAGTTGGACGAAACTGCTCGCTACCTAGCCAACGTCGGCAGCGTCGGCCAGCCGCGCGACGGCGAATGGCGAAGCTGCTACGGCATTTGGGACCAAGAGCAGCGTGCGCTAGAACTAGTGCGCTGTCCGTATGATATAGAGAGCACACAGCAGAAAATACGCGCCGTTGGCCTGCCGAACTTTCTCGCCGACCGCCTGGCGCAGGGCCATTAGTACTGGAGACCTAGGGGAATACCATGTTAAACACGCTGATCAAGAAAGTCTTTGGCTCGCAGTCCGATCGCGACTTTAAAAAGACGCAGCCGCACATTGATGAGATCAACCGCATTGCCCAGCAGTTGAGCACACTCAGCGACGGCGAGTTAAAAGAAAAAACGGCGCACTTTCGCCAGCAGATGCGCGAGCGAACCGCCAGTCAGCGACAGCGTCTGACCGAGCTTGAAGTGGAACTGCGCGGCGAGCTCGAGCCGGATCTGCGCGAGCGCTTTAACGACGAGTTAGACCAGCTCGGTAAGGCCATCCGCGACCACGAGGCCGAATTCCTTGAAGAGATCATGCCCGAGGCCTTCGCCATGGTCAAGGAAGCCTGCCGCCGCCTAATCGGCAAAGAGTGGGACCGCGCCGGCGAATCGGTGACCTGGGAAATGCAGCCCTACGACGTCCAGGTATTCGGCGGCATTATGCTACATCAAGGCAAAATTGCCGAGATGGCCACCGGCGAGGGCAAGACGCTGGTCGCCACGATGCCGCTCTATCTGAACGCCCTGACCGCGCGCGGCATTCACTTGATCACCCACAACGAGTATCTGGCGCGGCGCGACGGCATGTGGATGGGACCGCTCTTCAACTTCTTGGGCCTGTCCGTCGGCATCATTCAGGACATTCATCAGACCGGTCACGAGGCGTTCTTGTTGCCCGAACCCGAAGGCGTGCCAACGGAATTCAACTGGCAGAGCGTCGGTCACAGAGAAGCCTACGGTGCCGATATCGTCTACGCCACCTGCTCGCAGGTTGGTTTCGACTATTTGCGCGACAATATGTCGGTGCGCACCGAAGACCTCATGCAGCGCGAATTCAACTTCGCCATCGTCGACGAAGCCGACTCCATCCTCATCGACGACGCGCGCACTCCGCTGATTTTATCCGGACCAGTGCCCGACTCGACCAATCAGTATAAGCAGATGAAGCCGCTGGTCGAAAAGCTGCTGCGCGCCCAAACCAACCTAGTCAACAAAGCCGTCGCCGAGGCGGAAAAGCAGGCTCAGGCGGAGGGCGAGTTTTCCTACGAACTCGGCATCGAGCTACTCAAGTCCACGCGCGGCATTCCCAAGAATCGCCGCCTGATGAGAATCCTGCAGGAAGAGGGCGTCAAACGGCTGATCAACCGCGTCGAGGCCGACTATATGCGCGATAAGCGCCTGAGCGAAATCGACGAACAGCTCTACTTCGTCGTCGACGAGCGCGCCAACACGATCGATCTGACCGAAAAGGGTCGCGACCTGCTCTCGCCGGACGAACAGGCCCTTTTCGTGCTGCCCGATATAAGCATCGAGGTAGAAGCGATTCGCAGTGACGAAGAACTCAGCGACGAAGACAAGCGCCTAAGAGAAGAAGACGCACACCGCAACTACGCGGAAAAAAGCGAGGCCGTACACAACATCAACCAGCTGATGAAGGCCTATACGCTCTTTGAAAAAGACGTTCAATACATGGTGTCGGAAGACGGCCGCGTCATCATCATCGACGAGTCGACCGGTCGACCGCAGCCCGGACGCCGCTTTTCCGACGGCCTGCACCAAGCCCTTGAAGCTAAGGAGGGCGTCAAGCTGCAACACGAGACGCAGACCATCGCGACCATAACGCTGCAAAACCTCTTCCGCATGTATCACAAGCTGGCGGGAATGACGGGAACCGCTGAGACCGAGGCCGGCGAGCTGTGGGAGATTTACAAACTCGATGTAACGGTGATTCCCACCAACCGCCCCGTGCGCCGCATCGACCAAGAAGACCAGATATACCGCACGCGCAAAGAAAAGTTCCAGGCCGTTATTGACGAAGTCGCGCGCCTGCACGAGATGAGTCTGCCCGTGTTAGTCGGCACGGCGTCCGTCGAGAGCTCGGAGCTGCTGAGCCGCATGTTGACGCGCAAGGGCATCAAACACCAGTTGCTCAACGCGCGCTACCACGAGAAAGAGGCGCAGATCGTTACCGACGCAGGGCAGGCCGGTGCCGTGACGATTGCCACCAACATGGCCGGACGCGGCACCGACATCAAGCTGGCTCCCGACGTAATTCGCATTGACCGCGATACCGTCGAGTCGGCGATGACGCTCGGCGACAAGCTGCCATCGGGCAAGACCCTGCGCCAGCATTTGATCGACGAGCCGAGCGGCCTGCAGGTCATCGGCACCGAGCGCCACGAGGCGCGGCGCATCGACCGACAGCTGCGCGGGCGCTCCGGCCGCCAAGGCGACCCGGGCTCGTCGCGCTTTTTCCTTTCGCTCGAAGACGACTTAATGCGCCTCTTCGGTTCGGAGCGTATCGCCTCTGTCATGGACAAGCTCGGCGCGGAAGAGGGCGAGGTGATTGAACACGGCATGGTCACCAAGTCGATCGAGCGAGCGCAGAAGAAGGTCGAGGCGCGCAACTTTGAGATGCGCAAACACGTCCTCGACTACGACGATGTAATGAACCAGCAGCGCCAGGTCATCTACAATCGCCGCCACGATCTGCTGGAGCGCCAAAGCGCGCACGAGCTCATAGATGAGATGATCGACGAGCAGGTCGATGCGCTGCTCGTCACCTTTGCCAACGCCGAGGGCCATCCCGAGGAATGGGATTGGGAGGGCATGCAGGTCGACTTCGGCAGCACGTTCTTTCTCGGCTTTACCGTGTCTGTCGAAGAGCGTGCGACCCTTAGCTACGAAGACCTGCGCGAGCAGCTGACGCAGACGGTGCAGGAAGCCTACCAGCGCCGCCTCGACACCGTCGGCGTCGAAGTATTCCGCGAAGTGGAAAAGGCCATCGCCCTGCACACCATCGACACCTGCTGGCAGGAACACCTACAGGAAATCGACGAGCTCAAAGACGGCATTGGCTTTGTCGGTGTCGGCGGCAAAAATCCGCTTATCGAGTATAAGAAGGGCGCCTTCGACATATTTGAGCGCCTGATCGCGCGCATCAGCCAGGAAACGTTGAAAAACCTATTCCAGCTGCGCATAGATACCGAGGCCAGCCAAGTCGAGCGGCGCCAAGCTCCCCAACGCGTTCGCGCCGTGCATCGCGATGCGACCAATATGGGTTTCCAGGGCGGAGAGCGCTCGGCGGCCAGCGCGGCGCCAGGCAGGCCGGCACCGGCGGCCGGGCTGCCCTTGGGCCAGCCCGTCAACGATCCGAGTCAGATGACGGCCTCCGGTCCGGGGGGGTCGGAGGCACCTGGTCCCAAACAGCCCATTGTCCGCGACCAGCCCAAAGTGGGCCGCAACGATCCCTGCCCATGTGGAAGCGGTAAGAAGTACAAGCGCTGCCACGGCATCAACGAATAGCGGTGCGCCTCCATCGCGCGATATAGGGCCAGCGGTACTAAACCCGCATCACTGCGCTCTGCAGCGCTGCTTTAACGGGGGATTGCAGGACGGCAATGGAATTGTGGCAGCTCATCTGTCTGGCAGCCTACTGCGCTATCGTCGCCGTTCTCGGCATTTATGGGCTCCACCGTTACCAATTGCTGCGCCTCTTCCAGCGCCACCGCAACGAAGCTATCGCCCCCGCAGGGCACTTTGCAACGCTGCCTCCCATCACAGTCCAACTGCCGCTCTACAACGAGTTCCACGTCGCCGAACGCCTGATCGACGCTGTCGCTCGATTAGACTACCCACGCGACCTGCTGCACGTGCAGGTGCTGGACGATTCGACCGATGCGACCAGCCAGCGAGCGCGCCAGATTTGTGCGCGCTTAGCGGGCGAGGGATTGGATATCGACTACCTACATCGCCGCGAACGCAGCGGTTTTAAGGCCGGCGCACTCGCCGCGGGTCTGCAGTCGGCCAAGGGCGAGTTCGTGCTTATTCTCGATGCCGACTTCGTTCCCCCCGCGGATTTGCTGCACAGCATCATCCATTACTTTACCGACCCGCAGGTCGGCATGGTGCAGACGCGCTGGGCCCATCTCAACCGCGAGCACTCGCTGCTGACGCGCATCCAATCTATTTTCCTCGACGGCCACTTCGTCATCGAGCACACGGCGCGCAGCCGCTCGGGGCGCTTCTTTAATTTCAACGGAACCGGAGGTATATGGCGCAAGCAAGCCATCGTCGAGGCCGGCGGCTGGCAGCACGACACGCTGACAGAAGACCTCGACCTGAGCTATCGCGCACAGCTGGCGGGCTGGCGCTTTGTGTTTTTGTCCCACGTAGAAGTGCCCGGCGAAATTCCCGTAGAAATCAACGGATTTAAATCGCAGCAGCACCGCTGGACTAAGGGAGCCGTGCAAGTGGCCAAAAAGCTTCTGCCGCGCATCTGGCGCAGCGACGCGGCACTCAAGGCCAAAGTGGAGGCGACGTTCCACCTGACGGCCAATATATGCTATATCCTCATGCTGCTCATGGCGCTGCTAACGGTGCCCGTGCTCGGCATCCGCACGCATCTGGGCTGGGAGCGATTGCTCATTATCGACCTGCCGCTGTTTTCCTTTGCTACCATGGCCATCTCGGGTTTTTACCTCACCTCACAGCGCGTGCTCTATCCCGACTGGAAGCGGCAAATCAAGCTGCTGCCCATGCTGATGGCCGTCGGCATGAGCCTGTGCATCAACAACACGCGCGCCGTGCTCGAGGGAATCATCGGCTATAAGACCGCTTTTTTGCGCACGCCTAAATACGGCGTGACGCACGCAACGCGCGCCCCGCAACAGCGCATCTATGCCAGCCGCCGCACAGTGTTAGCTCTGGGTGAACTGGCCATGGCGGCCTACTTCGCCTTCGCGCTGCACCAAGCCTGGCACACCGACCTGTATATGGGGCTGCCGTTCCTGCTGCTCTTTCACGCCGGTTTTCTCTACACGGGATCGCTATCTAGCGTGCAGCAGTGGCTGCCCCAACAGCGGTCTACCCCCACGCCGCCGTGAAAACGCTTCCACCACAGCCAACAAAAAGCCCCCGAACCAGAGGCCGGGGGCTTTGCACTATCCAACGATGCGTAGTCGCTATTCCTCGGGCCAGGCCAGCGGGAACGGCTCTGAAACTTTCTCGCGCAGCCACAGTACGTCGATCGCCTTGAAGTGCAGTTTAGTAAACTTCTCAATGTGGCGCACGCCAATGGCCACGTTACCGCGCTCACGGCGCAAATCGTTGCCCTTATCACTGGCCAACTCATTGGCTTGAGATACCTGTCTCATATGCGTCGTGTAGGCTAGGCGCAGCGCCCGATACTCCATCTCCACAGGGTCGATTTTCTCGAGGTCGCCGATATAATCGGCGATCATGCCGCGCACTTTCTCCAAGTCTTCGGACGTGACATCGATACTCGGGTCATCGAGGATTTCAATTTGCTTGAGAACCTCGCGGTTTTTGGCATCGAAACCCTTGAGCTTGTTGACGTAGCTAATTAATTCTACTTGTTCTTCGTTGCTGCCGCAGGCAACTAGGCCCATGGCCAATACCAATGTGGTCACTGCTCTCAACATGATACCCTCCCTGTATTTGATTCTCTTCGCATAAATGCGCGGCCAGATGCGACTTCAGTGCCCCAAGATACGCCGCAAAAGTTCGAAAATCAAGCTGCATAAAAACGGCGTATTGACGACCGGCACAGCGCGCATACATTTGCTCGAAACCCATAAAGAACATCCCACAGGAGTGATGCGCCGCCATGATAAGTCGCCAACAGATTCAATCACAGCTCGACAATTGCCTGTTAGAAGCACATTTCCCACAGTGGAGTGGCCTCTATAAAAGAGGTAAGGTCCGCGATATGTACCTCTTGCCCGATAAACGCGTGCTTATCACTACGGATCGCCAGAGCGCATTTGACCACGTGCTCGGCGCGATTCCACTTAAGGGACAGGTCCTCAATCGCATCGCCCAGTACTGGTTTGAACAAACGCAGGACATCGCACCCAACCACGTCATCGAAGTGCCCGACGGCAATGTGACCATCGCGCGCGAACTGGAGATCATTCCCGTGGAAATCGTCGTGCGCAAATACCTAACGGGCTCGTCCGACACGGCGATCTGGACGCACTATAGCCGCGGCGTTCGCCAGTACTGCGGGCACGCCCTGCCCGATGGCATGGTAAAAAACCAACCTTTTGAAAAGGCGATCATAACGCCGACGACCAAAGACGATGTGCACGACGAATTGATTTCGCGCGACGAAGTGCTAGCGCGACGCCTCGTAGATCCCGACGTGTGGGAGCGCATTGAAGACATCGCCCTGCGCCTGTTTGCACGCGGCGAAGAGCTGGCGGCAAAACAGGGCCTCATTCTGGTCGATACCAAATACGAGATGGGGCTCGACGCCGAGGGCAACGTCGCGCTGGCCGACGAAGTGCACACGCCCGATTCTTCGCGCTTCTGGGTCAAAGACAGCTATGGCGAACGCCACGCATGCGGCGAGGAACCTGACAACCTCGACAAGGAATTCCTGCGGCTGTGGCTGCGCGAAAAGGGCATATCCGATACCCATATTCCACAACTCGACGACAATATCCGCACACAGGTCGCCGAGCGCTACATCGATTTATACGAGCGCATAACCGGCCGTGAGTTCAGCGCCGAGTTGGACGGCAAACCCGTGCGGGAGCGCATCGAGGAACGCATAGCGAGCTACTTCTAAGCGCACCGCTGCACGCGCGTGGATGACTGTCTGGCTGGATCGAGCTATCGGCCAGACGGCCGCGCACCAGTGCCGGCCCAGCTGCACCCAGCCAACGCGCTCTTGCGCTCTGGGCGGTCAGCGCGCTCATTTACACCAGCATGTTAAAACATATTATCCGCACCCTTTTCGTCCTGCGCCTAGCCTCGCGCGCACCCAGCCTCACGGCGGGAGCCGTCTTATCCTACTGGCGGACGCGCCCGGCCATTCACTTCGTGCTCGACCAGAGCCAAGAGACGCGCGGCGACCGCATTAAACGAAAACTCGACCAGGTCTATCCTTTCTGATGCTACACCGGCAATTGCGCAACGCCCTCGAAGAAATCTTCGGCACCCAATACGTGGCCGACGCGTTGGACAACCGCGAAACGGCCCAACTCGTGCTCTACGATCGCCCTGATGAATTCAAAGAGGCCATCCTCGGCTTTCAGCGCCTCAACTTCCGCGACGAGCACGCTTCTTACGCTTCCAATATGGAGCGCGACCTCGGCTTTGCCCTGGTGTGCTCCCTGCTGGACGGCGACACGCGCGACCTGATCGCCGAGCTCGGACTCAACTACCTATGAGCACGCGCACTATGCTGGCCTTTGATCTGGGTGCCGAAAGCGGGCGCGCCATCGCCGGCCGCTTTGACGGTCGACGCCTGCAGCTGGAGGAGTTGCACCGCTTTGCCAACAGTCCAGTAGCTATACACGACCGACTCTACTGGAATGCGTTGGGCCTCTTTGACGAAATGAAAAAGGGTCTAGCGCTGGGCGCGCGCGATGCGGCCCGCCCGCTCGACTCGGTCGGCATCGATACCTGGGGCGTCGACTTTGCCCTTCTCGGCCCCGGCGATGCGCTGCTCGACAATCCGCGCAACTATCGCGACCCGCGCACCGACGGCATGCTGGAGGCGGCGTTTGCCCGCGTGCCGCGCGCAGAAATCTTTGCCCACACCGGCGTCCAGTTTATGAAGCTCAACACGCTCTACCAGCTGCTGGCCATGCGCGGCTCTCCGCTGCTCGATCAGGCGCACACCCTGCTGCTCATGGGCGACCTATTCAACTTCTTCTTCACCGGCGCCAAAGTCTGCGAATTCTCCAATGCCACGACTACGCAGTTTTACAACCCCAGCGCGGGCGACTGGGCGCGCGAACTGCTCGACAAACTGGACTTGCCCCACCACTTCCTGCCCGACATCGTCGAGCCGGGTGCACAGGTAGGCCACCTATTGCCCTCTATCGCCGACGAGTTGGGCATACCGTCCGTGCCCTTTATCGCCCCGGCAACCCACGATACCGGATCGGCCGTGGCGGCCGTGCCCACGGCAGACGCCCACTACGCCTATATCAGCTCGGGCACCTGGTCGCTGATGGGAATCGAAATCGACGCACCCATGCTCGGAGCAGGCGCGCTGGAGCACAATTTCACCAACGAGGGCGGCGTCGGACGCACCTTTCGCTTCTTGAAAAATATTATGGGACTCTGGCTGGTGCAGGAGTGCAGGCGACAGTGGGGGCGCGAAGGCCAATCGCTCGACTATGCCAAACTGACGACCATGGCTTCCCAAGCACCGGCCTTTAGCGCCGCAGTAGACCCCGACGACGAGCGTTTTATAGCTCCCGGCGATATGCCTGCGCGCCTGCGCGCCTTTTGTAGGGAAACCGGCCAAACCGTGCCTGACGACGCCGGCGCCGTGGTCCGCGTGGCGCTCGAGAGCCTCGCGCTCAAATACCGCTACGTGCTCGAGAGCTTGGAGCGCCTGTTCGACCGCCGCCTAGAGCGCATTCACATCGTCGGTGGCGGCATTCAAAATCGCCTGCTCTGCCAGTTCACAGCCGATGCCACACAGCGACCGGTCGTTGCAGGCCCGGTCGAGGCGACGGCCATAGGCAACCTCATGGTGCAGGCGCTGGGGCTGGGCGAAGTGGGCAGTCTCGATGAAGCGCGCCAAGTCGTGCGCGAATCGTTTGTCCCCGAGCACTATGCCCCCGGCCCCAGCGATGGCTGGGATACCGCCTACGAGCGCTTCTGCCAGCTGCTCGACTGATTCGATACGGCCCGGCGCGCTCCCGCTACACCCCTACAAGCCCCATTTGAACGAGCACTGTGCGCTGGAACTTCTGCGCCAGCGATCCGTCCTATAGAGCAAGACGCTCACCTCGAAACCTACGGCTCTTTCTGCTCATGGACGAATCAAACCGCTCAGTCGCCGCTTATTGGCGCGATATTCAGCACTATGAACCGCTCAGCCGCCAGCGCGAAGGCGAATTGTTTCGCTGCGCACGACGCGGCGACGCGCAGGCAATAGACGAGCTCGTGCAGGCCAATCTGCGCTTTGTCGTGCGCGTTGCCAAAGAGTATAACGGGCGCGGCCTCTCTTTTCTCGAGCTCATCTCCGAGGGCAACGTCGGTCTATTGGAAGCCGCCAAGCGCTTTGACGAAACGCGCGGCTTCAAGTTTATCACCTATGCCGTGTGGTGGATACGCCAGGCCATCCTTAAAGCCCTAGCACAAAATAGCAAGATTGCACGCCCTCCGATGAGCCAAGTCAACGACCTGCAAAAAGTAGAGAAACACACCAATGTCCTCTCTCAGAAATTGGGTCGAACGCCCACTTTGGAGGAAGTGGCCAGCGCCACCGATATGAGCGCGCGACGCGCCTACAATGCGCTGCTGTCAGCCAGTAGCGATCTCTCCTTAGATGGACCGGCCTTCGCCGATGAAAACGAGACGCACATGACCCATCTGCGCGACGAAAACGGCGATATAGAAGCAGCTTCTGAACACAATTTTTTGCTCGAAACGCTGCACGGATGCCTGAACGTGCTCGACGAGCGCGAGGAGCGCATCCTCCGCTGCTATTTCGGCCTAGATGGCTGCCAGACCATGACGCTGGAGCAAATTGGCGACGGCATGGGTCTTACGCGCGAGCGCGTGCGCCAATTGCGCAACCGCGCCCTGAACAAAATCCGCAGTCGCTACGGCCACCTGCTCGGCGAACTCTGCGAAAACTGACCTCGCCCCCTACTTGATGGCGCGCACCAAATCGCTTTTCTTATATGCCCTGTTCTATGTCTCTGCTCTGTCGCTTTGTCGTTTCTGCACAGTGCTTTGCGCGTCGCCTATCTCCGTTCGCAGCGCGGCGCATTTCACACCAGAAGGGGCAGCCGTGCGCTACAACTTGGCCGACCTACATACGCATTCGTTCTGTTCTGACGGCATGCGCACCCCGACACAGGCTGTCGAGGAAGCCCGCGACGCAGGGCTGAGGGCGCTCAGCTTGACGGATCACGATACCGTAGAGGGCATTGCTGAAGCGCTCGATGCAGGCAGTCGGCTGGGCGTCGAGGTAATTCCAGGCACCGAGCTAAGCGCCCACGTGCGCGACCGCGAAGTGCATCTACTCGCCTATCTCATGGACTGGAACGACGTCGATCTCAACAGCGGACTCAACCTGGTGCACCAGGCGCGCCGCCAGCGCGGCGTTGCCATCGTAGAACGGCTTAACGACATGGGGCTGGGCGTCAGTTTAGAGGAAGTGTTGGACCGGGCGCAGGGCAGCCCGCTGGGCCGCCCGCACATTGCCGCCGTCATGGTGGAAAAGGGCCTCGTCGCCGACAAAGACGAAGCCTTTGATCGCTATCTCGGCGACCGCGCGCCCGCCTTTCGCGCCAAGCCGCACATCGCCGCCGAGGAGGTCATCGCGCGCGTGCACCGCGCCGGCGGGGTGACTGTGCTGGCCCACCCCGGTCACAGCCTACCCGACGCCGTTATCCAGCAGCTCATCGGCTTTGGTCTCGACGGCGTCGAAGTGTACCATCCGGCCCATCAGCCGCCGCAGATCGACTTCTACAATCAACTGGCCGAGCGCCACGATCTGCTCATCTCCGGCGGATCCGACAGCCACGGCGATGCCAAGGGCACCCGAATCGGCGATTACGGGATCGGCTACGAAGCGATCGAAGCCATGCGCGCACGCGCGGCGCGCTACGCCGCCTAACTCCACCCATTCCCATCGGATTGAATGCTTAGATTCGCCCGAACTGCACGGATATCGCGTTTCCTACGTTGCGCCGTGCTCCTGTTACCCCTCCTCGCGCAGGACGCGGAGGCGCGACCGCAGCGCTTTCACCAAAGCGCCGACCCCGTCGAACCCATATCCGGCCTCTTTGGCACGGAAATCGGCGACATCGCTTGGAGCGGGCGCTACCTGTGGGCCGCAACGGAGAGCGGCGTCGCCCGCCTCGACCCCAATCGAGCCAGCGGCACGTCCGTGGGCGACTGGGTGACTTTTACCGCATTCAACGGCATCGGCCGCGGGTCCATCAGCGCTTTAGACGCCATTGGCGATACGGTTTGGGTCGCGACGATCATCGACACGACGACCCGCATCGGAACCCGGCAAATGGGCACCGGCCTGAGCTTTTCGCACGACGCCGGACGCACCTGGACGCACATTCCCAATGCAGCCATTTTCAACCCGCAGATCCCCAGTTTTGAGCGCGGACCGGGCACCCAGATCGACAACGGCTGCTTCGGCCTTTCCATCGGCACCGGCGAGGTGTGGGCCGCGTTCTTTGCCGGCTCTACGGTGCGCCTGAGCGCCGACGGCAAGAGCTGGCGGCGCGCCCTGCCCGACGGCGCCGACGAAGTCGTCTATTTTGCCAGCGACACGGCTGCCGACAGCCTGCGCATACTCGCCGATAGCTTGGCCAACGCCGGCGGCGACCCTGCGCTGGTCGCCGCGGCGCGCGCCGGATCCGACAGCCTAGCCAGCCAGGGATTGCTGCATCGCACCTTCTCCGCGCTGGCCTACGGCGACACCGTATGGGTCGGCACCTCGAGCGGCCTAACGCGCTCGCTCGACGGAGGGCAAACGTGGAAAAATATCAAAGTCCGCCTCGACGCAAACGGCGCGGTTGTGCCCGGCCAGATCGGCGCCAACTGGGTCTTGTCCATCAATAGGGAAATCGCCGCAGACGGCACGTCCGTCATCTGGGTCGGTAGCAACGTGACGGGGCTGCCGGGCGAAGTAGCCTCCATGGCCTATAGCCGCGATGCCGGCGAGACGTGGACCACGACGGGTTCCACCTTTGCCTGGAACTTTGCGTTCAGCGAGAACTTTGCCTGGGCCACTACCAACCGAGGCCTCTTTGCCAGCGCCAACGACGAGAACAGCCGCACTTGGAACCCAGTAGAAGTCGCCGCCGGTGAAACGCTCGACGGCACCTTTGTCGGCCTCGAAACCGTGCGCCTAGACGACGGCGAAATCCTGTGGGTCGGCGCCGAAAATGGCCTGGGTCGCAGCGAAGACGAGGGCACTAATTGGCGCATCATACGCGACCTAGTGCGCGTCCGCACCCTCGATTCAAACAGCTTTGTTGGCGACGGCGGCGTGCGCGACAGCAGCGCCGTAACCTATGCTGCGCCCAATCCATTTTCGCCCTCAGCCGGCGATCGCGCCCTCATCGTCTTCAGCTTGGCCGACGCTTCGAATGTCGATATCAACATCTACGACTTTGCCAGCCGCAAAGTGCGCACACTGGTCACGCGCCGCGATTTTATCGGCGGCATCGATCATCAGATTCCCTGGGATGGCCGCGACGACGACGGGCTGTCGGTCGCCAATGGCACCTACTTCTATCGCATAGCACTTAGTTCCGGCCGGCAGGCCTTTGGCAAGGTGGTGGTGCTGGATTGAACGCTCTATTGCCACGGTGTATTTGCGCCTTCCTGCTCATAGCTTCTCCACTGCGCGCCGCCGACTTTGCCGCCGCCTTCTTACAATCCGGCATCGGTGCCCGCGCCTTGGGTATGGGCGGCGCCGCCAGCGCCGTCGCCTCTGGGCCAGCAGCCGCCTACTGGAATCCAGCCGGCCTAGCGCGCACTAAAGGTAAGGGCCTGCAGACCTCCATGCAGTCGCTCGCCCTGGATCGCCGCATCAGCAGCGCCTCGTTTGCCCTCAACCCGCGCGGCGATATGGGCTTTGGCCTGGCCTGGCTGCACGCCAGCGTCGGCGATATAGACGGGCGCACGGCCAGCGGTCAGCGCACCGGCAGCGTAGAAGATGCAGCCAACGCCTTTCTCATATCCGTCGGCCGCACGCTGGGCCCGGCGCTGAGCATAGGCTTTAGTATGAAGATTTTCGACCAGCGCATAGAGGCGCCCTTTTCTGACGCTGCTACAGCCAACGGCCACGGCTTTGACCTCGGCATCCAGTATGCCCTGAGCCAGCGCACGACCGTTGCTCTTTCTGCGCGCAACCTGAGCGCGGCGCTCAACTGGAAGGTTCGCCTGACCAATGGTCAGAGCAGCAGCACCAAAGACGCGCTGCCGCGAACCCTTGCCGTTGGCGCGGCGCACCGACCTTTTGACGGCGCGGTGCTCGCCGTTGAAGTAGAGCGCGGCGATGAAACGACGGGCCATATGGGCGCCGAGTGGACGCTCAGCCCCCTGCTCTCTCTGCGCGGTGGCCTGCGCCACATCGGCGGCGAGGAGGACATTGGCCTGCTGGCCGCCGGGCTGAGCCTGCGCCCCATGCGCAGCCAGAAGCTGCAGTTCCACTACGCCTATGCCGCCGATCCCCTCGATGCCGGAGGACGCACGACGATTGGTCTGGAGGTCGCCTTTTAGCATGCGCGGCTTCGCCTTTCTCTCGGCACTGCTCTTGCCCGCGCTGCTGTCGGCGCAGACCGTCGGCTTTCCATCGCTGCGCTTGAGCGGCGCGGCCCGCCCGGCGGCCATGGCCGACCTGAGCACGGCGCTGACCGGTCCCGCCGCAGCCAATCCAGCGGCCCTTTCTGCGGCAACAGAACGCGCGTACATCTTTTCGCACAACGCGTGGATTGAGGGCATCGACCAACAGCATCTGCATCTAGTACAGCAGCGCGCGCACAGCGCTTGGGCGCTGCGCGCACAGGTCTGGCAGGCTGACGGGCTCGAGCAGCGCAGCGGGCCTAGCAGCGAACCGCTGGGCGAGTTCGGCGTTTACGATCTAGCCGCCGGCATCGCCTACGCGCGCCATCTTGCCAGCGGACTGCACCTGGGAGGTCAGCTGAGGCTGCTGCACCAATCGATCTCGACCGAGTCAGCTAGCGGCTATAGCACCGACTTCGGCCTGCTGTACCCCCTCGCAAAAAATTTGCTCGCCGGCGCGGCCCTGCTCCACGCGGGGGCGATGAACAAACTCAATCGCACGGCCACCCCGCTGCCCACCGAGCTGCGCGCTGGCCTCACCTACGACGGCGTCGCCAACCTGCTCGTCGGCCTAGAGCTGCAAAAGGCGCGCGATACCGACCTCAGCTTGCACCTGGGCAGCCAGTACCAAGTGCAGGAGTTCCTAGCGCTGCGCCTCGGCTATCGCACGGCGGAAAACCGTCATCTGTCCGCCGGGCTGGGCCTGCTCGTCGGCGCCTGGACCATCGACTACGCCTATATGCCGTTTGCCAACGGCCTAGGTCAGGCACACCAGCTGAGCCTGCAGCTGGCAAGCGGAGGCACGACGCCGTGAATCTGTGGCGCAAAACGCCGCCGGTGCTTGCACCGCGCCCACTGCCATCGGTTTCTTATCAGCCCACATGGTCTGTGCCTCCTGCCCCCCCTGTGCCGCGGCCAACGCGCGCCTGGATGCACGTCCTGCTCTTCGCCCTAACGCTGGTTTCCATGATGGCGGCCGGCGCCATGCAGCAGGGCGTCGATCCCCTCGTTTCGCTGCACACGCTAGTCCATTTAGTCGAGGGCATTCCCTTTGCAGCAACGCTGCTGACCATTCTCACCGTACACGAATTCGGCCACTACTTCGCCGCGCGCAGCTGGGGCGTCAAAGCGTCGCTGCCCTACTTCCTGCCGCTGCCCTACATTTCGTTTCTGGGCACGCTCGGCGCAGTCATTAAAATTCGCTCGGCCATCCCGCACAAGCGCGCGCTCCTCGACATCGGCGCCGCCGGGCCGCTGGCCGGTTTTATCGTTGCACTAATCGCCTGCGCCGTCGGGCTAACGCACTCGCAGATCGTCGCCGGCGACTATTTCTACGGCCCGCCCATTGAATTGGGCACGCCGCTGTTGTTTCGAGCCATCGCCGAACTCGCCCTGCCAGCCATCGCTCCTGGACAGCACGTCCTGCTCCATCCCATTGCCTTTGCCGGTTGGGTTGGCCTCTTTATCACCGCGTTCAACTTATTTCCCATCGGCCAGCTGGACGGTGGTCATATCACCTATGCCCTCTTTGGGCGCTGGCATCGCCTTATCGCCCGCATCGCTTTCCTGGCGCTGATGGCCATGGGCACCTATGGAATCGTCACGCTGTTCTGGGAAACGCCGTGGCCTGCAGGCTGGCCCGGATGGCTGGCACTGGCCTTTTTTCTAACGCTCTTTGGCAAGGACCATCCTGCGCCCTACGATTCCTTTACCGAATTGGATCGGCCGCGGCGCTGGATTGGGTACGCATGCCTGATCGTATTTGCCCTGTGCTTTTGCCCGGTTCCCTTTTACCCAGGCTAGCGCGGGGCTGCGGCACGGCACTGGCCGCCGTGGCGCTTGCCAGCTGTGGACTCGGCGATTCCGAACAGGCCGAATGCCGCTGTGGCCCCAGCACCAGCACCATTCTCTTTCCACACTGCGCCGACGCCACGTCGAGCCAGCCCGAGGATGCGCCCAACCCCTTTGCCACTCAGGTGCCCGAATGTCCGAGCGGTCAACAGCTGTTTTTGCTGGAGCGCACGCGCCCCGAATACGTGCTATCCAACCTGCGCACGATCTTCACGGCGCCGCCCGAAAGCCGCAACCCAGAACAGTATATGGAGCAGCTGACGAACGGCTTCTCCTTTGTCCCCGACGAAGAAGATATTCAGCGCCATCCCGAAATTTACGATGCCGCGCAGGATACGCTCTGGGGCGTCGCCCAGGAGCGCGACTTTGCCCGCGCCATACTCGATCCCGAACGCACCCAAAGCGTGCGCTTTATTCGCTGGTTCCAATCGGCCATAGACGAGCGCGTTCCCTCAGCCGACCAGCTGAGCGAAACTTTTATCTTTCCCTATGAACTCGAGTTTACCGAAACGGCGGAAGAGCGCTCGACTACCGGCGGCAACGTCATTGCCATCAAGGGATTCATGGAAGTAGACTTGGTGACGCCAACGGTGGAAAACCCCGTCTGGAACGTCGCCCAGTGGCGCGACCTGCGCGATCGCGCCTCAGCCAAGTTCTCTTGGGGCGAGCTGCGCGCGCTCTTTGCCCGCTAGTCGAAACGGCGGATGTATTTAGCGGGAAACCCGTTATATTATTAGTGAATCACAGCCTAAAAAGACCAACAAAGGAGCAGTCTTCATGCGCCCCACGGCCTTGTTAATCGCCTTTCTCATCGCCGCGCCGCTGGCCGGCTGCGGCAATCCCTTCGCGCCAGACAAACAGCCGGGGACGGGAGATGTTCAGGGACCGGCTCCCGATGCTTCGACGCCAGAAATCCTCATGGACAACTTGGCGCGCGCCATGCGCGACCGCGACAAAGACCTCTATGAGAGCGTTCTCGACCAGGGCTTCTGGTTTACCGAAACGGACTGCGCTGGCGACATCGTTCTCGAAAACGGCTTGGAACAGGAACTGGAGTTTCTCGGCGGCAGCCGCGATGGCGCGCGCCCCGGCATCTTCGATATCTTTCGCTCGTTTGAATTCGACTTTCAGCTCATTCGCCGCAGCGTCGAGTTGGGCCCCGATTTCCCCGATGCCTTTGAAGACGATCCAGACGGACACCCGAACGAAGATTGGCAGGTCTTTCGCGGGCGCGTGCAGATGCTCATGCTAGACGAAAACGGCGACGGGTTCCGCGTCGACCAGATCATGACCTACAAGCTCCGCGCCGGTGACGACGGCCTGTGGCGCATTACCCGCTGGATAGACGATCCCCTCTCTGGCGACTGCGGCACCGGCAAGCGCTCGGCGCAGTTCGTTGACTGGGGCAACGCCAAACAGATTGCTGCGCGCTAGTTGATGACTCGACGCTCTTCACGGCCGGGCCTGGTAAAAAAACCGCGCTCGGCCGTTTGGCACCTGCTGCTTTCGGCGTTCGTGCTGATTGCCGCCGCGTCGACGGCCCTCTACCTTCAGTGGCACAACCGCCCGCTGATAGAGCCGGATATTGCGCCCGTTGAGCACGTCGAATACGCTCCTGTTCCAGCCAGCGACGCGCGCCAATTTGCCGCTGCGCTCTACCAAGACATCGACCGCGTGCTCGACGAGCGCGGTCTCTGGCCAGCTCTGCTGCGCAAGCAGCGCGGCGACGTCGACCGCATAGAAGTAGCCGTACCCGCCGACCTGCCGCTGGCTGAAATTAATCTCGCCGTTTCGCTGGCCACCCGGGCACACGGCGGCCGCGTGCTGCGCGCCGTTGAGACTCAGCGCGGTGCGCGCGTGGAAATGGAGTGCGGCTTTGATTCGCTGCACACCACATCAATCATCCTCACCCCTAGCAACCAGCGACGCCGCACCGGCTCAATCGCCCTCGTCATAGACGATGTAGCGGGCGACAGCCGCTTCTACCAGCGCTTCTGCGCCCTGCC
Organism: Gemmatimonadota bacterium; assembly: GCA_038153405.1. Classification (GTDB taxonomy): domain Bacteria; phylum Latescibacterota; class UBA2968; order UBA8231; family UBA8231. The sequence continues at coordinate 15,087 of JAYOYH010000031.1, read as the reverse complement.
CCAGCATCTCACGCTGACCCTCTTGCCCGATGTCGGCCCCATCGAGGCCGTCGCAGAGCGCGCCGCGGCCAGCGGCCACGACCTGCTCGTCGGCCTACCCGCGGTCCTGGAAGGCGAAGCGGCGCGCGCGTTGGACGACGACGCCGTGCGCCAGGCGCTCAGGAGCGCACTGAAAAAGGTGCCGGCAGCCATTGGCTTCAACAGCCACGCCAACTCGAAAATCGACGGCGACGGGCGCATCATGCGCTCGCTTCTGAGCGAGGCCAAGGCCCAAAACCTCCTCTTTGTCGACGGCCGCGCGGCGCCCCATTCCACCGCGAGCGACCTGAGCCAAGCGACTGGCGTGCGCGCGCTTCAGCGCGATGCCCTCATCGACGAAATCGATGAACGCGACGCAATCGAGGCCAAGCTGTGGAGTTTGGCCGAAACGGCCGGGCGCACGGGCAGTGCCATCGGCATCGGCCGCGACCGCCAAAATACGCTGCTTGCGCTAGAGCGCGTGCTGCCGCGCTTAGAGAGCCGCGGGTTTCGCTTTGCCTCGTTAGAACAACTGGCACCATGACAAATTCATTTACCTTTGAACTCATCGCACGCGACGAGCACACCGGCGCGCGGGCCGGCCTGCTGCACACGCCGCACGGCAGCATCGAAACACCGGTCTTTATGCCCGTCGGCACGCAGGCTACCGTAAAAACCCTCGATCAGGGCGACCTCCAAGAAGCCGGTGCGCAAATTATTCTGGGCAATGCCTACCACCTCTACCTGCGGCCTGGACACGAGCTAATCGATCGGGCCGGCGGGTTGCACGACTTTATGAACTGGCAGCGCCCCATTCTCACCGACAGCGGCGGCTTTCAGGTATTCAGCCTCAGCGCGCTCAATAAAATAGGCGAGGAAGGCGTGCGCTTTCAGTCGCACCTCGACGGCTCTTACCACCTGTTCACGCCGGAAAAAGTCATGGAGATTGAACACGGCCTAGGTGCCGATATCATCATGGCTTTCGACGAGTGCACGCCCTATCCGTGCGAACGCGACTACGCCCAGCGCTCTATGGAAATGACGCTGCGCTGGGCCGAGCGCTGCCTAGTGCGCCATCGCCAGCTCAGCGACGAGCGCAGCCACCGGGCACCGCAGGCACTTTTCGGCATCGTGCAGGGCAGCGTCTATCCAGACCTGCGCCAGCGCTGCGCACAGAAGCTGGTCGACATGGACTTGCCCGGCTACGCCATCGGCGGGCTAGCCGTTGGCGAAAAGCGCGAACAGATGATCGACGTCATCGCCGCGACCGAACCGCACCTGCCAACCGAAAAGCCGCGCTACCTAATGGGCGTGGGCCTGCCGCACGATTTAGTAGAAGCTGTCGGACTTGGGGTGGATATGTTTGACTGCGTCGTACCCACGCGCAATGCGCGCAACGGCACCGCCTTTACGCGCAGCGGTCGCCTGCGCCTCAAGAATGCTCGGCACGCCGAAGACAGCGCCCCCATAGAGGAGGGATGCGCCTGCAAGACCTGTGCGCACTACAGCCGAGCCTACGTGCGCCACCTCTTCCAAACAGGTGAATTTCTGGGCTTGCACTTGGCCACCTTTCACAACATTTTCTTCTTCCAACAGTTTATGCGCGAAGCGCGCCAAGCCATTATAGCCGGTCATTTCGCGCAATGGCAGCGCGACTTCCTCGCACAGTACCGCGACAAATAAGCCGCTCGACTAGCGGGACGCCTTTTGTTTTAATTGACGGTTAGGTCTATTATCCATACCCCGTCTGATTTGGCGCAGACTCAGCTTTTCCGTTTATTAGCGCGCCATACAGAATGCATGGGAGAATTGCCATTATGAAGTGCCAGATTGGCCTATACAACGAAATCGACTTAGCTATTGATCACTTTGCTGTTCTAATAGATCTAGAGTGCGATTACTCTGCGCGCGATCTGCTCAACATGCTCACGCCCTTCCTCAAAGAATTTCACTGCGAGCATGGCATGGAAGACAGCCAGACACTGGCCGCCTGGCTCCCGTGGCACCTCATTGAGATCGGCCGCGACGAGTTTACCGATCTAAGCGCCATTGGCATCAATCGCCAGATCGACGCGCACATCGACTTCTTTATCAAGCTTTCACCCGGCCTGGTAGAGGTCTTTCGCATCGACGAACTACTGGAGTGGCATCCACTGGCCCAAACGGAAATTACCTGTGAGTCGGTCGAGCTTCCGGCTTACGAGGTAGAACCCGACGCCGCCGGCGATCGCTGAGGCGTGGCGCAACCGCACGTAAAAAGGCCCTCCCGACGACAGGAGGGCCTTTTTACGTGCGGTATCAAGTAAATTTACAGCGCCCTATCGCACGACTCGCATACCAAGGCAAAGCGCCGTCCCTCCCCCCCGGCTAGCTCGGTTGCAAAATCCTTCTTTACTGCAACATTGGTCTTGGCACAAAAATCGCATTTGCCGCGCTCGGGGTAGTCGGAGATCGCCGCAGCGGCAAATTCCACATCTCTGCGCTGTTTGCGACCCTTGGCAAAGAGGCGCGCAAAGTTGAGTACCTGTCGATCGCCGTCGCGCTGCAGCGTGCGCTCGATAATGGCGTCGAGCACCGGATCGTCTGGCTTGCCCCCATCTTCTAGGGTGTGCCAGGCTGCGCGCCGCACTTTCACATCTTCGTCTTCGAGCATGCGAAAGAGCGCTTGCCACACTTCGTCGATGCGACGGCGCACGTGGCAAGGACACAGGTAGGAGGCCGCTGTGAGGCGATCCACTGGGTCGCTGCTGCGCGACATGTCCAGCAGTTCCTCTATTTGCTCGCGGCCGACGCGCTCCTCGCCCGGACGAAATGCGGCCCGCTGATGCTTGTTCAGCAGCTGACCACCGCTGCTACCCTTTCTGCGTTTGCCCATGCGCGCTCCTTCCTATCGCATGAAAAAGACAGTACGCGCGCGCCAATTGCACTGTCAAGCCAGCGCGTAGTAGACGCGTCCTACTTGTCGCTTCGTCGCTGCTCACAACACCGTTGCCGCCAGCGAACAAAAGGCCAGCAACATCCTGCGCCGTCCACAAGTGACGCCCAGCGCAAAATCGTTATATTCTTATGGCTAAAACGTCATTTATCGCGCAACCGAAAGGACTCATTGTGTTCGATCTCATCTCTTCAGCCTACGCCATGGGTGCGCCGCCGTCCGACGGATCCAGTCCCAATCCCATCGCCTCTTTGCTCCCTTTCGCGCTGATGTTCGTCGTGCTCTACCTACTCATCCTGCGCCCGCAGATGAAGAAGCAGAAGGACCAGCAGCGCATGATAGACGAATTGGAGAAGGGCGACCAGATCGTCACCAGCGGCGGCATCCACGGCATCATCCAAAACATCAAAGACGACGTACTCGTCGTTAAGATCGCCGATAACGTGAAAATCGAGCTATCGCGCACCGCCGTCTCTCGCGTCAAAAATGGGGAAGACGAGAAGAAGTGAAGGTCGTCTTTATGGGCACGCCTCACTTTGCCGTGCCCACCTTAGAACGCCTGGCTACCAGCCGCCACCACGTGCTAGCCGTCGTCACCAATCCCGATCGACCCAAGGGGCGCGGACGCAAACTGGCGGCTTCTCCGGTAAAGGAGAAGGCGCTGGCGCTGGGCTTCGCCGTTGTGCAACCCGAATCGACTGAGGACCTAGACCTCCACGCTGCGCTGGCCGATCTAGCGCCCGACCTCTTTGTCGTCGTAGCCTTTTCCATCCTGCCGAAAGCGCTGCTCGCCGTCCCGCGCATCGGCTCGGTCAATCTACACCCGTCGCTCCTACCTGCCTATCGCGGCGCCGCTCCCATCGTCTGGGCCATTGCCAACGGCGAGCGCGAGACGGGCATTAGCACTTTTTTGCTCAACCCGCGCGTGGACGCGGGCGACTTGCTCATACAGCGACGCATAGCCATCGGAGCAGACGAGACGGCCGGCGAACTAGAGGGGCGCCTGTGTCCACTCGGCGCCGATATCGTGTTGGAAACGGTCGACGGGTTGGAAGCGGGCACCCTATCGCCCCTACCGCAAGACAAACGCGGCGCAACGCGCGCGCCCAAGCTCAACAAGGAAGACGGGCGCATCGATTGGAGCCAGCCGGCCGAACACATTCGCAATCGCATTCGCGGGTTTAATCCCTTTCCCGGCGCCTTCACGACCCACGGCAACCAGCAGCTCAAAATCCATCGCGCTCGGCAAGCCGACGGCGTCGGGCCAGCCGGCCAAGTCCTGCAAGCCGATGGGCGCAGCGGCTTGGTCGTGGCCTGTGGCCAAGGTGCCCTATCCCTGGAAAGCGTGCAACCAGCGGGCAAAGCTCCCATGGCCAGCAGCGCTTTCTTATTGGGTCATTCCATTGTCCCGGGCATGCGCTTGGGCGACTGAGCTGCATTCGAGATGATGTCTATCAGCCTCGTATATCGGCTAATCGGCTGCGCCCTCGTTCCCCTATGCGCAGCGGCCCAGTCCATCGCCGGCGCAGATAGCTCGACTACGGCACGAGCTGACAGCCTGCAGCCAGGCGCGGCGCTGCTGCGCTCGGCGCTGCTGCCTGGGTGGGGCCAACTATACAACGGCAAACCCTACAAGGCGCTCTTCTTTGCCAGCACCAGCGCAGCATTTTTTTCCCTCGCCGCCGCTGAACACGCTGCGCTAAATAATACCCGCAACGCCCAAGAGCACGAAGACCGCATAGCGCGACGCAATACGCGCATCCTATTCTTTGCGATCTCAGCAACGCTAGCCGGCATCGACGCCTACGTAGACGCGCACCTAGCCGATTTTGGCAACGCATGGGAGGTGCGCGCAAAACCGGATGGAAGCGCCATCACACTGTATATAGATCTGCCCAGCAAGGAGAGATAACATGCTAGACAACGAAGAGATCGTCCGCTTTCGCGAGGAGGGCTACCTTGTATTTGAGCGCCTGATCGACGGCCCGCGCTTGGCCCACTACCTATCTGTGTTCGACGAACTGGTAGCGCGCGGACGTCAGTTGAGTGCACCCATCGCGCATTTCTCGCTCGAGCTAGACGTGGCCGAACAGCCCATTGCCGGCATGCTGCACAAAGTGCAGGGGGTCTGCGTAGCCGAACCGCGCATTCTCGAGCTGGCTAAGGAGGCAGCCATTCTCGACCGCGTCGAGGCACTGCTCGGTCCCGACATCGATGTCTTCGGCACCAAGTTCTTTCCTAAACTGGCCGGCGGCGGTACCTCCACCCACTGGCACCAGGACAACTTTTACTTCGGCACCGACTCGCCCGACGTCCTTTCGTGCGGCATTTACCTGCAGGACGCCGATGCGGAAAACGGCTGTCTGCAGGTCGTTCCCGGCAGCCATCGCAGCGGGCAGCTTGCCGAGCACCAGCGCGATACGCGCACACATGGCTCCTGGACTCAGGTCGACCATCAGCGCACCGTCATGTTGCCGGTGCCCGCTGGCACCGTCGTGCTCTTTTCGGCTAACTTGCTGCACGGCACAGCCGACAATGCGAGTGAGCGCACGCGCTACAGCACCGCCTGGCACTATATACCCGGCCCGCTCGAGCTAGCACATTTTCCGCGCGGCGTCTACGATGACCGCCATATCGTGCGCGGTCACTAGGAGACCACCTTGCTCGACAGCGACGCGCTTGCTATTGTACTATGGTGCATTGGCCCGCGGTCTACATCACCTAGCAAAGCATCTCGGGCCTGGCCCAACACATCTGGAGAACGCCCATGCCCCAGCGCCATATCCTCGTCGTAGAAGACGAAGGCATAACTGCTCTGCACCTACAGGATCTTTTAGATCAGCGGGGATACGAAGATGTCTCGACGGCGAGCAGCGGCGAAGATGCACTGGTTCTGGCGCAGCAAAACCCACCTGACTTAGCCATGCTCGACATCAAACTGGCCGGACAGATCGACGGCCTCGAAACGGGTCGACGCCTGCGCGCCATCGATCCGGAGTTGCGCATCATCTACATCACATCGTACTCGCAGGCCGACATGCGCGCCCAAGCGGCTGAGACCGATCCCGTAGGCTATCTCATCAAACCCATTACCAAAGACCAGCTCTTCTCCGCTCTCGACAGCGCATTTCCCGAGTAGGCACGCCCCCCACGCTCTGTTGGCCCGCGGTGCAGCGCGCATTAGCAAAGCAACGCGAATCCCTTATTTTCTCTGTGCGCAATAGACCCTCCATATGCATCACAGCAGGCACGCCTGCGGAAGCGGATTCAGATGAAGAAGTGCATTGCCTTAGTCGCCCACGACAACCGCAAAAAAGACCTCATCGACTGGGTGCGCTTCAACTGGCATACCCTGTCTAAGCACAAACTCATATGCACCGGCACGACGGGGCGTCTAGTCGAAGAGGCCCTTCGCGAAAAGAGCGATCAGGCACTCGATTTGCACAAGCTGAAATCGGGGCCTCTAGGCGGCGACCAGCAGCTGGGAGCCATGATCTGCGAAGGCAAGATCGATATCATGATCTTTCTCTGGGATCCGATCAGCGTGCAGCCGCACGACGTCGACGTCAAAGCGCTGCTGCGCATCGGCGTGCTCTACAACGTGCCGACGGCGTGTAATCGCGCGACGGCCGACTTTATAATTTCATCTTCACTACTAGAGCGCGACTATACGCCACAGAGCAACGAAGAGCGCATTGGGGACTATTTGCAGAGAGAATTGCCCACATAACTTTTTGACGGTGCACCAACGAGGCGCTCTGCACCAAGAGGAGATACGCGTATGCTACCCCACAGGATCGGACGATGTAGAGCATTTATTACAGCCGCACTTATCGGTCTGTCCGTGCCCGGTGGATCGGCGCACGCCGACGTGCCCATCATTAACCCAGGTGCCCCCGGACAGCCCGGTCGCACGCTGAGCGCCGAAGAGGCAACCCAGCTGGCTCACACGGGCTATTCGCGCGACGACGTGCGCTTCATACAGGATATGATTCCCCACCACGGACAGGCTCTGGAGATGGCCGCCCTCGTCGCCGACCGCACCAACCGCTCCGAATTGATCGACATCGCCGGTCGCATCAACTCGTCGCAGGCCGACGAAGTTGAATTCATGGAGCGCTGGTTGAACGAGCGCGCACAGCCCCTGCACGCCCACCACGGTCACACCCATATGTCGCACGAAATGATGGGCATGGCCACGCCCGAGCAGATGGTCGAGCTAGCCTCACTAGAAGGCACCGAATTTGATCGGCTCTTTCTCAAGCTGATGATTCGCCACCACGAAGGGGCCGTCGACATGGTCGAAAAGCTACTCGACCAACCCGGCTCGGCCTACGATCCCGTCCTATTTGAATTTACCTCGGACGTCACCAACGACCAGACGGCAGAAATTGAGCGCATGAGCGCCCTGCTGGCCACGCTCTCGGACGATCCGCGCGTCGGCCTGCGCGCCGGCTTTGACGACGCGGAGCAGGCCATTCTCAACTTGCAGTTAGTCGTCTCGTTGCCCAAGCCCGCCGGCTTTTTCGACCCGCAAAACCCGGCGGGCCTGCCCCCCGCAAAGCCCGAAGAAGCCGACAGCACGACAACGGCAGCCGCTGACCACAGCGAGCAGCAGGTAGCGGCCGTCGATTCGACTGGCGCCGACAGCACGGCAAGTGAGAAAGGGGACGACGAGCACCGCTCGCCCCTGCTGAGCTTTTCCAATACCGACATGGCCTTTGACGGCGACGTGCTAGCCGTGGGCAGCTACCACGGCTTTAACCTCTATACGCTGCAAAAAGATGGCATCCCCAAACACGTCAGCTCCATCGTCTGCCCGGGCGGGCAGGGCGACGTGTCCATCGTCGGCGATTTACTGCTGATGTCCGTCGAGCAAACGCGCGGACGCGTCGACTGCGGCTTAGATGGTATCGGCGAAGACATCAGCGAGGAGCGCTTTCGCGGGTTGCGCATTTTTGACATCAGCAACCTAAAAAAGCCCAGACAGGTCGGCGCCGTGCAAACCTGCCGCGGCTCGCATACGCACTCGGTCGTGTCCGGTCCCGGCCAAGATGGCAAACTCATCGTCTACAATTCGGGCACCTCGTCCATTCGCGACGAAGAAGAGTTGGCCGGCTGCGTAGACGACACACCGGGCGACGGCCGCACAGCGCTGTTCCGCATCGACATCATCGAAATTCCCGTAGACGATCCATCGCAGGCGCGCATTATTGCCAGCCCCGCCGTATTTGCCGACTCGGAAACCGGCTCGCTAGCCGGGCTGTGGCGCGGCGGCGACCACGGCGACCACACGCAGAGCACGCGGCGCACCGATCAGTGCCACGACATCACCGTTTTTCCGGCGCGGCAGATCGCCGCGGGAGCATGTTCGGGCAACGGCATTCTCTTCGACATATCGGATCCGCTCAACCCGCGCCGCATCGATGCGACGGTCGACGCGGGGTTTGCCTACTGGCATTCGGCCACCTTTAACAACGACGGTACCAAGGTCATCTTTACCGACGAATGGGGCGGCGGTAGCCGCCCGCGCTGTCGCGCGCACGATCCGCTCGACTGGGGCGCCGACGCCATATACGACATCGTCGACGACAAGCTGGTATTTCGCAGCTACTTCAAGATGCCGGCCCCACAGACCGAAGAGGAAAACTGCGTAGCGCACAACGGCTCCATCGTGCCCATTCCCGGGCGCGACGTATTCGTGCAGTCGTGGTATCAGGGCGGCCTTTCCATGGTCGACTTCACCGACTCGGCCCACCCCGTCGAAATCGGCTATTTCGACCGCGGTCCCATCGACGAAGAAACGCTGGTCACCGGCGGTTTTTGGTCTTCTTACTGGTACGGCGGACGCATCTACGCCACCGAAATCGTGCGCGGCCTCGACGTGTTGGCGCTGGCGCCGAGCGACTATATATCCCAGGCGGAAATCGATGCGGCACACCTAGCCGAGTATAGCAAGGGCTTTAACCCGCAGCAGCAATTTCCCCTTACTTGGCCCGCCGAGCCGGCCGTGGCCCAGGCCTACGTCGACCAGCTGGCGCGCAGTGCAGCACTCGATGCCGATATCGCCGCGGCGCTGACAAACGCACTCGAAAGCGCGGACAAGCGCCTGAGAAAGTGGCGCAAACGCGACGAAGCGCTGGCCGACGAACTGGCTTCGTTAACGACGGGGCTGACGGGGGACAGCGGTTCGCCCCAAAGTGAGCACTTAGTGCAGCTGCTAGGCCAAATAGCAGCGCGCCTGCGCTGAGGTACAATCGCGCATGGACCAAACGACCTTCCACCTACCGGCCTATCCGCGCGGCTTCCACCTGGTAACGCACCACGTCGACGCCGCGCTGCCCCCCCTGCCCCAGATCGGTCTATTGCACCTATTTATCCAGCATACCTCGGCCGGTCTTACGCTGAACGAAAACGCCGACCCCACGGTGCGCCGCGACTTCGCCACCAGTTTTGACGAACTGGTGCGCGAAAACGCCCCGTATTACGAGCACACGCTCGAAGGGCCCGACGATATGCCGGCACATATCAAAGCGTCCCTGGTGGGCAGTTCCGTCAGCGTGCCCATTGCACAGGGCCGTCTCGGTCTGGGCACGTGGCAGGGCATCTACCTATGCGAGTTTCGCAACCGCGGCGGCGCGCGCACACTCGTTGCAACGATTTTAGGCTGAGTATCTACGGGGAGAAACCCTATGGACCCATCCGACGAGCAGCTACCCGAGCACGTGCGGGAAAATCGCCGCTACTGGGACGGCATGGCCGACCAGTGGGTCGCTTCGGGCGAGCGCCTGTGGGCGTCCGAGCCGCAGTGGGGTCAGTGGGGCGTGCCCAACGCAGAGGCGCCGCTGCTGCCCGACGACTTATCCGGTCGGCACGCCATTGAGCTGGGCTGCGGCACCGGCTACGTATCGGCGTGGATGGTCCGGCGCGGAGCAGTCGTCACCGCCGTCGACAATTCGGCCAACCAGCTGGCCACCTGCCGCCGCCTGCAGGCCGAGCACGGCCTCGCCTTCCAGACGCTGCACGGCAACGCCGAGCAGTTGCCCTTTGCCGACGAGACCTTCGACTTTGCCATCAGCGAGTACGGCGCGGCGATCTGGGCCGATCCCTACCGCTGGATTCCCGAAGCGCACCGCCTGCTGCGGCCCGATGGCCGACTGATTTTCTTGGGTAACTCACCCATCCAACAGCTCTGCGTTCCGACCGATGGATCAGAGACCACGACCCGATTGGAACGCCCCTACTTCGGCATGCACCGCTTTGACTGGCGCAGCGTAGAGGTCGACCCCGGCGGCGTGGAGTTCAACCTGACCATCTCGTCGTGGGTCCGGCTCTTTTCTACGACGGGCTTTGTCATTGAAGATTATTTAGAACTGGCTGCGCCGAGTCATGCGCAGGGCTCGCCCTTTGGCGTGTCGGCCGCCTGGGCACAGCGCTATCCCAGCGAGCAGGTGTGGATGCTGCGCAAGCCCGCCTAGCCGCCAATTAGTTCTGCGTGCTGCCCTCGACCACGCGCAGCACCTGATTGGCCTCCACGTCGTAGAAATAGTCCGTCTGGCCGCTGGGCCAGTCGATGCGCAGGTGGTCGACCTGACGCGCGGCACCCAACCCCAGTTCGATGGGCAGGCTATTGGTCACGCCAAAACCGCTGCCACCGTCGACGGTAGCCCGATGCACGCGCTCGCCGATGGTAGCGATAACGACTGCACCTACCGCATCGCGATTGCTGGCGCGTCCCTCCAACTGCACGACCAACCAGCCACCGTCCGTTCCCCGGTTGCGCAGCAGGTGGTTGGGTTGAATATTGCCAGCGTTACCACCAACGCCCCCCTGCGGCGAGTAGATATCCAAATCCCCGTCGTTGTCGTAGTCACCCATAGCCGGACCGTGTCCCTTGCCCGTCAAGTATAGCCCGCTGTAAGCGCTGATTTCAGCAAAGGTACCATCGCCGTTGCTGGCCATAATCAGGTCGGGCTCGAAGCGATCCATCGTCGGCCCGCCGTTGGCCAAGTACAAGTCGACATAGCCATCGTTGTCGACGTCGCCGTAGGTAGCCGCCATCGTGCCCAGCGTGCGATCCAATCCCGATCCCGGCGCTATATCGACAAACGTGCCGTCTCCGCGATTGCGGTAGAAAAACGAACGGTTGCCTTCGAATCCACCCGGCCCGCCGCGCTGTGCGCTCCGAATTACATCGGCTAACCACAGCGCATTGTTCGAGACAAATAGGTCGAGCCAGCCGTCGTTGTCGTAGTCGATAAAAAAGCTGACAAAGCCGAAGACTGGCTCGGTAACACCCGCTTCCCGCGCTCGGTCTTCAAAGACGCCGTCGCCTCCGTTGTGATAGAGCGCATTATCCATGCCGTTATTGGCCGCATAGAGATCGAGCCAGCCGTCGTTGTCGTAGTCGCCCCACGAAACGCCAATGGTCGCACCGAGGCCGTTGGCGACGCCGGCTGCGCGCGTGACGTCGGAAAACGGTCCGTCGAGATTGTTCCGATAGAGCGCATTGGGCGCGCCCTTCTGCGCAATCCCGTTGCCAATGTAGAGATCGACGCGCCCGTCGTTGTCGTAGTCACCCCAAGCGGCGCAGAAACTATCGCTGACCTCTCCCAGTCCTACAGCATCCGTCACATCGGCGAAGGTCCCATCGCCCCGGTTGCGGAAGAGCGTGTTGCGCGACAGGCCGCTAAACCCGTCGCGGGTGACAAATAGGTCGCCATCGCCGTCGTTGTCGTAATCGACCCACAGGGCGCTCCACCCGCCGAGCGGATCGGCAATCCCCGCCTGCTCGGCTATATCTACAAAGGTGCCGTCGCTCCGATTGCGGTAGAGCTTGTGTGGCCCATCGTCTTCAACTGTTATCAGATCGAGCCAGCCGTCGCCATCCATATCGCGCCATGCCGAACCACGTCCCATACTGCGCTGATCAACCCCAGCTTGGGGCGCGACGTCTTCAAACCGCACGGGAGGGCGAAGGGGCGGCGGCATGGGCACCATGTCGAACCGATAGCGGTCGGGCAGTGTCCCGGGATCGCCGCCGATTTTCAGCGCGCACAGTCGCCGGTGCCAGCGGGCAAGCGGATGTTCGGGATCCATGTCGAGCACCTGTTCCAGCAGGGGAATCGCCCCGGCAAAATAGTCCATGCGCATATGCGAAACGGCCATGTAGAACAGTGCCTGCACCCCCAACTGCTCAAAGGGGGCTAGCTGACCGGCGGCGAAAAACGTGGTAAGGGCGTGCTGAAAACGGCCCGACTTGAGCTGCTGCATCCCCAGGGCCAACTCGTCGAGACAGGCCGTTTGCACGGATACGCGCTGAACGTCCACGGCATTGTCACTCAAGCGGTTGTCACTCATTTCCGGCGCACTGGGGCCCACGACCTGGATGCCGGCTGCATAGCCAGAGACCGCGTTATCGATGAGAGCGACTTCGGCCTCACCCATCGTGCGAATGCCGACGTAGCGCCGGTCTATGCCCACAAAGGTGTTGGCGCGCACCTGGGCCTGCGCGCCAATCAACTGCAGCCCGTGCTGAGCACCGCGCAGTCTGTTTCCCACGAGCTGTCCGCGCGCCCCTTCAGCCATGTACACGCCGCCGTCTAGCCGGCTCTGCCGCACGTCGATTTGAGTGCCAGGACCCGCGCGCAGCGCGATCCCCGCAGCCGCTGCGTCCAGCTCGCTCTCCTGCGCGACCAGTTGCCCGCCCGAGCCCAGTTCAATAGCCGGACCCATCTCGTTCTCAATGCGACAGCGCAACAGCGCCAGGTAGCCCTGCGATAGCTCGACGGCGGACCGACCGGGCACGCGGCCAGCGCGCAGCGTGAGATCGCGCACGTGCACGCTGTCTACGCCCTCTGCCAATAGGTAGCTATCGACGAGCGCGGTCCGCCCGCGACCGGCACCGCGCAGGGCGACGCCTGGGCGCAGCGCAATCTGTTGCTCGGCATACGTGCCGGCCGCCAGCGCCAAGGTATCGCCGGCAACGGCCCGTGCCAGCACCGCACCGATGGCGCTTCCCGCCGGCACGGCGTGCACAAAATTCGCATAGCGTTCCACGCTAAAGTCGAGGCTCGTATCGGCAGCGATATGCAGGCCGTCTCGATCAAACGGCTCAATAAACGGGGCGCGGATGTGCACGCGATAGGCGCGATAGGCCTCCGGGCTGTCCTGCGCGCGCTTTGGTGCTGCCAATCGCGTAGCCGAGCCATCCAACAAGGTTATTTTGCGCGTCAGATAGGCGTGGGCCGACTCAAGTCGCACGATGTATACCCCGGCGGCAGCCCCGCGCCCGCTTGCCAAACGCCCATCCCAATCCACGGCGTAGTGCCCGGGCTCATGCGGCGCATCGACGAGTGTATATACAGCCTGTCCCAGCGCATTGTAGATGCGCAGCCGCACGTGCTCACCAAGGCCAACTTGGTAGCGTAAGCGCGTGGAGGGGTTGAAGGGATTGGGATAGTTGGGCAAGAGCGCGTGTGCCGCTGGCAGCGAGCCGACTGCATCCATTACGTTTGTCGAGCGAGATACCGCCGCCCGATAGAAACCCGCTGTGTCTGTGTGCACGGAGACGGTCTCTCCAATGACCGCTTGGCTGACAAAACGCACTTCGACGCCGACGGCGGGCCGGCCCTGTGCGTCGCGCACCTGCCCCCGCACGGTCAATGCATCGGCACAGGTAGGCATGGACAGCAGCAAGGCCACCACCACTGCCGTCGCAGCACGCCATCTGTTTATGACCAACAACACGGTCTTATCTCCATCTGCAATGGGTGTCATACATAAGGAAGTCCACTATATACTGGTTCATCAATGACAATCTATTAATTTATCTATATTGGTCAATATGACGGAAAACAGTTGTTTTTCTCGCTGTGTTTCTTATATTAAAAGCGCTTTTATTTGTCCATTTTTTATTCAACTCCGTTTCCTGGAGGCATCATGCGCATTGCACATCATGCGCTTCGCATCGCTCTGCTTGGCCTGACTGTCGGCTGGGTCGGCTGTGGCGATTCGACGCGCGATAGTTCACTGATCAGCTCAGAAGAACCCGCCATACAGCCCGCCAGCAAAATAGCTGCACCCTCCGTGCCGGGTCGGTACATCGTCGTCTTAGAAAACGAGTTGAATGCCGACGAAGTAGGGGCACGAGCGCGCGGAGCCGCGACCCGCTACAACGCGCAGGCCGAGCACGTATACACCCGCGCGCTGCGCGGCTTTTCGCTCAACGGCCTGTCTCAGGCCGCCGCCGCACAGCTGGCCAACGAGCCCGGCGTGCGCTGGGTCGAGCAGGATCGCGTGTGGTCGATTAGCAAGCCCGGCAACGGCAAAGGCCCTGGTGGTGATGGCGGCAGCAACTGCCAAGCAGAAACCGTACCCTGGGGCATCACGCGCATCGGCGGCTCGGTCGATATGAGCGGCAGCAGCAAGCGCGCTTTCGTCATCGACTCGGGCGTTAACCCGGTCGACGACCTCAACCTCGATGCCAACCTGAGCAGGAACTTCGTCACGCGCGGACGCGACAACGGCGGCCGCGACGGCAACGGGCACGGCACGCACGTAGCCGGCACTATTGCCGCTATCGACAACGACTGCGACGTGGTTGGCGTCGCGGCCGGTGCAACGGTCGTGGCCGTTCGCGTGCTCGATAACCAAGGCTCCGGCTACACCAGTTGGATCACCGCCGGTATTGACTACGTAGCCAGCGTGGGCAACCCTGGGGACGTGGCCAATATGAGCCTAGGCGGTTCCGGCTCGTCGGCCACCATGGAAAACGCCGTGCAAAACGCCGCCGCGCAGGGCATTGCTTTCTCGCTGGCAGCCGGTAATTCGTCGGCCGATGCCAACGATTACACGCCGGCGCGCACCAATGGCCCGAACATCTACACGGTATCGGCAACCGATAGTAACGACGACTTCGCCTATTTCAGCAACTACGGCAACCCGCCGGTAGACTATGCGGCGCCGGGCGTAGACGTCGAATCGCTGTCCAAGGACGGCGGCACGGTCGTCTACAGCGGCACCAGCATGGCCGCCCCGCACGTGGCCGGTCTGCTGCTGCTAGGCGGGATCCAAACGGACGGGTTTGTCAACAGCGGCGATCCCGACGGCACGCCGGATCCAATCGCCCACCG
>JAYOYH010000030.1:0-56412 GCA_038153405.1 Gemmatimonadota bacterium | reverse complement strand
GGCCTTTGTTTTTCACATGCCACGAAAAGTGCACTTAGAAGTTGAACTCACAATCTTTCAACCAGAGAAATCATGATCACTAAACGTGCACTTCAGAGTTGAAACCACCGGTGAGCTTGCACGGCCAGAACCATAAACAAAGTGAAAGTCCACGTGCGTGTTCTATGGCGACCTTCCCAGCACAGCCAGGCTGCACAGGCGCAGGCCAAGCCGAGCGGATAGTCGAGTGCGGAGATGTGGTGGACGGCCTGGAAATGGGTGACGTTGAGCAGAAAGAGCAGGCCGGTGAGCATGGCCAGCACCTGCGCGGCGTATAGGCGGTATACGAGTAGGGCCAATAGCAGCGAGGCGAGCAAGTGTGTGGCAACGACGGCCAGATGAAAAGCGGCTGGGTCATTGCCAAAGACTAAATAGACGGCATACTTGGCACCGTCAGCGGTGAATCGCCCCGTAGCTTGCTGTTTGTTATGTGAGAAAAAGTAGCTGGGGTCTTGATCGATGAGTAGATGGTCTGCAAAGCTCTCGGCGTCGTGGCCATCGAGCAGGTGGTGGCGCAGTGAGCCAAAGCACAGCCAGGTTAGGCACGCCATGCCGGCGATATAAGCCAACCAAAGGCGTTGAGGATTCACCCTACAGTCCGAGAATATTCAAGCTATCGCGATGGATCAGTGCTTCTATTTCACTCGTGTCTAAGCGCGGCAGGGCCGTTCCCGCCAGCATGTCGTTGAGCGAGCGAATGCCGTCTATAGAAGCATCGATCGTCGTAAAGGGATAGTCGCTGCCAAAGAGCAGCTTGTGCCAAACGCCGTATTCCTGCACTAGCATCAGGCTGTTATAAAACTGAAACGGCCGGTAGTGCAGCGCGCTGACGTCGGCGTAGACGTTGGGGTGTTTACGGATAACGGCAACGCACTCGCCCTCGTAGGGATGGCTCAAATGGGCCATAATAATTTTTACGTCAGGGAATTTTGTCGCCACTGGGTCGAGATGGCGCGGCAGCGTGCAGTCTATGGGGGCCTGGGCGACAAAGGTCGTGCCGGTGTGCAAGAGAACGGGCAGTTGGTGCGCGCTGGCGTAGGCCCACAGTGGATCGAGGGCCTCGTCGTGCGGATAGAATCCCGCATACATAGAAAGCAGCTTGATGCCCTTTAGACCCAGCTCCTGGTGGCCATAGCGCATTTCTTCCTGCCAGCCGTCCTGTGTCGGATCTACGGAGAGAAAGCCGATGAGCCGGTCGGGATGTGCGTTGACGTAGGCGGCGACGTAGGCGTCGTCTACCCACACGCCGGATAGCCGCGCTTTGCCGCCAAAAACAATGGTCTTGTCGGTGGTTTGGGCGCCGGCGCGATAGGCTTCGTAGGTCACGCTCAAGTCGAGCTCGCAATCGGCGCGGGCTACATCGCGGGCCTGTTGGCGAAACCGCTCGTCGAAGTGGTCGGGGAATTGCCACGCATGGCTGTGGACGTCGATGATCATAGGCGCCTCGTGGAGTTAGAAGGGCGTATACGGTTCAACCTGTTCGTAGGGGTTGGGTCTTGCCAGGCTATCCAACAAGGCTGATGGAGTGGGAAAGAGCAGGTCTGCCTTGTCGCCGGGTATGGCAAAGACCTGCCCCGTCGTGCGGTAGCGCAGTAGGTATACTCCGTCGACGAGGGAGCTTATTTCCAGCGTATCGACCGACCCCTCTTCAGCAGCAATATACAGCGCGCGCGCTTCGTTAAAGGCCTGGGCTTGCGCAGCGGGATCGCGCAGCTCCGACCATGTAAGTCTATCGAGGAAACCGATGTAGGCGTAGGCGCTGGGCGCGACGCACTCGCGCGCGCCATCGGCAAACTCGCCGATCCAAGCATACGTCGGCCCGCTCGGCGGCGCGCCGGGCATTTCGGGCATGGCCGCCTCGCGCTCCTCGCGGTAGAGCGAGCGAATGGGTGAGGGCTGGCTAAAGGAAATGCGATCGACGGCTCTGCTCTGCAGCGCACGCGGGCGAATGCGGCGGTCTAGCATGGGCGGATCGCCGCCGTCAAATGCGTGTGCAGGATTGGCATGCAGGTGATAGATGGTATCGGCTCCGGCGAGCTGCACATAGGATTCGCTCGCGCGCACATCGGGCGCCCCACGCCCTAGGCGAGCGGTGAGCAGGGGCGTTCCCTGGGCATCGAGCAGAGTCAGCAGTGGGCTGTTGGCCATAAAGCCATAGTGTGGTAGGTCGCCGCCCTCGACGGAAGCGATGCTCGATGCGGCTTGCAATAGGCTGTTGAGCAGATGCTCGATGCGCTGCGGCTGGACAAAGGCGTAGTGATAGTCTGGGTAGCGCCAGCTGGAATCGACGCGCACATAGCGCCAGGTGCGGCCGTTGCCGGCCTGTGCTACGATCTGCGCGACATCCCCTTCCGCAACGGAGGCCAGCGGACGCAGCGTGCCGTACAGTGCTTCGCGTGCGGCTTCGCGCTCGACCGCGTAGTGCTCGAGCAGCACGAGTACGGCAAAGAGGCCGGCGAGCGTGGTTAGCAGGCGCGTCATGAACCACCTCGCAGCCGGCGCAGGCGCAGGGCGCCGTAGACGGCAAAGAGCATTGGTGCTAGACCGATGGCAAAGGCGCGCCACAGGCTTTTGTCCTGCGCGCTCTGGAAGGCAAAGCCGCGCGAAACGGGCCGCCGCGCCTGTAGCTCAGCCAGCTCTTCGCCGTAGGCCATCTGTGCCGCTGCGTTGAGCAGGAACTGATCGTGTTGGAACCCTTCTGCGTAGAGGTATTCGTTTTTGAACATCTCCGACGATCCAATCAGCAGCAGCTGTCCCTCGTCCTGCGCTTTGTCCGTCAAGATCAGATCCGTGTTGCCGCTTTCGTCTTTAATCAAATCGGCGCGGTCAAAGCGGCCTTTTAGCAGCACGGCCAGAGGCTGGCGTCCGGGTAGGTAGTCGGTGCTGGAAAAAACGTCGGGTGGCAGCCATCCACCGCTCCACGGATAGACCCAACTGCGATCGGAAGTGGCCACGACGACCTGAGCATCAATGGCTAGCTCGGCGAGGCGTTCGCCGTCGAGAGCAAAGCGATTTCCCCATATAAATAGCAGGTCGCCCAGATGGCGCGTCAGCGCAGTCTGCCGCGCGTAATTGGCGGCTACGGCGCGAATGAGAAAGGGCAGGGCCACCTGCTGCGCATCGTATTCGCGCACGCCGGTGCGGTTAACCTGTGTCTCTAAGTCGAGGTGCGACTGCGTGCGGTCAAAGAGCACTTCGCGCACTTGCTCGACGCCAAACAGTCGACTGAAGCGGTCGAAGTCTTGGAACTGTGGCTGCGGCCAGTAGACTGTCTGAAATCCGTTGCCGCGGTACTGTCGCTGCTGAATGTTAAAGTGTTGCAGAGCGACAATGGCACGGCCGCCGCGCTGCAGATGCTCACTCAACAAGGCAATTACCGCGCTGGCGTCGCGCCGGGGCTGCAACCAGAGCAGCACGTCGCTTTGCGGCGGCAGGGTAGGGTCTTTGGGATTGATGTGCCGCACGTCATATAGGTGGCTTGCCAGCAGCTCTTTCAGCTGACTGTAGACATCGGCTCCGCCCGGTGGTATCAGGCCCTTCTTGTGGAAGTCTTCCAGCGCTTCGGCTGGCGATAGGCGGGGCAGGTCGGAAATAACGGCGATGCGCGGCACCCGCGCCTCCCGCAACTGGTGCAAGCCGGCTGCGAGTAGAAATTCAAAGTGAGGCATAGCGCGCTCGTCGAGGCGGACGAGGCCTACCTCGCGGTTTTCGCGCTGCAGGTGCAGCGCACTCCACACCTCCTGGGTCGCGATGGTATCGTACTGCACGCGCTCCACGGGAAAGGGGCCAATACCGGTATTGCCGAGGCGCGCGATGTCGGCGGGCAGCATGCCTTCTGGCCGCTGCACGCGCACGGGAATGTCGCCGCGCTGCAGCAGATCGACTACGCGCGTTTCTACTTCTTTTAAAGCACTTGGCAGCGTCGCACGCGGACTTATATAGAGACTTGCTTGGACCTTAGCGGCGCCCTCTTGCAGCATGCGCAGTGTCGTAGCAGCTGGCGTATTGAGCTTTTCCTCCGTCATATCGAAGTAGACCTGGCGCGGTCCCGACCAAATCCAGCTGCTTGCTACCAATACCAATAGGCCGATTGCGGGCCAGCGCAGGCGCTGTGCGTCGACGTAGCGCTGCAGGGCAAAGCGCTGCCAAATGCGATAGCGCTTTGCGCCGATGCCCAGAGCGACGAGCGGAACGAGGAAAACTGTGAAGAAGCGCCAGAGCAGGCGCTGCCCGTCGCCGGGCATGTCCAGCCGAGGTGCCGGACGCTTGTCGACGCGTCCCCGCACTAGGCGCTCGGTCTCGCCGTAGGTGCGCGCTAGGTTGTTGATAAAGACCCGGTGCGCGTAGCCCGGCTGGTTTATAATGCCGTCCTGAAATGGTGCGGCGCTGGCTAGAACCAACACTTCGCCGTGCCACGCGTCTTGGGAGTTCAAGCGAACCATCAGGTTTCGTTTGGGTACGCCGAGGCCGCCCTGCAGGTACTCATCGTTAAATGGCCCCTCGGGCAGCGGCAATACGCGGGCATTTTCCGTGGTTGTGCCGAGCTGCTCGGCGATAAAACCGCTTTCGGCGACGAGGCTGGGATCGATTTCTAACGCGCTGGATGCTACGAAGTTAATCCCGCCGCGCGCCGGCAGGCGAAATCCCTTCATGTTGTAGAAAGCCGGCAGCATGCGCAGGTGAAAGGGTGCTTCGACTTCGCGCAGTTGTCCGTCAACATTGAGGTTGACGCCGCCGCTGTTTGTATCGAGCAAGAGATCGGGAATGGGCCGCAGACCAAAGGGGCGAAGCAGGTCGTTCCAGGCGCTGTCAAAGCGCTGTGCTACATACTGCACTTCGTCTTCTGATATGGCATAGCCGACGGCGTAGGCGCTGCCGGCCAGCACGGCTGAGCGCCCCGATTCGACAAAGCGCTGTAGGCTGCGCACGTGCTCCGGCGTGACGACGCTCGGCTGTACCCAAAACAGGACATCGGCTTCGAGCGGAATTTCGGTGCTCTGGTCTAGATCGATTTCGATGACGTGTCCGTGCTCGTTTAGAACGGACGGCAATAGGCGATAGGGGCCGTTCGCTGCGACGGCAAATACCGGGCGCGGCGGATTTTGCTGTGCTTTGAGATGCTCTACGATGAGTCCTTCTAGATGCGGTAGATGCTGTGCTTGAATACTTTGTATGAGCACATCTGGTCGACCGGCTGGAGCGAGCACGAGCGAAGACCAAATTTTTTGCTCGGACTGTTCGTCGTGTAGCACGCGGCGCACGCTGAACGACGACGCTTTGCGGCGCGATGCGTAGGATATGCCGGCGATGCCGCTGGCATCTGGGTCGATGACGCGAAAATCGATGTTGTCGGGAGCGGCTTCTTTGAGCGCTTCGAGCAGGCGCTGCACCTGGCGCTCGGTGTCTTTTAGGTGCGAGGGCATGCGCTCGGCGCGGGTGGCAAAGTATGTGATGGCCAGCGGTTCGGTAAGCGCCTGTAGGTAGCGCTGCGTATCGCTGCTAAGCTGTGCTATGTCAGCTTGCCCAATAGACCAACTGTTGGACAAGCGCACAATGCGCCCGACATAGGCTGCTATACCCAACAGCAACACACAGGCCAGGAACGTCTGCAGCAGAAAGCGGCCCTTCAATAGCGAGTCCTCTGCAGGCTGATGTAGTTCATAAAGACGAAGAAGCTGTTCATCAATGCAAAATAGGCGATGTCGACCAAGGCGATGACGCCGCGGCCAAAGATCTCGTAGTGCGGCAGCACCGATACGGACTCATAGAGCCAGGTGCCCGCTTGCAGCGTTGGCGCCAACCCATCTAGCACTTCGACGACCTTCTCGTGCCCGGATAGGACAAAGGCAAAGCCGATGAGCGTAGCCAGCACAAAGGCGACGATCTGATCGCGCGTTAGACCCGATGCAAAGAGGCCGAACGACAGGAAAAAAGCACCGAGAAATAGGGCGCCCAAATAGGAAGTGGCGATTACGCCCAGGTCGGGTTCGCCCAAGAATGCGAGCATGATAACGAGCGGTAGACTACCTAATAGCACCGCGGCGTAGAAGGCGAGTGCTGCGGCGTATTTGCCCAACACGACTTGGGCGGGATGTAGGGGCAGCGTCATCAGCATTTCAAAGGTATGCTGTGCGTGCTCTTCGGCCCAGGTGCGCATGGTAATGGCTGGAATAAAGGGAATGAGCAGGAACGGCAAGACGTCGAAGTAAGCCGACATGTCGACTACGGCTTCGAGAAAAAAGGAATTCATAAAGGTCGTGCACGATAGCACGAGGAAGACGGCGGCGTAGATATAGGCAATGGGCGAATCGAAGTAGGCCGATAATTCGCGCGAAAAGACGACGTTGAGCCCCTTTGCGAATGGCCCGATTCCCAGTTTGTCGCGCTCTTCGAGTGCGTTGGTTTCCACGTCGCTCATTTCAGCCTCCGTTCGACGTGGTGCGCACGAGATGGGCAAAGACGGCCTCCAGACCGGCTCCGGCAATGTCGTTTTGCTCGGCTAAGTCGGCAATGCGACCGTCTCCCAGCAAGCGGCCCTGATGAATGATTAACACGCGATCGGATACGGCTTCCACGTCGGCTATAATATGCGTGCTAAACAAGATGGCGCGCTCGGCGCGCAGACGCATCAGCATGTCGCGAAAGGCCATGACCTGCATTGGGTCAAAGCCGTGTGTGGGCTCGTCGAGCAGCAGTATCGGCGGGTCGTGGATGAGGGCGGTAGCCAGTCCGATGCGCTGACGAAAACCCGTGGAGCATTCGTCGACGCGCTGCAGCAGCACATTGTGTAGCCTGCACACGTCGACGGCCCAGTCAAACCCCCTCTCGAGCTCATCGCCTTCCAGTCCGCGTGCGCGGCCGATAAAGCGGAGGAATTTGTCGACGCGCATTTCGCGATAGAGCGGCGTGTCGCCGGAGAGATAGCCCATGCGTCGGCGCACGGCCAACGGGTGCTCGACGGCGTCAAGGCCGTCTACTGTAATGCGGCCTTCCGTAGGCAGGAGAAAGGTCGACAGCATCTTGAGCATCGTGCTTTTACCAGCGCCATTAGGGCCGACAAAGCCGACGATTTCATCGGTTTTGATACCGAAGCTGACGCGGTCTACGGCGGTGAGTGAACCGTAGCGACGCGTGACATTATCTACGTCAATCATAGACGAAAATTAACAATCCATTTTGAGATGTGACAAGGGTGTGATCAGTCCTTAAATACGCCACAGTGTAGCATGGAAGAACCAAAGTAGGGGTTCATAATTGATGGACCATCTTTTTGTATCCAGTGCGCGCCCTTGTCGTTGTCGGCCATGGGGCAGAACGCCAAGACATACCCTTCGGGCACATCGTTTTTGATGATTTCTGTAGAAAGGGCCTTAAACGCCGTGCGCATCGCCTTGATATCACCGCTACGGCTCGCCGTAGTGGCTAGCGTATTTAACGGCGCTGCGGCCACTTCTCCCATTTTACTTAGCGCCTGCTGTGCGCGGACAAAATCGTCGTCGGCTAACGCTTCCTGCGCGTTCGCGTAATGGACTAGAGAAGGTGGAGGTGTTTCGGCCCCACAGCCGATCAGCAGCACGCTTGCAAAGAGCAAAGAGTGTACGAACATGGCTATCTCCTAAGTATTAGTACCAGCAGAGAATATACACATAATGAATCTTCTATGCTTTGGCTTGGATGACCCGCAGCGAAGGCCGTCGATGGATGACAGCGATCAACGCTTGGCGGCGAAAATGCGCTAGGTCGCCTACGAGTTTATCGCCCAAGGCCTTTAGCAAGTGCGCGTCGGGATCGCGCCTAAATCGGAGGAGCTGCCCCGGTCTTTGTCGTGCACATCGCTTTGCCGGCGATTTGAATGAGGCGTTGGTAGAGCCGTTCTTTGTCGTGCATAGACACAGAGCATAGGGTCGATATGGGTCCGTGCGAAACAGTGCGGTCGGTGGCAGCCGCTTTTTCCTTGCGGCGTGTGCGTGTGAAACGAGGAGATATTTTGGTTATGGTGCACCAATTGGGCAGTCCCAACCGAGAAGTATTAGAAGCGCTAGCGCGCGTGTGCACGGGGCCGCACCTGAGTCGGCCGCTCGGCAGAAGCGCAGACGATCCGCAGCCCGAACGCATTTTGCAACTCATCTTTCAGTCGCTGCGTGCGACAGGAGCAGACGAAGAACGCGTTTCTCGCGCGCAGATGGGCGCGTTCTTTGCGGGGATGCGCATACGGCGCACGTTTGGTCAGAAGACCGGCTGGTCGGACGTCGAATGCGCGGCATTTGGCCGTGCCCAATGCGAACTCGCGGATATGCCGCCATCGCTGCGCTTTGTCTTTGACGGCAGCGGTGATTTGGTGGTTGCCGCTGGCGAAGAGCGCGTAGTAGACGCTTTGGGCCATGTGCTGCAGGGGCGCCATTTGAGCTATGAGCAAACGCGCTGCGCGCTGCGCGATATCTTGGACGGCAGCGTGCGCGCCGAATGGGCGGCGGCTTTTCTCATCGGTCAGCGCATGAACGTAGAAGACGACGGAGAAGTGCGCGCCTACCTAGATTCCGTTCTGCCGGCAGAAGAGGTGCTGAGCGTAAATGCGCCGTCGCTGACGCACTTTGGCCAGCCCTTTGACGGGGCCCTGCGCTACTTTCGCCCGACGCTCTTTGTCGCCGCTGTGCGCGCTGCGCGGGGACGCCCCACTGTGCTGCACGGCGTGGACTACATGCCGCCGAAAGAGGGCGTGACCGAAGAGCAGATCTTGCGCGCACTGGGCGCGCGTGCAGACCTGTCGCTGAGAACAGGTGTCGATCTGTTGGAAGCGCTCGGCATGGTCTATGTGAGTCAGCGCGAGTATGCGCCGGGTGCCTATGCGCTGCGCGCACTGCGCGCGCACATCCAAAAGCGGCCACCGTGGGCGACGACGGAGAAGGCGCAGCAGCTCTATCGCTGTAGCGGGCGCAACTGCGCAGTACTCGGCTTTTATCACAGCGGCTATGAAGGCAAATTGCTCGATATGCTGCGCGCGCGCGGCTGCGATGCGGGATTGGCGATAAAAGGCGAAGAGGGCAGCACGCACTACGGTCTGCGCCTGGGCAAGCCATCGGATGCCGAACGCAAAGCGATTAACTACACGGAAGGATTTTGTGGTAAACAGAGCTGGGCCGAGGACGTACAGCCGCGCGATGTTGGTATGGTGTACGAGCAGAGTCCACGTGCCGAGGAGGCCAGCGCTGCCGCCTTTGCACGCGAGGGGATGGCAGCGCTCGGCGGTGCAAAGGGACCGGCCTACGATCGCATTGCGCTCAGCGCAGGGGCTGTCGACTACTATTTGGGCTTTTGCCACAGCCTGCACGAGGGCGTCGAGCAGGCGCGCGGTGCCCTCGATAGCGGCGCTGCGCGGCGAACGTTAGAGCAGTACATAGCGGCTACGCACGGGGCGTGCTGAAGGGTCAGTAAGCTCAGCGCTGCCAGATGGAATAGTCGGCAGCGCCGTGATCGAGCAGGTGGCGCAGCGCGCGCGCCGAACGGCGTATCGCGTCCATGATGGGGGCGGAATAGGCAGCAAAAGCGGTGCTTGTTATGGCGACTGGTTGCGTGTGATCGGCGGTTGATGATTGGCGCGCGATGCCGGCGATTTTCGCTGCGCTGCCGTCTGCTAGCGCGGTAAAATCGTCCAGCGCAACCTGGACGAAGGCGCTTACTTCTTCGCTAAAAACGGTCTCTTCTAGGCCGATTGGGCGCGTGCATGCGTAGAAGAACTGCACGGCGCGGCGCGACGTGCCCGCGCGCGTGTCTTCCAGTGCACAGCGGCCCAAGTACACCAGTTCGTCGCGCCGCAATGCGATGCCCACTTCTTCGGAGAATTCGCGCACGGCAGCTTGGTCGGGTTGTTCACCTTCTCCGATGTGCCCTCCGGCGGCAGCGTCTAGGCTGCCCAGATAGGGATCCCCGCCCCGTCCGCGCGTTTGCAAGAGCATTTGCCCTGCCCCCGCGGCATCGGTCCATATCGCCCAGACAAAGACCAGGCCAACGCGCTCGCCGCGCGCGTATGCGTTGGCGCGCTCGTCGGCGCCGACGATGTGCCCATCGGCGTCAAAGAGGGCAATGCGCTCGGCGCTGCTCACCGCCCGGAGCTCAGAGCAAGCCCCACACAGCCAGCAGCTGCAGCAGGAAGGCACCCACCGTAGCCAGCGCGCAGAGACCGGCGCCGATGTAGGTGCCGATGCCCTCGCGTTCGACGGTGCGGCCCAGCAGCGATGCGGCGATATAGCCGCCGACAAAGCCGCCGCCGTGCGCCCAGTTATCGACGCCGGGCATGATGAAACCCATAATGAAAATGAGTCCGGCCCACTGCATAAACTGGCGCGTAAACATACTTGAACCAACGCGGCGGCCGTAGGCTATGGCCGCCGCTAGCAGGCCGAAGATCGAGCCGGACGCGCCCAGCGTGAAGGCGCTGCCAAACAGGGCCGAGGCGATAAAGCCGACAATGCCGGCTGCGGTGAAGATGATAAAGAGGCGAAAGGGGCCAAATAGCTCTTCGACGAGGGGGCCAAGCTGGCGAATCCACATTGCGTTAAAGAAGATGTGCAGCAGGCCGCCGTGCAGGTAGATAGCGGTGATGGGCGTCCACCACAGGCCGTAGCCAAAAATGGGCTGGCTGCCGGTCATGCCCAGCGCAAAGCTCGATTCCATGCTAGGTGACAGAAAGCGCAGCGGATTGCTAAAGTTGCCCAATAGGGCGCTCGGGTCGAGCAGCAGGCCGATCACGTAGAGTGCAATGCAGAGGCCGACGATGACGTTGGGGAAATCGATATTTAGACCGAGTTTGCGCACCGCAGCTGTGGCCCCCCACAGCCCCGGTTTGCGCTGTCCGCAGTGCAGGCATACTTCGGCATCTTGGCTGACCAGTTTGTGACAGCTCGGGCAGAGAATGGCCGCCAACTAGATCCCCATGCTTTCGTTGATCTCGGCCTGGTAGGCGTTGAGCTGGTCTTCGTATACCTCGTCAATGGTAACGGCGCGCCCCGCCTGCTGCGACTCCATCCAAGCATAGGCGAGAGCGACGGAGCGCGCACCCTGCACGATGTCGACTTCGGGTTTGATGCCGCGTTCAATGCACTGGCCGAGCTCCCAGTACTCGACGGCGATTAGCTTGCGGTCGGTAAGCTGGAACTCGAGGTCGTACTCAAAGAGGCGCTCGCCGCCAAAGAGAGCGGCGGTCGCTTCGTCCAGGTGAAAATCGGGGACTAGCTCGAGCAGGCGGGCGTCGTCGATGGACTCTTCGCCTTCGCGGTGCAGCGTCATGCGGCGCCCCGAGCGGTCGCCGGGCAGATCCATCGAACCAAGACCGCCGTAAATGGCGCGCTTCCACATGCCCTCGCCGCGCGCGGCGTGGTCTTCGATATACTGGGCGACGGCGCCATTTTTAAAGAGGATCGTCGAGTAACTGGCGTCGTCAGCAGTGGCTTCAAACTCGGCCGGCATATCCTTTTGCCAGCGCGCGTAGACCTGAGAGGCCGAAATCTGCTGGGTGTCTGTATGGCCGGCCATGGGATTGAGGCGGGTCTTTTCGTGCAAGCGCGTCTGCGCGTAGACGCTGAGCGCGTCGCCGAGAAAAAACTCCATGATATCGGCAAAGTGCACGCCTACGTCGAGCAGCACGCCGCTGGCGTTTTTCTGGTGGCGCCAGACGGAGATCAGCATGCGATTGCCGCCGCCGATGGTGTTGTGCAGCATCAGGCGCGGCGCGCCAATAGCGCCGGCGTCGAGCAGGGCTTTGGCGAGGCGGTTGACCGGATCGCGGCGATAGTTTTCCGCCACCGAGAGGGTGCACCCGGTGCGCTCAGATGCCTCGCGCATGAGCTTGCAGGCGCGCGAAGTTAGGCCGACGGGCTTTTCGCAGAGAGCATGCCAGCCGCGCTCCATCGCTTCGACGGCGACGCTGTGGTGGTGCGCCGGCAGCGTGCAGATGTCGACGGCCTGCACGTCGCCCAACTTCGCCAACTCGTCTAGGCTGGCAACGGCCTGCGGGCGCGTGCCGAGACGCTCTTGCGCTTGGTCGGCTAGCGAGTTGGCGTTGTCGAGATTGGGATCGCAGGCACCGACCAATTCGAAGGGCGAAAGACCGGATGCCTGTAGCTCGGCCAGGCCGTACATGTGGCGATGGCCCATGCCGCCGCAGCCGATGATAGCGAGGGGTATTTTTGCGCTCATGTTTTTTCTCCAGGTGCCGCGCCAAGCGGTCGCTAAATCTGTGCACATTGCGTGCGGTAGTCGCTCAACCCGATCGTAGTAGTCGACTAAGTCGATCTCGGCAGTCGCTCAACCCGAATGCAGTCGGTTGGCGCATGACTCCGCCCATTGTTTGTCCACGACATCGAAGGTCCGCCTTATCCCTATCACAGCGGCCTCGATCCACCTTGGCCGACCACGGGTAAAAAAGTCTCTTGGGCCATGACCGCCCCAGCGCAAGGTGCTATTCCCATGCCGTGGGTTTCCTGATTCTGGAAGCATAGTGCGACAGGCGCCTATGCACGCCACTGTCTCAGCCCACGCGCGCGGTCAAAACTCCGTCGACTACCAAGTTGTGCCCGCTAATATAGGCTGCCTCGTCGGAAGATAGAAAGAGCGCGGCGTGGCCGATGTCTTCGGGGTGTCCGGCATGGAGCAGACGCGGCAGTGGCGCTGTCGGCTGCACGGCTTCTGTCGCCGGTTGCTGAGCGGGTCCTGTCGCACCGGGATCGTGAGCGTATTGGGGTTCCAAGCGGTCGCTGTTTTGGCCGAGCTGCGTGGCGATGGCACCGGGACTGATCGCATTGACGCGAATATTGTGCTCGGCATATTCGACGGCGGCCTGACGCGTAAAGCCGAAAATACCGGCTTTGGCCGTGGCGTAGGCGCTGTAGTTCTTCCAGCCGTACATACCCTGCACCGAGGCGATATTGACGATGGACCCGCCGCCGCGTGCTATCATGTGCGGAATGGCCTGGCGGCAAGTGCGGTAGATGCTGGAGAGATTGACGTCGAGCACGCGCTGCCAGCGCTGCGGTTCGGTGTCGACGGCGCTGCCGGTAATGTCGATGCCGGCGTTGTTGACGAGAATGTCTAGGCCGCCGCGGGCCGCTACGACCTGCTCTACTAACGCGGCGACGGATGCGTCGCCGCTGACATCGGCTTCGACAAAGAACGCGTGCTCATGGGTGTCGGCCAGCGCCTTGCCGCTATCTGCATCGCGGTCGGCAATGGCGACAAACGCGCCTTCGCGCAGGAAAATTTCTACGGTCGCACGCCCGATGCCGTTGGCGCCGCCGGTGACGATAGCGACCTTGTCTTTCAGTCTCATATGCGCGCTTCCCTAACGTGCCGATCGGTTATGGCCACTGCGTTTCCCAACGGTTTTCGCTGGCGGACCAGTATGCTGTATGCGGGCAGGTCATTTTTTTGGTCGCCTCGTTCGCCGTAAAATTGGCGCAGTAGCCGCGGCGCTGGTTTTCCATGGCGTTGTCGTCGAAATGGGGGCAGCGCGGCGTTCGATACTCGTGTGTCCCGCTGCGTTCCGTTTGCACCTTGCGGACTTGCAGGCCTTCGACGTATACGGTTGCTTCGGCAACGATCCCCTCGGCGATTGCACTGTGCTCTGCGGCCGCTGCGCAAACAAAGGGTGCCACTTTTTTTATGACGTGCCATATTTCATCGGCGCGAATGCCGTTCTGATCATACTCAGTCGCGGGCTGAATGCGGTCGAGGATTTCGCTCGCCCTGTGCGGCCCGCAGGCTCTGGTCAGTACGATGCGGGCATAGTCGCACCCACCCCTAGGCCATCTTTCGCGCTCTGCTACGCGTATATCATGGTCAAAATCCGCGAGTACCCGATCCATATCTACGCTAGATAAACCGTCCAGATCGATGAGAGCAGCGGCTATGGCATCCAGCTGATGATCCTCTAGGTGCTTGGCGGCTTCGCCCGCTGTCTGGTTTCCCACGGCCGCCATGGCGACGGCAAGTTGTCTGAGCGTCGGATGCATAGTGCTATTTTGAGTCTAAAGCGTAGAGGGCGTCAGCTTCATGCCGGAAAATTTCTCCACGCCCTCTACGCTCCAGGCGACGCCCAAGCCCGGTCCTTCTGGTATGGTGAGCAGTCCGTCTTCGTCTAGGGTGTAGGGCTCTTCGACTAGGTCTTCAATATAGGGGGCCGGTGTGATGTATTCCACCCAGCGCGCCGTGGGTACGGCGGCGACCAACTGCAGATCGGCGGCCAGGCCCACGGCGGTGTTCCAGCCGTGTGGAACGAAGAGGATTGAGTGATCGTAGGCGTGCATGGCGATGCGGTACTCTTCGGAAATGCCGCCTACTTTGGTCACGTCGGGTTGGATGTAGTCGACGGCGCGTTGCTCGATCCACGGCATAAAAGCCTGGCGCCGGGTGATGACCTCGCAGGAGGTAATGGGCAGCGGCGCGTGTTCCGTCAACTTGACATAGCCCTGCAGGTCGTCGGGTCGCAGCGCCTCTTCGAACCAGGTCACGTCGTACTGGCTCAGCATCTTGGCCGTTTCCAGGGCCCATTTGTAGCCGTGTGGCCAGTAGCGATCGGAGCCGCCGGCGTCTACCATAATTTCCACGTCTGGACCGACGGTTTCGCGCGCCGTCTTGACGATGGCCTCGTCCATGGCTGCCGAAACGCGGCCAAAGGGTCCCCAGCCCATTTTAATTGCCCTGAAACCGCGCTGCACGGCGTCTTCGAGGCGCGGCGGCAAGTTCTCGGGCTCGGTCATCAACAGCGAACCGTAGGGTTTGATCTTATCGCGGTAGCGCCCGCCCAGCAGGCGGCTGATCGGCTGTCCCGTCACTTTGCCGAAGATGTCCCACAGAGCAATATCGATCCCGGAAATGGCGTGGGTGATCGAGCCCCCTCTACCTTGCCAAAATGTCGACTGGTGTAAGTTTTCGCAGACGCGCACCGGTTCTATGGCGCTCTCGCCGATCAGCATCGGACGCAGGATGCCGAGCGCCCCTTCGACCAGCCTAGCCGATGTGTAGACGCTGCCGAGGCCGACGACGCCTTCGTCGCTGATGATTTCGATCAGCGAGTGTAAATTGTCTTCTTCCTCGAAGCCCTGATCCCAGCCGCCGTCGGGGGTGGCACCGACCAAGGGAATAATGCGAACGTCTTTGATTTTCATAGTTAGCTCCCGTAGTATTTAACCCATGCTCTCAGAACCTATAGAACGGTGCGCGAGCTTTGTCAAATGCGCCGGGCGCAAAGCGGCACAGTGCTGCGGTGTTGTATGGAAAGGCTAATGGCATGAAGAGCGCTCTTCGTCGGTGCGCTGTTGGGATGTGCGCGGCAGCAGCGCGGAGGGACCGCATTTTCACCGCGCGTTTGCGCGGCGTGGCAATTGGATGCCTGCTGTTCTTATGCATCCTGCCGGCGCAGGGTGTCGAGACGCCGTTTACGCGCGGCGTTAACCTGACCGGATGGCTGCAGAGCAGCGGGCCGCGCGCGGTGCACTTTACCCGCTTTGGTCGCCAGGACCTGCAGGACATTAGGGCGTTGGGAGCCGACGTCGTGCGCCTGCCGATCAACCTACACGCTATGGCCGGTCCGTCTCCTGACTACGCACTCGACCCACTATTCCTATTTTTTCTCGATCAAATAGTCGATTGGTGCGAGGAACTGGATCTTCACCTCATATTGGACAATCACACATTTGACGTCGATAGCAGCACGGATCCGCAGATTGGTCGCATATTGGTGCCGGTGTGGCGGCAACTGGCCGCGCGGTATGCCCAGCGATCGGAGCGGTTGTACTACGAGGTGCTCAACGAACCGCATGGCATAGGCGATGATGTATGGAATGCGATCCAGCAGCAGGTTATCGATGCGATCCGCACAGTGGATACACGCCACGCGATTGTCGTTGGTCCGGCCGGGTGGAATAGCTACAATAATTTGGATGCGATGCCGCGCTATGCCGACGACAAGCTGATATACACTTTCCACTTCTACGATCCCTTTCTGTTTACCCATCAGGGCGCCAGTTGGGTCAACCCATCGATGGCCCCCGTGGCAGGTATCCCCTTTCCCTACGACGCGGCGCGGATGCCCGAAATGCCGCCCGAACTGGCCGGCTCGTGGGTGGGCAATGCCTTTGCCAGCTATCGCAGCGAAGGCGCGCTAGAGCGCATAGGGCACTTGTTAGATGTCGCTGCGCGCTTTGCCCAAGAGCGCGATGTGCCGGTTTATTGCGGCGAGTTTGGCGTATACACACCTAACAGCCCGCAGGGTGACCGCGTGCGCTGGTATGCGGCGGTGCGGCAGGAGTTGGAAGCGCGCGATTTTGCATGGACTACTTGGGATTACAAAGGGGGATTTGGGCTTTTTGAGCACGGCAGTGGCGAGCTCTTTGAGCACGATCTAAACGTGCCACTGCTGCGCGCGCTGGGCTTTAACATACCGCCGCAGAGTCCGTTTGAACGCCGCCCGCTCACGCGTGGCCTACTCCTATACGAAGATTTTTTCGGTGAGCCTATTGTCGCCTCAAACTGGATTGGCCGCGGACAGGTAGATTATTTTTCCGAGGATGCGCCGGCCGTCGGGCGCTACTGCATGCGTTGGGAGGGGGTCGATCAGTATAATCACATCGGCTTTGACTTTGCGCCCGATATCGATCTGTCAATGCTCGTCGAGGCGGGCTATGCGCTGTCGTTCCTAGTGCGCGGCAGCACGCCGGGTTCGGCGTTTGACGTGCGCTTTATGAATGGCCGTTCCGCGGGTATGCCCTGGCGCATACGCTATACGGTCGACGAGCAAGCGGCGCGTTGGGATGGGAATTGGCAACGGGTGCGCCTGCCGCTAAGCGATTTTGTCGAGCACGGCGCGTGGGACGGAATCTGGCATGAGCCAGAAGGCCTTTTTGACTGGTCGGATATCGACCGATTTGAGCTCGTCGCCGAGCACCACGATCTGGACGGGCGCAGCTTCTCCTTTGACGATCTGCGCTTAGTGGCCCCGGATGATACGGCCGTCAGGCTGAACTTGGGGTCGGAGCCGGCTGCGTATCAACTGGGTGAAAACGTTCCCAATCCCTTTAATGCGAGCACTGTGATCACCTACGTCCTTGCGCAAGCCGGGCCGATCGAGCTGAGCATTTACAACGGCGTGGGTCAGCGCGTGCGCACGCTCGAGCGCGGACTGCTGCAGGCTGGCCGCCATCGCTCGACGTGGGATGGGCGTGACGACAGAGGGCGCGATCTGGCCAGCGGCATCTACTACTACCGCTTGGTTGCAGACGCCTTTCTCGGCGCCGGCAAGATGACGCTGCTGCGCTAGTCGCGTCGTCTGCCGTTCGCGCGACTGTGTGCAAGCGGCGCCAGAGCGTATATTCTTCATCGGCCTGCCATTACAATGCATACTTTGAGCGAAAGGCATATTGTGCAACCGATTATCATCGGCGCTGGGCGCGGCAGTCGCCTCAATGCGCTGACAGACGAACAGCCCAAGTGCTATGCGCCCATTGGCCAGCGCCGCATTCTCGATTGGCTGCTGTGCGCGCTAGAAGAAGTGGGGCTGCCTGCGCCGGTATTTATCGGAGGCTATCGCATTGAGCAGATCCGCGCCGACTATCCTCAGCTCGACTTTCGCCACAACGTCGATTGGCCCAACAACAATATCCTCGCGTCGCTGTTTTACGCCGAGAGCGATATGGACGCTGGCTTTCTATGCTCGTACTCCGATATTCTCTACCGGTCCTCCGTCGTGCAGCGCGCGTTGGAACATTCGGGTGATATTGTGCTCTGCGTCGATACGGAGTGGCGTGCTCGCTATGCCGATCGCAGCCAGCATCCGGAAGACGATGCCGAAAAGGTGTTGGTCGAAGGCGATCGCATCGTGCGCATAGAGCGCAGCATAGCATCCGACGCGGCTGGCGGAGAATATATTGGCGTGGCGCGTTTCAGTCCGCGCGGCGCCCAGCAGCTGCGCGCCTACTACCATCGCGCGCGGGCAGCGCATGCCGGAGCCATATGGCGCGGTGGCGCGCCCTTTGAGAAGGCCTATCTGATTCACCTCTTTCAATACATGATAGAGGACGGGGTCGACGTGCGCATGGTGACGACCGACGGCGAGTACATGGAAATCGATACGGAAGAAGACTACGCGCTGGCCAATGTGCGCTGGCCGCGAGAATACGGGGCCTGATATGTCGACGGTAGATCATTATGGAACGCTATTTCCCACCGCGGTAGTTGGCTCGATGCCGCGACCGGATTTCGTGCGCGAGATCGTCACCGGAGGGCGCGCTGAACAAGCCGGTCGTCGCGCCGCGCTGATGGATCGCGCCGTCGCCTATATCGCCTCTCTGCAGGAGCAGGCGGGTCTCGATATTATCAGCGATGGCGAGTGGCGCCGCGCGTCCTATATCGGCGTTATCGCCGAATTGGCGCACGGATTTACGCTGGGCGAAGAAGACGGACGACCGTGGACGATTGTAACGGGTGAAATCGCCCCCAAAACACCGGGCTTTATCGCGGCGGAAGTGCGCTTTCTCAAAGGGGTGACCGGACGGCGCATCAAAGCGACGCTGCCGGCGCCGGCGCTGCTGGGTGAGCGCATGTGGGATGCGGAGAAATCGGCCGCTGCCTACCCGACGCGGCGCGCCTTTGTCGAGGCCTGCGTGCCGGTACTGCGCCGCGAATTGGAGTTGCTGCGCGACGAGGGCGTCGACGTGGTGCAGATCGATGATCCCCACCTGTGCCTGTTGGTTGATGAGCGCGTGCGCGCGGGCTACCAAGACGCCGACGCAGAAGCGGCATTTTCCGCCGATATGACCAACGCGGTGGTCGAGGGCATTGATGGCGTGCGCCTTGCGGTGCACCTGTGTCGCCGCGCGGGTGCAAGAGTGCGCGGTGAGGCGAAGCACACCGGCGGTTATGGGCCCATTATCCGCTATCTGAATTCACTCAAGGTGCACCATTTGACGATGGAGTTTACGGCGCCGGGTGCGGGCGATACAGAAGTCTTTACGGCGCTGCGCGATGATGTTGAAATTGGTCTGGGCTGTCTCGGCGTACACCCGGGTGAGATTGATTCAGTCGACGAGATCGTCGCGCGGGTAGAGCAGGCGCTATGCCACGTGCCGGCCGACCGGCTCGTGCTCAACCCAGACTGCGGTTTTGCGCCCGGATCGGCGGCGCGCGTAGATATGGATGAAGTGTACGAGAAGCTGCAAAATATGGTCGAAGCGGCGCGCCGCTTGCGCGAAAAACACGCGTAGAGCGGCTGTTTTTTTTGCGGTATATATTTCCTTGAGTAGCATCACCCCCCCGTCTATATTGAGCGCCATGCAATGGCTCATGCTCTACCTATTGGCCGCGCTGCTCGGCGTGAGGTCGCTCTCCGCCGAGGAGCTGCGCTTTGATTCGGCAGCCGACTGGCGGCAGTGGCACCTGCCCGGGAATGCGGTAGAAGTGACGCCTGCGGGCATCGTGCGCCCCGTCGCGGTGCTTCGCCATGCCAACGCCGTGCGCAATGCGCGCGCATTTGGCGGTGGCATTCGCGGCGTTGGATCCAACCCCGCGCTAGCTTATGCTGTTATCGACGGTGACGAGGCTACGGGCTGGCGCCCGGACCCAAGCGATTTGCCCGACGGTGGTTGGATTGAGATTGATCTGGGGCGGGCCGTATCGGCCGAGTGGATCGAGCTCGTATTCGACGCGTCGCAGCTTCCGTTTGAGCTCTTTGAACTCCTGATTTCCAACGGCGCGATGATGCGGGACGAGACGCGCTCATTTATTGAAGGCACGCTGGTCTATCCCATTAGCCAGCGCTTTGTCGAAAACAATCGGCATCGCGTGCGCTATGTGTTGGACAATCCCGCTCAATCGCTGGTTAAGAACGTGCGCGTGCAGGTCTTGCAGAGTCCGCTGGGCGCGCGTCTGACCGAGGTCGTAGTGCAGAGCTTTGGCGATAATTTGGTGCTGGGCGCCATCGAGCGCGGTGGCGAAGTGGATATCGCGGTAGAAGTGGACGATCCGCTGGCCATTAGCAAGGGGCGTCTGCTGGCTGCCGTCGATGGGCTGGTCACCACCTCGTGGTATCCCACGGGCCGAGAGGTCAATGCCGAAGATACCTATGCCCATATAAAAATCGACCTGGGTGCCGCATACCGCATTGACCTGCTGCGCCTGATCAGCAGCGTTGGCGGTGGTTTTGACTTTCGCTTTTACGAACTCGAAACGTCGGACGGGTCGCTGGCACCGAACGGGTCGCTCGTCTGGCACAAGCACTTCTCCGGCGTGCAGACAAATCTGCCTTCTGGACAGGGCCTAGTCGACCACGCATTTACGCCGCTACCGGCGCGCTTTGTGCAGGTGCGCTGGAAGTTTTGGGACAGCAATTGCCAGAACGGTTCGGCGCAAAATACCGGCTGCTTTGCCTCGGGTCGCACGCAGGAAGTGCAGGTCTTTGGCGCGGGCTATCCGCAGGAAGTACGGCTGCGCTCTCCCATCCTCGATCTGCAGGGCGACAAAAACGTGCACACGCTGCGCTGGGCAGCGACGAGCA
This sequence comes from Gemmatimonadota bacterium, assembly GCA_038153405.1. GTDB lineage: Bacteria > Latescibacterota > UBA2968 > UBA8231 > UBA8231. The sequence goes on along the minus strand of JAYOYH010000030.1, from coordinate 35,834 downwards.
CCGATGCTGCGCGCGTCGAACTGCGCACGCGTTCGGGCAATTCGCTGGAAAGCCGCACGGCGTTTTACGATCGAGATGACAAGGAAATTACCGAGAAGCAGTGGAACCGCCTCATTCCCTCTTTTCGCGGCCGCGTAGATACGTCGTTTGTCGTGGGCAGCGACTGGAGTGCGTGGAGCAGTTCCTATGCGCGCTCGGGGCAGGGTTTCCTGTCGCCATCGCCTAAGCGCTATGCAGAGATTGAGGCGCGACTGGTAGCGGCTGACGAGGGGCGCACCGCCGCTGCGCTAGACTGGGTGAGCCTCGAATTTTCCACTCCGCTGGCCGCCGAGGTATTGGGAGAAATCTACCCGGTGCAGGTGGAGCCCGGCGTCGAGAGCGAGTTTTCCTACTTCGTGCGCGCGCCGCTGAGTGCGCGCGGCTTCGACAGCTTGGCATTGGAGTCTACGGCGCCGCTGCGATTTATGGAAGCCTATATCGAAGGCGAAAAAATCGATGTACAGCTATCCGTAATAGATAGGGGTTTCCGCGCGCGATTTCCGCGCCGCGTGCGCCAGGACGAGCTCGTTGAACTGCGCTTTACCGCTGCCGTATTTTTGCAGGCAACGCGCTTTGATGCATTTCTGCAAGACAGCGCGCTCGGCGCGGAGGTGCGCCAGCGCGTCGAGGCGGGCGATGCGACAGACCGAGTAGAGAGCAGCGCCAATGCGGTGCGCCTGCCGCTCGATGGGGCACTCTTTGCCAATGCGCATTTCAGCGCGCGCGTGATTACGCCCAACGGCGACGGCATTAATGACGCGCTGGAGGTGAACATAGACTTGGTCAATGTGCTGGAGAGTCGTCCGCTGTATCTGGAGATCTACGACGCCGGTGGGCGCAGGGTGCGCACCGTTCGAGGGGCCGGTATGGCCGGACCGCAGGCGCTGGTTTGGGATGGAGGGGATGAGAATGGGGCGCAGGTGCCGCCCGGCATATACGTCGCGCGCCTGCTAGCCGAGGGCGACGCGCGCGTTCAGCGCGTGCATCAGACCGTTGGCGTGGCCTACTGACGCGTGCAGATACGGGGCCCAGTGCGCGGTAATTCGCTTATATTTGCAGCATGCCGAATCGATCTATAAGCAAGCGTCGCCAACCCGTCGCCGAGCCATCGCACGCCCTGTGGATCACGGGTTTTTGCCTGCTGTTGTTAACTGCTGCGCCCTACGCGCTGGGCGACGCGCTCATCGAGTTAGAGGTTTTTGTCGCGCAGCCGCTGCTGCGCGTTATTGCGCTGTTGGGGGCTGTAGCCTGCGTAGTCTGGGCCGTTTATCGCCGCCAATACCTCGTTGTTGCAGTACATGGTCTACCCGCTCTTTTCCTCTGTTGGGAACTATTGGGTATGCTGGGGAGCGCACCGCTGAGCGACGACCCGGCTGGCCGCAGCCGCTATCTGCGCGTCTACAGCCAAAATATTGGTATGGAGTCGCCCGAAAAGTTTATCGGTCTGCTGGCCGTTGGCAACTACGACCTAGTGCTGTTGCAAGAGGCCTATGCCGGACACCGCAAAGGCTGGGAAGTGCTGGCCGAGGAGCTCGGCTATCACCACACCTACCAAATGCTGCGCCGCGATGCCGGTATGGGCGCTTTCTTTATGAGCCGTTTCCCAATAGAACCGCTGAAGGCTTTGGCCGTGCAGTCGTGGGGGCGCACTGCCCGCTATATGCCCGGTGTGCAAATCGAATTTCGCAAAAAGAAAGTTGATGTCTATTCGGTGCATTTGGAGTCGTTGCCGCTCGTCGAGGGGCAGCGCATGATCATGGGCAGCTCGGCGCTGCGTCGCCGGCAGGCCGAGGCGCTCGCCGACGTCGTAGCGACTTCGCCGCGGCAAGTCATTGTCGCCGGGGACTTCAATTCTGCACCAATCTACCGCTCGGTTGCTCCGCTGCGCGCCGTTCTCGACGACGCGTGGATAGAAGGTGGCTGGGGCTTTGGCTTTACCTATCACGCAAGCTTCCCCATCGCGCGCATTGACGCCATTCTCCAACGCGGCTTTGACTGTCGATATGCCAAAGTGGTCAAGGCATCCGACAGCGACCACCGCGGAGTGTACGCCGTTTTCGAATTGGAGAATTGAGCAGCGCAGCGGCGCGCCATTGCGCTGATATGCGAGGCTATTTAGTTATTTGCGTGCGCGAGGCAATTCACTTTCACATTGACCAGCGAGTTATCTATGTCGGAATACGTTCGAGAAATACCCGCAGAGCCTTCCATTCTAACGACGACGGTCGGTTCGTATCCCGTGCCCGAGTGGCTGGCAGCACTGCCCAGCGAGCAGGCCGTGATCGACGCTACCCGCGTCGTATTTGACACGCAGCGCCAGGCCGGCATCGACCTGCCTACGGACGGTGAGCTGTATCGCTTTGATGTAAACCACCCAGATACCAATGGGATGATCGAGTATTTCGTGCGCCCAATGGGCGGCACGCGCTCGGCATTCGGCCGCAGCGAAGTCGAGGAATTTGCCGCCATGCAAACCATGGGCTTTCGCGCCAAGCCAGCCGCCGTTATCGACGATGCGCTGTCCGAGGGGGCGCTCGATCTGCTATCCGACTGCGCCCGCGCAGCAGCCGTGGCCGGTGGTCCCTTTAAGTTTACGCTGACCAGTCCCTACATGCTGGCGCGCACGCTGCTCGATCACCACTACGGCGATTTCGAGGAGATGCTGATGGCCGTGGCCGGCGTGCTCGGCGCGCAGGTTAGGGGGTTGCCCTGCGCCTGCGTGCAAATAGACGAGGCCAATATTCCGGGCAATCCAGACCACGGTCCGCTGGCCGCGCGGGCGATTAACGCCGTGCTCGACCAGGTCGACGAGGGCACGGCACGCGGTGTGCACTTTTGCTTTGGCAACTACGGCGGCCAGACGATCCAGTCGGGCACGTGGAAGGCGCTGCACGCCTTTCTCAACGAGCTGCACTGCGACCATCTGGTGTTGGAACTAGCCCATCGTCCAGAAGACGACCTACAGGCGCTCAAAGAGATCGATCCGCGCATCGCGCTTGGGATCGGCGTGGTAGATATCAAGGTCAACCACGTTGAGAGCGCCGAGCATATTGCGCGATCCATTGAAGCGGCCGAAAAGGCGGCTGGACCCGGTCGCGTGCGCTATATCCATCCCGACTGTGGCTTTTGGATGCTCAAGCGCACCGTCGCCGATCGCAAGATTGCGGCGCTGGCGCGGGGGCGCGACTTGTATTTGGGACGGTAGGGCGTAGCGCGAACGAGGAGCGGTTGGCCGCTTTGCATTTGGCGCGCTAGCGCAAATAGCCCACCGCCTCTTTGGCAAAGTAGGTGAGAATCATATCCGCGCCCGCGCGTTTGATAGAGGTCAGCGTTTCGATGACGGCTTTTTCGCGGTCGGCCCAACCGCGCTCAGCGGCAGCTACCACCATGCCGTATTCTCCCGATACGTTGTATGCGGCAATCGGCACGTCGAATGCTTGGCGCGCGGCAGCGATGACGTCGAGGTAGGCCAGTGCTGGTTTGACCATGACGACGTCGGCGCCCTCTTCGATGTCGAGCGCGATTTCGCGCAGCGCCTCGCGCGCGTTGGCCGGATCCATCTGGTAGGTCTTCTTGTCGCCCTTTTTGGGCGCCGAGTCGAGCGCGCCGCGAAAGGGGCCATAAAAGCACGAGGCGTACTTGGCCGAATAGGCGAGGATGCCGACGTGGCTAAACCCGGCGTCATCCAGCGCTACGCGAATGGCACCAACGCGCCCGTCCATCATGTCGGATGGGGCAACCCAATCGACGCCGGCCTCGGCGTGCGATAGGGCCATTTTGCACAGCACGGCAATGGTTTCGTCGTTGACGATCTCGCCGTTGACAACGAGGCCGTCGTGGCCGTGGTGCGTGTAGGGGTCGAGCGCGATGTCCGTCTGCACGCAGAGCGCGGGCACTTCCGCTTTGATCGCGGCAACGGCGCGCTGGATCAGGCCGTTGGGATCGTGCGACTTCGTGGCCATATCGTCTTTTTCTGCAGAATAGCCGAATAGGTTGACGGCCGGTATGCCCAGCGCATAGACCGCACTGCACTCGCGCACGAGTTCGTCGACGGAGAAGCGAAACTGGCCGGGCATCGACTCAATGGGTTGGCGCTGTTTTTTCCCTTCGGTAACAAAGAGGGGAAAGATGAAATCGTCGGCGCGCAGCGCCGTTTCGCGGACGAGGCGGCGCACGCTTTCCGTGCGGCGCAGGCGGCGCGGGCGGTGCGTGAGTTCCATAGATACGGCTCCTGTATATGGTCGAAATCGATGCGATTTTAGGTTGGTGCGTTCGCTGATAAGGATAAGCAAAACGAACCGCGTGCGCCCATGCGTTGATGTGCGCTGCACTTTGGCAAAGAACGCCGTTAGCGCGTACTTTGTCGATTGTACACTTTGTGTGAGGATGGACTCCGTGATAATACGCATTGGGTTTGCACTGGCTCTGCTATGCGGTGCGGCACAGGTCGGGGCTAAGACGCTCGTAGAGCAAGCCTACGAAGCGAAAAAGCTCGATTTGGGCACGGCTCTGCTCTACCAAGTGCAGGGCATGCGCGATGTGCAAAGCCTGCCACTCGAGTACCAGCAGCGGCCTCAGCGCGCGGTGTGCGGTACGCCGCACGTGGTGCAGGCCGTCTCTGCTATGCCCCATTTAGGCGAAGCATATAGGCAGCGATTGGGCAAGTTAGTACAGCGGCGCCCCAGCGCTGATCGGGACGCGATCTCGCCCAGCGGTCGCTTTCGCGTGCACTACGACATTGAGGGCGCCGAGGCCGTTGATCTTACCGATGACGACGGCAATGGCGTTCCAGACTACGTCGATTTGGCGATGGTCGTGCTCGACAGTGTATGGGTCTTGCAGGTCGAAGAGTTTGGCTACAATCCGCCACCCAGCGACGGCGGTGTCGACGGCGACGAGTACGATGTCTACATCGTCGATTTGGGGCGCGGCGGCGCTTACGGTTTCACGTATCCCGAGGGCGCCGGTAAGACTTCGCCGAGCTATCTGGAAATTGACAACGACTACACCAATCCAATATACCAGCAGACGAAGGGACTCGATGCCCTGCGCGTGACGATTGCGCACGAATTTCACCACGCGATCCAATTTGGATACTACCAGGGCAGCGACAGCATTTGGTGGCAAGAGAGCACTTCGACGTGGATGGAAGAAGTCGCCTACCCAGACGTCGATGATTATTTGCAGTACTTGCCCAGTTTCCTGGGGGCGCCGCAGCGCGCGCTCAATTCGGGCAGTCGCGTGGGGGCCGACTTTCACATATACGGCACGTCGATTTTTTCGCTCTTCCTCGAACAGCGCTACGGTCGCCACGTCAACCGGCTCATCTGGGAGGAAATGGGCCGCCGCGGTCATGCGCGGCTGGAAAATTTCAACCGCACGCTGCTGGATATACAGCCGGGCGGTCTGGGCGTGGCGCTGAGCCAGTTTGCCGTGTGGAATTACTTTACGGGCGTTCGCTTTCGCGAGGGCTACTACGCCGAGGGGCAGAAGTATCCGCTGGTGCCGACGCGCGACATCAAGGTGGATGAGGGCGTCGAGGGCAACGATGAGTACGAATTAGACGCGACGGGCACGGCCTACGTGCGCCTCAAGCCCGAACTGCGCGGCGGCGGCGTTGAACTGGCCTTTCGCCCGGGACGCGGGTCGTGGCGTCGCCACCTACTGCTGGTAGGAACGGACAGCGTAATTGTGCAGGCGCTGGGCGAAGAGCAAACGAGCGTAGTGGGTTGGGATCAGTATAGCGAAGTCGTTATGGTGATTACATCGGGCGAGGAGGCGGGTTTTGCCTACCCCTATGCGCTAAGTGCGGTGTACGATCCCGAACTAACCGACATGCCGCCGGCACTCACCTCTGCGCTGCGCCCGCCCCTGCCTAACCCCTTTCGCCCACGGGCAGACGGAACGGTAAAGGTGCGCTTTGTATTCGACTTGGCCCAGGCCAGCGAACACACGCGCCTGTCGCTCTTTGCGTCGGCTGGCAACCTGGTTTGGCAGAGCGATTTGGGCCCGCGCGCGGCACGTCAGGGGTACTCTGTGCTGTGGGATGGTCGCAATACCACCAACAAGCTCGTTGCTTCTGGCATCTACTATCTCGTCTTGGAGACCGACGGTCAGGTAGCGCGGCGCGCGATGGCCGTGCTGCCGCTGCCGCCGGACTAGGCACACGTCGCTGCCGGCCGCAATCGGTTGGCTACGAGGAGCACGACAGCATGGAGCACCCGGCGCGATGCCGCGCCCACTCGGGCCGCTTTTGCGCGTGCTGCTCGTTTTGTGGCTGCTCGTCGTAGGGATGGCGCAGCACTTCCAGTAGTTCGTTTACCTGAGAAAAATCGCCCTCTTCCGCCCGGTCGATGGCCAGCTGTGCCATGTAGTTGCGCAGCACGTATTTGGGGTTGGCCGCATTCATCTTGGCAGCGCGCCCCTGTGGCCCCTGTGCACAGTAGGTGCGCAGCCACGCACACAGCCGTTGCTTGTACTCGTCCGTCAACTCTTCCGGTGCGTAGTAGGCCACCAGCAGCGGCGCCATTAGATCGGCATCATCTCCGTCCACTGCGTTTTCCGCATCGACTTTGGCCAGCCCGCGAAAAAAGAGCGTCATATCGGTTTCGACTAGCGGCAGTATGGCGTGTAGCTCTGCCGCTAGCGCCGCATCGTAGTGGGCTAGTCCCAGTTTCTGCGTCAGCATGCCGTGCCATTGGTGGTCGTATTCGGCGCGGTAGGTGTCGAGGATGGCCTGCATCGATTCGACGTCTTCGACCACGGGTAGAATGGCCTGTCCCAGCTGTGCCAGGTTCCAGTGGGCGATGGGTGACTGGTAGCCAAAGCGGTAGCGCCGACCGCCGGCATCGGTGGTGTTGGGCGTCCAGTCGGGATCGTAGTTTTCCAGCCAGCCATACGGACCGTAGTCGATGGTCTGTCCCAGAATAGACATGTTGTCCGTGTTCATTACGCCGTGCACAAAGCCCACGCGCATCCAGTGCGCCATCAGCAGGGCCGTGCGCTTGACGATTTCTTCGTACCAGCGCAGATAGGTTTCTTGCGATGGGCCACCCAAGTGGGGGAAATCGGTGCGAATCGTATAGTCGATCAGCTGCTGTAGCACTTCGTGTTCGCGTCGCGCGGCAAAAATTTGGAACGAGCCAAAGCGCGTAAAAGACGGTGCGACGCGGCAGACGACGGCGCCGGGCTCGGCCTTGGCATGACCGTCGTAAAACATGTCGCGCATTACGTCCTCGCCGGTCGTCACCAAGCTCAGCGCGCGCGTCGTCGGCACGCCCAAGTGGTGCATGGCTTCGCTGCAGAGAAATTCGCGCACCGAGGAGCGCAGCACGGCCAGGCCGTCGGCCGTGCGCGAGTAGGGCGTGGGGCCGGCTCCTTTAAGCTGCAGCACCCAGCGCTGTCCCTGCGCGTTGACGGTCTCACCGAGGTTGATCGCCCGTCCATCGCCCAGTTGGCCGGCCCAGTTGCCAAACTGATGGCCTCCATAGCAGGCGGCGTGGGGGTCCATGGCGGGCAAGAGGTGGTTGCCGACAAACACCTCGGCGAACTCAGGTGTTTCGCAGAGTGCGCTAGAGAGGCCAAGCAGTTCGGCGACTTCTCTGGAGTAGGCGACTAGGCGTGGCTGAGCGACGGGCGTGGGCTGCACGCGCGAATAGCACGCTGCTTGAACCTGGCGCACGTAATTGTCTGCGATGGGATCGGCCGGCAATTCGCGGGTAAAGCGATTGTCGAAGGTCAGGACCTGTTCGAGCGATTCGGTGCGCATGCTGATTCAGCCAGATAGAGGGTTGGATGGTCCGATGCGCGTTGGCTATGTTATCGCCAAGCTAAGAGCGCGTCGGCGCCGCAGTAAATAGTATACGATTCGTGCCATTGTGCGAAAGGTCATCGGCGCTTAGAATGATGCCGCGCGCCGTTGAGCGGTTGCTAAACGCACTATCTCGTAACAAAATGGGAGGTATTCTATGGTCCGCAAGATTCATAAGATTGCCATTATCACCGACGACATTGAAGGAGCCGTGCAGTTCTATACGCAGACGCTGGGACTAACGGTGATGGAGCGCTTTCCCAACGAAGACGATGAAGATTACGTCTTTCTCGACGCCGGTGGGATCATACTCGAGCTCATGCCGCAAAAGACGATGGGCGCCGATCCGGGCTTTCACCATATTTCGTTCGAGGTGGACAGCGTCGACGAGAGCGTGGAGGAGCTCAAGGAAAAAGGCGTTGCGATTGTCAAAGAACCGTTTGACGTAGGCAGCGGAATTCGCCTCGGTTTTTTCGAGGGGCCCAACCAGATGAACCTCCAGCTCTATCGCCGCGAGAAATGAGGACACCATGCGGGTGAAAAAAGCCAATAGAGATGAGATGAAGTCGCTGTCCGGCGTGCACGGCGGCGCGGGTAGCATTCTCTTTAACTCGCTGTGGGACCGGGCCGATTTCGAGACGCCCTTTGCCTTTGTCCACTGTGCAGTTTTACTACCGGATACGGGCATCGGTTACCACCGCCACGACGACTGCGAAGAGATTTTCATTACGGTAGATAACGCCGCGCAGTTTACGCACAACGGCCGCACGGCCAGCGTAGAAGGGGGCGCGACGGTGCCCCTGCGCTCGGGTGAGATCCACGCCATATACAACCATACGGAGCGCGAAACGCGCTGGTTTAATGTGCACTGCGCGGTGCCCGGTGGCACGCCCAAGACGACGGATTTGGGCGACGACCGGGCCAACGCCGAACTGGAATCCACCGATAGGATTCCACTGGGACGCCTCGATCGCAGCGCCCTGAAGTACGGGCAGGTACGCGGAGGCAAGGGCGAGGTTGGGTGCCGCCAGCTGTGGGGACCGGCCGATTTTCGCAGCAACTTCTACGCGCTGACGCACTACCTGCTGCCGCCGGATACGAGCATTGGCTACCATCGCCACGACGGCGTCGAGGAGTGCTATATCCTGCTGGCTGGCCGCGGTCGTATGACGGTCGACGGCGAGACGGCCGACGTGAGTCCGTGGGATGCGCTGCCCAACCGCCTCGGCGGTTCCCACGGGCTCTATAACAGCGGCGCCGAACCGCTCGAACTGCTGGTCGTCACCGTATCGGCTGAGAAGGGCCAGTTCGACGCGGCGGATTTGGGCGACGACCTGAGCGCGCGCTAAATCCGCAGCGGGGCGCTCCGTGCGCGGAACGCCCCGCTATCTCAGTCGAAAAACCCCAGTATATCGACGGCGTTTTCCCTGGCCACGTCTTCGTTCAGAGTCAGCCCTAGGCCGGGCTTTTCTCCCGTGGCGATGTGGCCGTCTTCAATCAGTGGTCCTTCTACTACTAGATTTTCCCACACGGCGTTGTCCAAATGGTGAAACTCCAGCGCCAGAAAATTGGGCACGGCGGCGCAGACGTGCGTCATGGCGAAGGTGCCGACCGGTCCGCAGATATTGTGTGGAGCCAGCGGCATGTAGTAGAGGTCGGCCATTTCGGCGATGCGCTTGCCTTCGGCCAATCCGCCGGCCTTGGCCATGTCGGGAGAGACGATGTCGGCGGCCTGCGTGTGAATGAGCTCGCGAAAGCCAAAGCGCGTATAGAAGTTTTCGCCGGTGCAGATCGGCGTGCGCGAGGCCTCTTTCACCTTTTTCATCGCCTCGACGTTTTCGGCTGGCACCGGATCTTCCAGCCACAGCAAGTCCAGGCTTTCGAAGGCCTGCGCCACTTTGATAATATCCACCGGCGCGTAAGCCCAGTGGGCATCGATCGCCAAATCCGTGTTGCGGTCGAGGGCCTCGCGGATGGCGGTAACGATCTCGACGTAGTGGTGAATGTGGTCGTTGCTGATGCAGCGATTGTAAGGATCGCGGCGGTCGGGCAGTGGATCGATGTCAAATTTGATCGCCGAGAAGCCGCGCGCTTCGACTTCTTTGGCCTTTTGCGCGTAGGCCTGTGGCGTTTCGTCGTCTCCGGCGTGGCAGTCGTTGTAGACGCGGATTTTGTCGCGAAAGCGGCCGCCGAGCAGCTGCCAGATCGGACAGCCAAGCGCCTGTCCAGCGATGTCCCAAAGCGCCATCTCGATGCCGCTGATTGCGCTCATGACGGCTCCTTGGTAGTAGCCGGATGCCGACATGGAGCGCATCATATCGCGAAAGAGCTTGTCGACGTTGAGCGGGTCCTGGCCGATGAGCGCGCGCGTAAGGCGCGGGTCTACGGCGATTTGATGGACGCCCGCGCCGTGATAGGCCTCGCCGAGGCCGACCAAGCCACTATCGGTTTTGACGCGCACCAACACCCAGGGAAAGGGTTGCAGGAGCAGCGTGCCAACGTGCGTTATTTTCATAGTTCCTCCTCCTGCTGGCAAAGATAAAAAATATGCACCGTCGCGCCCACGCCGCTTGGAAGGTAGAGCGCCTCCGCCTACATTCCATGCCGTGTATACAGTTGCGCACCGCCTAAAATATATGGGAGCACAGCGATGCCTGTTACGATAAAAGACATAAAGACCATTCTCACTCGACCCGAGGGTGCGCCGCTGGCCATCGTCAAAGTGATTACTTCTGACGACGGTCTCTACGGACTGGGCTGCGCGACCTTTACGCAGCGCATCCACGCCGTGCACGCGGCGATAGAGGAGCACCTCAAGCCGTTTTTGCTGGGCCGTGCCGTCGACGAAATTGAGCAGATCTGGCAGATGGCCATGGTCAACAGCTACTGGCGCAACGGACCGGTGCTCAACAACGCCATTTCCGGCGTAGATCAAGCGCTGTGGGATATAAAGGGCAAGCGCGCGAATATGCCGGTGTATCAGCTGCTGGGCGGCAAGTGCCGCGAAGGGGCCGCTTGTTACGCGCACGCCGACGGCAACACGCCGCAGGAAGTGGCCGACTGCGTGCGTCAGGTGCAGGAACAGGGCTATCGCTACATCCGCGTGCAGCTGGGCGGATATGGCGGCTTGGCCGGTGATATAGTTAAGCCCGAGGGAGCGCCGGAAGGCCACTACTTCGATCGCAAGCAGTATATGCGGGCCGCGCTCGAAATGTTTGAATGCGTGCGCAAAGAAGTGGGCGATGACGTGGAGCTGCTGCACGACGTGCACGAGCGATTGACGCCGATTGAGGCGGTGGGCTTTGCGCGCGACGTTGAGCAGTTCAAGCTGTATTTCTTAGAAGATCCGCTGGCGCCGGAAGATCTGGAATGGTTTAAGAATATTCGCCAGAGCTGCGCCACGCCGATTGCCATGGGCGAGTTGTTCAACAATCCGCGCGAGTGGCAGCCGCTGATCGAGGGGCGGCTGATCGACTTCTTGCGCATGCACGTCTCGCAGATGGGCGGCATTACGCCGGCTCGGCACGTGGCGGCGGTGGCCAATATGTACGGCATTCGCACGGCCTGGCACGGACCGGGCGATACGTCGCCGGTGGGACACGCGGCCAATCTGCATCTGGATCTGTGGGCGCCCAATTTCGGCGTGCAGGAATGGTACCGGCCCGAGCTGGCGCGTCGCAATCCGCAGGGGGCCATGCTCAACCAGCGCTCTTACGATATGTTTCCCGGCTTGCCCGAAGTGCGCAACGGCTATATGTATCCGAACGATAAGCCCGGATTGGGCATTGATATCGACGAGGGTATGGCGGCGCGCTTTCCCCTGGCCGAACGGGCCGGGCGCGGCGAACCGGCTCGGCTGCCCGACGGTACGCCCGTGCGGCCCTAGCGCGCCGTTTCGATGGCTCCCCGCCAGTCGACGATATAGCGACACAGCGCCTTGCCTCGCTCCGACAAGGCGTTGTAGCGCTCGACCGGCAGCGCGTCATCCGACCCGCCGCGGCGAAACCACGGGGCAAAATAGCCGGTGCTAGTCATAATGCGCGGGGCATGGGCGTTGTTGGCCGTGCCGCCGTGCCAGGTGCGGACATCGCGCACGATGGCCGTTCCAGCCGGCGCGCAGATGGTTGCGGTTTTCCAGTGCTCGGGCTCGTCTTCCAGGGCGGGCGGCCGCACCCGCGTGCGCTGCGTGCCGGGCACAAAGCGGATGGCGCCATTTTGCACTGTAAAGTCCGTCATTAGGAAGTTGATGACGATAAAGGGCGCCGGCAGATCGTAGATATTGACCTGTCCTAGCGGATCGGCGATCACGTCGTTGACATCGGAGTGCAGGTGCTGGATGTTGGCACCGGGGTGAGAATAATCGCCGCCGGCGCCAGAGCACGTATAGTCCTGGCTGTCCCAGAGGGCGTCGAGCACGGGCAGCACGGTGGGTAGATCGACGAGCATGGCCCATTCGGGATGGTGGATTTGTTGTCCAAAGGAGTAGCGCGCATAGCCGCGATTGGCCATCTCAAAGGGCGTGGCGCGCTGCTGCTCGGCAACGACGCGCTGAGCGCCGGCCTGGGCAAAGGCCAACTGCTCTGGGCTGAGCGTGCCGCTCAGGGCGACAAAGCCGTCGCGCGCAAACAGCTGACAGGCGCGCTGTAGGTCGTGGCAGGGAACCAATTCGATGTCGAGCATGCCGCATTCCTCCGCGCGGTGTATAGTTCAACTGTGAGGGATGTAAAATCGTGCATAGTAAAGGCAAAGCACCAGGTGCACGCCAGCAATAGGACGAGTTCCTAGGCGTTGGCCAGCGCCTAGGAACCCGTATTGCCACCGGTAGGGGAGGGCGATATACTTGCCTGCGATGGACACTAGCACGCTTTCTACCCGCGATCGCCCGCCCCTGCAACCGCCTCGACAATACGGGGTGTCACCTAGGGCCGTTGGCATCGGATTACTCTGCTGTACGGCCATTTCTCTGGGCGAATCCTATGGCGTGCTCGTAGTGCGCGGATCGGCCATGGCTGCCGACTACTCCACGGGCGCGGCGCTCGTTGTGTTTTTCCTCTTAACCCTGATACTCAACCCGCTTGCTCGATTGTTGACCGGTTCGCATTTGCACAGCCGCGAACTGGCGACGATCTACATCATGATGATCGTTGCTGCGGCGATCCCATCGTGGGGATTCGTGATGAACCTGATTCCCTTTCTGGGCGGTTTGTTCTACTACGCGACGCCGGAAAACGATTGGGCTAATATCATTCATCCGCACGTGGCCGACTGGCTAGTGGCGCAGGACCGCGCGGCGATACGGAAGCTCTTTGAGGGAGCGGGCCAAGGTGAGCGGGTGCCCTGGGGCCTGTGGCTGCCGCCGCTGCGCGCGTGGTTCTTCTTTATCTTAAGCATCTACTTTGCCACGCTGTGTATGTTGGTGATGCTGCGCAAACAGTGGATGGACAACGAGCGCCTGCTCTTTCCGCTGGCGACGTTGCCGATCGAACTAGGTCGGCAGGAGCCGGGCAAATGGCTGCCGCCGCTGCTGCGCAACTATTTGACGTGGATCGGCTTTGCCCTGCCCTTTATCATCTATGGCATCAACGGCCTGCACTCGTATTTCAGCTTTTTCCCCTTTGTCGAGCTCAATACCTACGTGCGCTTTTTGCGCGATGCGATCGGACTCAACCTGCGCCCGCGCTTCGAGGTGATTGGTCTGTCGTACTTGTTGAGCTTGGACGTTTCCTTTGGCGTGTGGTTCTTCGCTTTTGCGGCCATACTGCACTCGGGCGTCGAGCGCATGCTGGGTTGGAGCATTGGCCCCGGCCAGCCCTATTCGCTGCCGGCTACGGCGAGCGTGGCGCATTTGGCGCAGGGCGCGATGTTCTTTCTGGTGTGCTCTAGCCTGTGGTCGGCCCGTCGGCATCTGGCCGCCGTCGTGCGCACGGCGTTTGGCCGCGGTCAGCCCATCGACGACAGCGGTGAGATGCTGTCGTATCGCACGGCGGTGTTCGGCTTTCTGCTAGCGTCGATGGTCGCTGTCGTCTGGCTGGCGCAAACGGGTTTGGGCTATGGCAGCGCGCTCTGCTACTACCTGCTGTGCATGGTGACCTTTATCGGTCTGGCACGCATTGTTTCGCAGGCAGGTTTGGCCTACGGCGTATCGCCCGTGGCGCCGCCCGTTTTTATCGTCACGGCGCTGGGGCCTGGAGCGCTGGGGGCGAGTGGTCTGACGGCGTTGGGGATGAACTTTCCCTGGTCAGCTGACCTGCGGACCTTTGTTATGGCCTCGGCGGCGACGGGGCTAAAAATTGCCGAGGTAACTCGATTGGAGTCCAGGCGCCTCTTTGTCGCCATCGTCTTGGCTATTTTGGTCACGCTCGTTTCGGCGACGTGGGCGGTGATGACGCACGCCTATACCTACGGCGGCATCAATCTGGGGGGCTGGGGCTTTGGCGGTCTGACCCAGCTGACGGGCAATTGGATTGCCCATAATATGCTCAATCCGGAGGGCGTCTACGGCTGGCATCTGGTCTACACGGGCATAGGCGGCGCGCTAATGGCCGCCCTCACCTATCTCAAGGCGCGCTTTGTCGGCTTTCCCATTCACCCAATTGGCCTGGCTTTGGGCTATACGTATCCCATCAGTCAGATTTGGTTTTCCGTCTTTATCGCCTGGTTGCTCAAGGCCGTTATTCTGAAGTACGGCGGCGCTAAGGGCTATCGCATGCTGCGCCCCTTTTTCTTGGGCATGGTGCTGGGTGCGTTTGGCGCGGCCGGCCTGTGGCTGGTGGTGGATGCGCTGGGCGGCAACGCCAACTGGTTTACGCTGTAGAGCGCGACGCCAGTGTAGGGTGGGGGCTGTGGCTCGCGTTTTTCTCCTGCTAAATACGGTGCGAACTTGTCAGCGTGCGCGTAAATCTTAATTTAAAGCCTGACGCATTTCTTCCCATGCATAACAGGAGATCTTCACCCCATGAAATTTGAAACGCTTTGCCTGCACGCCGGCCAAGAGCCGGATCCGACCACGCTGTCGCGCGGCGTGCCCGTTCATCGCACGAGCTCCTACGTGTTTAAAAACACCGAACACGCCGCCAATCTATTTGGCCTCAAGGAGCTCGGCAATATTTACACGCGCATCATGAATCCGACGCAGGATGTGCTGGAGCAGCGCGTGGCCGCACTCGACGGGGGCATGGCCGCGCTGGCGCTAGCCTCGGGCACGAGTGCTATTTTCTACAGCGTAATCAACCTGTGTCAGGCCGGCGACGAAATCGTTGCGGCCAATGATCTGTACGGCGGCACCTACACGCAGTTCAACGATATTCTGCCGCAGTTCAATATCAAGACGCACTTTGTCGACCCCAAAGACCCGGAAAACTTCGCCAAGGCGATTACGCCCAAGACGAAGATGCTCTACTGCGAAACAGTGGGGAATCCGGCGCTCAATATTGCCGATATCTCGGCTATTGCCGACGTGGCGCATGCACATGGGCTGCCGCTGGTCGTCGACAGCACGTTCACCACGCCCTATCTGCAGCGTCCCATCGATCACGGTGCCGATATCGTCGTGCACTCGCTGACCAAGTGGCTCGGTGGTCATGGCACAGGTATCGGCGGCGTCGTCGTCGACTCGGGCAAATTCAACTGGCAGTCGGACAAGTTTCCGCTGATGGTTGAGCCGGAAGGCAGCTATCACGGTGTGCGCTGGGCCCACGACCTGGGTCCGCTGAGTCCGCTGGCTTTTATCCTGCGCATGCGCGTCGTGCCGCTGCGCAACCTGGGCGCCTGCATATCGCCCGACAACGCCTGGATGTTCCTGCAGGGTATTGAGACGCTGCCGCTGCGCATGGATCGCCACTGCGACAATGCCTTGGTCGTGGCCAAGCATCTGCAGGGCCACAGCGCGGTCGAATGGGTGCGCTATCCGGGATTGGAGGGCGATCCGTCCTATGCACTCAACGACAAGTACCTCGACGGCAAGGGCGGCGCCATGGTCGTATTTGGCATCAAGGGCGGCGCGGCGGCCGGCAGTAAGTTTATCGACGAGCTCGGTCTCTTCTCGCATTTGGCCAACGTCGGCGACGCCAAGAGCTTGGCCATCCACCCGTCGACCACCACGCATTCGCAGCTGGGTGAAGAGCAGCAGCGCGCCGGTGGTATTACGCCCGAATTGGTGCGCCTTTCGGTTGGCTTGGAAAACGCCGACGACTTGGTCGCCGATATCGATCAGGCGCTGGCCAAAGCAACGGCCTGAGGCGGGTTTGCCCTTTCTGCAAAGCGATGAGCGTGGAGTCGGGTCCGTTGAGACCCGACTCCACACTTTTGCTTGCCAAGAGCCCCTCGTGCTGCGCAGCGGCGAAACGCTTGGGCCGGTGACGCTGTCCTATGAGACGCATGGCCAACTCAGCGCCAACCGCGACAATGCCATCCTCATTTTCCACGCCTTGTCCGGTAGCCACCACGTCGCCGGGCACACGGCGGCCGTGCCCGGCGTGGGGGCGCGCTGGAACGAAGAGTGTCGCGTCGGCTGGTGGGACCGCTTTGTCGGTCCGGGCAAAGCGGTCGACACGGAGCGCTTTTTCGTGGTGTGCGCCAATTATTTGGGGGGCTGCTACGGCTCTACCGCCCCGTCGTCAATCGACCCGCAAACGGGACGTCCGTACGGCGCGCGCTTTCCGCACATCCGCGTAGCCGACGTCGTCGACACGCAGATGCATCTGCTAGATCATCTGGGCATTGAGAGGTTGCATGCGGTGATCGGCGCCTCGCTGGGTGGCCTGATGTGCATGAGTTTGGCCACGCGCTACCCCGAGCGGGTGGGCACCGTCATTCCCATTGCCGCTAGCCTCGACGTCAAGCCGCTGCAGCGCATCCATAACTTTGAGCAGATTTGCGCCATCGAACAGGATCCGCACTTTTGCGGTGGAGACTACTACGACGGCCCTGCGCCCGAGCGGGGTCTGGCGCTGGCGCGCATGATCAGCCACAAAACCTACGTTTCTTTGCATACGATGGAGGACCGGGCGCGCCAGAAAGTGCAGGACGACGGGGACCGGTTTTCCTGGTATCCGCTGGCCGATCCGCTGGAATCCTATATGCTGCACCAGGGGCGCAAGTTCATCGAACGCTTTGACGCCAACAGCTACGTGCGCATCGTCGATATGTGGCAGCGCTTCGATCTACTACGCGAAGCGGGCGCGGATTCCTTAGAGGCGCTCTTTGCCCGCTGCCGCGCGCAGAACTACCTGATCTTCAGCATTGATTCGGACGTGTGTTTCTATCCGGAAGAGCAGGAAGAAATGGCCCGCGTGCTCAAAGAGGCGGGCGTCTACAACATGCGCATTACGGTGCACTCAGAGAAGGGCCACGATTCGTTTCTGCTGGAGCCCGAACTCTTCACGCCCCACTTATCTCACGCGTTAAACGGCTAGGCGTATCGCTCTGATCAGTCGGTATCGGGCCGCGGTGGATTGGCCCAGTGGCCGGACGGATCGGAGCCGCTGACGACGATGCCTTCGCTCTGCCAGTTGAGCAGCGAGCGCACTTCGGCTGCTGCGTAGCGCAGCGTCAAGCCGCCGCGGCGGCGATTGGAGGCGTTGATGCCAGAGCCGTGCAGCAGCAGGTCGCTATGCAGGGAAAATTCTCCTGCCTCTAGGGCCACGTCGACGGGTTGGCCAAAGCGCTCGGCGTCGTCGACGGTTTGGTTGAGCACGTTGTTCTCGTTGGCTTCGCTGGTGCGGTATTCGAGATGTCCCTGGGCGTGCGAACCCGGTATGAACTGCATGCAGGCGTTTTCGGCGTCAGCCTTGTCGATGGCCAGCCAGCAGGTGACGGTTTTGGAAGGCGTCAGCGGCCAGTAGGAGGCGTCCTGGTGCCAAGAGACCGTCTTGCCGTCGCCGGGCATTTTGCAGAAGAAGTGCGCCCCCCAGCAGACGACGTCGTCGCCGATCAAGTCGCGCACGTAGCGCAGGATGCGCTCGTCGCAGGCGATGTCGTAAATGCGTGCGTGCTTGACGTGGCCGGAGATAATCGAATAGCTATCGGCACCGGCTGCGTGTACTTCCTCTAAGAGCTGGTCGAAATAGGCGCTGAGCTCGGCCGATTCCGGTGCTTCGGAACGGCGAAAGGGCAGGAGATAGCCGTCGCGGTTGTACTGCTCGATCTGGTCGGAGGTGAGTGCGCGCGCGCGCAGGGGGTCGCCCGGTTTAAAGGCTAGATCGCGCTCCATGGCCGCTAGCATATCTCTGTCTGGCATCGTGCGCGGCGTCATATCGCGAAAGCTCTTATTGCTCATGGAATCTCCTCATGCTCTGGTGTGCAACCGCTGCCGATTACGCGGTCGCCCTAGTTGAAGTCAAAAACGGTTTTCCACTCTTCGTCGAGGCGCAGGCGCGTTTCAAACGTCGTACCCTTGCGACTTTTAAAACCACCGATGACGTCTGTTTTGCCCGCGCGGATGAGCGTCTCTACCTGCTCCTTTGTCAGCTCTTTGCTAGCCACCACTTTCCACACGACGAAATCGCATCCCTCGCGGTAACGGTTGCAGCCAAACCCTTTGCGGCCCTCGACGATGTGGCCCTGTTCGCACTTGGGACAGGTCAACTGGGGAAAGTCGCTCCCCCCATCGTTGGTGGGTGGGGGTGCGGCAGATGTCGTCGTCGGTGGAGTGTAGGCCTCTTGCGGCGGCGGTCCGTCCATAGATGGCATTTCCTCCATGGGCGGCGGTGCTTCGTCGGGCGGAGGGGCGTCTGTGGGCGGCGGTCCACTATCCGGTGGGGATGCTGCGCGTGCCGCCCCTGTGCTGCTTGTGGGCTGCGCGCCGTTTTCCGGCTTGCTTTCAAAGTCGAATACCACCTTGAATTCGTCGTCAAATTTGAGGCGTGCGGCAAAGGGCTTGCCGGCGCGGCTGGTAAATCCTTCCAGCCATTCGGTCTGCCCATCCGCCAGCAGTTCCTTTGCCAGCTTGGGCGAAATCTCCTTGCTGGCGGTCGTTTTCCATATTGTCAGATTGCAGCCCTCCTTGTAGCGACTGCATCCGTACGCTTTGGGACTTTCGCGCACTTCGCCCTCTTTGCATTTGGGACACGGACCCAATACCACGGTTTTACCTCCTCGCGTTCGTTTTTTCTTGCCTTTGCTTCGTCCGCCTTGCTCCTGGCGGACTTGGGATACTTGCTCGGGTGTCAGGGCGTTACTCTCGGCCACCTGTGGCACCATCGACCGCACAAAGTCGGCGATATTCCGATAAAACGCATCGCCTTTTCGGAGGCCTTCTTCCACTTCTTTTAGCTGCTGTTCCCACTGGCCCGTAAGCTCGGGACTGCGCAGCGGTTCGGCGACCAATTCGATCAGCGCTCGGCCCTTTTGCGTGGCGCGCAAGCTCTTTTTTTCGCGCCCTATATAGCCGCTGCGCAGCAGGCGTTCAATGGTGTCGGCGCGCGTGGCCGGCGTGCCGAGACCCGACTCCTTCATCGCCGCGGCCAGTTCGTCGTCGTCGACCTGGCGTCCGGCGTTTTTCATGGCCGTCAGCAGCGTGGCATCCGTATAGGGGCTCGGCGGTTTGGTTTCTCTCTCCCGCACCTCCATGCCGAGCACGCCCACCGTCTGTCCCCGCTGTAGAGGAGGAATGGCCTGTCCTTCGTCTTCCTGCTCTTCGTCTTTTCCTTCTTGGGGTGCGCTGGTGCGCCGCTCGACGATCTTCCAGCCCTCCTGCAATACGACGCTGCCGCGCGCGATAAAAGAGGCGCCGCCAATGTCGAGCAATACGGTTGTTTCTTCGACGAGCTGCTCTGGAAGAAATACGCCTACAAAGCGCGTGACCACCAATGCGTAGACCTGGCGCAGCGGATGCGACAGGCTAGTCGACGGGCGCTGGCCGGTGGGAATGATGGCGTGGTGGTCCGTCAGTTTGGTCTTGTCCACATAGGCTTTGCCCAGCTTGAATCCACTCTGCAGACGCGCCAGGGCCTCGTCGGCCTGCGCGTGGTCCAAGCGGGAGAGGATACCCGGCAGCTCGGGCACCATGTCTTCGGATAGGTGGCGGCTCTCGGTGCGCGGATAGGTGATGAGCTTATGCGTCTCATAGAGCGCCTGGGCATACTCCAGCGTTTGCGCGGCGGTAAAGCCAAAGCGCCGATTGGCGTCGCGCTGCAGGTTGTTCAGATCGTAAAAAGGCGGCGGGCGGTTTTTCTTGGTCTTTTTCTCCACGCTGCGCACGGTGCCCTCCGTGTGCGGGCTGAGTTCGCGCTGGAGGCGTTCGGCCTCTTCCCGTCGCTCGATGCGCGTTTGGCCATCGCGGGTAAACTTGGCGCTAAAGCCTTCGGCAATTCGAGCGATGAGCTCGTAAAAGTAGGCCTTTTTAAAGTCGGCGATTGCGCGGTCGCGCTCGACAATCATGGCCAGAGTGGGCGTTTGTACGCGACCGATGGTACACAGCACGCTGTTATGGACCGTATAGGCGCGGGTGAGATTCATGCCGACCAGCCAGTCGGCCTGAGCGCGCACGCGTGCAGCATCGGCGAGTGCGTCGTATTGGCTGCCGTCGGCCAGTTGGGCAAAGCCGGCGCGAATGGCCTCGTCCGTCAGGCTAGAGATCCACAGGCGCTTAACGGGTTTTTTGCAGCGCGCGTGCTCGTAGATTAAGCGGAAAATATTCTCGCCCTCGCGCCCGGCGTCCGTGGCGCAGATAATTGCGCTCGTCGCTGCGTCATTGATCAGTTTCTTGATGATCTGGAACTGTGCCGACGTGGCTTTAGCGGTGCGCAACTTCCACTTTTCCGGCAGCATCGGCAGTTGGGCAAAGGACCAGCGCGCGTTCCACGGCGGGCCGTACTCGTCGGGCTCGGCAAACTGCACGAGATGGCCCAGCGCCCAGGTGACGATATAGCCCTTGCCGAGCAGACAGCCCTGTCCCTTGCCGCTGGCTCCCAGCACGCGCGCAATGTCGCGCGCCACGCTCGGTTTTTCCGCTACGACGACCGTGGTCATGGCTGCGGTCCAGCGCTAGATATGTGCGGGATGCACTGTCGGTTTAATGGGGACATGGCCACTAGCGCGCGCGTGTCTCAATTTTGCTAAACAGGTCGCGGAAAATCGCATCGCGGTGCACGCCCGTGGCGACGCGCACCAAGTGGCGACGGCGGTCGGCGCTGTAGGTGCATTGGTCGGTCAGAATGGGACTGTGCACCAATTCGCTCGGTACCCAAGCTGGGTCGAGCAGCCAGCCGGGGGCCGATATATCCCAAATGACCTTGGACCAGCCGTAGTGGTCTTTCGAATAGGCCTTAAAGATTTCTACGAGGTAGTCGCCAATGGCGCCGCGCCCGGCTACCAGCGCCTCCAGTTCGGGGACGGTCGTCAGCAGGTGCGACGCGACGGCCTGACAGGGAATGTGCACGAGCGGCACGCCGCAGTCGAAGAGAAGGCGCGCGGCGTGAAGGTCCTGCTGCAGGTTAAACTCGCGTGCCGATGGCCAGTGGTAGGGCTGGCCGCCGAGCCAGACGACGACAATGTGTTCGGCGATGGACGGATCGATCAGCAGGGCCGAAGCCACGTTGGTGATGGCGCCGATGGCCACGACGTAGAGCGGTGCGTCGCCCTGATGCGCACGCGCTACCAGATCGTGCGCCGCATCGCTCTCGACGGGCGTTTGCGGACTTTGCAAAAAGCGCGTCGAACCTTTGTGCACAAAGCCCTCGTGTGCGGTATCGAGCCGCTCCAGCAGGCGCAGGATTTCCTCGTAGCTCTTCTGCATGCCGTCGGCCGGGCCGCTAGAGCGCCCGTTGTAAAAAGGCGCCGCGTAGAGCGCTTCAACGCGGAGTCGGTCGGGAGAGAGCAGCGCCTGCACGACGGCGAACTGGTCGTCGATTTCGTTGTAGGTATCCGTGTCGAGGACCATGCGCACCGGTCCGCTAGGCGGACTGAGGCGCTCGGTGCGCAGGGCGGGCGAGAGCTGGGGGAATGCCATGCGGGCTCCTTGCGTTGCGTTATGAGGTCGTGCAGCAAGGGCAGAGCCGCCGCCCGATTTAGGCGGACGGATTCGCCGCTTCTTCCAGGCGCGTCTCGGCCCATGCTTTGAGGGGAATGTCTTCGTCTTGCGGCCGCCAGTAGCGCGATACGGGATGCACGTCGGGATCGTCGCCTGCATAGTTGTCGCGGCCTGTGCCCAGTTCGCCCAATAGCTGCAGCTCAATCGGCGATGCCTCGGCCAGCACGTCGGGCTTCTGGTGTTCGAAGTCGGAGGGGCGAATCCATCGGTGGTGGTAGCCGTAGTAGAGGCAGCGGCGCGTGCGCGTAGACAGATTGGGCGTCAGGCAATGCCACAGGGCCGTGCGCCAGACCAAGGCTGTGCCCGGTCGCACGTTGACCTCGACAATGCGTGCGGGGTCGATGATGCGCTCCCCGTCGCGCTCAATCCACGGCGAGGTGGCGTGGCTGCCGCGCACCACGCAGATGGCACCGCTGTTGTGCTGCGTCAGATCGGTTAGATAGTAGCCGATTTTCATTTCCATGTAGGGCACGGTCTCCCCGGCCGGAGGCCAGCCGAAGTTGGGTCCGTCGGAATGCCAGGGAAAAAAGCTCTCCTTGCTGCCTAGTCGCTGTTCGGCGTATGCCCCCTCCATCGGCGGGCGCACGTCCATATGCGAAGTGCGTAGCTGGATGTTGTAGCCGATGACGTCGACGACCAATGGCAGCAGCTTTTCGTGCGTCATCAGCGCCTTAAAGCGAGGGTGGGCGGCGACGATGTTGCGCATTTGAAACGCTTCGCTTTCGCCGAGGTTGCGCTCGGCGCGGTACTTTTCGTAGAGCGCGTCGACGACGGCCAGCACTTCGCTCACTTCGCCCGCGGACAGGGCGTCTTCCACTAAGAAAAATCCGTCTTCGTCATACTGGCGGCGCTGCGCTTGTGAAAGGGCGAGGGCCCCTTCGGCTCGCGTGCTCATGCGCTTATCTCCGGTATGGGTGCGCCGACGGCTAGAGCGCCGTCGAGCAGCAGCGGTTCGGCATTGCCCCACAGCCGCGCTCCGTCGGCCGAGGTAATGGGTTCGCAGGAATACTGCGCCAGATAGACGCGCCGCATGCGATCGGTCGTGTTGGTGCCGCTGGAGTGAAAGTTGACGCTGGTAAAGGCGACGATGCTGCCAGCGGGAACCTCGACCGTGATGCCCGGGTCGGAGCCGAAGTAGCCGACTTTGTCGTTGCTGCCCTCTTCGACGATGTGCTGGACCCACGAGCGGATGCCCGAGCGCGAAAAGGGCAGCAGGTGCACCGTGCCGTTGGCTTCGCTCATATCGTCCAGCGCACACCAACAGGTCAGATAGGGCTTGTGGTCGGGATAGTTGACGTAGCCCGAGTCTTGGTGCCAGGAAAACTTCATGCCGGTTTCGGCGCCCTTGATGACGTATTGCTCCCAGAACAGGTACGCGTTGTCGCCGAGGGTGGCGCGGCACACGTCGGCCATCAGTTCACTAAAGAGAAAGGTGCGCAGTTCGGGCTGCTCCTTGAAGCAGTTGGCGACAAAGTAGCGGCTGCCGCGATGGTTGATGCCGAGGGTGTCGGTGCCTTCGGCCTCCATGCGCGCATCCATGCGGTCGATGGCCTGCTGGCACTGGTCGCGCAGCAGTTGGAGAACGTGTTCCGGGATGGCCCGCTCGAGGATCATATAGCCCTCGCTGCGGTAGAGGTCGCGCTGCGCCTGGCTGATTTCAATGGTGCTCACAGCTGCTGCTCCTGAAAGAAAATGTCCGCTCTCATTTTCGCTCTTTTAAAACCGGTGGTCAAGGGAGGAGGGGGTGCGCTGGTTGACATCGACGTTGGCCGCGCAGTACACTTTGCCAACGGAGGAAAAAGAGAGGCGCTCAACAGAGGCATGGCCGACCCATTCTTCGACAGCGGGCGCTCGGAAAGGTGGGATATGCTCAGCAAAGAACAGAGGGCCAATTTTGATCGCGATGGCTTTGTCATCGCGCGGGGATTGCTCAGCCCGTCGCGCGACCTCGATCCGGTTGTGGTCGAATACGAGGGCGTGCTCGACGCGCTGGTGCGCGACCTCTTTGCCGCTGGCCAAATAAAATCGACCTACGAAGATCTGCCCTTTGGTCGCCGGCTGTCGCAGATCTACCTCGATGCGCGCAGGGTCTTTGCCGGCCACTTTGACTGCACGCTGTCAATGGCTTCCGTGCGCGAGGATGCACCGATCTGGGTGGGGCCGGCCGTCTTCGACCTGATGCGCAACGAGGGCGTGCTCGACGCGCTGGAAGACCTGATCGGCGGCGAGATCTACTCCAATCCCGTGCAGCACGTGCGCATAAAGCCCCCCGAACAGTACCTGCCGCACGTCTATCGCGACGAGCGCACCGGGCGCGTGGCCGGCTTTGGCGTCGGCGCCACGCCGTGGCATCAGGACAACGGCGTGGTGCTGCCGGTTGCCGATGCGACCGATATGATCACGGTGTGGATTCCCGTCACTGACGCAACGGTGGAAAACGGCTGTCTGGAAGTGATTGCCGGAAGCCATCGCAACGGGCTATTGGCACACTGTCCGTCGAGCGGTTTGGGCCTGTCGATACCGGATGAGCTGCTCGCGCTACAGCGCGCTGTCACCTGTCCCATGCAGCGCGGCGATGTGCTCTTCATGCACCGCTGCACCTGCCATTCGTCGCTGCCCAACCGCAGCGACGACGTGCGCATTAGCTACGACCTAAGGTACAATCCCACCGGCCAGCCAACGGGGCGCGAAATCTTTCCCGGTTTTATCGCGCGCAGCCGCGCCAACCCGTCCTCCGAGCTGCGCGATGCACAGGCGTGGGCGCAGAGCTGGTACGAGACGCGGACGCGCCTGGCCGGCGCCGAGTTGCCGCTGCACCACCGCTGGCGTAGCGAGGAGTCAGTCTGTGCCTAAGGGCGTCGATTAACCACCGATCCAGTATCTTGGTTAAGAAGACGTTGTCGCCCCCATTGCTAAAACTGCTGCCGAAACGGCTGAGCGGGCCATGGATGCAAACTCGCGCCCCTAGTGCAGGGGCTCGCGTTTGCGACTGATGTAGCGCTCTGCGTTAAAACCCCGCGTATAATCGCTGTCTGGACTGAAGCGCAGCAAGTAGCAGGGGATGCGAAACTCAGCGCTCCAGCCCCCATCGTCTACCTGCGTCTTGCCCTCCTACACGCCGTTCCACGTATCGTCCGCGTCGCGGTCGTTGGCGCAGGTGCCATCGAATACCGATCCGGAGACATAGACGCCAAAAAAGCGCCCGGTTTGGCGGTCGTTGTGCGGATCGAAACGAATGCGCACCCAGTCGGCTTCCGGTTCGGCATTGCGCCGGACGAGGCGCGATGCGATAGCAGCCGGTGTAAGGAACCACGGCGCCTGCGGCTTTTATTGCCGGGGAACGCGCGCCTGATTATCTTGCATGGAAATGCTTATCGATCTCGCGGAGTGACCCTATGGAAGCCAATTCTACAGACGACGGGCAGGAAAAGCGCCGCATTACCTGGTACCGGACCAAGATCGATCGCCAGCTGCTGGCCGACCTCAACCAGCGCAGCGATTTTTGGGGCGCGCTGCAGACGCTGGGCTATTTGGGGACGCTGACGGCGACGGGCGCGCTGGCCTGGTGGTCGACGATCTATGGGCCCTGGTATGGGGCGGTTGCCGCCTTTTTTCTGCACGGCACGTGCTACGCCTTTATCATCAACGGCTTTCACGAGCTCGTGCACAGCAGCGTGTTTCGCACGCAGCCGCTCAACGTATTCTTCTTATATGTATTGAGCTTTTTGGGCTGGTACAATCCGGTGCACTTTTGGGCGAGCCATACGGAGCACCACAAGTATACGCTGCATCCGCCCGAGGACGGCGAGGTCGTGCTGCCGGTCTACTTGACGCTAAAGGGCTTTCTGCGCGGGGCCTTTGTCGATCCGCTGGGTGCTTATCACCGCATGCGCGGCACGATTCGCCGCGGCTTTTTTGGCCATCTGAATCCGGGCTGGGATCAGGTGCTTTTTCCGCCGGAAAACGTCGAGAGCCGTCGCCGCCTAGTGCGCTGGGACAAGATTATGACGCTGGGTCACCTGCTGCTGGTAGTGGGTTCGCTCTACGTCGGCTGGTGGCAGCTGCCGGTGCTGGTTACGCTGGGTTCGTTCTACGGCGGCTTCCTCTTTTTGCTGTGCAACAACGCGCAGCACATCGGCCTGAGCGACAACGTGCCCGACTTTCGCCTGTGTACGCGCACCATCTTGCTCAACCCCCTTGTGCGCTTTTTGTACTGGCACATGAACTTTCACATCGAGCACCATATGTATGCCGCCGTGCCTTGCTATCGATTGGGTCGGCTACACCGGGCGATTCAGCATGACTTGCCGCCGTCGCCGGTGGGGTTGGTGGCTACTTGGAGTGAGATTATCGCCATACTCAAACAGCAAAAAGAAGAGCCGGGCTACCAGCACCGGCCGTCCTTGCCCGAGGTGACGGTGGCTGGGTAAGCGAACGCGGAAACGGCGGTGAGCTAGCGCTGGCCGCCGCTTTCTATTGCGGCGTTGGGACCGACGACGGCCGTGCGCATCGTGTAGTAGTGACTATTGTAGAGCGCTTGGTCGCCGCTGTCGCGGATGTGGCTCCACATCGTGGCCATCAGCGCGCGGAGCACCTCGGCGCACTGCGGATCGGTGGCGCGGTTCTGCGTTTCGTTAGGATCATCGGCCAAGTTGTACAACTCGTCGAAATCGAATCCATTAAACGCCAACTTCCACGCGCCGTCCCAAAGGATGCGCTGGCTCATGACAAAACGGTTGCCGTGGTTTTCCGCATAGCCGGTTGCGTAGCGGTCGGCCAGCGTGGGATCGGCGCATAGATCGGCAAAGGACGCCGCGTCGATGGCCGGCAGTTGATCGGCTCCGGCCCACTCGAGCAGCGTCGGACCAATGGCGTGTAGACCAACGCGCGCCGGCGTATCGACGCTTCGCGCAATGCCCGGTCCGGCCGCAATGAGCGGAATGTTGTAGATCTCTTCAAAAGCGCCAAAGTTATGGCCTTCCATGCCGTGCGCCCCGACGTATTTGCCGTGGTCGGCGGTGGCTATGACCACCGTATTTTCCAACTGTCCCGATGCTTCCAGGTAGTCGACGAGCAGGCCAAACTGCTCGTCTAGCTCGGAGATCCTGCCGTAGTAACAGGCTAGCGCCGTGCGCCATTCATCTTCGCTCGCAGAGGCGAAGATCTGCTGCTGGCGGCGATACCAATTGGGTCGGTCGGAGAGGTCGTCGCGCAGCGTTGCCGGTAGTTGGATCGACGCGCGATCAAAGCGCTCGAACGCCGTGCGCGAGACGATCATGGCCTCGTTGGGTTCGTAGTAGCTGGCGCAGCAGCACCAGGGCTGCCGGCTATTCTCCTGCTGCTGCAGAAAGCGCAGCGCTTCGCGCGCCGTCTGACCCATGCCGCGCTCGGCCGCTTCGACATCGGTAACCCCATAGTGGAGTATGGGGTTATATCCTTCAGGTCCTTCTAGGTAGCGCGTCAGGTTTGGATCGAGCGGCACGTCGGTGCCGCCACCCTGTTTGGAGTGACTGCGATGGGCACTGCGCCCGAGCACGCGATGGGTCTGCCAGCCGAATTGCTCGAGTTCGTCGCTGCGCTCGACGTGCCACTTGCCAAAATAGCCGGTGGCATAGCCGGCGCGGGTCAGGTGTTGGGCCCAGTGCGCCCTGTCGCGGCGCAGCAGGCACTGGTCGGCGTCGACGACGTGCTCTACCTGCAGCACGCCGTGGTTGTGCGGTAGGAGGCCGGTCATCAGGCTGGCGCGCGCCGGCGAGCAGGTCGGCGAGGGCGTGTAGGCGTTGGCAAAGCGCATTCCGCGCGCGGCCAGGCGATCGAAATGGGGCGTGTGGCCGGGATGGTCCGGCTGCAGTTGGCGGCCCTGCACCCCGTCCATTATGAAGAGTAAAATATTGGGTCGGTTCATGGGAGTATGGATACGGCCAAATGGCTGTGCGCGCAACCGCAATGCGCTACTCGTCGCGCAGGCTGAGTGCGATCAATATGCCGAGTGCGGGAAAGAAGGCGATGACCGAAAATACCTGTTGGTAGGCGCTCAACAGGTCGAGCGCAGCGTCGAGGTGTTCTTGCAATAGCACGCCGCTTAGTGCCGTGCCAATAGCCGAGCCGAGAAAGCGACACATGCTGTAGAGCCCGGCGGCCGTGCCGGTCTCGGCCTGTTGTACACCGCCCATGACCACTTTGTGCAGCGTGGCTAGCATAAAGCCGGCCGAAAGGCCGTGCGCGCTGAGCGCCGCGCCGATATGCCAGAGGCTGGCGCTGGCGGGCAGCTGCGAAAATGCGAACAGCACCCCCGTTTGGCCTAGCAAGCCGATGACGACTAGCCAGCGACTGCTCCAGCGGTCGGCCAGGCTACCGGCGATGCGCACGACAACGGCCATGGAGCCGGCACCGATCATCAGCATGCCGCCCAGTTCGGCCGGTCGAATACCCTTGATATCGACCAAGTAGAGCGGCACTAAAAAGCCGATGCCGCCCATCGAAACCATGCGCATGGTCGCGCAGAACGTGCTGCGCAAAAACGTGCTATTAGCGAAGAGGCTCGGTGCGACAAAGGGATCGCTTCGCCTCCTTTCCCACCACAGGAAGAGCGCCAAGAAGGCGAGGGCAGCGGCGATTAGGCGCACGTCGTGTAGTGGGGCGATGCCGGTTATGGCACGGCTCGATAAGTAGAGTACCAAACTGCTGGCGGCCGCCGCCAGCAGCACCATGCCGCCCCAGTCAAAGGTGCGCAAGAAGGCAAAAGAGCTCGTTTGCTCGCTGCGCACGCGCGCAGGGATGAGGCGATACACTACGGCAAAGGCTACCAAAGCACAGACGAGCGGGGGGGCAAAGGCGGCGTGCCAGCCCCAGAGCCCAACGAGAAAACCGGCGACCAGCGGTCCGAAAAACCCCGTAGTTGGGCCGACCGTGCTCCAGGTACCCATCGTGCGGCCGCGCGTGTGCGGGGGGAAGAGCGAGGCGATGAGGCCGATGCTCAACGGCATCATGCCGGCCAGTCCAAAACCCTGAATAGCACGGCCCACTAGTAGGTGGGACATCGTCGCGGCCGTCAGCACTAGCGCGGTGCCCAGCGCAAAAATAGAGATGCCAAAAAGCAGCAGGCGTCGCGCGCCCAGCCCGTCGCCCAGACGCCCGTATACGGGCATAAAAAGCATAAAAGGCAGGGTAAAGCCCACGTCGATCCACGCGGCGACATCGGCGGTAAGCGAAAATGTATCGCGCACGATGGGAAGGGATACGCGCGACATGGAAGAGAGCATGGGCATGAGCATGGCCGGCAGCATCAGGCCAAATAGAATGCGGCGATCGCCGCCTTGCGCTTCACTCATTGCGCACTGTGTCGACGCGGTAGCGGTAGCAGTGCAGATCGAGGACGGGGGCCGTCGGACAATGGGGGCGCCTAGGGCTTTTTGGTGCCGCGCGGATGGCGCTGGGTGGAAGCGCGTGCAGCCACTCGGCAGCGCACGATGGCCTGCACCGAGTCGAGTCCGTAGTGGACAGCTTCGCAAAGGAGGCGTGCGGCCGCAACGCCGATTTGCGTGAAGGGCTGGCCGACGCTGGTTATGCCGAGCAGGCTGGCATAGGAGTGGTCGTCAAAACCGATCAGCCCCAAGTCGCGTCCGGGTTTGATGCCCAGGCCCTGCAGCACGCCGTGAATGGGCACGGCCGACGGGTCGTTGGGCATGAGGACGGCCCACTCTCCCGGGTTGAGCGCATCAAAGTCGATTGTGCGGTCGAGAATTTCTGCGTGTATCTGAGCGCGTTCGGGTTTGATGGGATTCCAAAAATTGCCATAGGCGGGTCGCAGGAGGTCAATATCTCTCTCGGAAGGCTGGATGAGTGCGGGGCCTGCCACCTGCTGGGCACCGAGTAGGCGCTGGTGCTCCCAGGGCATGTCGAACAGCGGCATGGCGACGATGCGCCGGTAGCCCGCTTCAAGCAGGTGATGGGCAGCGGCCCGTCCGGCCTGACACTCGTCGATGCAAATGCGCGGCGCCGATCCCTGCATGCTGGAGCCGGAAACGACGACATAGGGCAAGCTGATCTGCTCCATCAGCGGCGGGATGCGGTTTCCATAGTCGTGTCCAGCGCGTATGTCGACAAAGACCAGGCACTGCGCGCCGCTGCTGATAGCGCGCTCGACGCACGCCAGAATAGGCCCGTCTTCGCTCTCCGGCTGGCCGTGTAGGTTGAAGACTTCGGCGCTGCCGCCGAGCTGCGTTATTTCCCTGTTAAAGCCGCGCAGCGTGCGCGACGACCACGAGTCGAGGTTTTCCCAGTTTTCTTGGTCTTCCATATCGATGTGGAATGAACCGATGATGCCAACGATTGGTGCTTCAAAGATCGGCGTGTCATCTACGCCAGCGCCGTCGGCAATCCGCGCATCGGCTTCGGAGTCCGTATCGAACACGGCGTGGGCCGATTCGGAGACGAAGGTGCCGCGGCGGTGGCTGGCAACGAGCAGTCCTTCTTTGAGTAGGGGCTGGATGGCCTTTTGAATCGTCATCAGGGCGACGCCGTACTCGTGCGCCAAATCGGCTCGACTCGGCAGCATGGAGCCCGGTCCCCAGTCTTCGGATTGGATGCGGGTGCGGAGATCGTCCGCTATTTGCAGATATACGGGTTGGGCAACGCGTTTTTTCATCGCAAGAGACTTTCTTGTTGACAGGTATCACCTTATCCCATTAAGTAGAATAAAGGACGCCCAAATATAGGTATAAATAGATTTTTAATAAAATAGTTATTCTACTTTTAAGTATTGTTTTATGTAATTTATCTTAACCATGACCGAGTGAGGAGAAGGCGCATATGTCGCCGCATGACTCCGTTTTAGTCGATAGAGCGCGCGTTGGTGATGCCGAGGCATTTGGCGAACTGGCCGAGCGCTATAAGCCGCTCGTATACCGCGAGATACGCCGCTGTTTGCAGCACAGCGATGACGTGGACGATTTGGTGCAAGACGTATTTTGCAAGGCCTTTCAGCAAATCGGCGGTTTGCGTCAAGTGCAGCTCTTTCCCGCTTGGCTGCGGCGTGCCGCGTCCAACGCAGCCGTATCTTGGGGACGGACGCACCAGCGCCATCAGCGCCTGCAGGACAAGGTAATTGCCAGCCAGTATCGCTTCCAGGAAAATCCGGAAATGTCCTACGAGCGCCACCAGCGCGCCGAGATGCTGCAGCGGTGTTTGGAAGAGTTGCCGAGCAACGAGCGGCGCGCCCTCCAGCTGTACTACGGTGAAGAGTGCAATTACGACCAGATCGGCGTCTGCATGGGCGTCAGTGCCGCTTCGGTAAAGATTTATTTGCGCAAAGGCCGTCAGCGACTGTTGGCGCGCTGGCGCCACAAGAGGCTTTTGCCCACCTAAGTGACACGCCGTGCGCACATGCGTGACGCACGTGGCCGCCGCCGTCGGATCGCTCCATCGCAAACCCTCCGAGCGATTCCGACGGCGGTTATTTTAATTTTTTACCAGCGCAGCGTGGGCGTAGTGCCAGTCCTCCAAGTGGTTGAGCAATACGCCCGAGGTCCACGTTTGCTGGCGGCCCAGCGTGGAGTGGATGTCGAGCAATTTGGCCGGAATGTGCTCGCGCGTGAGCAGGCGCTCGTTGAATTCCGCTAGGGTTGCCGCATCGGCGGTAGCCCGCTGTCGCACCCATGCTTCAAAGTCCAGATAGGTCGGTAGATTTTCGCGGAGAAAAGCTAGGGTATCTTCTTGGTCTACGCCGAGCGTGTGCAGGCAGCGCTGGTCGAGGCTACCGTCGGCGCAGTCCGGATAGTCGGCGTGCAGCAGGCCTTTGGCGCGCAGGCAGGTCTTGAGCCAGGTGCGCGGCAGCTGGCAAATGCCCAGTGGTCCGCGATCAATGCTGCTCAGCATCGGTGGCATAACGGCGCCTAGGTCGCCGTGCAGATCGCCGCGATGAAAGAGCTGCCAGTCCTGCAGGCAGTTGAGCAGGGCTGCCGATGACTCCGTCTCCGCGTCTTTGTCCCAGCCGATATCGGCGTATATCTCATCTATTTTGGCGATCAGATGCGTGCGCTTGTGCAGGGTATTATTCCACCGTTCCAAGTGCACCGGGTGCGCTCGCCCGTTGTCTTTGACCCATTCTTCAAACTGCAGATAATCGGGCTTTTCTCCGTGGAGAAAGGCCAGCGTCGCATCGCGATTGAGCTGTAGCAGCTCTATGACGTTGAGGTCGAGACCGCCGGTGCAGTGCGGATAGTTTGCATCGAGCTGCCCGCAGGCGTAGAGCAGGTTTTTCCACCATAGGCGCGGTAGGTGGGCCGCACCCAGCGGGCCGGTGCACAGGGAACTTACCAGGGGTATCATGGGGCATCCTTTCTATGGCAAGGGGACTCAGAATATAGGTCTGGTGTGCCATTGAATACAGCGGGTATTAATCGGGCCGAGTGCGGGGATGCCATGGCGATAAAACGGCTTGTGGGCGGATCGATCGGGGGAGGCAGAGCACGGATTGGGCGAGGATGGGTTTGATCAGACGAGAGGGGATAACTCGATTAGTCGGGGAAGCGCACCTCGCGCAGCGCTGTGCGAAACTGGCTCACCAGCTTTTTGAGGCTGTCTGTCTTGAGTTCAATGCCGTCAAAAATCGCTTTCTGCCCCATCTCTTCCAGCTCGTAGGCCGCTTGCGCCAGTGTTTGCGCCCCGAGATTGGACACCATGCCCTTAAGCGTATGCGCGCTGCGGCGCAGGCCTTCGGCATCGCGATGGAGAATGG
The DNA here is from genome assembly GCA_038153405.1 of Gemmatimonadota bacterium. Classification (GTDB taxonomy): domain Bacteria; phylum Latescibacterota; class UBA2968; order UBA8231; family UBA8231. The sequence goes on along the minus strand of JAYOYH010000030.1, from coordinate 3,218 downwards.
CCTCGTCTATCTCGTTGAGCAGCTGTGGGTAAGAGTCCTCAAACAGCGCGATTACTTGGCTCAACAGCTCGTTATCACCACCGAGGCGTTCGCTCAGCTCATCGATGTTGATTGCGGTGGAGGGGGTATTCTGTTCGCCCATGGACCCAATCTTCCTATTTGTCGAGCGCGTACCAGAGCACAGGGTATGTGCGCGCGAACATGTGAACGCCGCTTAACATATACAATTAGGGGGGGGGGAGTCAACCGGTTGCCCGCAAATCGCGCTCCACTCTTTTCAGCGCGCGGGGCATTTGGTATGTTGATGTCAAATTTTAACGGCGCAGGGACGTCATCCATATATATGACACATGCATCTGCCGATACAGCAACGGAAGAAGCCGTCGACAGCGAGGCGCTGTCCAAGCTCATACCCCGTTTCCACGTCGTGTTGCTCGACGATAACGACCACACTTACGAGTACGTGGTGGAAATGCTCTGCAAGCTCTTTTGCCATCCGCGCACGATGGCTTGGCGCATGGCGCGCGAGGTCGATAGTCGGGGTCGCTCGGTTGTGTATACGACCAACAGGGAACAGGCCGAGTTTAAGCGCGGACAGATTCACGACTATGGGGCAGATTGGCGCCTGCCCAGAAGCAAGGGGTCGATGTCGGCCGCTGTCGAGCCGGCTGAGTGAGTGCCATGTCAGGTGAGAGTGCGCCGGTGGCATGTGTTGTGTTATGACAGAGCAATACCCCCGCCCCCACATCGTGCCATAACCCATTATAGGAGACTCGTATATGCTGACAAAGGAAGGATGTCGCGCGCGTAAGGACCGACTGCGGCGGCAAATGAGCGATGCCAAGATCGATGCGATCGCCATTGTTCACCCACTGGAAGTATACTACTTCACGGGCGTGCTCTTTCCCGAGCAATTCCCCGGGCAGCCGGTGCTGCTGTGGATTGAGGCGGACGGCGCGAGCTGGATGGTCGCCCACAGCGATGCGGGCGAGCCGCTGGTCGATGCCTGTTACACCTATGTCTGTAGCGTTGGCGGCACGATCAATCCCCACATGCGCACGCAGGTGGGCGAACTGGTGGTCGAGCGTCTGCAGGCGCATAAGAGCGCCGCTGCGCGCGTCGGCTATCAGCGCGAGTTTATGCCCAAGCTGCTGGCCGACTATATCGAGCAGGGGCTGGGTTCTGCTCCCGAATGGATCGATATGGACGAGGGGTTGCATCAGATGCAGGAGGTTAAAGACGACGACGAAATTGCCCTGATCCGCAAGGCAATCGAAGTCGATCTGGCCGCCTATACGGCCGCGCAAAAGGCCATTGCTCCGGGAGTAAACGAGTTAGAAGTGCTCGGCGCGGCGCAGCAGGCGGCACACCTGGCCGCCGGGGAAAAAGTCTTTCACGACGGCGACTACCAGTGCGGTCAGCTGGGCGGCTTTGCCCGCGACCGCCGCATCAAAGAGGGCGAGCTCTATATAATCGACGCGTGGGCAATCTATCGCGGCTACTGGTCCGATCTGTGTCGCACCTTTGCCGTCGGCGAGCCAACCGAGCTACAGGAGTCGATTTACGAGCATCTGCGCGCCTTCCACGATCGGATCGGCGAGTATTTGCAGCCGGGCAAAGATAGCCGCGACTGCGCCAAGGCGATGGACGCCTATATTCGCGAGCATCCCGCCCTCAAGGATGCCGGGCTCGGGCACCACGGCGGGCACACCATTGGGCTGCGCGCACACCAGATGCCCGATGTGAACGCCACCCGGGGCGGCATTTTTCAGGTGGGCAACGTCGTGTCGATTGAGCCGGGCTCCTACATAGCCGAGGCGCGCGCCGGCGTGCGCTTGGAGAATATGTATTTGATCACCGAGTCGGGCCCGGAGAATTTGTCCGTATACCCGATGGAGATTCGGCTGCAGAAATGAGCGGGGGAGACGAAGCGGACATCCTACGCTTTGCCACCGAGTTGGCGCACCGCGCCGGCGAAGGCATTGCCGAAGCGCGCCGGTCGCACTCGCTGACGCTGAGCTACAAAGAGGGCGTTGAGCTGCTGACCTCGGCCGATTTGAATGCCGATGCGCTGATCCGCTCGCGCGTTGAGTCGGCCTATCCAGAGCACGCCATCCTGTCGGAAGAATCGTCGCCAAATCTGTCCGATGCCGAGGCGTTGAACGGACCACTGTGGATTATCGATCCGATCGACGGTACGGTGAACTACGCCTACAACCAGCATCAGGTTGCCATCTCCATTGCCTTTGCCAATCGGGGGCAGGTGCGCGCCGGCGTGGTGCACTGTCCTTTCCAGGGCGAAACCTTTAGCGCGGTGCGCGGCGGGGGAGCTCAGCTCAACGGATTGCCGATCCGCGCCAGCGACTGCGGCCAACTGGCGCGTGCGCTGATTGGCACGGGCTTTCCCTACGACCGCGAGGGGCGGGTGGCCTTGCTCGAGCGCCTGCGCAAGGTGCTCTACGCATGTCGCGATATCCGCCGTATCGGCTCGGCTGCTGCCGATATTTGCTGGGTGGCGATGGGGCGTTTAGATGGCTATTACGAAACCATTAATCCGTGGGACTTTGCCGCCGCGGCGCTGATTGCACGCGAGGCGGGTGCCTGTGTTGGCCACGTGGGCGACGTGCCCGAAGGTCAGGCCAACGAGCTGTGGGGTCAGGATCTGGTGGTCGCAGCGCCGGGTATTTACGAGGCGTTGCTCGAGTTGCTGCGCGACTGACGGCGACAGCGCTCGCTGCAGTAGCGCACCTCGTCCCAGACGCGGGCCCACTTTCGCCGCCAGCGGAAGGGGCGCTGGCAGACGGTGCACAGTTTTTCGGGTAGGTGTTCTTTGCGCGGCTTTTTCATATGGCCACCGGCTCTCGCAACGACTTGTGGATAAGAGAGTATCCCTTCTTTACAACGGAGTGCAACCATGAAAATCAGCGATGTCAAAGTCTTTCCCACTTGGGTGGGCAGTCGCAACCAGCTCATCGTCAAAGTGGAGACCGACGACGGCTATTATGGCTGGGGCGAATCGGGCCTGTCGGGGCGCGAACTGGCCGTAGCCGAAGCGGTCAAGCACTATCGCGAATTTTTACTCGGCCGCGATCCGCGCCAGGTCGGCGCGCTGTGGCAAGAGATGTACCGCAGCCAGTATTTCGAAGGGGGGCGCGTGCTCACCGCGGCGATTTCGGCCATCGATATCGCGCTCTACGACATCATGGGCAAGGCGCTGG
>JAYOYH010000029.1:0-56611 GCA_038153405.1 Gemmatimonadota bacterium | reverse complement strand
GTTGGCCTTTGTTTTTCACATGCCACGAAAAGTGCACTTAGAAGTTGAACTCACATACGATTGGGATACCTGCTTTTCATCTATTAGCATCAGCAGATATTGGCGTATTTCCTCAGCGCCGATCTCTTGTACAGCTCGGTTGGAAAAGTGTCGCTTAAACTGCAACAGATGGTTTCGATACGATGTGCGCGTCTTCGAGCTGTAGCCACACAGTTTCATTTCATCTTCGATATGGGCGATGTAGGCTTGTTCCTCTTCACTGAGAGTTTGCCATCGCCGACCGGTGATAGCTCTAGGCCGTTTGTCTGACTTTGCGAAGGATTGCACCGGATATTTACAGAAATATTTCAGTAGGAGACCAAGCGCTGATTCAGTATAGGGGATACTCCACGCCTTCTTATCGCCGTGCCAATGCCGGCCCGTAATGGCGCGGATGCGTTTTATGTTGTCGGGATGGTAAGGGAAGAGTACGAGTAGGCGATCGTTGCCGAAATGACGTATCTCGATGCCGGCAATCTTCGGTAGGGGGGAAGAGACATGATGCGCTCCTTGAATGCGGAGTTATAGATATACTAACTGCAGGGCGCATCAAATTTAGTACCTGTGGGAACACCTTCTTCATTAACCGGAATCTTGGCCAACCTATCCGACGGACTGTCACCTTTTTGATTCACTGTGTGTAAAAAGTAACGCCTGGCAGGAGGCCTGCCCCTCGACGATCCTGCTGCCGCGATCTCAGCAATCCGCCGTCTGCGAGCACCCGTCCGTTTGGGTCATGCTTCGATCGCCTTGGCCTGGTCAGCGGGGACAGTTCGCCGCATTTGTAAAGCGAACGTAGACTTCGAAGAAAAAGCGAGAATTTCAGGGAAAAGTGGGAAGACCTGAGAAGGCAAAAGCGGCGTTCGAAACCTGCCAAATACCCCGCTCTTCCAGAAGATTAAAACCGCATTAATACACGGGCAGACAACAAAATAGACTAAAACAGAAAGCCCCCGAAGCGCTTGGCTCCAGGGGCTTTCCAATTGGCGGGACCGACGAGACTCGAACTCGCGACCTCCGGCGTGACAGGCCGATGAAGCACCATTAGAAACAATGATTTAAGTGGGTGTAACGCAAGGCGCACGCACGGCGTCAGGCTATAAATATTTCAGGCAGCGACACGCGTAACCAAGAGCGCACTTCTTCTGCCGCGGCTCGCGCTTCCTTAGCATCTTCCTCAGTCGGTTCGTACGCTTCATCTGGGTAGCGAATCTCTACGGCGTAGGGCATGAGCAGAGAGAGGGCATCGCGGAGTTTTTCTGCGTTAGTATCTACAGGCAGTACCTGTTGTAGTAGAAGAAGGAGGTCGTGGGTGAAGGGATATGGGTGAGATTTACCTACTAGATACGCTTTGAGCAATTTCTCCGCTGCCTGTTGGCAGTGAAAACACACGGTATCGAAGGGAATTTTATCAGCACGCAGATTGTTGTCGGCATTGAGTAGATCGCTCTCTGCCTTTTTGAGCCATTGGCGCGCTAAGTCAGACTCGGCGGACATAGACGGTTTTACCCTCGCGCAGTGCCGTCGAGACAAACGAGAGAGGCGACTGCTGGCCTTTTTTAATCTCGTCCGGCGTATAGACCACTAAGTCCATGCCGAACGGATACGGCTGTAGCGATTTGTAGAGTGCGCGGCTGCGTTTAAAGCGGGGCAATTCACTCTGGGCAATGACTAATAAATCCACATCGCTGTGCTCGGTGGCTTCGCCGCGGGCATGAGAGCCAAAAAGGACAACTTCGTCGGCATCTATCTGGTGTCCGATATGTTCGGCGACGCGTCGTATTTCTTGTTCTTTAACCATAGCTTAAAATATAGTTTAAGCGGAGAGGCATTGCCATTGTTATTGGAATTGCTTTCCGTACCGGGACGGTTGATTACCAGCACGCCTGAGCAGCACAGTCGCTATGAAATCACATTGCCACGAGAAATCGCCGAGTCCAGACGAAAAGAGGAACGATATCCCGTTCTATATAAACTGCTGCTAGTTGGATGGACTCTTCTGTCACGGGAATGAAGTCGTGTCCCATCGCCAAGATTTCTGCATAACTAACCTGCACATGCGTGGGTCCTTACTGTACTTCAGCTTCTACCACCTCGGAAATGATAGCGCAACAATTTTTCTGTAAAATCGTCTTTATTGTTACTGGATCTTCATGTTGAGATAGATTTTCCCTGTTAGCCATTCCTCATCGATTTCGACCAGTAGCGCACTGGCCAGTCGTACTAGGGCCGCCTCGTTGGGAAAGAGCGAGACGACTCTCGTGCGTCGTTTGATCTGTCGGTTGAGTCGCTCCAATCCATTGGTGGTGCGCAAACGCACTCGATGTGCCTTGGGCAATAGGAAGACGGTCAGCCCTTCCGGGATATTGTCCTCGGCCCACTGAGCTAGGGCTGGTGCTATCTCCTGATAGCGGGTGACCATCAAGGCCAACAGACGATCGGCTTCCTGCTGATTGGGCGCATTGAAGACATCACGGATAGCTTGGGCTACTTCCGCCCGCATGGCCACTTTGGGCACGTACGCTTGGGCGTTTTGCTGGAGGTGGTATTGGCACCGTTGCCAGGGCACCGAAGGTAAAGTGGCCTGCCGGGCCGGTTTGAGCCCGGCATGATCGTCACGGACGATCAGACGCACCCCGTGCACGCCCCGCTCCAACAAACCCGTAAGAAAAGTGCGCCAATGGACTTCCGCCTCGGACAGCGATACACTCACCCCCAGAATCGAGCGACGACCATCGGCCTGTAACCCGATGGCGATGAGTAGGGCCATATCCACCACACACCCGCCATGCCGAACTTTCTCATAGCGAGCATCCAGGATCAAGTAGGGGATTTCGCCCAGCGGTCGGGTGCGCCAGCGATCCAACTCTTCGTCCAGTAGCTGGGTGGCCCGACTCACCTGGGTGCTGCTGACGTCGAAACCGCACAACGCTTGGGTGATCTGTGCCACCTTGCGGGTGGACACCCCCGTCACATACATCTCGGCAATGGCCAGTTTGCGCACCCGCTCACTACGCAGCCCTTGTCTAACAACTGCGGGTAAAACCCCACCAGATCGGCCAGTAGGCCACGCACCTGGGGCACGCGCAAAGGCAAGGCGCCTACCCGTGTCTGTACCGTTTTATCCTTGAAGCCGTTGGCGTGTCCGATCCGCTCTTAACTGCGCTGGTAGGGAGCGGCTTGGAGAAATTCAGAGCGCTCGATTTTCATCGCCTCATTCATCAAAATGCGCAGCGCCTCGCCCATGCCATCTAGGCCGTGCTCTATCAGACTTTCCATCGCTGCGCGAATCACACTATCTTCTGGCGGGTGGGTCATAGCTTGCTCCTTGGTATTGATGGGTTTGGTCGCCTATCAAGAAAAAGAGCGAACATGACCCGCCGCTCAACCTCGTCAGTCCAGGTCTTCGGGCCATCAAACAGATTTTACAGAAGAAAAATTACACCTTCAGGCAAAAGCAGTGTTCGAAACCTGCCAAATACCCCGCTCTTCCAGAAGATTAAAACCGCATTAATACACGGGCAGACAACAAAATAGGCTAAAACAGAAAGCCCCCGAAGCGCTTGGCTTCAGGGGCTTTCTTAATGGCGGGACCGACGAGACTCGAACTCGCGACCTCCGGCGTGACAGGCCGGCGTTCTAACCAGCTGAACTACGATCCCATTACACTCAGGTGACAAAAACTAAGCGGCGACATTGCCCTTGTCAATAGCCTACGAATTTTCTTTTTGCCACGCTTCGCCCTCTTTTTTTAGTCGCCTAAGCGCCCCGCGCATGAGCTGGCGTTTGAGCGAACTCAGGTGGTCTACAAAGAGCACGCCGTCGAGGTGGTCTAGCTCGTGTTGCAGTGCGCGCGCGTAGAATCCCGTGCCCTCGGTCGTAAAGGCCTGGCCGTCGAGGTTGAGCGCCTCCACGGCTACGCGCTCGGCGCGTTTGACGTCGCCGTAGAGGTCGGGAAAGCTCAGGCAGCCCTCCTCGCCGATCTGCGTGCCCTCGCTGGAGACGATGCGCGGGTTGATGAGGACGATGGGCGGATACTCCGGCTGCTGCGAAGATACGTCGATAATGCACGCGCGCCGTGCGATTCCAATCTGCGGGGCAGCTAAACCAACGCCTTCAGCTGCGCGCATAGAGTCGAATAGATCGTCGACGAGTCCGCGCACTTCGTCGTCAATCTCGCTTATCGGAGTGCATTTGCGGCGCAGCACGCTGGCGCCAAATTTGACGATCTCTCTCTTCATGGGCACAGCGCCAGCAAATCGAGAGCAATATAGCGGAAGCCGAGCGCTGCACAGTCGTCGCTGAGGGTCTGGCGGAGCGATTCGTCGGCCAGGCGCTGCGGATCGTCCAGGCGGAGATAGAGAAGCTGGTCGCGTTCCTCGTAGGCGGCACGAGAAATTTCGTGGCGCGCCAGTATGGGATCCATGCGCTCAAAGAGCGGAGCTGGGGCCATGTCGATGGAGAGCAGGACCTCGTTCATACTACCGGAGCGGAAGCCGCGCAAATCGACGGTGACCTGCGCGTAGCCGATCTCGCTGAAGGCATCGACCACCTGGCGACAGCGGGCGGCGTCGGCTAGCAGCGTGCTCAGGTCGTCGCCCTGCAATTCAATGCGCGCCAGCTTGTCGTGATGGCGCGAGCGCACCTGCGCGTAGCCGAGCTGGCCGCGCAGAAAGGCTTCGGCGCGGTCGACCTGCTTGAGCCCCTCGGCCGTTACCGGCGTGCCGTAGGGAAAGCGCGAAGACAGGCAGGCCATGGCCGGGCGATCCCAAACGGAAATGCCCCAGCGGCGCGCCAGCGCACGTACGTCTTCTTTGTCGAGGCCGGCCTCGGCCAGCGGTGCGCGCACGCCCTTTTCGCGCGCGGCCTGGGCGCCGGGACGAAAGTCGCCGACGTCGTCGGCATTCTGGCCGTACAATATATACTCTATGCCCAGCTCGGCGGCCATGCGCTCCATGTGCGAGAACAGCTCCTGCTTGCAGAAGTAGCAGCGATCGGGCGCGTTCTTTGCGTAATCTGGGTTGTCGAGCTCGCGCGTCTTTACCACTTCGTGGCGAATGCCGAACTGTGCAGTTATTTCGCTGGCGCGCTCTAGCTCGCCGCTGGCATAGCTCTCCGAGTCAGCGGTGACGCAGATCGCACCATCGCCCAGCACGCGCTGGGCTGCCACGGCGAGAAGGGCGCTGTCGACGCCGCCCGAATAGCCGACGAGTGCACGCCCCATTGGGCGCATGATATCCTCGAGCTTGGCCAGCTTTTCGTCGAGGCTGATTGCAGGGGGGGCCGTAGTCACGGGCGCTCCTTAAAAGGCGTCTTCTTCGCTTGCGTTATCCGCTACCGCGCAGGGCACGATAACGGCGTCGATCATGCCGTGCAGGACTTTTTTGTCCGGCGGACAGACGACGGCCTGAATGCCGGACAGGCGCGGTTCGTCGCCGATCAGATAGTAGTAGGGCCGCAGCAACACGCGACCGCGCATGGACTTGACCGCATCGTCAAAAAAGTCGTAGTAGCGCACGGATTTGCGCGCTGACTTGTGAAAAGTCTGCAGAATATACGGGGTGTGAGCAAAGTGATCGAGCGCGGTCTGTACGTTGGCGCTCCACGTCTCTTCCGGCAGATCGTGGCCAATGGAAACGCCTTTGCTCTCGTAGGCCAACTCGGAGAACCCCGACGGTTTAACGACCAACTCGCGTTGCTTCTTGCTCAGGCCTTTTAAGATCTGCCAGTCGTTGACGGGCTGGCCGTCGAGCGTCAGGTGTGGGACGACGGCGTGCGGCGGCATGGGGCGCGCGTCGAGAATCCAAGTCTGGGGTATGAGCTTAGCCAATAGGGTGCGCGCGCTGGGCGGCAGCTCGCGCTGCCAGAACGCGTTCAACAGCGGATGGTGGAACAGCGCCAACCACATCTTTTCTTCTAGGTAGGCCTTGGGCGGCGGCGTCAGGCGCACGGCATTTTTCTTGGCAAAGTAGGTAATGAGCTCTGCTTTGGGAATGTTTTTCAGATCGAATAATTCGAAAAAGCGGTAGACGGCATCGATGCGATGCGGTTGGCCATCGACGTCGAGAAAGAGGCCCTCTTCGTCAAAGTGCAATTCGCGCGGATGAGTGCAAAAAGTGGGTTGCCCGTTGGCGCTGAGCTGGTTTGCCAGCCACTGCATTTCCTCGCGGTAGGCGTCCGATTCGTCGGAGACTACCAAGCACACGGTAGGCGTGGGCTGATGGGTCGACGCGGCAATGGCTTCGTAAAAGCCACTCACTAGGCCGTTCGCGCCGCCGATGATATCGTAGCCGAGATCGGCGTAGAGCGACGAAATCTGCGCCGTGAAACCCATGCCACCGGGCACGGAGTCCATCTCCATGATGCGGAAGCCGTCATCGGTCAGCAGCAGATCGGGGCGCATGACCAGCGGCAGGTGCGACTTGACGCGATTCCACAGGCCCATTTCGAGCACGTCGCCCGGCTTGCCCTGGTCGAGATATTGGTGCACCCAGGGCGGCTGCAGTCCCTTCACGCTCTGATGGTAGAGCAGGTTAGCCGACCTATAAAACTGGTGCAGGGCATGGCCTAACTCGTGCAGTTCGCGCAGTTGGTCGGGACTCAGCCAGAACGGCTCGGGCGAGATGCGCCAGGGCAGGTTGCTGTCGGGGTGGAGATTGTCGCGGTCGCCTTCAAAGAGGCCGCCCACCGGCGTGCGCTCGTTGAGGGCGAGGCAAATTTCGCGCGGATCGGATGAGGTGCTCGTCAGCGACATGGAACCCTTCTACAGAGTAAAGCGGCGGCGTTGGAGTTACGAACGTCAAAAAACAGAAATGTAGAGTAAATGGGTATACTGGTCAATGTTGCGCTCGCTGCGCTTTGCGCTCGTGGAAAAAGGCAAAATCTTTATTTTAGAATGCGTTTAGAAAGGGGTAGTCGATGGAATTGGCAGGCAAGCGCGCCGTGGTAACGGGCGCGGGGCGCGGCATTGGCAGAGCGATAGCAGAAGCGCTGGCAGCGGCCGGAGCGCGCGTAGCACTGCTGGCGCGCAGCGATGAAGAGCTGTGCGCCGTGGCCGCTGGCATTGCCGCGCGCGGAGGCGAGACGATGGTCGAGCGTGCAGACGTCGCCGACGAAGGGTCGGTTGATGCGGCATTTGCGGCGATCCGCAGCGCGTGGGATGGCGTCGATATCTTAGTGAATAATGCGGGCGTGCAGGGCGCTATCGGTCCTATGCACGAGGCCGATGTGGTTGAGTGGTGGCGTGCGGTAGAGGTCAATTTAAAGGGATGTTTCCTATGCTCGCGGCAGGTGCTGCCGGGCATGATTGCCCAGCGGGGGGGCAAGATCATCAACCTGTCCGGCGGCGGCGCCGTGAGCCCTAGGCCGTTTTTTAGCGCCTACAGTGCGTCAAAGGCCGCCGTTGTGCGCCTGACCGAAACGCTGGCGGTCGAAGTGCGCGACTATGGTATCGATGTGAACGCTATTGCGCCGGGCGCGGTCAATACGCGGATGTTGGACGAGCGTATGGACGCCGGACAGCGCGCTGGTCAGGCGGAAATTGAGACCGACAAAAAGTTGATGGCCGATGGGGGCACCGATCCGCAGCGTCCGGCCGCTCTGGTGGTATACCTGGCTTCGGCGCGCTCGGATGGACTCAGCGGACGGCTGCTGGCTGCGCTGTGGGATCCATGGGAAGAGCTGGACGTGGAGGCGGTAATGGCCAGCGAGGCCTTTACCGTGCGGCGTTTGAAGATGGAAGGATCCTGATGACATATAAAGTGGGTATCGTTGGAGCGGGGTTTATTGGACGCAAGCGCGCGGAGGTGGCCCGGGCACACGCCGATTGCCAAGTGCGCTTGGTATACGACTTAGACGAAGGCGCGGCCGCGGCGCTGGCCGCAGCGTGCAGCGCCGAGGTGGCCCCATCGTGGTCGGATCTGGCGTCGGCCGACCTAGATATCGTCGTTGTGGCGACGACGCACGACGCGTTGGCTTCGATCAGTGCGGCCTGTTTGCAGGCGGGCAAGCACGTGCTGTGCGAAAAGCCGATGGGGCGCCATCCGGCAGAGGCGCGCCTGGCCGTAGAGGCGGCGGCGGCGACCGGCAAAGTGCTCAAAGCCGGCTATAATCACCGCTACCATCCCGCCGTGCAGAAGGTGTTCCACGCCTGCCGCTCCGGGCAACTGGGCCCGCTGATGAATATTCGCGGCCGCTACGGACACGGCGGGCGGCCCGGCTACGACCGCGAATGGCGCGCCATACCCGAAAAGGCCGGCGGCGGCGAGCTGCTCGACCAGGGCGCGCACCTGATCGATCTGGCCCAATGGCTATTGGGCGATTTTGCCGAGGTGAGCGGATATGTGGAGACCCATTTTTGGGATATGAAGCCCCTTGAGGACAATGCCTACGGGCTGTTTCGCACGGCCGGCGGCCAGGTAGCCTCGCTGCACGTGAGCTGGACCCAGTGGAAAAACCTGTTCAGCTTCGAGGTCTACGGCCGCGACGGCTATGCCATTGCCGAGGGGCTTGGACGCTCGTACGGGCCGGAACAGGCGCGCATAGGCCGACGGCGCCCCGAGGGGGGGGCGCCAGACGAAGAGATCGCTGCGTTTACCGGCGAAGACGCTTCGTGGGCGTTGGAATGGGACGATTTTTTGCGCGGCGTAGATGGCAGCGGGACGCCCTACGCGCTCGGAGCGGAAGCATTGCAGACCTTAGAGTGGGTATACCGACTCTACGAAGCATCTGAGCGCCGGCACGCGATTGGCCGTGATTTTATTCCAAGTATTTGATTTAAAATAGCTTGTGATTTTTTTTAAAAAGGCATTTTACAAATTTTTCGCCGTGCGCATTTTTTTCTTTGAAAAGTACAAGTAAAAATGCGTACATTAACGGCATGCAAACGATGTCTGGCGTGATATTATCATTCTTTTGCTGTTTCTCAAGGGAGAAAGGCTACTCTATCGTACAGATCGATACGCTTTGCCACAGCCAACGATCACACTTGGGGATAGAACTAGGAGGGCAGGTACGTTGATAGGAAGTGCTGCGAGACCAGATCAAGATGCCGCTCAATCAGAACGTGTTGCAATGGCCTATAGGCGTTTGGCCAACGCTATGATTCTCAGCACCTTGCGCGAAATTTCCAAAACGGATGGAGTCGATGAAGTCGATGAGGAATTGCCCGAGATTTCTTTTGTTGAAAGTCGGCGCATCGATCCCTGGTGCGAACTGGCCGGTATTGAGCCGGAAGTTGTGCGGCGCGCTGCCAGACGCTTGGTAGACGAGAAGCCGTTTTAAAGAAAATAGAGCGAAGAAAAGCCCCTCGGAGATCCGATCTCCGGGGGGCTTTTGCGTTGGCGCTAGCTCAGCGGCCCGCGCTCAGTCCCTTGCTGCGCGCGTAGTTTAAAAGGCCGCGCACAACCTTTTCGGCATCGCGGTGGCGCAGCTGCTCGAAGCGCAGCGCCCAGACGTGGTCGCGATAGGCCATATTGCGCATTTCGATGAGTACTTTGACGTCAGCCGGGTTGTTGCGCAGCACGCCCAACCCCTGGCCGCGCGTGCGTGCACCGGCGCCGAGCGAACTGAGCAGGCTTTGGGCAAAGCGCCGAGAGGTCTCGTCGCGGTACGGGCGCGTGCGCCCCTCGTAATACAGAACAAGAGGCGCTTCGGGCGCGTTGTGATCGATGTCGGCGTGAAAGGATAGGAAGATGCGCCGGCCGCGCGGCGCATTGGCAAAGGCCTTGCGCGCTATATTCACGCGCGTAGAGAGGTTGCCGCCGCGCGGCCAGTCGCGCACGCGATTGCTGCGGTTGTGGTCTAGCGAATTGTAGACTTCGTTCTTCTCATTTACAAAGGTGGCCGACGGCGGTTCGTTATGGCGAATGAGATGGTTGGGGCTGAGCAGCGTCATGGTTGCGTTGGCCCCGTGCAGGCGGAGCAAGACGTAAGTGCGCAGGGCGATGTCGTAGACGTACTCGTCTTCGGCCACATAGAGTTTGTCGCCGTTGCCGTCAGTGGTTTGCACGATGGCGCCGGGATCGAGTCCGCCGTGTCCGGGATCGAGAACGACGTGCCAGCCTTCGAGGTCGTTGCTGAGGCGACCCAAGCTCTCGACCTTGCGCTCGAACTGCTGCCAGAGCTTGTCGGCCGTGCGGTAGACGCTGAGCGGCGAATGCGGATGGTTCTCGTAGTAGCTTTTGCTCTGCTGACTGTGTGCTTTGGGGCGCGTGCCGTAGTAGGGTCCGTTGGCCACGTCAAAGATGCGAGGGTGGTCCAGCGTTAGCGCATCCCAGTCAATCTCGGAAATTTCAAGCCAGCGCAGTGGCCGAACGGTCAGCTCGTCGCCGGGATGGATTACGCTCCCCTCTAATTTGTTGAGCGTGCGCAGCTCGGATAGACTCATTTGATGCAGGCGGGCAATTTCACCTAGGTAGTCGCCGGGGCGCACCGTATAGATGGCGTACTGGGGAGGGGTCGCACCGCTGAGCTGAAGCTCCTGTCCGGGGTAGATGCGGTCGCTGCGCAGTCCGTTGCGCTCTTTTATCTGCGCCACGCTCATGCCGTAGGCGCGGGCGATCTCCCACAGCGCGTCGCCGCGCTCGACGATGTGGACGGCGCTGGATGCTTGGCGCAGGTGCAGCTTCTGGCCCGGATAAATGCGGTCGCCGTCAAGGCCGTTGATGCGCTGTAACACCGGCAGCCCAAGGCGGTAGCGCTGGGCAATTTCCGACAGCGTCTCGCCGGATTGCACGACGTGTACGGCCTCGTGCAGCTGCGTTGGGCGCAGGCTCAGCTTTTGTCCCGGTCGTATGGCGTCGCTCGTCAGGTCGTTGATGCGCTGCAGCAGGTCGAGGGCGATATCAAAGCGCACGGCAATTTCGGAAAGCGTATCACCGCGCCGCACGGTGTATGTGGTCACCTCCTCGTCCGGGCCGGAGGCGGCGGGCGGCGCCTGAAGGCTCAGCTTTTGTCCCGGCCGTATGGCGTCGCTGCGCAGGTTGTTCCAACGCCTGAGATCGGCCACGCGCACGCCGTGCTTTTGGGCGATGCGCGATAGGTTATCGCCGGAGCGAACGAGGTAGGTTCCACGGGAATCGGCGCTTGCAACCGGTGCCGCTGTCGCGCGCAGATACAGCTTTTGGCCGCTGCGAATGCGGTCGTTTTTGAGCGAATTAAGGGCGCGCAGCTCCTCTTGGGACCGTGCAAAGCGCTCGGCAATTTTCGATAGGGTGTCGCCCGAACGCACCCGGTACCAGTCGCCACTGCGCCATAGGTTCAGGTGTTGCCCGGCGTAGATGCGATCGCGGTCGAGATCGTTCCAGGTCGATATTTGGTCGATGCGCAGGCCATAGCGCGCGGCGATTTCCGACAGGGTATCGCCAGAGCGGACTACGTGCACAACGGCCTTGGCCTCGGTTAACGCTGCAGCCGCGACGGGCAGACACAGCAGCGCGAACAGGTAAATAGGGCGCACCATACGCGGTATTACTGCGGTTTTAAAGGGGGGGTCATAAATAACTACATGGGGTTACGTAAGTATAGTATTTTACTGGCGATAGTGCAAAGAGCGAACGGGAATAAGCTTGCTCTGGGATGCAGTCAAATATAGTTTTGGACCCATGAGTGAACTCCTGCGACAGCTGCCCGCGGTCGATCAGATTTTGGCTGCCGAAGACGTGGCGGCGCTCTTGCAGCGCTACCGACGCGAAGTGCTGGTGTGCGAAGTGCGCCGTGCGCTCACAGACTGGCGCGGCCGGCTGCAGCGCGGGGAGGTGTCCGCGACGCGCGCGCTGCTATTGGACGGTATTTGTGCTGACGTTGTCGCTCGCTGTCGCGCTTGGGAAAGGCCGAGCGTGCGGCGCGTCATCAACGCGACGGGCGTGGTGCTGCACACCGGACTGGGGCGCGCACCGCTGGCCGCTGCTGCTCGGCAGGCGCTGCAGACGGCGGCTCACTATGCCAACGTCGAGCTCGATCTGCCCAGCGGTCAGCGCGGCGAGCGCACGGCGCACGTCGAAGCGATGCTCTGCGCGCTGTGCAGGGCCGAGGCCGTTGCGGTGGTCAACAACAACGCCGCCGCCGTGCTCATCGCCCTCAGCGCGCTGGCGCGCGGCCGCAACGTGCTGGTCTCGCGCGGTCAGCTCGTGGAGATTGGCGGTTCCTTTCGCATTCCGGACGTCATCGAGTCGAGCGGCGCGCGGATACGCGAGGTCGGCACGACCAATCGCACCCACTTGCGCGACTACGAAGCGGCCATCGACGAACAGACCGGTGCCATACTCGTAGTCCATCCGAGCAACTATCGCGTGTGTGGGTTCACGGCCGAAGTCGCGCTAGAAGACCTGGCCCAACTGGCGCGGCGCAGCGGCGTACCGCTGGTCTACGATCTGGGCGGAGGCGTGCTGGAAGACCTCGGCCAGTGGGGGTTGCCCGCCGAACCGGTGGTCGTTGACGAACTGGCGCGCGGAGCCGATGTCGTGACGTTTAGTGGCGATAAAGTGCTGGGTGGTCCGCAGGCCGGTATCATCGCCGGCGCACGCGGGCTGGTCGAGGCCATGCGCACCAACGCGCTCATGCGCGCCCTGCGCTGCGACAAGCTCACCTATGCCGCGCTCGAGGCGACGCTGGCGCTCTATCGCCTGAGACCTGAGGCCCTGGCGCGCGAACTGCCGGTGCTCAGCATGCTGTGCCAATCGGGCGAAGCGGTATCGCGCCGCGCGCACGCGCTGGCGTCGGCCCTGCAAGGGGAATGGGCGTCAGCCCTGCGCGTCGAAGTCGTTGCGTCGCGGGCGCAGGCTGGCAGCGGGGCTCTGCCGCTGGAGGAGTTGCCCAGTTATGCGGTGGCACTGGCGCTGGTCAGCGGTGGCGTAGAGGATCTAGCGCGCAGGTTGCGCACCGCCGATGTGGCCGTCGTTGGGCGCATCGAGCGCGCGCGGTTGCTATTGGATATGCGCGCGGTGGCCGAGGACGAAGTCGCCGCGATGGTCAACGCGCTGCGCCAGGCACTGACATGAGAGCGCTGCTGGTCGTCGGGCTGCTGCTGTGCGGCTGTGGGGGAGAGCGGGCCGAACCCGTTGCCGCCGAACCCGGCGACGATGCGATAGAGAGGGAGGCGACCGATGGCGCAGTTTACCTGCGCAACGAAGCGCCCTACGCCATAGAGGTGGCCTATGTACACACCGATGCGCGCGGCCGTTTGCAGGTAGTGCGCACGCAGGTGGCCGCCGGGACGCGCAGCGCGGTATCGGATGGGGCGCTGCAGGCAGGTCTCGCCCTCGAATTGGATGTCGTGCTGCAGGTGCCAGCGGACGTCGGTCCGCGCGTGCGGCGCAAGGCTTCGGTAGAAGTAGATGGAGACGTCGAACTGCGCGCCTATTTAGCCGTGACCGAAGATCTATTTTCCCTGCTGGTAGAGACGGTGGAGTAGGGGCGCGTTCGCTATACGAACGTATCGTCTGCGGCGGCGCGCACGATGGTAATTTGTCCCTGCTCTTCGAGCTGTCGGATTTTCTGCACGATGCGCAACTGAATGCCTTCAACCTCGCTCAAGCGCATGGGGCCGAGGAACTCCATCTCCTCTTCGACAAAGGCGCGCACGCGCTCGGACATATTGTCCAGTATTTTGTTTTTGACTTCTTCGCTGGCTGTCTTAAGGGCGATGACTAGGTCGCGCTGTTCGACTTCGCGCAGGATGATTTGAATTTCGCGATCCGTTAGAATGTGGATGTCTTCAAAAACGAACATCATGTTGCGCACGTGCTCTGCCACCTCGGGGTCCTGTGCGTCGAGCCGTTCGAGGATGTGTTTCTCGACGCTGCTGCCCGTCAAGTTGAGCATGTCGGCTACGACCTTGGGGCCGCCCACGTCCTTGTGTCCGCCGAGGATGTCTTTGAGGTTGGTCTCCAAACTCTCTTCGATTTGCTTGAGCACAGAAGGCGTTATGTTGTCGAGTGTGGCGATGCGGTAGGCCACCTCGGACTGCACGCTCTCGGGCAATTGGCTCAGAATGCCGGCGGCCTGTTCGGGGTCGAGCTGAGAGAGGATAAGGGCCACGGTCTGCGGATGTTCGTGGGAAATAAACGGCGTGAGCTGTTCGGGTGAGACGTTCTTTAGCATATAGAACCCCGCCGTCGTATTGGCCGTAATGCGATTGAGAATCTCTTGGGCGCGGCGCGGACCGACGGCGCGCTCTAGGGCGGCGCGGGCAAAGTCGACGCCGCCTTGGTTGACCCATTCTCCCGCCAGCAGATGCTGTTCGAATTCCTCTAATATGCGATCCTGGACGTCGTTGGGCAGGCTCTTGAGCTCGGTGATAATATGCGTCAGGTCTTCAATTTCGAAGTCGGCCAGGTATTTCATGATGTCGCCGGCGGCGTCCTCGCCCAGGGCTACCATGAGAATGGCTGCCTTCTCGCGCGCGGTGAGTTCGTCTCCATCGCCGAGCGTGTACTTTTTATCGTTGGTATAGTTCATGCGGTGTGCGCTCCGAAACTATGTGCCGTTGGCGGGAATGATTTGCCGCTGCCCCGTCGATCTAATCGGCACTATGATGTTTATAAATTGTTGATTTATAGCTGTTAAGGCGACTTAGTCGCACCTGTAGATCTGGTATGTGGCGTATATGTGCAAAATAGAGGCCATGCTTTTTACGCCTTGCGTTATCGCGGCCGAGCACGTATCTTAAGGCCATATTTATCATGGAATTACCCCTTTTTCCTCCCGTATAACTCCGCTCCTCCCCGGCACCAACGCGGCGAAAGTCCATGGGTGCTGATCGTTTTGCTTTTACTCAGGCCGAGGCGCTGCTGTCGCAGTTAGACGCATCGCGGTCGGAAGCGCACAGGTCCGTTCTCGGCGAGTACCTGAAAAATCCATTCCTCGACGACGATGTGCACGCACTCGCGCTGCGCACGGACTTGTCGCGTGAAGTGCTGGCGCCGGTATTGGCCGAAATGCGCGATGCCGGGCTGTTGCAAAGCGCCGGACGGCGCGGCCACATGCTGGATGCGCAGGCCATCGATTCAACTCCTGATGGCGACGTCGCCGAGCCGCAGTCGGCCGAAGTGCACGACGAAGTTGCCGTCGATCATCCAGGGTTGGCGTTGGCTCCGCTGTTGGACATCCTGCCCTGTGGCGTCGCTCTGCTCGACTGCGACGAGGACTTTGCGCTGGCCAATGAGGCTTTTTGCCGCTCGTTGGGTCTATCTGCCGATGGGCTGAACGCGGCGCAAATTGCCGAGCGGGTGGGAGGCGATCTGCGCGTCGAGGTCGGCGGCAAGCCGGTAATTATCGACGTTGAAAAAAACGTGCGGGTGCAGCTGCGCTCGTATAGCACAGAAGCCTTTGATGGCGTCTTGGCCACGGTCATGGCGGCGGATATGGGGTGGGAAGTGTCGCGGGCTCAGGTGCAAATCCAAGAGGAACTCTTTGCCCAACTGCGCAATGAGGTCGCCGGTCCCGCCGGGTTTTTGCAATCCTTTCTAGAAAAGCCAAAAAAATCGGACTTGGGCGTGGCACGCGCGGCAATTGAACGCATCAATGCCTGCTTGGCGCTGTTCATGTTGGACGATCCACCAGACGGGAACTCCGTCTCTTAGCGAGGTGTTGCCATGGTAATGGACATTCGCCATCTGCGCGACGAACTGGCCGGGCGAGACAGCGGCGAAGACATGCTCTCTGCGGTGCACGAACAAACGCCAGGTCTAATGGACTGGCTCGTAGAATGTGCCGCCGCCAGCGACCCGGCCAGCCAAGCCCGCCTGGTTGCGCAACTGCGCCTCTGTGTGCCGAGCGATGAGGGTATCGCCCTGCTGCGCGAGGCAGTCGGCGCGGGTGAGGTCAGATCTCTGCTCGCAGCGCAGGCGCTGGGGCACCACCGGCCGTGGTTGGACGCAGCGGCGGGCGTGCGCCAGCACGTGGCCCTAGCGCGCAGCTGTACCGATTCAGCGGTCGTAGCCGCGCTGGTTTGGGGGCTGCGCCAGCGCGATGAAGCGGCCGAATTCATCGCGCATAGCGATCCCGCGGTGGCGCGCGAAGCGGCGTTAGCAACGCCGGTTAGCCGCCGCACACTCTCTCCCATTCTGGCCGGCCTTCGCGCAGGTATTCGGCCAGAAGTGGAGCGCATTTTGCTCCACAAGCTACACCAGATACACCCCTCTTTAGTGCGCTATCTGGTCGACCTGCTCGTCGAGGGGTCGTGGAGTGAGGAGGCATTGCGCTGCCTCTTCGCCTCGTTGCCACAAATGTCCCTCTTTGAACTCTTCCTGGACACCCGCCAGCCGGCGTCGTGGGCGCTGGGTGATGCCGAAGGTGCGCGCCTTTGGCAGCGCCTGGTGCGCCTAGTGACGAGCGTGCTGGTGGAAAGGCCTGGCTGCGAACTGCTGCGCCATTTGCTCAGTCGCAGCGGCGACGACGAGGCGTTTGCGCGTCGTCACAGCGCGATGTTACGCGATGCCGTGCGCCGCGCCGATGCCGATGCGGGCGCCGATTTGGTTGGGCACCTCGAACGCCTAACCTTTGGTGCTTCCGAGGACAAAGTCGCGCGCCTGGCCCAGTCGCTCGTCGACCTAAGCGCTCGTTTGGATGGCGCTGCGGTCAATAAGGTGCATTCGTTGTTGGAGCAGTGGAAGAGTCTTTCAGCCGATATAAAAATCAATATTTACAATCTCGAGCAAGTAATTAGATGAGCTGGGCATGCTATCTCCCGCGGCCGTCCGTAGCGCCCCGCACGGCCGTTTCTATTTGTGGGCGCGCCAGATGAGCACGAAGGCGAGCAGGGCAAAGAAGATGTTGGCAATCCATGCGCCGAGCCACGGCGCGATCACCTCATTCCACCCCAGAGCCTGTCCCGCCTTTAGGCTGCTGTAATAGGCGAAGCATACGAGCACGCCGAGGCCAAAGCTATTGGCCATGCCGGTGCGTCGCGCGTTGGCGCCGAGCGTGGCGCCGAGGGCGATGATGATAAAGCAGGTCAGCGGAAAGGCAATCTTGAGGTGGAGATCGACGCGCTGGCGCGCGACGTCTTCGCCTCGCTCTGCGGCGCGCTCGATAAAGGACTCCAATTCGGCGTAGTTCATTTCTTCGGGGTCCTTGTGCTGGCGCGCAAAGTCAAGCGGCTGTAGTTGCAGGTCGTTCAGGGCGAGCGAATCAAAGGCAGTTTCCGTCTGTCCACCTTCGGCAAATTGGTAGAGTCGACCGTCAAAGGCCACCCAGCGCTCGCTGTGCCACAGGATGTAGCGGGCGATAATGCGCTCGCGAGGAACGCCTTCTTGTAGGCGCTCCCAGGATACTTCATCTGCGCGCTGCTGGCCCGCGTCATAGCTGCGCGCAAAGATCAGTTGGCCTCCCCTATCCTGCAAGAGGACCTGGCGGCGGGAGCCGTCACTGCGCTGCTGTGAGCGCATTTCGCTATCGATCTCGTTGTGTCGCAGCGTGGCGCGCGGAACGACAAAGTCGGTAAAGAGGAAAGCGATTGCGCTGATGCAGAGCGCGCAGAGCATCGTGGGCAGGAGAATGCGCGCCAAGCTGATGCCTAGGGCCTTCATCGCAGCGATCTCGTTGTGGCGGGCAAAGCTAGTCAAGGCAAAGAGCGAACCGAGCAGGGCGGCAATGGGTAGTGTGAGAATGGTCCAATAGGGCAGGCGGTATAGATAGTAGAGGGCAATGTGGCGCGGCTGTGCATCGAAGTCGATAAAGGTGTCGATATTTTCCGTCAGGTCGATAATGGCTGAAATGAGAATAAGGCTGACGACGGCCAGTGCCAGGCAGAGCACCAAGCGGCGGATGATATACCAGTCGAGCGTGTGCATATCAGCGCACGCCCCTCGGCAGTGCCTTCCAACTGCGATCGTGCATTACGCCGCGCAAGAGGAACAGGCCCACGGCAAAAAAGGCGATATTGGGCGACCACATGGCCAGCGCGGGTGCTATAAAGCCGCGGTCGGCCAACTCCTCGCCGCCGATGAGGAACATCCAGTAGATCCAGAAGAATGCCAAGCTGATGCCGACGGATACGGCTGCGCCGCGCCGGCGGATAATGGCGCCCAGTGGCGCGCCCAGTAGCGCGAAGATCAGACAGGCGGCGGGGATGGAAAACTTCTTGTGAATTTCTACTTCAAACTCGTCAATTTGCGCCTGGTGATTGTCGATCAGGCGCATTTCCTTGCGCAGTTTTTCGCGGACCAAGACGAGCTGGTTTAGCGGGTCGACGACAGAAGAGTCGGCGGCGTAGCTGCGCAGGCGCGTCGGCAGCGGGTATCCCTGCTCGGCGTCGGCGGGAATGGCCAATACGCTCATCATGTCCAGCATGGTGCTATCTAAGCCGAGTCGGGCCCGTTCCTGTTCGGCGCGCTTGGCGCGCACGTGTTGGCGCATGGTCGCGATATCCATTTCGCGGTCGCTGCGATAGGACGACGGACGGCGTTCAAAGGCGCGCCGCGGGTCTTTTATGTGCAACACTTGGCTGGCAAAGCGTCCGAAGAGCGAGCGCTCGCGATCGTCGTACTCGATGCGGTGAACATAGCCGTCCTCCAGCGCGAGGCGCGCATAGGCGCCGTTGTCAAAGAGTTGGAGCTGGCCGCGCCGTGCGTGTAGTGCAACGGGTGGCCCCGGGCGCAGTACGTCGTATAGGGTGATGCCTTTCAATGTGTTATCGCGCTCGTCCACTTCGCGAATGAGCAGATTGTATCCGCCGAGCGCACGCACGAATATGCCCTCTTTTTGTTTGAGGACTAAAGCGGCCTTAGTGCGCTGTAAGCTGGATGAAATGGTGCGTGCACGGTGATTCCAATCCGGTAGCACGCGATCGTTAAAGGCGATCATGAGCAGGGAAAGCACGGCAGCGGCAGCCAGCACGGGGCGCAAAAGGTGGAAGAAGCTAATGCCGCAGGCTTTGGCCGCCAGTATTTCCCCATCGGCGGCCAGGCGCGCAAAGGCCATCAGCACGGCGATGAGCACGGCCATGGGAACGGCTAGGGCGATGATCCACGCCAAATTGAAGAGCAGCAGCTGTAGGGCGGTTGTCGCGCCCAGGCCCTTGCTGAGCAGGCGGTCCATAAACTGCAGAGCGACGTCGATCAGCAGGACAAATACGATCAGCGCGAAGCCGAGGGCAAAGGGCCACAGGTGCTCTTTGAGAATGTAGCGGGAAAGAGCGCTCAAGCGCAGGACTCCGCGCGCGCGTGCGTGTAGGCCGGGTGACGCCGCGCTACGCAGCGGACACGCGCGCCGCGCTGGGTCGGCTGTAGGTGAGTTGGTGAGTGGGTTGAATCGGCCATGCGTACCTCAAATATAACGACTTGCAAGAAATATAAAAAAGCAGCGCTTTTCGTTATGCGGGAACGTTTTTTGCATTAGGGGCTCCTTGAAATTATGCGGGCCTCGTGCTATGTTTTCTCTCAAGCGCGGCGCCCTTCCAACGCGGAGCGGCCGCCGTTCCTATCGTCCCGAGCTCCGGAGACCGCTTATCGCGCTTTGTTATTGCGTCGTTGCCTTTGCTCTGCAGAGGCGTGGTTTGTGTCATCCATAATTAGTGCGCGTTCGGACGGTCGGATTGCATCTATATCGCTCCCACGTATTTCCGCTGTGTATGGCGGTGTGTTCGCTGCTGGCGCTGGCCCTATCTGAGCGCGCGTTCGGCGAGCCCGCCCTGCGCTATAATCCGCTCTACGGACCGCTGGCCGAGTCTTTTTTGCGCGGCTCGTCGTCTTTTGGCGCTGGACGTCCGCTGCTTCCGCAGCGCGGCCGTCAAGAGCTGATATCGCATCAGGTCGCCGTCGACTCGATGGGGGCGCACTACAGCCAGCGCATTAGTGGCTTTGAGTCGGGTGCCGCCGTTAGCATCCCCTTTGAAGACTACCTCGAGCTGGAATACGAGCGGCGTCAGGTCGATATATGGCAGCAGCAGATTCGCCGCGAATTTCGCCAGGCCTCGCTGCAGCAGCGACGCCAGAAGACTAGCCGCTTCGAGTGGACTGTGCCCTTTACTGCCCCCAAGCCGCTGCGGCGCTTTATTGGCGACGAAGGCCCGAGCCTTCGCCTGAACGGTTCGCGCACCATTATCGTATCCGGGCGCAGCGAATGGACCGCTGGCGAGGTGCAGACGTCTATAGGACGGCCATCTAAATTCCCCTCCCTAAGCATTGATCAAGAGTCCAAGTTCTCCGTCGAGGGCAAGGTCGGCGAGTTGATCAACGTGCGCATTGATCAGGATACGGAGAACCTGGGATCGGCGTTTAGCAGCAATCTGAGAGACCAACTGTCCAACGAGTTGGCCAACCAGATTAAACTCGATTATAAGGGCGAGGACGACTCCATCTTTCAAGAGGTACAGGCCGGCAATACTACGCTGGAGTTGCCCGGCACGCGTTTTGTCGGCTTTCGCCAGCAGAACAAGGGGCTCTTCGGCATTCGCGCTAAGGGCCACCTCGGGCCGCTGGCCTTCACGACGGTGGCTAGCCATGAAAAGAGCAAGAGCAATCGCCAGACCTTTAAGGGCGGTGCGGCTGTCGATACGCTGGTCATTCGCGACTATCAGTACCTGCGCAATACCTACTTCTACCTACACGAGTTTTACCGCGCTAACCTGCCTGACTTTCGCGCCCTGAACCAAGGTGCACAGTTTAGCGCCGAGAGCTTTGTCGACGTCGGTGCCTTGGAAGTCTACCTCAACGACTTCAATACAAACAACGATGCGGAGACCTATGCCAAGCCGGGTGTGGCCTGGGTCGATCCATCCGATACGCTGGGCACGTCCGAGATTCAGTGCTTTAACGGCGCCGGTACTCGCCTGCAAAATAGCGGCTGCTTTGAAACGGGAACCTGGCAGTTGCTCGATCCCGATGAAGACTACACGATCGTTGCCGAGGCTGGCTACCTCATACTCGAGCGCCCCGTCATCGAAAGCTATGCGCTAGCCGTTCGCTATCGCACGCTCAATCCAAACTTCGATGGGCCGGTGCAGCGCGAGACGGCGCGCTTTGTGACGGATTCCGCCGATAGCTTAGAACTCAAATTAATCAAGGCGCGCAACGCGCGGCCCGGCTTTCCTACGTGGAATCTCGAGTGGAAGAACGTCTATCGAATTGCCTCGGGCTTTGGCCCCGGGCGCAAATTCGACTCTAAGACGCTGCGCGTCGATATCGTCAAGGAAGTGTCGGGGCAGGAAGATCAGCCCTCGCAGAGCGGCAGCGCCTACATACGCCTGATGGGCTTGGACGAGCGCGGTCAGGATCCGGGCAGCCCCGCCGACCGCATTATCGACGCCGACTACATTGGCCTCGACGATATTCGCGGTCACCTGATCTTTCCCGACCAACGGCCCTTTGATCCGCGCGCGCCTTCCTATCGAGGGCGCCTGCAAGATGTGATTCCCGAAATTTACGATAGCCAGCAACAGCGCGACCAGACAGAGTCTAGTCGCTACAAGATCCGCGTGCGCGCCTCGTCGAGCGAACAGCGCATACGCCTAGGCGGTGTATTTGGCGGCGTGCGCCCAGAAACGGTAGAAGTGCGCCTCAACGGGCGCGGCCTGACGCGGGGCACGGAATACAACGTCGACTTTATCGGCAACGTCACCTTTGTCGGCAACGTGGCGCAGGAAGTGGCCGATCCCGGTGCCGAGCTGGAAATATCCTTCGAGTCGGAAGACGTGCTCGGCCTCGGCAGCCAACAGAAGACGCTGTTGGGCCTGCGCAGCCAGTACGAGTTTTGGGGCGGCGACGGCAATGTCGGTAGCACGATGATCTACAACAACGAGCGCTCGAGCGAGCGCCGCGTGCGCGTGGGTACCGAGCCGACGCGCTCCATTATCTGGAACCTCGATCTGCGCGCCCGCCGCGAAATGCCCATTTTGACGCGCATGGTCGATATGGTGCCGCTGCTCAAGACGGCAGAACCCTCCGAAATCGTCCTCGACGCCGAGATCGCTCAGAGCCGGCCCAATCTCAATACCAAGGGGCAGGGATATATCGATGATTTCGAGGGCAGTGAGCGCCCGACGAGCCTGGGCATAGGCCGCACGCGCTGGGTGCCGACGAGCCTGCCGGAAACCGCTGGCTTTGATGCGAGTTCGCGCACAGACCTAGACTGGTACAATCCCTACGACGGCGTACTGCGCACCGATATCTGGCCCAATCAAGAGGATCAGCTAGAGGCGCAGAACCGCAACACGGACGTGCTGGCGCTGGCCCTGCGACCGCGACCCGAAGTGGCCGAGTCATGGGGTGGCATTATGACGGCACTGACGGCGGTAAACGACTTCTCGCAGTCGAAGTTTATGGAGATCTGGGTGCGCGGTGAAGAGGGTATACTGCACGTTGATCTGGGCGATCAGATCAACGAGGATTATATCGAAAATGGTCGCCTGGACACGGAGGATGAGCCGTTCCCCGGCCGCACGACCGGCGACGGCGTGGTATCGAAGGAAGAGGATATCGGCATTGACGGGCGAGATGATGAGGCCGAGTTGAACTACTACCTGCTGCTGGCCGATGCGGCGTTTGACACGACGCGCTCGCTAGAGCAGCGCAAGCAGGCCTTTGCCACGCTCTACCCCGATCCCGATCCGCTGCGCCCCGCGCGCTCGCCCGATGACCCCGAAGGCGATAACTGGCGCTACGAACCGCAGCGCAATAAAAATGACTACAGTCGCATCAACGGCACGCAGGGCAATAAAGTCGACTTAGAAACGGGCGATCGCCCCGATACCGAAGACCTGAACAACAACGGGGTCCTCGACCAGCGCGACAACTACTACCACTACGAGATCAACCTAGCCGACGATCGCTACGCGGTGCCCGGCACGCAGAGCAAGGGATGGCGCCAGCTGCGCCTACCCCTTTACAGCGAGTCGGTAGAACGCGTGGGCCTGCCCGACTCGACGCGTATCGAGTTTGCCCGCCTGATGTTAAGCAGCGGTCCATTGCTCGACCCAGAAGCGGCCATCGTAGCTGAAATTGCCCTGATTGAAGTGGTGGGAAACGAGTGGCAAGAGGACGAGATCGCGCGCTTCAACGATCGCTTTATCGTCACCGAAGACGAGGCGCTCGACATAACGGTGGTGGGCACCGATAAGAGTCTTAGCTACAAGCCACCACCCGGCGTCAAGCTGCGGCGCAACGCGCAGTCGCGCACCCGAGAGCGCGAGCAGTCGCTCGTGCTGGCCTACGACGGGCTAGAGCCGGGCCACCAGATGTCGGCGACAAAAATTCTCAGCCGCGCTGCCAACTACACCAGCTACGAGCGCCTGCGCATGTACGTGCACGGCGATACCATTAACACCGACTATGCCCGCGGAGATTCCAGCGAGTTGGAGCTCTTCGTGCGCTTTGGCGCCGACAGCACCAACTACTACGAGGTGATCAGTCCGATCTTTCCCGGTTGGGAAGGAGGGCGCCCCGGTTGGGATGGAAACAAAGTGGACGTAGACCTGTTGGCTATCTCCCAGCTCAAGGCCGTGGCCGAATCGTTTAGCGCGGCAGAAAACGATCCGCGCTACCGCCCAATCTACGCGGTGGTCGATGCGCGCGGCGCGCCGACCGATGGGCGGCTGTTCCTGCGGCAGGCCGAACTCAACGAGCTGCGCACGGCCGGCTTTGATCCGGAGGTCCGTCCATATGCAGTCGAGCAGGACTTCAGTCGCCCAGGTCTGCGCGACGGGGTAAACGCCGTGTACCGCGTGCGCGGTCGACCCTCGATGCAGTCGGTCAAGCAGTTGAGCATAGGTCTGCGCAATCGCGGTGGTTCGCAGGCTTATAGCGGTCGCGTATTCGTCGACGAACTGCGCCTAGACGGCGCGCGCAACGATCCCGGCGTGGCCGCCTATGCCCGGCTCAATACCAAGCTTGCCGATTTTATGAGCTTCGATACGCAGGTCGAGTGGCGGCAGGAGGACTTTCGCACGTTTAACGGCTCGGGCGGCAACAGCACCGACCAAAATTCAAGCATGCAGGCGACCGCGCAGCTGCATCAGTTTCTGCCGGGCAGCTGGGGCTTTTCCATACCGCTCAAGTTCAATCTGAATCACACGCAGAGCCTGCCGCGCTTCGGCCCAGGTGCCGATGTCGAGTTGACCAAAGCGGAAAAGCGCAACCAGAAAGCCGTGCGCACCAAGCAGTTTTACGACATCTCGCTAAGTCGTCGGCCGGGTAAGAACTGGCTATTGAGATGGACCATAGATCAGGTCAATATGCGCCTGTCGCATTCGAGTGAATCGAGCACAGATCCCGTGCGCATTATCGATCAGCAGAACGCGCAGACGTTTAATCTGGGCTATCGCATGCCGCTGCCCAAGCCGTCGTTTCGCCCTCTGGCGTGGCTGCCTTCCATCGCCCCTGACGGCCTAGAGGAAATGCGCCTGCGCGTTCTGCCCTCGAGCTTTAACTACACGCTGGCCGGCAACCGGCGGACTTCGGAAAATCTGCAGCGCGGCGACGCCGAGTCTACGACCCAAGAGTCCTTCTTTATCAACGAGACCTATGCGGCAAAGCTCAATCCGCTGACTGGACTGTCGGCCGACTACAACCTACGCGTCGATCGCGACCTGCGAAAAAAATTCGATCCCTCCGCGTTCAGCTTTGGCCGCGAAGTGGGTAGAAAGCAGACGGCCGACGTAACCTTTACGCTGCGCTTGGTCGAGTGGCTGGATCAGAACTATACGTTCAAATCCAGCTATAATGAGCAAAACGATCCGTCGCAGCGGCGCAGTACTTCGCTAGTCGACTCGACTACGGGGCGCGTCGTCGCTCCGTTTAATATCGATACGCAAAACGATTTATCGGCGCGATTTAGCGTAAAAGTACCGACCCTGCTGCGCAATCTCGGCGCCGCGCAGCAGAGTGGGAATGAACGCAAAGAGCGCCCTGTAGAGATGGATCCGGGCGAGCGCGCCGCGCTGGGCCTAGCCGAGGAGGATCGACCGGATACGGCCGCACAGAGCCAGAGTTCGCCCAAGCGGCGCAGTCCTTTTATACTGCGCCGCTTGGCGGGCTTTCTCGGTAATTACGCCGAGCCGGTCAACGCCAACTGGCGACGCAATACGACCGCGCGCAGCTTTAACCTGACTGAGCGTCCGCCGCTGCTATACCAGTTGGGCTGGAGCGACTCGCTGCAGGTTGCGCGTGCAGCTGTTGGTTTGACCAATCAAGACGGTCGGTCGAGCAGCGTGCAGCGCGAGGCCAATTCGGGTCTGCGCATGCCTTTGGGTATCAGTTTGAAGGCCAATGTGCGCGACCAGTATAGCGAGCGCAGCGGCAGCGCGCAGAACCGCCTGCGCGTGACGGAAGAGCGCAGCTACCCGCGCCTCAACGTGACCTGGGGACGTGCCGATCGCCTGCCTTACATAAAGAAGATCATTAATAGCGCCCAGGTGAACGTCCAGTTTGAACGCTCGCAAAACCGCGAGGGGGAAGGCAGTTTGCGCCCGGGCAGTTTGTTGACTCGGGGCACGAGCAGCGAATATCGCCTTTCGTGGAACGGCCGCTGGCGCTGGGGACCGACGACGACGATCGAGCGCGTGGTGTCTACGTCGACTAGCGAGGACTTTGAAATTGTCGCGGACGATAGCACGTTGACGGGGCCGCCGCCGCTGCGCGGCACCGGTAGCAACGAGCGTTCCTCGACGAATTTTACTATCAAGCACGACCTCAAACCGCGCAGTCTGCCGCTCTTTGGCAAGCTCAAGAGCAACGTGGCGCTCAGTTTTGAAATTGGCGTTACCAACGAAACGCGCGCCAACGGCACGGCCGATGAAGAACGCACGCCGATAACGGATCAGTCGACCTTTAAGACCCAGCTTTCGCTCACCTATAAGTTCAGTGAAAATTTTCGCGGAACGGGCCTTTTGCGCTGGGAAAACAACGATAATGGGTTGACGGACAAGACGCGCAAAACGCGCGAGGTAAAGCTTTCGGGCACGTTCTTCCTGCGCTGATGAGTGCGCCAATTTCAATTTGCTCATCGCTCTGCCGAGAGGTATTTTCCATGTTTAATCGCCGCGAGCGCATCGCGCTGTCCTGCCTGTGTGCTTCTTTATTGATCGGCATACTGACCCACTGGCTTGCGGTCTGGCGGCCGGAGCAGCTGCCGGATTTTCGCATTCAGCGCGCGGTGGCCGAAGTGGTTCCGATTGCGGCGAGCGCCGAGCTGGTCGATCTCAACAGCGCCTCGGTCGAAGAGCTACAGCGACTGCCGGGGATCGGGGAAAAGACGGCGGCGCGCATCGTTGAATACCGCCAACAGAGCGGGGCATTTTCCGCGCTACAGGATCTGCGCCAGGTCCGGGGCATCGGCGCGGCAACGCTGGAGAAGATAGCGCCTTTTTTGCGCGTGCCATAATCCAAGGGAATGAAGAGTGCTGGGGTTTCGAGGAAAAACGGCTACGGGGATACACATGGTCGGTCAACGGGCATGGCTGGCCTCGCTGTGTCGGCGTCGCAGCCGATTAGAAGCGCTCGCACTGGTCGACTTTGAGCTGCCTTTCCGCGCTGATGCGGCGATGCTCGTCGACGCGCAGCTGCGCGTTCAGCTGGCCGAAGTGCTGGTCGAAGTTGGCGAGGAATACGAAATCGATTACGGCAACGTGTGCTTTGCCCTTGAGCACAGCACTGTCCTGCTGAAGAAGACCCCGCTAATAGCGGGCAGCGAGCGCGAGATGCGCGAGCACTTGCAGTGGGAAGCCGAGCAGTTTTTGGCCGGTGAAGAGCGCGATTTCAGCGTCGACTGCCTGCTTGAAGCGGAGTGGGGTCTGTTTGTCGCCGTGCGCCACAGTGCATTGGATTATTACCTCGATCTCGGAGGAGAAACGGGCATGAAGCGGGTCGATGTCGACGTGCCGGCTTTTGCTCTTTATAATGCGGGTGAGTGCGCCGGTCTGCTGCCGAGCGCCGAGCGCGAACTGTTGGTCTACGCAGCCTCTGACGAGGCGCATATGCTGCTGGTGGAAGACGGTCAACCGCTGCAGATGGCGGTGCGGACTTGGGACGGTGAGGACGATGCGGCAGAGATCCTGTCTTCTGCCGCTAAAAGGTTGCTGAGAGAAGTCGAGGGTGGCGTGGGATGCGCGTGGTGTGCTGGTCCCGATGCTGAAGTATGGGGCGCGGATTTGGCCGAAAGCCTCGATTGCCCAATGGCGTTGCTGGACCCGCTGGCCCAGATTGGAGAAGAGGAACTGTCAGAGGGGTTTACGCCCGAACAGCGCACGCCCTATGCGATTGCAGTGGGTCTGGCTCAGCGGGGGTTGGCCTCTTGATACGCGTCGAACTGGTATATGGGCGTAGGAGCACCTGGGGGGCGTTGGCTCAGCGCTGGGGCGCTGCGTTGCTCGGCATTGTATCGGCCTGTGCGCTGCTGTACTTACTGCCCGTAGAACGCTGGTTGGCGGACGGCCGCACCGCGTCGGCGGCGGCCGATGGTGCGCTCGTGGCCGAGCCCGTCGGCGGGAACGTTTTGCCCGATGGCGATGCGCTGCCTACAGCGATCTCCGAGCCGGTCCTGCCGGTGCACCAGGAACTATCCGCCGCTGACGCCGAATCCGCTGCGCCGATAGCTGATGCCGATATGGATGCTGCCGCCATCGTTCTGCCTCCGATAGGAGAGCCGATGCCGGTCGACGAGGTTGGGGCAAGGGGCGAGGCAGAGCACGGCGCGGTGCCCTCCATTACAACCGCCTGCTTTTCTGCCGTAACGGTCGCTTCTACCGTGCCAGCCGAAAGTCAATTGGGGTTGGTGTCCTGCTCTGGCGATGGTCGTTACGAGCTATCGGGAACGGTCAAAGACAGCCGTGGACTCGCCGCCGTGCAGGCTGCTCTGGCCAACGTGCTGGACGGTGCAGTACTCTCTTCGGATAGGGAAGGCGATGGAGCGATTCACTTTTTTGTCGCCGGCCGCAGTGGGCGCAGCCGCGATGTAGCTTTGGCGACGCTTGCTCAGGTGCAGGCGCGCGCGTTCTTTGCCCGCGTTGAATATTGGGCCGACCTGTGTGGGATTGACGATATATCGCTGGGAGCCGTGAGTGAATTGCCCGTGGACGGCCAGCGGCAGCGCTGGCGCCGGCGGCTGGTCGGCACCGGCTCCTATGGGCAGATCGACGCGCTGCTCTCCCGCATGGCGACAGCCGGGGAAACGGCTGGCTTGGTCGAGCTGATTCTAACGCCGGTCAGCGGTGCCGGTGGGCGCGATCGCGCCATGCGTCTGTCCGGTGCTATAGACGTAGTTGTCCATCGATGAGGAGAAATGCCGCCGATGAAAGCAGCGATCTATCCAGGCAGTTTTGATCCGATAACCAACGGCCATCTCAATATCATTGAGCGGGCGCTCGACATATTCGATCAGGTCACGGTTCTCATTTCCATCAATCCGCAAAAGACGGCGCTTTTTTCCCTGCGTGAGAGCATGGAGATGATCTCCGAAGTGACAAGCCACTGGCCGCAGGTCTCCGTAGACTATAACGAAGGGCTCACGGTCGAATATGCGCGGCGCCACGAAATTGGCACGGCGGTCCGCGGTCTGCGCGCCGTAACCGACTTTGAGCACGAGTTTTCCATGGCGCTGACCAATCGCTCACTATGGGCCGATTTCGATACGGTGTTTCTGATGACGCGGGTCGACTACATGTATCTCAGCTCGTCTGTGGTGCGGCAGGTGGCACAGCTGGGTGGCGATGTGAGCCAGTTCGTGCCGCCGACGATTGAACGCCGTTTAAGAGAGAAATTTACCCAGCGCAATGGGGGATGACGTCGCCGAAAAACGCGCCTGCCTGGCCCTGGCGCATGCACCGGGTATAGGACCGGTTGCCCTGCGTCGTTTGGTCGATTTCTTTGGATCGGCAGCGGCGGCTATAGGGGCCTCGCACTCGCGGTGGGAAGACGCGATGGGGCCATCGATTAAACCGCCGCAACCGGCCCTGTTTAACTGGGCTGATGGCCAGTTGGAACGGATCGACGCGCTGGGCGGGCAGGTGCTCTGCTTGAGCGATGTGGCCTATCCCTATGCGCTGTCGCAGATTCACGATCCGCCGCCGGTGCTGTTTTGCTTGGGAAAAGCCGAGTGGGAGCGACCGGCCATAGGCATTGTCGGCACGCGCCATCCGTCGCCCTACGGCGAACAGGTGGCGCGCGCGTTGGCCTTTGGTCTGGCGCGGGCTGGCGTGTGCGTGTTGAGCGGTCTGGCGCTGGGCATCGACGCGGCCGCACACCGCGGGGCGCTGGAAGCGGGCGGGGCGACGATAGCCGTGTTGGGCTGCGGCGTGGATATGGCCTATCCCCGCTCGCATACGGCGCTCTACAGGCACATCGTCGGAGCGGGTGCCGTCGTTTCGGAACAGCCGATGGGGGCGCAGCCCGACAGGGGTTCGTTCCCGCGGCGCAATCGCATTATCAGCGGGTTGTCGCGCGGGGTCGTCGTCGTTGAGGCGGCAGCGCGCAGCGGCGCGCTGATCACTGCACGCTGTGCCGCCGAACAGGGGCGCGAGGTCTTTGCCGTGCCCGGCGAGATCTTTCGCGCCAGCAGTGCCGGCTGCCACGCCCTGCTCAAAGACGGTGCAAAGCTCGTCGAATCCGTCGACGACATACTCGACGAGCTGAATCCGTGGCTGGCACAGACCCCAGCACCGGCGCCGGCACCGGCCGGGCTGGCCGGTCGGGTATACGCGCTGCTTGGGGCACAGCCCCTGCACATTGACGAACTGGTCAACAGCGAATTCTCTTCTGCACAGATAGCGGCGGCCCTGCTGGAACTCGAACTCGATGGATGGGTGGCGCAGCACGAGGGCCAGCGCTTTGCGCGCCGGGCCTGAGGGGTGCTCAGTGGTCTTCTATTTGGAGGAGCGGTTCTGTTGTGCAGGACGTTTCGCTTCGGCACGACCGGCTTTTGCGCAGCGGCTTGAGCCAGTATCTCAGTGCGTAAAGCGCGGCGGCAACGGCTAGGCCAGTAGCCAGTGGCGTCTGCCAGTCCATTTAGCTGCTCCAGCCCAGTGCGGTGCCGACCTGGTAGGTCAACAGTGCGCCGATATAAGCCAATCCCGTCATATAGCAGAACGAGAACGCAGCCCATCCCCATGCACCGGTTTCGCGCTGAATGGTCGCCAGTGTAGATAGGCACTGTGCGCAGAGGGCGAAAAAGACCATGATGGACAGCGCTACGGGCAGATTAAACACGCGGCGTCCGTCAGGCCAGGTAGCTCCGCGCACGGCCGCGTGCAGCGCGTCCGACCCCTCATCCTGTTCCCCTCCCAAACTGTAGATCGTGCCCAGAGCGGAGATGACAACTTCGCGCGCGGGAAAGGAGGCGACGACGGCCATGCCAATACGCCAATCCCATCCTAGCGGCCGGACAAGCGGTTCGATCAGGCGACCCGCCTGG
This sequence comes from Gemmatimonadota bacterium, assembly GCA_038153405.1. GTDB lineage: Bacteria > Latescibacterota > UBA2968 > UBA8231 > UBA8231. Next base: position 26,233 of record JAYOYH010000029.1, on the reverse strand, counting down.
CCGAGATAGCTGGCTTCGAGCAGGGCGGCGGCCTGCTGCGCGTCGAGCGCTTCTCGTTCGGCTATTGCGAGCGTTTGGCGCTCGTTCTCAAAGCGCTCGATGATCTGTTCGTCGCGCGGAAAATAGGCCAGCGCCCACATGGCAATGGTCGTCGCCAGTATGATGCTGCCGGCGCGCACGACAAAGGCGCGGCCGCTGTGATACACGCGCAGGGCGATCGTGCGCGGCTCGGGCCATTTGTAGGAGGGCAGTTCCAGCAGGAAGGGGGTAGGTTTACCTTTGAGCAGGGTCCACTTCAGCAAAAAAGCCACGGGAATGGCCGTGGCGATGCCGAGCACATAAAAGGCCAGCAGCGCCAGCCCCTGCAGGTTGATCAGGCCCATTGCCCACGTGCGCTCGGGCACGAAGGCCGCGATAAAGAGAATGTAAACGGGCAGGCGCGCCGAGCAGCTCATAAGGGGCACGACCATAATCGTAACCAAGCGATCGCGCCGGTCTTCGATGGTGCGCGTGGCCATAATGCCCGGCACGGCGCAGGCAAAGCTCGACAAGAGAGGAATAAAGGACTTTCCCGATAGACCGCATCGGCTAAATGCCCGGTCCATGAGCATGGCTGCGCGCGCCATATAGCCGCAGTCTTCGAGGATGGCGATAAAGAAGAAGAGGATGGCAATCTGCGGCAGAAAGATTAGCACGCCGCCGACGCCCCCAATAATGCCGTCGACGACCAGGCTTTGTAGGGCTCCCTCGGGCATGGCCTGGCCCACCCAGTCGCCCGCTTGGGCAAAGACGTCGTCGATAAGATCCATCAATGGTCCGGACCACGAGTAGATCGCCTGAAAGACGACGGCGTTGAGCAGGGCGAAGAGGGCAATGCCGGATATGCGATGGGTCAGTACCCGATCGATTCGATCGGAAGGGGTGCTGTGCAGTTCTCGCGCTTGGTGCAAGGTGCCGTCGAGCAGTTCGTCGATCCACCGATAGCGCGCCTGGCTTTCCACATCCGCTGGATCGGCGTCGCCAAAGGCCCGCTGGCGCATGGCGCGCAGCTCGTCGGTGGGAAACGGCGTCGCTGCGCGCAGCAGGCGCGACTCCATATGCGAGTCGGCGTCGATAAGGGCGCGCAGAGCTTCGAGGTCGTTGAGCGGACGATCGGTCGTGGAGAAGCGTTCCCGAACGGCGCGCACGCCCTCGTTGACGGCTGCGGGCAGAGAGGGTGTGCTTTGTGCGATAGCCGAAGAGGGCGCATCTAGCGCTGCTCGCAGCGCGCTGCGGAGCGCGTCGAGTCCCTGTCGGCGGTGCGCGCATATCGGCACGACAGACAGGCCGAGCCGCTGGCTCAGCTTCTCGACGTCGATGAGAATGGCCCGCGCAGCGGCGATGTCGATCATATTGAGGGCGACGACGACGGGTAGTTGGCATTCTACTAACTGCGACAGCAAGTACAAGTTGCGCCGGACGTTGGACGCATCGACGATGCACAGCACGGCGTCAATCGAGTCGACGTGGTTCTGGTGGCCGACGAGCGCGTCGACGACGATCATTTCGTCCGGTGAGTGGGCCGATAGACTATAGGTGCCGGGCAGGTCGACTATATCGATGCGGCGCCCGTCGTCAAACGCGAGGGAACCGACTTTGCGCTCGACGGTTACGCCGGGATAATTGCCCACGTGCTGAGACAGTCCAGTCAGCGCGTTGAAGAGCGTCGTCTTGCCGGTATTGGGATTGCCGATTAGTGCAATGGTGGGCGGCGCATCGCGCCGTGAGTGAGCTGGCACGTCGCCTGCGTATATTTAGGCCGCAGGCATTGCCGCCGGAGAGGGCAGGAGCGCAGCATCGCTGCACACGCGGATCGCTTCGGCATCGCAGCGGCGCAGCGCCAAGCGCGTTTCGCCGATCTGGACTACGATGGAAGACCCGGCGCGCAGCAGGCGCACGCGCACGCCAGGCAGCAGGCCAAACTCGCGTAGGCGGGCTGAAAAGCGCCCCGTTCCTGCGACTTCGGCCACAGTGCCTTGACTGCCCACGGGATAGTGACTCAGAGGCGATGCTTGGACATTCTGAATGGCTGCATGCATGAAAGCAACACTTTCGTTAATGACAACGAACGCAAGGTTGGACCGCAATATAGCTGTTTGGGCTTGCCATTTTATGTTTGGCATGCCAAACTGTACAACGAAATATAGAAAACGGCTATGCGATGTCAATGTAATTTTCACATCCAAAAAAATAATTTGACACTTAAGAAGCTTAAAATTAGCTTACTATCCAAGTGTTCTGTATGCAAAACACATGGATTGCATGCCAACCCTTTGTTTATCACTACCTACTTTATGGGAGTCGCAGCGATTTGGGAAGTCGAACGAGCACGGCGATGAAAGCCATCCATCTTTTTGCTTTGTGTTGCGGGATCAGCGCACTGCTGCCCTATGACGGAGCGGCGCAGTCAGTCGGAGGACATCAATACGATAAGCCCTATATCAACGGCGGCGATGGCGGTGCGCTGCTGGGGGGCTATATCGACCACGAACTGCTGTGGAATCGAGAGAAGAAGACCTTCGACCAGCATCGCTTTATTCCATTCATCCACGCCGAGGTGAACGAGCGTATCCACGTGCTGGCCGAACTGGAATTTGAGCACGGTGGAGTCGTCGGGGGAAGCGGCGAGAGCGACGGCGAAATAAAGATCGAATTTGCCGCGCTCGATATCGCCTTTTCCGAAGCGCTGACCTATCGGGCGGGCATCGTTCTGGCCCCGCTGGGCGGTTTTAACCTCAATCACGACAGCCCGCTCAACGACCTGACCAACAGGCCGCTGGTGGCGCGCGAAATCGTGCCGACCACGCTCAGCGAGTCCGGCATGGGACTGTATGGCACGCTCTACCCGGGTGAAGTGGCTGTGCTCGACTACGAACTCTACGTGGTCAACGGCTTTAATGAGGATGCGGCCGAGAGCCTGCGTGATGGCCGCGGCAGCCTGAAGTCGGACAACAACGAGCAGAAATCGCTCACCGGTCGCATCGGCTACAGTCCGTTTCTCGGTCTGCAGATGGGCGGTTCGTTCCACATAGGGGCCTACGACGATGAGGGCAAGCGGCGGTTGGGTATATACGCGCTGGATGCCGTGTACAGTCGCGGTCCTTTCGAAGCGCGCGGCGAGTTTGCGGCGGCTTCCGTAGACGGCGCCAAGTTCGATGCGCGCTCTGGATACTACGCCCAAATTGGCTATCACTTTTTGCCCGGTGCGCCGCAGGCCTTTCCCAACTCCGTCTGCACGGCCTCGCTGCGCTATGATGCAATTGATCTCGGCTCGCGCGACGAAACGCGTATAACGCTTGGTCTCAACTGGCGCCCGATAGAAGAAACCGTAGTGAAAATTGACTATGAAATCTATGATCAAGACGAGGATAAGAGCGGCCTGCTGCTTTCCGTGGCGTCGTATTTCTAAGCATGCCTTTGCCGCAGCGTCGCTCGCCCTGAGCGCCGCTGCGTCGGCAGGCGCCGATGCCATAGGTTCCGTGCAGGTCTACATGCAGCCCGAAGAGGGGCGCACGCACCTGTTTCCCAGTGCTGTGCACTTTGAGTCGGTCGTCCATCATTTGAGCATGCAGGCCAAAGGAGACTTGGTCAAAGCGCTGGGACGCTCCTTTGCCGAAGACAGTCTGCGCGTCGATACGGCCTACGGCGAAGATGGTGCGCTGCTGGGGTATGCGGTAGTTTCCGAGGAGATTGGCAAGTTTCGCCCCATCACATTTATCGTCGGCATCGAACCGCATTTCGCCGTGCGGGGAGCGGCCATTCTGATCTATCGCGAGAGCCGCGGGGGGCAGGTGCGCCAGCCGCGCTTTTTGCGCCAGTACGTCGGGAAAGATAGCCGCGATCCCATTCGCATCAACCGCGACATCGTCAATATCAGCGGCGCCACGCTGTCGGTGCGGGCGCTCAACTTTGGCGTGCGTAAAGTGCTGGCACTTACCGAGCACTTTTACGGCGCCGCGCAGAGCGCGATGCACTAATGCGCTACTTTGGCAATCGCTCACAGCTGGCGCGCATGGACTTTCACACGCGCTTGATCATGACCTACTTCCTCGTCTTTATGCTGGTGGCTGCAGCCCTGTCGATCTACATGTCGCACGAAAAGACCGGACTGAGTGCGCGCGGAGCGGCCGCCTACTATCTCGGTGATGAGGAGCAGATGCTCTTTGCTAAAGAGCAGGGGGAATTGGTGGAAACGGCGCACTTCCACCTGTTTATCATGCCGATGGTCTTTCTGACGACGGGCCACTTATTCCTCCTCAGCGCCTGGTCTGCGCGCTGGAAGACGTTTGTCATTAGCTCGTGCTTTGTCTACATCGCGCTGGAGATTGCCGAACCGTGGTTGGTGCGCTATGTCGGGGCGGGCTGGGGTGTGCTGGCGCCGATCAATTCGGCGCTGCTCGGTATGACGATGCTGCTGTGCATCGTCGTGCCCATCTACGAGATGTGGTTTCTGAAGGCCCAGCGACACGGCTGAGGCGCCGGGTGCGGGTTAGGCGCGCGATTCGGCAAATGTTTCGTAGGGGGCAGGATAGGGTACTTCCACTACAAAGAGATCGGCCGGATGGTGTGCCTCGACATCGGGGCTGGTCTCGTCGGTGAGCACGGCAAAATCGTGGCGCTCTAGCGATTGGCCGCCGAGCGCGATGGCGCCGTCGATTAGTAAGACGGCGGCTTGGTGCCCAAGTGTGAGGGGTAGTTCGTGCGAGCCGCCCTGAAACTGCACGCGGCGGATGCGGGTCGGGGCATCCATGCGCAGCGGCGAGCCATAGCCCACGAGCGTTTGGGTGCGGATCCCCAGGCCTTCCGATACGGCAAAGGACGAAGCGCGAAAATCTTCGTAGCTCGGTTCTACGCTGAGACTCTGCTTCAAGTTGGGGTCGAACCAGATTTGGAAAATCCGTCCCCCCGCCTTTATTTTTTCCGCATGGCGTATGCCGCTGCCCGCGCGGATGATCTGCACATCCCCCGCTTCCAATGCGATCCATCCCTTTGTCGCGTCGTCGTAGTGCTCGATGGAGCCCTCGAGAACAAAGGTGCAAATTTCAAAACCGCGGTGCGGATGCTCGGCGATGGTGCCGCCGTGCAGGCTCCAGGCGTGCGCCCAATAAAAGAGCGTGGAGATCGGTTGCAGAACGGGCTGTTCGCTGGGAAAGGCAATGGGTTTGCGCTCTTGAATGAGCCCGTTGTCAAAGGATCCCCTATTCTGGTTGCTGCTCTTTAGTACGCTGATCGACATAGCTGTTCCCGATATGCTCTACAACGGTAAGCCATTTACACAATGGGCGAAAGAGAAGTGACGATGTCCGATGCGGCCAGATGGCGAATCTGGATTGATACCGGAGGTACGTTTACCGACTGTTTGGCGGTGGGGCCCGATCGCGCCGTGCGCCGCGTCAAGGTGCTCAGCAGTAGCGCCCTGCGCGGCGTAGTAATTGAGCAACTGGCCCCCCAGCGACTGCGCATTCGCGCCGATTGGCTAGCCGGTGCACGAGTCGTGAGCGGCTTCTCCTTTGTGCTGTTGAGCGAAGACGAGGCCGAACTGCGCCGAGTCGTAGCGTGCGATGCCGAGTCGGCTACAGTGGACTTGGACGGGCCGCTCGCCTGTCCCGCCGGCGCGTCGTTTGAGGTGCGCAGCCCGCACGAGGCGCCGATTTTAGCCGCCCAACTAGTCACCGGCGCCGCTTCGCCGGCCGAACTGCCCGCACTGGCGATGCGCTTGGGCACTACCCGGGCTACCAATGCGCTGCTGGAGCGGCGCGGTGTGCCTACGGCGCTTTTTATCACGCGTGGATTTGCCGATTTGTTGCGCATTGGCACGCAGGCGCGTCCCGATCTATTCGCGCTGCATATCGAGCGGCCAGAGCCACTTTACGAGGCCGTAGTCGAAGTGGACGAACGCCTAGATGCAGCGGGCAATGTCGTATCTGCGCTGGACGAAGAGGCGCTGCGCGTGCGTGCGGTGGAATTGGTGGAGCGCGGCATAGATACGGCGGCCGTAGCGCTGATGCACAGCTATGTCGAACCAGCCCACGAAGAACGCGTTGCCAACTTCCTGCGCGCATGCGGTTTTCGCCACGTGGTATGCTCTGCAGCGCGCGCGCCGTTTATCAACGTGCTGTCGCGAGCGCAGACGGCCGTGGTCGATGCCTATGTCGGCCCCGTGGTCGACGCCTATCTGGACGGCGTGCAGCGCGCGTTGGGCGATGGAACGCTGCACGTGATGACCAGTGCGGGGGGATTGCTTGCAGCCTCCGAGTTCTGCGCCAAGGACAGCTTGTTGAGCGGTCCGGCCGGCGGCGTAGTAGGCGCTGCGCTGGCGGGTCGGCGCGCCGGGTTTGAGCGCGTCATCAGCTTTGATATGGGGGGCACTAGCACGGATGTGGCGCGCGTCGATGGTGCCTACGAATATGCGTTTGAACACGAAGTGGGCGATGCGCACTTAGTGGCGCCGGCGCTGGCCATAGAAACGGTAGCCGCTGGTGGCGGTTCGATTTGCAGCGCGCGCGCCGGGCGGCTGCGCGTCGGCCCCGAGAGCGCCGGTGCGCGACCGGGGCCTGCCTGTTACGGAGCAGGTGGACCGCTTACGCTGACGGATGTCAACCTGCTGCTAGGCCGCTTGGATCCCGAGCGCTTTGGTATCCCCATTCACAGAGAACCTGCCGAGCAGCGCCTCGATGAGATCGTAGAAGCGCTGCGCCGAGACGGTGCGGCGGTGCCCGCGCGCGAGGCCCTGTTGTCGGGCTTTGTCGAGATTGCCGACGAGCGGATGGCCGATGCCATTCGCCGCATATCGCTGCAGCGCGGATACGACCCCAGCGAATATGCGCTGGTGGCCTTTGGCGGTGCGGGTGCACAGCACGCCTGCGGCGTGGCCGAACGGTTGGGCATCGAGGAGGTGCTGGTGCCCGTCGACGCGGGCTTGCTCAGCGCCTCGGGCATCGGCCATGCCGCCATTGAACGCTTTGCTGAGCGTCAAATTCTCCGGCCGCTGGATGAAGTGGGCACGGCTCTAGCAGAGGTAATGGATCAGGTGCAAGGCGAAGCGCTGGCGCGCATTGGACGCGAAGGCAGCGAGCGCGCCCAGGTGCAGCGCCGCATCGTCGAACTGCGCTTTGTCGGTCAAGACGAGCCGCTGGCACTGGATTGGTGCGAAAATCTGCAGGAGGCATTTGTCGCCCGCCATCTCGAGCTATACGGCTATGAGCCAGAGGCGCGGCGCATTGAAGTCGTCGCCGTGCGCGCTGTCGCTGCCGTGCTGGATGCCGGCGATGAACGAGTTGAGCAATCGCTGTGCGACGACGCGCCGGTGCCACAGCGTGCCGTGCGGCTGTGGGCGGACGATGCCTGGCATGATGCAGCCCTCTACGATCGCAGCGCGCTACATCCCGGAGCCCAACTCGACGGGCCGGCGCTGGTTTTTGAAGCGCACAGTGCAACCGTTGTCGGCAGTGCGTGGCGCGCGCAGGTCGATGTGCACGGATCGCTGCTGTTGCGCCGCGCGACCGGGTTGCAACGCGCTGAAAAGAAGCGTCCCGAGGCCGTGCGTTTGGAGCTATTTATCAACGGGTTGCGCAGCGTGGCACGCGATATGGGCGCCGTTCTGCAGCGCACTGCCCTGTCGACCAATATCAAGGAGCGCCTCGATTTTTCTTGTGCGCTACTCGACGTCGAGGGCAAGCTCGTCGTCAACGCCCCCCACATTCCCGTGCACTTAGGTGCGCTAGGCCTGTGCGTGCGCGCCGTGGCGCAGCGATTGGACCTTTGTCCCGGTGATACGGTGGTGACCAACCACCCTGGCTACGGCGGCTCGCACCTGCCTGACATCACGCTGATAACGCCCGTTTTTTCGCGCGAGGATGCGCTATTGGGCTATGTCGCCAGTCGGGCGCACCACGCGGAAATCGGCGGCGTGCGACCTGGTTCAATGCCGCCGCATGCCACGCGACTGGCCGAAGAGGGCGTCGTCATCGCCCCAATGCACCTGGCTCGCGCGGGTCGCGTCGACTGGTCAACCATGCGCGCGCTGCTCAGCCAGGGTCCGCATCCATCGCGCGCCGTCGAAGACAATCTGGCCGATTTGGCCGCCGCACTGGCCGCCAATTATCGCGGCGTCGAGGGGCTGCGCGCGCTGTTCGAGCGCCACGGCCAACAGGCGGCGCACTATATGGCGCTGTTGCAGAGCGAAGCGGCAGAAGGCGTGCGCCGCGCCCTGCGGCGCTTGGGCGATGGCGTATATGCGGCGCGCGAAGAAATGGATGACGGCACGCCAATTGCCGTGCGCATCGAAGTCTGCGATGGCAGCGCGCGCGTCGATTGGTCGGGCACTGGGAGCGTGCATCCGGGCAATTTAAACGCGACACCGGCCATTGCACACAGCGCATTGCTCTACGTGCTGCGCCTGCTCGTGGCCGAGGACCTGCCGCTCAACGAGGGGATGTTGGATCCCATCGATATGCAGCTGCCGCACGGCTCTCTGCTATCGCCCGATTTTGCGCAGTCGCCCTCGCGTGCTCCCGCTGTTGTGGGGGGCAACGTCGAGACGAGTCAGCGCCTCGTCGCCGCGCTGCTCAGAGCGCTGGAATGCTGCGCTGGCAGTCAAGCGACGATGAACAACGTGCTGTTCGGCAATGAGCGCTTTGGCTACTACGAGACCGTGTGCGGAGGAACGGGCGCCGGGGCTCATTTCCACGGTGCCGATGCCGTGCACAGCCATATGACCAATACGCGCATTACTGATCCGGAGATTCTCGAACACCGCTACCCGGTGCGGGTAGAGCGCTTTGCGATACGCCGCGGTTCGGGGGGCAAGGGATTGTTTTGCGGCGGCGATGGGGCTGTGCGGTGCCTGTGCTTCTTAGAAGAGATGGATCTATCGCTATTGACCCAGCAGCGCCGCTTGGGCGCCTATGGACTGCGAGGAGGGCAGCGCGGTTCCGTAGGACGTCAATGGGTGGAGCGCGCCGACGGAACGCGCGTCGAACTGGCTGCGATAGACGGCTGTCGCGTATATCCTGGAGACCGCCTGGTGCTCGAAACGCCGGGAGGGGGCGCATTTGGAGAGGAGATAAAATAAATGGCCGCACTAGTTATTGCATGTATGATGTGGGGCGTCGCATATGCCGACGTAGACTTCTACGATCACTGGGCCGATGGGCGCGCCGAGTTGTCTAGCTACGATGTGATACAGCCGCGCTACGGCCAAATGCGCAGCGGCTACGGCGTGATGATTTTTGTGACCGAAGATATCAACCGCCAAACGCATATCAAGGTCGAGTCGGAACAGCCGCGCGAAGATCGCCTCTACGTGCTCAAGCTCAATAACGTGCTCAAATTTACCACGGGCATATACGATTATTCGGTTATGACCTCTGTTTTCAGCGAGGTCGAAGGCGAGGAACACCCGTTTGCCCTGCGCAAAATATCGCTCAGTGCTCAAGAGTGGTGCGGTCACGTATTCGAGGAAGTGCGCGTGCGCGAAGGGCGCCTCTACGGCTATGTAAACAGCTATTTCGAACGCGAGGGCAGCGGCGATTACCGGTTGGAAAAGCCGCGCGCATTTGCCAGTGAGGACGGCCTATTAATACGCATGCGCGAGCTAAAGGGCGAGTGGCTTGCCGCTGGGCAGAGTGCAGAGTTAGACCTGCTGCCCGCCCTGTGGTCGCGGCGCGCATCTCACGCCGAGCAAGTGCTGGTCAGTGCACGGGTGCACAAGGGGCAGGTCGAGCGGGTAGCGTTAGCCGAGGGCCGTTTGGCCGCGCGCGTTTGGCGTCTGGAAATGGAAGGCGCGTGGAAGCAGTACTGGATTGAACAAGCCTACCCACACCGCATTCTCAAATGGCAGCACAGCGACGGCGGCAGCGGACAGTTAAAAGCGACGATTCGCGTTCCCTACTGGTCGCTGAACGGCAACGCCGATAGCACCTATCGCAGGGAATTGGGCATTCCCTGAGATGGTGCTATCGGCACTGCCGCGAAATCAGTTGCCGCTTTCGTATTCGGCCATGAGGCCGCGCAGATAGCTAACGGCCTTGGGCACGGCGCTGGCTTCTTCTTCGACGTCCTGCCCCTCGTAGACAATAGACAGCCAGCCGTTGAAGTTAACGCCTTTGAGAATTTCGAAAATGCGCGGGTAGTTGAGCCACTCTTCTACCCCGTTTTGGATGCGGTATATCTTGCAGCGCACGTGCACGGCCAGCGGTGCCGTCTCTTCGATGCTGCCGTAGAAATTGAGTGCCGGATCTTCCGTGCCGCGCTGCCCGGAGGCGCCCGGCGAACCGACGTATTGGCCGGTGTCGAGAATGTGCGAGAAATACGGGTTGTCGACTTCGGAAATAATGCGGCGGACGTCTTTGCCCGTGCGCGTGACGCAGCCGTGGTTGTGGTTGTGCAGGCCAACGACGACGCCTTTTTCCTGACCGTAGGAGGCGACCTCTTGCAGGCAGGGAATCATGCGCGCCCACACCGCCTCCTCGCTGTCGCCTTCGGGAATCCAGGCGGCAAAAACGCGCACGAGGGGAATGCCCATATAAGCGGCTACGTCGATCCAGTGCTTGGCGGTGTCTACTTCGTTTTCCAACTGTTCTTGAGGTTTGCCAAAGTTGGAACTGATGCCGATGTAGGACAGCGCGAGGCCGCGCTTGAAGGCCAGCATGCGAATGGAGCGCAGGTAGTCGACGTCGCTAGACGCCAGTGCCCGCGTGTGAATGTCAATGCCGTCGAGGCGCATCTGGTAAGCGCGTTCGATAAAACCTTCTAAGTCGATTTTACCCGCGGCAAACTCGTCTTTATAGCTGAGCGACATACAGCCTAATTTGAGCATCGAATTTATCTCCTTCAAACAGTGCGTGAGCGGTTTTCCACAAAATAAGAAATAGCGTCGCTCTCCCCAAGCCCACCCGATTTAGGGTGGCAGGTAAGAGTGAAAATAGGCGTGCAGGGCGGCGTGCACGGCGCGATGACCCGCTGTATTCCAATGGCCGTCCGCACCGTTAAATAGCGGTTCTGCGCTGTGCTCTTTGCGGCGCGCAAACTCCGCGTGCAGATCAATCCATCCCATTGTGCGCTGCTGCGCGTAGGTGCGCGCATACCGTTCGATGCCGTCTTGAGATACGGCAAAATCAGCCGACCAGCCGTAGAGCGGATGCTGCTTGCCAATGACGGCCTCGTCTGCCCAGGCAAAGGGCAGCGGCACCAGTGCGATGTGCAGTTCGACGCGGTGCTGCCGTAGATAGTCGTGCATGGCGCCGACCACGCTCAGCGTTGAATCTACGTTAGCGCGCAGGTCGGGCGGCCATTGGTCAGGCGGCTGTGCCAGGTGGAGAATCTCTCCGGGAATGCTCGGCCGGTCGCCGGCATCGGCTAGTCCCCACGCCGCCGTAGCGCTTCGGTATACCCTGCGCATTAGCTGTAGCAGCGCCGAATGCGCCAGAGCAATCTCGGCCAGTGAAGGAGATTCTATGCGATAACCGACGGGCAGTCCATCGCGGTAGATGGCCTGTCGGCGATAGACGGCATCGGTTTGGTGAAACGCGCTGATGCGGAAGAAATCGTTGATGCATAAAAAGAGCACCACGTCATCGGGCTGCAGCGCAAGGCCGCGATGATACAGCCAAGAAAACTCCGGCGTCGGCGACCAGCTGACCATACCATGGCTGATAAATTCTGCGCGCTGCACAAAGTGCGCGTTGAGCAATTGGCCAAACGTTTGCTCGAATGCAACTTCATCGGCCTGTACAAACGAATCGCCCAGCAGCAGGATGCGCCGGCCGACCTTGGTTCCGGGCAGGGGGCCGCGCATGCTCAGTGCGTTGATCTCGTTATAGGCGGGCGCAAAGTCATCGCCCGGACCGGGGTGCGTCGTGAAGCTGGCGCCGGGGCGGTAGTCGTGGTGCACCTGTGCATCGGGATAGACGCGCCGGTCGGCAGGTCGGGCATAGTCGCTCCACAGGTGGCGCACGGCGCTTTCTGCACCGAGCAGCAGCAGGGCGTAAAAGGGCAAAAAAACGAGCAGGGAACGGTGCTTAAACCAGCGGTGCATAGGAAGTAATATAGGGACAAACGGGCGTGTGCGGCGTTTGCTCGCGCTGCCCCTTTATGCTATTTTCTCGCCTCTGCTAACGAGCTTTTAGACGCTATGTGAGGATTTGATCCATGATCGAAATGGCTGGCTATAAAGTTGCCGATCCCGATTCGTTGGAAACGCCGGCGATGGTGTTGTACGAAGAGCGCATCGACCACAATATTCGCGCCCAAGCCGAGTGGGTGGGCGGAGCGCAAAACCTGATGCCGCACGTCAAGACGCACAAGGCAGAGGCCGTGGCGCGGAAACAGGTCGAAGCCGGCGTCACGGGTTTCAAATGTGCGACGCTGAGTGAGATGGAAATGGCGCTGGATGCCGGCGGCAGGGAGGTCGTGCTGGCCTATCCGCTGACGCAGCGCATCAAGGTGGAGCGCTTTGCCGATATCGCGGCTAAAAACGGCGACGCGCTCGTCGTGGCCATCGCCAGTCGCTCCGAACACGTTGCGCTGCTCGGCGCTGTGGCACAGCAGCGCGGCGCCATGCTGCAGGTCATGGTCGATCTCGACGTAGGCATGCATCGCACCGGTGTGGCACCAGCCGATGCGGCGGAGCTGTATAGGCAAATTGCCGCCCATGCCCATCTGGTGGCGCGCGGTTTGCATATATATGATGGGCACGACCACTATGCGGATCCGGTCGAGCGCGAGCGGGTTGCCGGAGCGCATATAGAGGAGGCGCGTGCGCTGGTGCGCCGTTTAGAAGATGAAGGTCTATCCGTTGAACGGCTCGTCGGCGGCGGCTCGTTTTCCTTTGCCTACTACGCGCGCGCCGAAGGATTCTGCGGGTCGCCGGGTACCTGTATCTACTGGGATACCGGCTATGGGGACGCCATGCCCGATATGCCCTTTCAGTGGGCGGCGCTAGTGCTGGGCCAGGTCGTTGATGTGCACGTCGATGCACAGGGGCAGACCATTACCACGGATCTGGGGCACAAGGCCATCTGCGGAGACATTGCCCTGGCCAAGCGCGCGCGCCTGCTCAACGATCTGAACGCCGAATTGGTGGCACAGAACGAGGAGCACGGGGTATTTCGCTGGGAAGGCCCACTGCCCGCCATTGGCGCGTACGTGTTGGCCGTGCCCGGTCACGTCTGTCCGACGACGATGCGGTATCCGGGCAGCTATGTCCTCGACGCCGAGGGGCAGGTGGTCGACTACTACCCCCATACGGCGCGCGACCGCCACTAGGTAGGCGTGGGGCCGCTGGCGCCCAACTGGCTGGTAGAGCACATTGCCGCGCGGCACATTGTCGATGCGGCTGGACGCTGGGCGCGCGGTCGCGTGCTCGACGTGGGATGTGGAGCGATGCCCTATGCGCACGCTTTTGGCGAGTATGTGGGATTGGAATACGATGTAAAGCGCTACCCGCATGCACGTCCGCACATTGGTGGCAGTGCGCTCCATTTGCCGGTGCGCGACGCCAGTTTTGACACGGTGTTCTCCTCGCAGGTCCTCGAGCACGTTCCCGAACCGTGGCGCATGGTCGAAGAGATGGCGCGCGTGCTCAAACCCGGCGGCTGCCTGTTAATCAGCGCGCCGCATATATGGGGCCTACACGAAGTTCCTCACGACTACTTTCGCTTTACCTGCTATGGTCTGCAGCACCTCGTCGAACGCGTAGGTTTGGAGGTGGTGGAAGTGCGCCCCATGGCCGGGTATTGGGTGACGGCCGGTGCGCGTTTTTGCTACTATCTACGCCGCTTCCAACGCCGGTTGTTCGGTCCGTTGATGGGGCCGGTCTACGCTGTGGTACAGTATGTTGCATGGGGATTGGATCGTCTGCACCGGGTCGATAGCGACGCTTGGAACTATCTGATCGTCGCGCGCCGACCGGAGGAGAAGCAGTGAATCGCCGCCTCGTTGCCGCGCTGTTATTGGCGCTAATTCTGCGCGTGGTCGCTGCGCTTGCGTTCGATGGGCGCACCATTTCGTCGGACGAAGTGCACTGGCAGCGCATGGCCGAATACCTCTGGCGCGGTGGCTTGCTGAGCGCAGAGGCTGGCTTTTTCCGCCCGCCGCTCTACCCGCTCGCCATGTCAATGGTTTACGAAGTCTTCGGCAACGAGCCGCTCGCCGTGCGCCTGTTGCAGGCCGCCGCATCGGCCGCTGTGTGCTGGGTGCCGTACGCCCTAGCGCGTGCAGCATGCGGTCCTATGGCGGGTCTGTGCGCCGCGCTGCTGGCCGCGTGCTATCCCCTTTTCGTCTTTTTTTCCGGCGTGCTAATGGCCGAGACGCTGCTGCTGGGCTGCGTGGCAGCGGCGCTGTGGCAGGTCCAGCGCCTGCTCATGCAGCCCGGCTTGGCGCGCGCGGTCGGGCTGGGTATGACGCTGGGTATGGGGGCTCTGTGCAAGCCGGTCATCTTGGCCTGGCTGCCCTTTCTCGCCGCGATACTGTGGGTTAAAATAGCTCTGCCGATCTCCTCTAAGCTCATTCATTTGGCAGTGCTTGCAGCGGCGCTGGTGTTTTGCGTAGCGCCCTGGACGCTGCGCAATTTTCAGGTCAGCGGACGCGTCGTACCCATTTCGACCAACGTCGGCATCAATCTGCTGGTGGGACACGAAAAGGATGCAATGGGTAGCTATCGCGACGGAGCGGACTATTGGGGCATGATGGAAGAAATATCCGATTTCGAAGCAGATCCCGTGCGCCGCGATGCCGTTGTCGCCGAGCGGATGTTTGCGCGCATCGCCGCCGACCCACTGCGCGCGCTGCGTCTAGCAGCAAAGAAGGTCGTGCTGCTATGGAGTCCTCTGCTACCCGATGCATCGCCGCTGCACTTTTTCGCTGCTCTATTGACCAGTGGCCCCGTGCTGTTGATGGGCATGCTCGGCCTGTGGCAACTGCGCGGCGATGCGCTGGCTTGGTCGGCCGCGTCGCTGGCCATAGCACTCACCTGCGTGCACGCGCTGTTCTTCGCGCATACGCGCTTCCGCCTGCCAATCGACCTGGCGTTGATCGCGCCGGCGGCCTGTTGGATGGCCATGCACCTACCGCGTGGGAAATGCGATGAACCCGTTTAATCTCGTCGCCGTTCGACCCAACAACCGCGCGCTGCTAGGGTGTGTGGTGCTGATACAGGTCGCGCTGATCTGTGCGCCGATATACGTCGTTCCGCGCCTGTTCTGGGTGATTCCCGCCGTGGCCTGTGGCATGGCTTTTTTTCTGTTCTCTGTCGAGCGCTCGCTGTCGCTGCTGTTGATTGCGACCGTCGTCCTGCCCGCCAGCGCCCTTGCAGAGCTAGTACTACCCGGAGGGCTGCGTCTGCAAGAGGGTCTTTTCCTGCTGGTCTGTTTCTTCGCCGTTATAGACTGGGTGTATCGCCGCGGTCTGCGCATAGAGCGCACGGCAGTCGATGGCGCCGTCTTATTGTTTTTGTTTGTGACAGTGTTCTCCATCGGTGTTGGTTTTTTATATGGCAATGCCGCTACCGTTATCTGGCGCGACGTGCGCTTTCCCCTCTACTACATCGCGTTTTTTGCCGTGAGCCATTTCGTCAGCGCGCGCAGCGTCCTGCGCTACTATGCGCCGCTATTGGTCCTACTCGGTCTGGTCGTCTCGTTTGAATATGTGCTAGAGTTTATCGGCGCTATCGATTTGTCGGTCGGCGACCGCTTTGTGCGCGTAGCGCGCCTGCAGGGCATGATTCTGCCCGTGGCATTGCTGCTCATCGTCGCCGAGTTAGTGTGGGCACCGCGGCGCTGGGGCAAGCCGCTGCTGCTGCTGCTGTTCTTCCCCGTTGGCCTGGCGTTCATCCTGACGGTGGGACGCAGCATGTGGGCCGTTTTCATTATCGGTCTGGTGTGCATCGCCTATATGCAGGGCCGTCTGCGCGGTGGCCGCAGTCGCTGGCGCGCCGCTGCACTGGTCGTAGTCATTTTGGCGCTGCTGGCCGGCACCGTATTTTTCTTTCAGCGCTTTACGGGTGCCTCCATTAGCGCTCAGGTCTTTGAGCGTTCGCGCTCGCTGGTCGAATACGAGGACAACGTGCATGTCTTGGGTCGGCTGTTTTCCTATGCTGTGGCAATAGAGGCCATCGGCGAGCATCCGCTGATGGGACACGGACAGGGCAAGACGCTCATGGTGCTCAACTTCAACGAAAAAATGCTGCGCTTTGAATGGACGCGCGCTTGGACGCTCGATAGTCTGTATTTGACGCTGCTGCTCAAGATGGGCACGCTGGGGACGGCGGCTTTTCTTTGGCTGTACGGGCGCATTATGCTGCTGTCTTGGCGCACGTTTTACCGCTGTAGCGATCCGCATGTGCGCTCTTTTTGTGCCGCTGTATTTGCTCTGTTGATGGGTATGCTGGCCCTAGGGTTGGGCAATGCATCGATGATTAATGGGCGCTTTGCTCTGGTCTACGCCGTATTATTTGGCATGGTCGCCGTCGTGGCCCGCGACGTGCAGGAAGGTGCGTTACGTGCACGCACTGAGTGAAATCGCGGGCAAAGCGTGCCGCAGAGTGGTCGGTCTCATCTCGGGGACATCGGCCGATGGTATCGATGCGGTGGTCACCGAACTGCGCGGCTGCGGCAGGGCCCTGCGGCACCGGGTGTTGGCCTTTGAAA
Source organism: Gemmatimonadota bacterium (assembly GCA_038153405.1). GTDB lineage: Bacteria > Latescibacterota > UBA2968 > UBA8231 > UBA8231. Next base: position 9,548 of record JAYOYH010000029.1, on the reverse strand, counting down.
CGCTGCCGCTACCGGCGGCTCTGCGCGCTGCTGTGCTCGACCTGTGCGAGGACCGCGCCGGAATCGACGCGCTGTGCCAAGTTAATGCGCAGCTAGGTGCGCTCTTTGCCGAGGCGGTGCTTCAGGTGATTGATCGAGCTGGCATGAAGCCTGGCGACATCGACCTGATCGGTTCACACGGACAAACGGTCCGCCACCTGCCCAACGGCGATCCACCCTCGACGCTGCAAATTGGCGATGCGTCGGTTATTGCCCAGCACACGGGAATCGTCACGGTGGCAGATTTTCGCCCGGCCGATATGGCCGTGGGCGGCCAGGGAGCACCGCTCGTGCCGCTGGCCGACGGGCTGCTCTTTGGCGACGAAGAAGATGAGCGCGTATTGCTCAATATCGGCGGCATTGCCAATGTGACGATCGTGCCCGCTGGAGCACACCCGCAAGAGGTCTGCGCGTTTGATACGGGGCCCGGCAATATGCTGATCGATGCGGCCGTAGAGCGCGCCACGGAAGGGCGCGAGCGCTTTGACCGCGGCGGCATGCGCGCGGCGCGGGGAACGGTCGATCGCGCCTTGCTCGAGCGGCTGATGCAGCATCCCTACCTGCGCCGCGATCCGCCCAAGTCCACTGGCAGAGAACAGTTCGGCACTGCGTTTCTCGACGAGATAGAACAGAGCAGTGCATGCGGCGAAAGCGATCTAATCGCCACGCTAACCGAGTTCAGTGCGCGCTCTATTGCCGAAGGCATTCGCCGCGCTGCTGCGCAGACCGTTTCCGCCGTATGGGTTGCCGGCGGCGGCGTGCACAATGCGCACCTACTGGAGCGCCTGCGCTGCGCGATGGACGGAGCACGGGTGGAGTCGCTGGCCGAGTTGGGTGTCGATCCGGATGCGCGCGAGGCGCTCAGCTTTGCCGTTTTGGCCAATGAAACGATTATGGGTAGAGTCGGCAATGTGCCAGCGGCAACGGGTGCACACCGCGCCGTCGTGTTGGGGAAAATCGCATTGCCTTAAGAGAGGACGAAACCGATGATAGTCGATACGCACGTGCACGTATGGGAAATTGATCCACCGCGTTACCCCGTTGGTCCAACGGCGCCGGGCTGGAAGAGTCTGCCCGACGAGCCAGGAACAGCCGATGAACTGCTGGCAGAAATGGATGTGCACAGCGTTGACTGGACCGTGCTCGTACAGACGAGTTGGTCGACCTGGGATAATGGCTACATCGCCGACTCGGTGGCGCGTTTTCCAAATCGCTTTGTCGGCCATGGGCTGATCGATCCGCAGGACCCCAACAATGCTGAGGTGGCGCGCTATTGGTTGGCCGAGCGCGGGCTGGTCGGCTTTCGCCTGCACCCCATGTACTACCCGGACGAGTCGATTTTGGTGGCCGATGCCAACCGCGCCCTGTGGGAAGAGTTATCTGCTGGCGAGGCGATCGTCCAATTCCATATGCGCCCTAGCGATACGGCACAGGTCGACGAAATTGCGCGGCGCTACCCTCGTATGAAACTGCTGATAGATCATATGGGATATCCCGATTTGCAGGCCGGTCCCCAAGCCTATCAACCGATTGTCGATCTAGCGCAGCACGACCACGTGTACGTCAAGATCTCCGACGTGGCCGGCCGTTCGCAAGAGGCGTTTCCCTATGCGGATGTACATCCCTATATCCGCATGCTCTACGACGCCTTTGGCAGTGGACGCGCGCTGTGGGGCACCGGGTATCCCGGGCACCATCGCGTCAAACACCGTTGGCCCACGCTGGCCGACGAACTGCGCCTCATCGGCGAGGGCATTCCGTTTTTTAACGCGCGCGATGTGGATCGCATTCTCGGTGAGACGGCCGCAGCGGTGTGGTCACTCTCCACCTAATTTGAGTATTTTAGCGCATTTTTATAGATGTCTGTCAATATGTGTCGATATATCTTATGTGTCTACCGGTAGAGAGGATAGGTATGCCAGAACATCAGTTTGAACTGCTGCGCGACGAGTATATAGGCGAACTCAACGCGCAGGCTCGTTTGTACAGGCACCGCACGGGAGCCGAACTGCTCTCAATGGCCAATGACGACGAGAACAAGGTATTCGGAATAAATTTCCGCACCCCGCCGAGCGACTCGACGGGCGTGGCGCATATCTTAGAGCACTCCGTGCTGTGCGGCTCGCGCAAATATCCGGTTAAAGAGCCCTTTGTTGAGCTGATCAAGGGATCGCTCAACACGTTTCTCAACGCCTTTACCTATCCGGACAAAACGTGCTACCCGGTCGCCAGCACCAATTTGAAGGATTTTTACAACCTGGTAGACGTCTATTTGGATGCCGTTTTCTATCCGCGCATTACGCCGGAAGTGCTGCAGCAAGAAGGCTGGCATTACGAGGTGGAGGAAGACGGCGCCAAGCTCAGCTACAAGGGTGTGGTGTTTAACGAGATGAAGGGAGCCTATTCCGATCCCGAGCGCGTGGCAGCCGAATACGCCCAGCAGTCGCTCTTTCCGGATACTACTTACGGAGTGGAGTCGGGAGGGCATCCGCGCGCTATTCCCGACCTGAGCTTTGAGCAGTTTGAGCGATTTCACCGCGACTTTTATCATCCTAGCAACGCGCGCATTTTCTTTTACGGCGATGACGATGTCGATCGGCGCTTGGTGCTTTTGGAAGAGTATTTGAGTGATTTTGAACCGCGTTCCATTGAGTCGGAGATCGGTCGGCAACCGCGTTTTTCAGAACCGCGATTGCTGGAACACGTCTATGCCAGCGACGGAGAACAGAGCAAGTGCTTTGTTACCGTCAATTGGTTGCTGCCGGAAGATATCGACTTAGACGAGCGGCGCGCGCTGCAGATTCTCGACCACGTGCTGTTGGGAACGCCGGCCTCGGCCCTGCGCAAGGCGCTGATTGATTCGGGTTTGGGAGAAGACGTGACGGGCAGTGGGTTGGAAACCGAAATGAAAGAGCTGTTCTTTGGCGCCGGCCTAAAGGGCGTGCGCGAAGAGGACGTCGAACGAGTTGCGGCGCTCGTCATCGAAACGCTCGAAGGCATCGAACGCGACGGCGTCGATATGGGTATGGTATCCGCTTCGTTGAATACGGCCGAGTTTCGCCTGCGCGAGAACAATACGGGTTCCTATCCGCGCGGTTTGGCGCTGATGCTGCGCAGCCTGGCGCACTGGCTCTACGATCGCGATCCGCTGGAGGCGCTGCGCTTTGAAGGTTCGCTAAGCCGTCTGCGCCAGCGCATCGAGAGCGACGAGCGCTTTTTGCCCGACCTGCTGCGCCGCCACTTGCTCGACAACGAACATCGCACGACGGTGGTACTGCGTCCCGACGACGACGAGGGCGCGCGCCAAGAGCGCGCAGAACACGAGCGCCTAGCTGCAGTTCGCGCGGATATGGACGAAGACGAAGTAGCACAGGTCGCCGCAACTGCGCGCGCGCTGAAGGAGGCACAGGAGCGACCGGACGATCCGGGTGACCTGGCCAAACTGCCGCGCCTGGCGCTGAGTGACCTGCGCGCGGAGGTTGCGACGATCCCCGTCGAAGACGCAGCAGTTGAAGGTGTGCGCACGCTGCACCACGATCTATTTACCAATGGCATTGGCTACCTCGACCTGGGTTTTGATCTGGGCGCGCTGCCGCAGGAGTACCTGCCCTATGTTCCGCTCTTCGGCCGTGCCCTTCTCGAGATGGGGACAGAAGACGAAACCTTCGTACAACTGCAGCAGCGCATTGGTGCACAGACGGGTGGGCTGTGGGCCCAGCCCATAATCAGCGGCCACCGCGGTAGCGACGAAACGCACGCCCTGCTCTTCTTGCGTGGGAAGTCGACCGTCGCGCGCACGGCTGAACTTATAGACGTGGTGCGCGATGTGCTGCTCAAGGGACGCCTTGATGACCGCGCGCGCTTTATGCAGATGGCGCTGGAGGAAAAGGCGGGTGAGGAATCGGGTCTAGTGCCCGGCGGCCACCGCGTGGTGTCGCTGCGCCTGCGCTCGCGCTTTGATCGCGCATCTTGGATATCGGAGCAGATGCGCGGCGTCGATTACCTGTTCTTTCTGCGCGAGTTGATTGGCGAAATCGAAAGCGATTGGCCTTCTGTACAGCGGCGTTTGCAAGAGATGCGTGCCCTTATTTTTAACCGCGCTGGTGCGTTGTGCAATGCCACGCTCAGCGCCGATGATCGCCCCATTTTCGACGGCGAACTAGCGCGGCTACTGGCCGCGCTACCCGCGGCCGGCGGCGCCACCCAGCAGTGGGAGTGCGGCCAGCGCGAGGGCGACGAGGGATTGCTCATTCCCGCACAGGTCAACTACGTCGGCAAGGCCGCTAATCTCTACGATCTGGGCTATGAGCTGCACGGGTCGGCTACCGTTATTTCCCGCTACTTAGGTGCGAGTTGGCTGTGGGATCGCATCCGCGTGCAGGGAGGGGCCTACGGGGCATTCTGTGCTTTTGACTCTATGTCTGGCGTCCTGTCCTACGCCTCGTACAGAGATCCAAATATATTGGATACGCTGGAAAACTACGATGGGAGCGGTTCGTTTCTGCGCGCGCTTGACGTCAACGGCGACGAGTTGAGCAAGGCGATCATCGGCACGATAGGCGACCTCGACTCCTACCAGCTGCCAGACGCCAAGGGTTATACTTCCATGATGCGCTGTCTGACGGGTGTCGACGATGCGTATCGCCAGCGCATAAGAGACGAAGTCCTGGCAACGAGCGCCGACGATTTCCATGCATTTGCCGACGTGCTCGATCGAGTGGCCGAACAAGGTGTAATAGCCGTGCTGGGGTCTGAAGAAGCTATTGATGTAGCCAACGCAAAACGCGGCGATTTTCTGCATAAGCTCAGGGTGCTATAATCGCTGCGTTACCGCGCCGGAAAGGTTATGAACGATGAATAAACAACAGCATCAATTAATGATGGTCATGCGCAAGATCGGCGTTTTTAAAGGGCTGGAGATAGAGCATATCCAGCGCATACTGCGCGTAGCCTCGTCGCATCAATACGAAGCGGGTAAGCGCATATACGTCGTCGGTGCTCCCAGCGATGAGATGCTCGTTCTGCTGCGTGGACGCCTATTGGTTACCACGGCCGGTGGAGACCAGCTCGGCGAGATTCTGCCCGGGTCGCCAACGGGTGAAATGGGCGTGCTGACCGATCAGCCGCGCTCGGCCAATATATCCGCCATAGAGCCGTCGGTTGCCGTGGTTATTAGCAAGAAAAATCTCGACGCCGTGCTCGCGTCGAATGCCGGTATGTATATGCGCATTATGAAAAACATCGTCGAGCTGCTCTGCGAGCGCCTCTCTGCCACCAACCAGCGCAACGATGCGCTGCAGCGGCGCATTTCCATCTTGGAAGGGGAAGACGATTACAGCGATGCGGATGACGGGGATGAAGACGACGACGACGAATACGACGACGACGACGACGAATAGTCGTCACCACCGTATAGAAAAGCCCCGGCAGGCACTGCCGGGGCTTTTCTATACGGTTATGTCAATATAAAGGGCGCCTTTTAATTGTTGTTTAGGTGGGGCTTGCTCATCGTCTTTCGGGTCTGAAGCAGCGTCTGTGCGCTGCTGGTGCTGCGCTCCTCGGCGCTGACGGCCCTCGTGGTCGTCCAAGCGGTTTTCGCTTGCATCGGCATTTTCACTGGGGCGCACCCGGCTGTGGTCCAAGATGTGATCTTGGTCTTGCTGCCGAGCAATATTGTGCTGAGCCATATCGGGGCGCGTCTGCTGCAGGTGCTGCTCGCGCGCCGCCATGGGGGCCTTGGAGAAATTATCTTGTAGGTCGATTGGGCGGATCATGGCCAATCATCTTTCATCGATAGTTCGTTCTATTATATACCTTTAAAAACTGGTCTATGTCAAGCTTATTGGGCGAGGCGGTTTGTGCGATGAGCGAATTGGAAGGGGCTGTAACAGGCGAAATATTCTCCGCTTCAGAGGCGTGGGAAAATATGCAGGTATTGGCCGATGACATCGGCAGCCGGTTGGCTGGCAGTGCAGGTGAGTTGGCAGCGCGCGACTTTCTCGCCGACACGCTGCGTCGGTACGGGGTCGATGAAGTAGAGATGGAATCCTTTCCCTATAGGGGATGGGACTGCACGGAGGAGCAACTGCAGGTCGTCGCACCCGTGCAGCGCGCGATCGCCTGCCGCTGCGCCGGTTTGTCTCCTGCGGCACGAGGTCTGTGCGCAGAGCTCGTTTTCCTGCAGCGCTGCGATGCCGAAGAAGTATCGCAGCGGCGGGCGGAGATCTGCGGCCGCATTGTCGTCGCGCCCTATCATCCAGTGCCACGCCAATTAAAAATGCCGTTGGCCGCTAGCGCGGGTGCGGTCGGGCTGCTCGAGTCGCGCAGCACCGCAGGGGGTTTGCAGCCGGCGCGCACCTGTGCATTTAATCGCGTAGGTGCGATTCCCACTGCGTCTATCAGCCGCGAAGATGCGGCGTACTTACAGCGTATAGCCCTGCGCAAGGGCCCCGTGCGCGTAGCGCTTTCGCTGCACAGCACGTCCAAACGGCGGACTTCGTGGAACGTAGTCGGCACGCTGCACGGCACCGGGCAGAGCAAAGAGTATATTGCGCTGGGCGGTCACTACGACTCGTGGCACGTGGGCAGCGGCGCCGTAGACAATGCCACCGGCGTGGTAGCCGTATTAGAAGCGGCGCGCGGTCTGGCTCGTCATAAAGCACAGCTAGCGCGCGGCGTGCGCTTTATTTTCTTTGGCGTCGAGGAACTCGGGCTGGTTGGTTCATGGGCCTACGCACATCAGCACATCGCCGAAATGGACGATGCGATACTCATGATCAACAACGACGTGGGAGGGCGCCCCGTGCGCCTGATTAGCGCAGGTTTTACCGAATTGGTTCCGCTGCTTGAAGGCGTTGCCCAGCGCGCGCGCGTGGAAGGAGTGGAAGGGCCGCTGGAGGTAGTCGTTGGCAATCCGGGGTGGGCCTCTGACCACTTTCCATTCTGGGCTGGCGGAGTGCCGACGGTCGCCATAGGCTGCGAATTGGTCGATCCGGACGCCGGTCGCTACGTGCACACGCGTGCCGATACGGCCGATAAGGTCTACGCCACCGGCCTGACGGAGTGCGCCGCCATCAATGCCCAATTGGTCAGCGCCTTTGCCAGTGCAGCGACTCGGCTGGCCGCGCGCAAAAGCAGAGCGGAGATGGAACAGCTGCTCGACGAATTTGCTTGGCGCAGCACTTTGCAAACGCTGGGTGTATGGCCGCCGGAAGCGCTGCTACAGCGCTACTTTGCCGCAGAAACAATAGGCGAATAGGTAGGTTGCTCTTGATCGTGCCGCATGTTCCATGACGTATAGATATATTGGCGATATACCGGTTTGGGGTGAACCCGATGCGGGAGCCGTCGAACAAATGCAGACCTGCGCGCGCTCGGCCGCGCACGTGGCGCTCATGGCCGATCATCACCTGGGATATGCCGTTCCGATCGGCGGAGTGGTCGCCTACGAAGACGACATCTCTCCGTCGGGCGTGGGTTTTGACATCGCCTGCGGCAATAAGGCGGTGCTGCTCGACGCCGATGCAGCCGACGTAAAGGGGCGCATTGCGCTTATCATGGACGATATTCAGCGACAGATTTCCTTTGGCATGGGCCGTACCAACAGGGAAGTTGTCGAGGCCGATCTATTTGACGACGATCCGGCGTGGGATATTGAAGCGGCGGCTGCGCTGAAAGATATGGCGCGCCGGCAGCTGGGTACAGTGGGCTCGGGCAATCACTACGTCGACCTCTTTATCGATGAGCAGGAGCGCGTATGGTGCGGCGTGCACTTTGGCTCGCGCGGGTTGGGACACAAGCTGGCCTCCCACTTTATCCGCGCCGGCGGTGGGTGCGACGGCATGATGGTCGAACCCGTGCGACTGCGCGCCGACTCGGACTTGGGACGCCAATACTTGGCCTGTATGCACCTGGCTGGTCGCTATGCCTATGCGGGACGGGACTGGGTGTGCACAAAAGTCGCGGCGATACTGGGTGCGCACATCGTCGACAGCGTCCACAATCACCACAACTTTGCCTGGCGCGAGCGGCACGGCGATCGCGAATTGTGGGTCGTGCGCAAGGGAGCTACGCCGTGCTTTCCCGGTCAGCGCAGCTTTATAGGTGGATCGATGGGCGATAGTTCGGTCATTATTCGTGGATGCGATGCCGAAGAGGCCAGCGCTAGTCTCTATTCGACTGTGCACGGAGCAGGCCGCGTTATGTCGCGCACGGCAGCAGCCGGCAAGCGGCGCTGGAAAAAAGGCAGGTTGGTTCAGCGCACAGAGGGAAGAATTTCGCGCGCTATGATGGAGGAGTGGATTCGCCACTTCAACGGAGTCGAGTTGCGCGGTGCCGGTAGCGATGAGAGTCCGCACGTCTACAAACGCTTGAACGAGGTTCTGCAGCACCACGCCGACAGTATCGCCATTGAGCATACGCTGATGCCCATTGGCGTGTGCATGGCCGGCGACGACGAGTTCGATCCCTACAAAGACTAACGGGGCATGTTACTGATTTTTTTGCATGTGCGGCAGCTGTGCGGCGCCAAAGTCGCGCAGCGCATTGTCCTGCGGTTGATAGCCGAGCACGTCAACGGCCGCGCTGATGTCGAGAAATCCGGGGTGGTGCGTGCTGTAATTGCCGGAGGTGCCGTAGGTAATTAGGTAGCGTTCAGGACCCTCGTAGTCGACGGCGAGCGTAAAGAGCTGCACGCAGTCGCGCGGCGTCAGCAGAGTGCTGCAGGTGCGCAGGCTGTCGGCTGTATCGCGGCCGGTAAAGGAGCCGATGCGAATAGAGATAAAGCGCATCGCACAGTTTTCCACTAGGTGGCGGCCGGCTATTTCGGCCATGCCTTTCATGGCGCCGTACCAGCCGTCTGGGCGAAACTGGTCGCCCGTGGATAGGCGCGCTGGCACGTGGCGTTCGTTGACACCGGTGACGTGGTTGGTACTGGCCAGCACAATTTTGCCGATGCCGGCTTCGCGCGCTGCTTCAAAGAGCAATATCGAGGCGCCGATATCGGACACTTCGCCCGCTTCTTTTCCCAGGTGGCGCTGCGGCACGTAGGCTAGATGAACCAGCACGTCTTGGTCCTGACAAAGTGTCTGCATCTGCTCGTAGTGGCGTACATCGGCCACTTGAGCGCGCGATATTTTGCTGGCGGGAAGGCGCAGATCGCAGAGCGTTAACTCGTAGCGTCGCTCCGCTTCCCAGGCCGTATACAGCGCAGCGCCGACGCTGCCGGCAGCGCCCGTTACGAGAATGCGTTTTTTTTGGGTCATAGCGTATACCTCAGCAGAGTGTATGGCTGCGTTGCGTCATCGCTCGGACGGGGCATAAGATAAGAAAGAAAATCGCGGTGAGTCGAGTTGCCCAAGTCGTGGGCTATGTGATTTGTATGGTTATTTTTCGTGCCCGTGCGCTATTTTATGTGCATTGCAAAAAAAACAGGGACTCGGTGCTTGTGTGCACCAAGTCCCTGTTTATAATTAGATGGTGGCTCCTCCCAGAATTGAACTGGGGACACA